>NZ_JAGDEC010000001.1:0-839857 GCF_040148775.1 Pseudoalteromonas sp. NFXS39 | reverse complement strand
CCAAACGATGAAGATGCAGTAAAGCTAGGCTCTTCAATTGCAGGCTCATCAAGCTCACTAATTTGAGGCTTTTCATGCTTTTCTATCTCAGCTAAAACTGGCTCATCGTCAGCGATAGGCTCTTTAGTTGAGTATTCATCAAAACCAAACGATGAAGATGCAGTAAAGCTAGGCTCTTCAATTGCAGGCTCATCAAGCTCACTAATTTGAGGCTTTTCATGCTTTTCTATCTCAGCTAAAACTGGCTCATCGTCAGCGATAGGCTCTTTAGCTGAATATTCATCAAAACCAAACGATGAAGATGCAGTAAAGCTAGGCTCTTCAATTACTGGCTTTTCAAGTTCGTCAATTTCAGGAGCCTCTAGTTCTGGCTCTTCAAATGGCTGGGTCTCAGTGATTCGTGGTTCGTCTTCTGCGATAGGCTCTTTAGTTGAGTATTCATCAAAACCGAAAGAAGATGTCGTAAAGCTTTGCTCTCCTAAGGCCGGTTCATCTTGCTGAACGTCATCAGATTGAGTATCTACTTCTTCGTTAACGGTGAACGATGAAGAAAGGTTTGCGAGTTTAAGCTCTTGCTCTAGCTCGCGTTGTTCATCTAAAAAGTCATCTTCAGAATCATGCGTGTTTTTCTCGTCGTAGCCAAGTTCAAGATCTTTAAATTGATGGGCATTAGCAAAATCATCTGCAGGAGCGGGTTCTGCTGATGTTTTAGATTCTTGCTCGTCTGTATCATGCTGAGCACTAAAGTGCATAAGTTCAGATAGTTCATCACTGCTTTGTGTTTCGATTGCCGAAAAAGCATTGTCAGGTACTATATTGCTGTCCGCATGCTGGTGATCTTGTTCTTCACTAAGCACGGCGGCAGTTGCATTTTTTAACTCTTCAGCTTCTTTTTCAGCGGCAGCTTGCGCTTCTGCTGCGGCTTTTAATGCTTTAGCTTGCATCAAGCTTTGTTCAAGCTCTGAGTCTTCGTCTGCTTTTTTGCTTTGACGAATACGCACAATCACTAAACCTGCAACAAGTAGCACCAACAACACAATTAGGCTTGGCATAAATAATGAGCTTGAAGAGCTATCATTGTTTTCTGGAATAGGAGCTGGAGTTGGTGCCGGAATAGGTGTTAGCGCCGAATCTACTTTTGTTTCAGGTTCAGATGGTTTTTCAGCAGGTGCTGCTTCAGCTTCAGCACTTTGGGGTTTAACTGCAACAGCTTGCTCTTGAATTGCAGGGCTGGTAGTTGATTCTACTACAGGTTCTTCAGGAGCATCAGAAATCGTAATTCGATCAACTTTTGCTGGCATTTCTGTTTGCTCTGCAGGTGTTGAACTTTGCTCTATTTGCTGTTGCTGTGATACAGGCTCTTGAACTTGGGGTTCTGCAGCTAATTGCTCTGGCTGAGTTTGCTGTTCGTTGATTTCAGAAGGTTGCTCAACAGCTGGTGTAGTCTCTTCTTCAGGCGTAGCTAGAATTGCACCAGAATGTACATTAGGGTTGGCTGCTGTCGCTGAATTAACAGGAACGATTTCTTTAGTTTGTTGTTCTAGTTTTTCAAAGCCAGCTGCGTTATTTACAGGGGTGGGATTTTTACAGTTTTTTTCATAGTTTCTGGCAGCAGATCGGTAGTTCTTATTGCTGGTATTAAAGCGATACTCGTGCATTTGCTGTTTTAACAAAATACACATAGCTTCGTTGTACTGCGCTTTACTCGTAAAGCTTAAGCTTAGGAGTAATAAGCAAAAAGTTGTTCTAATAATTGGCATAAGTTCAGACCAGTAAGGTTTAATTGATGAGCCGACAGTTAATTAATTCTAAGCTGAGACGGGTAATTTATCCACATTAGGTTAACAAATTACGACTATTCGTATTAGCTAATCAATTACCATGAGCGCACGGTATTCGTCGTAAGCAAATTGGTCGGTCATACCGCTGATATAATCTTGAATTAGGCGGCAGCGATAATAAAATTCGTAGGCGGCAAAATGATCTGGTTCGGCTTTTAGGGCATCAATGGCTTTTTGGTAACTATTTAAATGTTTATTAGACAGCTTTTTAACTAGGCGTGTTTCAATTAAATAGTTTTGATCGCCTCTTAAAACACGCTTAAAAGCTTCTGCATCAAGGGTAAGTAAAGGTTTATAGCAATCGAGTAAACCGCTAATAATACGGTAACCTTGCAGCTCTAATCGCTCTACTTCTTTGTGGCAAAATACATGCTTTAAAGCTACCTGTTTTAAAGTGAGCGTAACGGCGTGCAAGTGACTGCGGTCTTCTAATAAAGCCTGATTAAAATCACCGTGATAAATGGCTTCTATATTATTAATAAACCGGTCTGCCGCGTAACTTACCAATGGGTGTAGCAAAGTAACTCGCAGATAGATAAAAAACTCACTGTTAAAATTGTAGGGCTGCTCTTGAGCTTTACTTAATGCATAATCAATCGCTTTTTCGGCAAAGTCAGTGTGCTTAGTATCGTTAATGGTTAGGTTAGTGAGTGTGCGGGTGTATTGATCTTTTAGCTTTTCACATAGCGACTCAACACTAATAATGCCCTTTTCTACGGCATCTTCAATATCGGCTAAACAATACGAAATATCGTCGGCAGCTTCCATAATATAGCTAGCAGGATGACGGCAGTATTGCTCAATTTCGAGCTCAGTTTGCAGTGCATCTATAAAAGGTTTTTCGCTAAAGTAATAACCCACTTTTTTCATCAGGTAATTTTTATCTTGCGGACTGTCTTTTTTCGTCATGCTGGCCGGGCGGGTGTATTTTAAAATTCCGGCACTTTGGCTGTAGGTTAAGTTTAGTGATAGTAATGAATGAATTATGCGAATACCTTGGGCATTACCTTCAAAGCTTTTGATGTCTTGTGCTAGGTGTTTAAAGATCACACTAATGCCAATACCTTTACAGCGCTCTGGTGTTAGTGCGTCTAAGTGTTTTTCAAACCATTGGTTGATGGCTGCCTCGCCAAAGTGACCAAATGGCGGGTTGCCGATATCGTGCATTAGGCACGCCATTTCTACTAGGCTTTCAAGCGGTCGTTCAAGCCCCGCTAGGCCATACTCTTTTTGTTTTGCATCACTAAGCTTATTAAAAATTGTTTGTACTATAAAACGGCCTACTTGTTGTACTTCAAGCGAGTGAGTTAGTCTTGAGCGCACTGCGGCGTTGCGTTCGAGTGGAAAAACTTGGGTTTTTTGTTGCAAGCGGCGAATTGCAGCGCTGTTAATAATGCGGCCCCGATCACTTTCAAGCGCAGTGTGTAAATTATTGGTAGAACGCATTTCGCGTGCTGGAGTTATTTTCTTACCAAAATCGATCATTTCTCATTCCCACAAAGCGGTAAAATCGGGCTTTTGCGTGTTGTTAGCAAAATTTTGCCAGTTATTAAATTAAATCTAACAGCTTGTATCTTAAATTAAAATATCCATTTTTATTAAAGTTATTACTTTAAATAAGGACCTTTATTCATATATTATTCAGTTTTACGCACTTCTTTATTATCTTTAATTAGAAAGGAAAGCCTTTTGGCTGTATAGCAATGATGCAAACTTTGTCTCAAAAACCATGGCTAATAACATGTATTCTTCTGTGTTGTATTAGTTTAACTGCTTGTAAAAGTACCCCTGAGCCAAGTGCTGAAAGCACCTTAACAGTTGCCGAAAAAAATGCCATTAAGGCCAAACATGATGCACTGCGTGCTCGCGGTTTTTATGAAACCCAACTCGGTAATATCAACTATGCTTCGGTAAGGCAATGCAGTAATTTTAATTTGCAAAGCCACCGTGGCTCTATTCGTTATGCAGAAAACTCCCTCAATGCGGTGATTGATGCAATTGACAACAACTTTGATGTAGTTGAGATTGATGTGCGTATTACCCGTGATGATGTTTGGGTTGTGCATCATGATGCCCGTACTGGCCGTGAAACAGGCACGGTTGATAATAAGCGTCGTAAAATTGAATCGATGAGATATGAAAAAGAGTGGGGCTATTTACGTCATCGTAATCAAGAAACAGGGTTGCTAACCGATGAAATGCCGCCGTCATTTAGAGAGCTTGCTGCCACATTTGCGCGCTATCGCAAGCCTCATCAAAAGCTGAATATTGAAATAAAATCAAATGCCTCTGTAAACGACTTAAAAATGCTTGATTACTTAGCTTATGAGTTTGTTGGCGGTGGTAACTACTTTTTTAGTAGTTTAGAAATGCGCAACCTCAGCCGTATGCGCGACATCAACCCAGATATTTACTTGGCATTTATTCAGTCACCGGCAAAAGCTTCGATGAATAAATTAGCAAGCGACCTTAAACGCGGCGCTGGTAGCGATCCAATTTACGAGCGTAATAAAGAAGAACTTGAGAGTTTACAAGCTCTTGGCAACCGTTATCATCGTGAAAAGCGTTACGATAGTCCTGTTAAGCTCGATAAATTAGCAAAACAGCTAAAACGTAACTTTGGTTATGTGCTTGATATTCGTCACTACAAGCAAAGCGCAGCACGCTTAAAACCAGTTGCTAAAGCTCGAGGCATTATGATTGCTACCTATTCTATTAATGGCCACGATTATCATGAACGAAGCCTATTAGCACAGTCGCGCTCACTTCGCCCTGATTCTGTGATCATGGACGACACCGTATATGGCTTTTGTTCTGTATTCGAATTACCAAAAATGCAGCCGTTTTTTAGTTATGAAGCAGACGCTAAGTTAATTGCCAGCATGCCGGTAGATCTTGATTTAGAACGCCTTGATGAGCTGTATGCTTATAAAGGGAATCAGCTTTACCCTGCGGTGGGCGGCACCCTTAAATCAACCCAAGCACACACTTATATTCCAAAAGTAACATCGACTCCTTCAGCACCTAATTTAGAAATAGGGACTCGCCAAGCTGATGAAGATTTTAGCCTAGAAACAGATCCTGCTGTTGAACTAGAACTACGTAAAAAACAATAAGAACAAACCTATGACTGATTTAATAAAGCCGTTTTGGTGGCGCTGTTTGCTACTTGTTTTAGCTACTTTATATTTATTACCTGAGGCAATTTTTAATGCCCAGTTAGTTTCTTTAGTCGGTTTAGGGACGCCTTCTGCAGAAGATCTTGAACACCTTGAAATATATGGCCGAGCAGTGTCTGGAGTGGGTGTTGCGCTGCTTTTAGCTGACTTTTTACCTAAAGCAATGGTTGCCAAAGTGGGCCGTGGGATTATCTCGTTTATCGCTTTATTATGCCTAGTTTGGCCTGTGGTCTTTTTCGGCCAAAAATATGCTATTGAAAAGACTTTAATTGAGCCTTCAACCGCAGAGCAGCGACAGTTTGCTACCTACAGTGCAGCACTTAGAGATGCATTGGCGATAAACTCAATTAAAGTGAATGATCTTGATTACGACCCTGAGCAATTACATAGCTCAGAGAACCTGACCTTTTTGGCGCTGTTTGGTGGCTTACTGTATAGCGATGCCGCGCTTTCCGACAACTTAGAGCAGGATAAGCGTAAAATTATTGCTGCTTTTGTGCAGAAAAAAGCGTATCAAGATTTTGATAAGCACTATAAAAACTATAGTCAGTTATATGATGAGCTGGTGGTTAAATACAAAGCCTATGCTGATGGCAGTAAAAAGTTCAACAGCACTTTGGCAGGCATAGGTGAGCGCGAACAAGGGTACTGGCAACAAGTTGAGCAAGAAATAAATAGCGGCTGGAGCAAATACCAACAAGCGCAAAAAGCCCATATTGCAAAAGCGTCAGCACGAGCACAAAAATATGGGCCGAAGATTTATGATTACCACCACAGCATTGCAAAATGCCGTGAGCGTTATGACAAAAGTAGTGAAAAAGACCGTCGAAATCGTTGTTATGAACGCGAAGCCGCTGACTACCGAAGCAATATTTTAAAAGCGGGTATTGGCTACATTGAGCCTGATTACTGGCTTATTGAAGAAGATGTTTCGGTTGCTGAAAATGCCGCTGGCACTATTTTAATGGGGGTGCTCACTGGTGGTGTTTATACAGCACTACAAGCTGCAAGTTTAGCAACCGGTGGCGATGGCGGTTTTAAAGATAAGCGCTACAAATACACTGATGATCCAGATCATTATCAGCTGCGCTTTTTACAACATCCGAACTTTCATAAGATGTTTATTAGTGAAACGGGTTACCCATTTACGGTTGAAAATTTAATGGCGTTTCGTGCTCACGAAACAACCCAAAAGAAGCTTCGAACACATTTTGCGAGCAAAGGGTTACATCTTGAAAGCAACTGGAATGTGAATCAACGCCAGGCATTTGCCAACGCTGTAGCCTCTAAGGTAACCAGCGAAGCAAATTTGCAATGGCAAAACGAAATGCGCAAACGCGGCATGAGTTTAGAGCCAAACTTAAGCTGGGTTGCGTTTCAATTACACCCGCAAATTCAAGCGAAAATTGCCGACAGAATGGGCGATTTATACGTGAAAAATATTCGCGCCGATTGGAATAAAAAGAACTTCAAAGACAAGGTGCTAGATCCAAACATTGCAAAACGCACTGACAAATACCTCGCCATGCTCAATAGTTCAGAAGGTAAATTTGCTGATGGTGGCGAGTATGCCGAGTACGGTAAGCAAGCGTTACGTTCGGTCATTATTCCGCCTATTTCGATGTCGCTGTCACTGTTTTTGATTTGCTTAACCTTTAGTAAGTTACCGTTAAAACTGTGGCAACTTATTAAACCAAACCATGAAAAGCAGCCAACGACTGCTGTATCTGTATTGCAAAAGCTCATTATGCCAGCGCTGATTTTGATTGCACCGGTACTCTTTATTCATAACACCTTTACCGAAGACGAACAAAGCCCTGTTAACTACTTTTTAGACAAGGTCGATGAGTCGAGCAATCCGGTGTTTAGTTATGCTATTCGTTGGACCTTACATGCACAACCAGTGTTGCATCCTCTGGGTTTAGCGTTTGAAGAAAAACTACACATTTACGATAGCTTTAGCCCGGTTAGCCATGCTCTAGCTAAGGTGGATATTTTGCGTCATGGCGATGGCAATTTAAGCGCAGAGCAACAACAGCGAAGACAATATATGGTCGAGCAAAAAACCAAGCTAACCATTACCACAAATGCGCCGAATGCCACTATCCGTATTATGAATATTGGTCCTAAATATCGCCCTGGTATGACTTTAAAAGCTGGCGCTTATGATATTCAAGTGTCGGCGCCAGGCTATAAAACGTATCGACGTTGGCACCAAGTAGATGCTGGCGAACAAACAATAACCATTGATTTAAGCAATTAATTAAGCAAGGAATGAAAATGCAACATTGCCAAAATACGGTTTATGCCACCGATCTTCACTGTTGTGATTGTGGAGAAGCTCTTGAGCAAAAAAGACAAATGCATACGGTTGAAGAACTCAGCCCTGACTTGCTGGTTGATGTAAAAAACTATGCGCCACAAGCGAGCACGATCACAGGTGTTGTGAAATCGATGTATTACTATAAGCGCCGCTATAAAACCAACAACGACAACATGCTATATGGTTATTGGTGGCTAGAAGTTGAAGATAAAAACGGCATTATTCATGAGTTTAGTGTTGATGCTGAAAAAGATGTGATTGCTAACCTACAAAAGGGTAATGTGATCACCGCATTTCAAGAAACACCGCTAACACTTAATTATCGCATTGCTGATGGCAACGCCAAGCGAGTCGTTAAGAATGACCGTTTTATGCCAATTGTTATTGTGCATTTTGCCGATCAACAATATCGCAGCTGGGATAAAACCATTAGCCGAAACTACACTGGCGGAACCATATTGTGGCTTGTACTGAGTGTTATTACATTCTTTATCATGTTGTTTGCTGCAAAACTTGAGTTTTTGCCTGCATTACTTGCTTCATTACCCGTGGCAATCGGGGTGTTTATGGCTGAGCACAACTACCATAAAAAAGCTAAAGCCAAACAAGAAGCAAAGTATGATGCAATTTTAGCGGCAACAGATGTGATGCTATCGACCACCCTAAATCAATTGGGTTATAACATGCTGGCAAGAACCCCGAGTAAGTCAGATGTTATTTGTATTTCATGCCAGCAACGTATTAGCCAAGATGCGGCACATTGCTATTGCTGTGGCGCTAAGCAACACGTTGAAGCGAATGCTGCAAACGAACAATCGCTTGCAAAAGATGATGAGCAAGCCATTAGCATTCAAAAGGCGCTAGAGCCGAGCATAACTAAACCAACCAGTATTGCTGAGCTTGAACATGCCATTATGGACGAGTATAGCCTTGCATATGAAAACGATTATGTGCATAAAAATGTTTGGGCACGTAACGAGAAAGGCACCATTCGTCATCGTGCAGTGCTTGGCAAAGTATTAGAAAAAGAACAAAGCGCACATGCCAATGAAACTCGCCAAACAGTGACCACAACAGAAACCACAACCACTTATCGAGGTGGCACGTATGTTGGTAGTGATGTAAAAGAGCGCGTTGAGGTTTATCGTAATCGTAGCACCACCTTGAAGGGTGAAATCATGCTTGAAACCGCATCGGGTGAACCGTTTATTTTTAAAGCGGGTGAAGATTTACTTGGCTCTGTAGATATCGGCGATTGGGTGTATTATGCATATAGCAGTGTTGATACAAAACGTTATTATGAGTATTACCGTGAATATGCGGTCAATGTGAGCAAAGACATTAAGTACGACCACTCTTCTGTTAGAAACTTTGGTATGGTGCATGGTTTTAACCGTATGGTATTGCTTGGTCTTACGTCAATAGGGCTGGCTTGGTACTTTGATGCGCAAGATTTTTATCCTCTAGTTAATACACTTGTGCCAGATGTTGGGATTGATTTACTCAATAATTATCCGCAAGTAGTCGAGCACTTAGATGGCCTACCGGTTGCTGTGTTTATTGTTTTAAGTGTTGTTACTGGCATTTGGGGTTTTATGTATAGCCAAGTAAATGGTTCACGTTTAAAACGTAGTGTGAAAAAGCTAGAAAGCATGATCACAAAATTTTCAAAACAGTTTGATAAAGTCACTGAGAAAATCAACAAATTGAATTAAAAAGGGTTTCGCATGCGTATTTGGCAATTAGTTTTAGCAAGTTTATTAGCGTTCAGCTCGATAGTAAAAGCGGAGCAAGAACAATCGGTCGTACTTATTTCGATAGATGGGTTTCGTTGGGATTACATTGAAAAACACCATGCAAAACATTTAAAAGCAATCAGTGAGCAGGGTGTTAGAGCAACTAAAATGCGCCCTGTTTATCCGACCAAAACTTTCCCTAATCATTTGTCGATTATCACCGGTTTATTACCTGTTAATCATGGCATTGTTGAAAACCGCTTTTGTGATACTGAGCGCAACGATTGCTACAAAATGGGTAAAGGGAAAGACGATAGTACATGGTTTAGTGGCATTCCGCTTTGGAACCTCGCACAAATGCAAGGCTTAAAAGCAGCAACCTACTTTTGGCCTGAGTCAGATGCGCGCTTTAACGGCATGCTGCCTGATTACTTTTATCATTATTCTAAACACAGTGATTACCAAAAGCGTGTTGATCAAATTATTCAGTGGTTAAGCTTGCCAAAAGCACAGCGCCCACGTTTGGTGATCAGTTATTTTTCGCTGGTAGATAGCATGGGACACGAGTTTGGTCCTGATGCTAAAGAAACCTATGATGCGGTGCAAAAGTTAGATAGTTTAATGGCGGATTTATCTAGCCGCTTAAAAGCGCTTGATGAAAACATTAATCTAGTGATTGTGTCTGATCATGGTATGGCGTCTGTTGATCCAAACCTTAGCATTAAAATTGATAGCCTACCTCAAGACGAAAACTTTATAGTGCAAAACACCGGTCCACGTGTTTTATATTATGCAAAACCAGATAGTAAAGCCGACATCAGTGGGTTTAGTAAAAAGCTCGCAAAAGCGGCTGAGGGTCGTTACATCGTGCTAACTGAACAGCAAAAGCGCGGTTATCACTATAATAAAGGCCCGCGAGTTGGCGATATTATTTTGCAAACTGATGCACCTCGTGTGTTCACTGATAGTAAAATGGCAGGCTATTTGGGCACTCATGGCTATGCCTATAGCGAAGATATGGCTGCAACTTTTATTGCCAACGGACCTGCCTTTAAACAAGGCCTACGTGTAGATGAAGTAAGTAATTTAGATGTATATCCGCTTATCGCCAAAATCCTTGGTCTTGAGATTTTAAGCCCAATCGATAGTGACGGCGCAAGTTTATTCCCAGTGGTAGTTGAAAAGCTGTGAGGGGAAAGGAAGCTGTAAGCTTTAAGTCATAAGTTTTAATTTAGTTTGTGGCTGACCTTGCCAAGGTTAAATACGATATCGTAGGCGTGAAATTTATTTCGCGCGAAACAAGTTTCACACCTACGAGTGAAAACGTTTGGCGCTGGGCGCTAGGATTTAGGCTCTTTGACGCGATATAAAATCGCTGCTACAGACTAATATCTCATATCTCGCATCTCGAAACTCGTAACCTATAACTTTGTCACCCAGCCATATTCACCATGGCTTTGAAATTTATAACTTTGGTTATTGGCATCAAATTGGCCTTGTAGGGTATTTTCTGTGAGGGTCATCACCGCTTGATAGTCAGCTTTAGCATGAGCATTGACCTTCCCAAACACACTTCTATCGCCATTACTGGCTTCTATAATGTTACTGATCTCTACGGTGTAACTAAGATATTCGTCTATTACTAAAATAAAGTTATCGCCGGGTTGTAAGGTTTTAAGGGTATCTAAATCAAACTCGCTGAATGCGGTGTTTGCTAACTGTTCGGGTAAACGGCCTTGTTTATATAGGTAATCGTGTGCGCGGTCAGATAACTGGTTAAGGGGCGCAGTTAAGTTCACAATTGGCTGCGGGGCTATTTGATCTGCTTCAGCTTTGTAAGAGGCAACAAACTGCTGAGTGCTGGGTTTTGTTTTAAAACCATCACTTTGAATATGCCATTCATTCAGTGCAAAGGCTGTAAGCGGCAAAATAAAGATTAATGCAAGCGTCCTGTTCACATGTTTCTCTTACGGGTTTTTATGTTAACTTACTGTTAGTTTTTACCTTAAGTTAACAAGTTGGTCAATAGATAATCAGTAAGTAGTTGCTTTTATTATCGTGTCGATAAAATTAATTTGTTTTACTCGATTGCTAATGCTGAGCATAATCCGCGTTTTTTTGTCACTGAAACTCCAAGATTAGAGGTACCGACCATGCGCGGCTGGATCATTTATAAAGATAGCCAAGGTTTGTTAAAGCAAGAAACCTATGAAGTAGAACGTTTACTTGCGGCAGCAAAAGAAGAGGGTATAGAGTTACAGGTTTATTCGCCTGATCAATTTGATCTCACTATCACTCGTGAAGATGGTAAAAGTATTTTAATTGATGGCCAGTCAGTACAACTACCAGATTTTGTTATTCCTCGCATGGGTGCAAGTACAACGTATTTTGCGCTGGCGATTATTCGCCACCTTGAGCGCTTGGGTGTTTACTGTGTAAATAGCTCGCAATCAATTGAAACAGTTAAAGACAAACTGTTCGCGCAGCAAATTCTAGCTGAGTGTAATTTACCAACACCAAATACTATGCTGGTTAAGTTTCCAGTGAATATTGATTTAGTTGAAAAGCAAATTGGCTTTCCTGTGGTTATTAAAACCTTATCAGGCTCGCAGGGCAGTGGCGTATTTTTATCAAAATCAAAAGAAGAGTTTGATGACTTAATGCAGCTTATTGAGGCTGCAAATCCACAAGCAAACATTATTCTACAGCAGTTTGTTAAGTCCAGCCATGGCCGTGATTTGCGAGTACTTACTATCGGTGGTAGAGCGGTAGCTTGTATGGAGCGTAACTCGCAAGGTAAAAACTTTAAAGCCAATGTGAGTGCCGGTGGTACAGGTAAGTCATTCCCTATTACACCAGAAATTGAATGGCTTGCTACACAAACTGCTAACGTACTTAATCTTGATGTAGCGGGCATTGATTTATTGTTTGATGAGCAACACTTCAAAATTTGTGAGGCAAACTCAAGCCCAGGTTTTGAAGGCTTAGAAGGTGCACTGGGTATTGATGTAGCCAAAGAAATTTTGCACTTTATTCGCATTCGCTTAGGTATTTTCGATAAGCCTACCGTGGTCAAAGAGCCTTGTTTAGAGGTGGTTTAATTTTGTAGAAGGCGTGTTACTAACACGCCTTTTTTGTCTCATCTGTATAGTAATCAAATCTTAAAATACTACAAAAGTGTACAGTGCCATTTAGCAAATCATAGGATATGGTAGATTTTTAATTGCCATGGAGTATGTGTACATGAGTCAGCTCATCAGTCGAGCAACTGCGGGGTTAGTGGCCGTTATTATTGGTTTTACCAGCTCAATAGCGCTTATTTATCAGGTTGTTATGGTTTTAGGTGGCACGCCTGATTTAGTTGCTAGTTGGGTGCTAATGCTCGGTCTTGCTATGGGGTTGAGCTCAATTGCTTTGTCTTATTATTATAAAGTGCCCATTCTTATCGCTTGGTCAACAACTGGTGCGGCACTACTTATTTCAAGTGCCCAAGGGTATAGCTTAAATCAAGCTGTTGGCGCGTTTATGTTCTCTGCGGCGCTGGTGTTTTTGTCTGGCATTACTGGCATATTCGAAAAAATGATGAACAAGATACCAAGCCAACTAGCTTGTGCCATGCTTGCTGGCGTGCTGGTGAATTTTGGTATTGATGTATTTAATTTTATGAACGAGCTACCTTTAGTGATTGGTTTAATGGTGGCCGTATATTTGTGCGGGAAGCGCTATTTCCCGCGTTTTGCTATGCTTGCCGTGGTTGTGGCTGGCTTTTTAATGGCAGGTCTAACGGGGCAAATCGATACAACTAGTTGGCAATGGAGAATGAGCGAGTTTGCTTATATTGCTCCTGAGTTTGATCTTAACGCTATGATAAGCGTTGGTTTGCCGCTATTCATTGTGACCATGACATCGCAAAACTTACCAGGTATTGCCGTGTTAAAAGCACACCATTATAAAGCACCCGTGTCGGCCGCTTTAAATGTTACCGGGCTATTAAATGTGATTATTGCGCCATTTGGTGGCTATGCCATTAACCTTGCGGCCATCACCGCTGCCATTTGTATGAGCCCTGAGGCGGATAAAGACCCAAGCAAACGTTATTGGGCAAGCATTGCTGGTGGTGTGTTTTACATTATTATGGCGCTCCTTGCAGCTACGCTAGTTGGTTTGGTAGCAAGCTTGCCACAGGCATTGATTTTGGCGTTGGCAGGCATTGCCCTATTTGCAACCATTGCCAGTAGCTTACAGCAAGCATTAACTGAGGCATATTATACCGAAGCCGCTATCGTGACCTTTTTAGTCACAGCTTCAAACCTAACTTTATTCTCGGTCGGTTCTGCATTTTGGGGAATTGTTGCAGGTACGGTGACCTTGGTTATGACTCGTAAAGATTGAGGGATTTAAACGATGCAAGTTATACGAAGTCGCGAATTCACAGCTGATCGAGCTTGGGGGGCATTAGATATTGCCAATATGAAAGGTATTACAACACGTTTGCATTGGACAAATAAACCTTACAAATGGCATATCAATGATGGTGAAGAAGTTTTTGTGGTGTTAAGTGGCCAGGTCGAAATGCTTTATAAGCAGCATGGTGAAGTATGCGTTGAGCTTCTCAATGCAGGGGATATCTTTTTTGCCAGTGTTGGCACGGAGCATGTTGCAAAGCCTAAGGGAGAAGCGCGAGTTTTAGTTGTCGAGTCGCAAGGCAGTGTATAATAAAAAAGGCCCCAAATTTGCTGGGGCCTTTCGTTATTTAAGTAATGGTTTTATCACTTCAAACATGGCATTGATATGGTCATCACGGGTATTCAATGCAGGTATATAACGGTATTTATCACCGCCTGCATGTTCAAAAATTTCGCGATTTTCACCTTCTATTTCTTCTAATGTCTCTAGACAATCGGCACTAAATGCAGGGCTGATGATTGCAATATCTTTAATGCCTTCAGCAGGGTAGCTTTCAAGTGTTGCGTCAGTGTAAGGCTTTAACCATTCTGCCTTACCAAAACGGCTTTGGAATGTTGTTACAGCAAAGTCTTTCTCAAACCCAAGTTTTTCGGCAACTAAACGAGTAGTTTGCATACAAAAGCAATAGTATGGGTCGCCATTTTCTAAAAACTGTTTAGGTGTACCGTGGTACGAAAACACTAGCTTTTGTGGTGTGCCGTGGGCATTTAAATCTTCGCTAATGCTAGCAGCTAAAGCATCAATGTATATAGGGTTATCGTGATAACCATTAATAAAGTGAAGCTCTGGTACCCAGCGCCACTTACGCAGTACATCTGATACCGCATCAAACGTTGAACCAATGGTGGTGCTTGAATATTGCGGGTACATTGGCAGCACAATAACGCGTGTGATGCCTTTTTCGCGAAGCTCTTCAAGGCCAGCTTCAATTGATGGGTTACCGTAGCGCATCGCCATAACTACATCGGTGTCTTGGTGTCCTTTTTCCTTTAAAAGGGCTGCCAGCTTTTTGCTTTGCTCTCGGGTAATGTGAGTCAATGGTGAGCCGTTTTCAGTCCAGATACTTTTATAAAGTGCCGCTGAGCGTTTTGGGCGTAAAGTAAGTACAAAGCAATAAAGGATGATCATCCAAATAAAACGTGGGATCTCAACGATGCGAGGATCTGATAAGAATTCGCGCAAGTAAGTTCTAAGTGCCGCGGTAGTAGGTGCATCTGGGCTACCTAAGTTGGTCAATAAAATGCCCGTTTTTTTGTTGAATCGGCCATCATGTGGCTTATCGGTTATGGCGGAAAATCGCGACACTGAGTGCTCCTTTAGAAGTAATCGTAATATAAATCACATTGTAACGAAGTAAGCTGAATATGTGATCACTTTATTCGCTAATTTTTGATCATGATTCTGAAAGGATTTGGTTTTTTCGTTTCAAGTTGTTGTAGCTTAGCAATTGATTTGGCACCGAACACATGCCCTTTTGGTAAAAGCAAGATACCGTCATAGCTTCTAAGTGCATGGCCGAGTACCATGCCGTTTTTAAGATCCTGTGCCGTGAGAATCTTCATGGTGCCCACTTTTTGATCACTAGCACAGCTGATTTTAAGGCTCCCTAACACTTCTAAAATCTTTGGATGGTAGTGAGTACCGCTATATAATTGTAGCTGATCGAGTGCGCTTTCATAACGGCTGTTGTCATTTACTGTGATATGAGCAATTGCTTGCCAAAAATCACGCGCTACAGCTAATATCATTGCCGTAATTGGAATTTCTTTACCTTTTAAACCCTTAGGTGTGCCGGAGCCATTGTAGTGTTCAAATTGGTAATAAATTGCTTCAGATACATCATGTAAATGGGGAGCGGGCATTAGCATTAGCTGAGCGGTACTAGGGTGTGTGTAAAATAACTTTTTTTGGTTCTCTGTAAGCTCTCTGGTTGGCTTTTTATAAAGCTCTGGCTCCATGGCAAGCAAGCCAATTTGTGCTAGGTAGCCTGCTATTTCTGCCATTTCAATATGTTTTTTATCTAAACCAAGATGTTCAGCAATTTGTTTGCTGGTAGTGGCAATGTTTTGTGCTTGCATACCATCAAGGTATGGGTTGGCATTAATAAAGTTATATAAAATCTCAAAGGTACTGCGATGCTCGTGTTTTTCACGTTCGTTTACTTCTTCAAGTTGTTTGAGCACTTTTCGAATTTGTAGAGTGCGCTTTTCGACCATTTGCTCAAGGTTGTTGTTTAGCTCTTTTAACTGGCTATTTTGCGCTTTTATTTTTTGCTCTAACTGCTTGTTTTGGCGCTTTAATGAGGTTTTTTCTATGCCATCACTGATGTTGCGCAGCAGTAACTCATTTTGCCAAGGTTTTTGAATGTAAGCATGGATCCTACCTTTATTGACCGCAGCAATAGTGTTGTCGATATCTGAGTAACCAGTTAACAAAATCCGTTGAGGCTCAGGGTCTATATTGAGTGCTTGCGCAAAGAAGTCAGCGCCATCTATGTTTGGCATTCGCATGTCGCAGATAATCACATCAAAACTATAGGTAGCTAAAACCTTTAGCCCTTCAAGTGGATCTGCACAGGCTTTTGCAGTGATGTTATTCGCTGATAACAATCGCAAAAGAGTCCGCAAGACGATTTCGTCATCATCGATGCATAAAACCTGAATATGTTGTTTGCTAACTTTTTCAGCCATAGCGCTTTACTGTGAATCATCGTTAATCAATAACATAGCCTTAAATCCAGCCTTGTGCTAGGTTTTAAAAGAGACAAATAAAGTTTGAGATGAAAATGGATGACTTTAAGCAAGCCTACTTATTAGAAAAAGCGGCCAGAGAAGAAGCTGAGCAATTGCTTGCAGATAAAAGCAGGATTTTAGTGGCATTAAACAGTGAGCTTGAGCAAAAAATTGCTGATTTAAAACACCATCAAGCCATGTTTATTCAAGCTGAAAAAATGGCTACTTTAGGAACACTCTGCGCAGGGGTTGCGCACGAAATAAATAACCCGCTTGCCTATAGCATCAGTAATGTTGATTGTTTAAAAAACTATTGTGATTACTTTAGTGATTTGCTCGCTGTGTGCGATGAGTTTGCTTGTAGTGAAACCGATAAAGTAACATTCTGTAAGCAATTAACTGAGCTAAATAAATTGCATTCA
Organism: Pseudoalteromonas sp. NFXS39; assembly: GCF_040148775.1. Taxonomy (NCBI): domain Bacteria; kingdom Pseudomonadati; phylum Pseudomonadota; class Gammaproteobacteria; order Alteromonadales; family Pseudoalteromonadaceae; genus Pseudoalteromonas; species Pseudoalteromonas sp. NFXS39. The sequence continues at coordinate 823,157 of NZ_JAGDEC010000001.1, read as the reverse complement.
TTTCGCTTTGTAGCCGAAGAGCTACCTGACTTAATTAGCGATACCTCACAAGGATTGCAAAGGATCAGTAAAATTGTTGCTAATTTATTAGATTTTTCGCGGCCCAAAGGTCACGACAAGCAATTTGCTGATATGACAGATGCAGTAAAAAGTGCCGTAAAACTATTAGCAAACCAACTGCGTGATTGTAATTTACATACCCAGTACAGCCCTATATCACAAAGTTGGTGTAACTTACCTGCGATAAGCCAAGTGATAGTCAATATCCTAATTAATGCAAAACAAGCCTGTGATAATCAAAAATCAAATGCTGAAATATCTGTTGCAGTATATGAGCTCGAACAGCATATTTATATAGATATTGAAGACAATGGCGCCGGCATGTCAGAAGAAACCATTGCGAAAATATACGATCCCTTTTACACCACAAAACCTGTTGGAGAAGGCACCGGCATGGGGATGACCATGGTGTATGCCATAGTGCATGAACATCAAGGCTGTATTGATATTCAAAGTACAGAAGGAATGGGCACAAGAATTAGCTGCGTGTTTCCTGTGCAAAGTCAGGTCAGGAAAACTGTAACTAGCTGACAGTATTTCAGTTGTTGCAAAAATTTGTGAATTCGCTAGGGTAGGAATACACCCATAGCAAACCAACATGCAAAGGCTCAATATGCTAAATCAACAAAGTTCGGATGTGTTTAAAAACTACCTCGCGAGTCAAAGCGAAACTAATCAAGTCAGCTTGGACCAAGTGCTTGGCTATATGTCTGGTCTATTGGCCTGCTCAGAGTTTTTTGGGGAATCAGAATTAGCAAATTATATTGCTGACAATGATGAGTCGGTATTCAACACCTTAATGACAGATTCAGAGCCTCGCGATGCGATGATTGAATTGCTTGATAACATCACCGAAGCACAAGTTGAACAAAAGAAAATCTTAGCAGAATTATACCCAAATGAAGTAAACAGCAATGAGCCAAGCCAAGCATTGCAGGACTTTTGTAGCGGCTATATTGCGGCGTATATTGTGAACCAAGATATTTGGCACAGCGACTTACAATTTTTACTTAAAGCTGATGATCAGCAAGATAATGAAAGCGAAGATGGTCAGCTGTTTATTGATAATTTTGAAGCAACTCTCGATTTACTAACGACCTTCGCGATGTGGGATCAGGCGCTGGCAAATCACCCTGAACCAGAAAAACTAGGCGAAGGGTTTGTCACCTTCTTTAATGCGCTAGACGAGAGCTTATCTGAGATTGCCACTATGGCGTTAATGCTTGAAGATGAAAAACTGGCGATGCTTGAGCAAGATCAGTAAACATTTCCCTTCTCAGTAGAGATAAGCTGATAGTTGCATTATTTTGCTTATTTCTACTGAAAAACGAATAGTTTCTGTTTGTAAGGTCCTATTAATACTACAAATAGGAATGTTTATACCTAAGTCGTACCTTATTTTTCTTCCCTTTTGTGTATTTGTTGATAGGATGTTTTGTAAGAGTTAACTCGCAGGCTTGAGTTAACTTTCAAAAATCGTGATTTCTAAAATCAACAACACGTGCTTAGTGCTTTTCTTAATTTCTCCAAAAGGGGCGTTTTTTTGTTTTAAGGAAAGCCGGAATATCAACAGGATACACATGACAACACATTCTTTAAGTATGCTGGCCGTTGCGGTTAGTATGGCTGTTTCTGCGACTTCAGTGCAGGCAGCAGAGCAAGCATCTGCTGTAAAAGCAGATAAAAACATCGAACAAATCTCTGTATTAGGCTCACGAGTTGCCAATCGTACGGCTACAGAATCATCATCGCCAGTTGATTTGATTGATGCTGACGACTTAAACAAAGGTGGATTCACTGAACTGGGCCAAAGTCTGCAAGCGACGGCTCCTTCATTTAACTTTTCTCGTACGCAAGTGTCAGATGGCTCTGACTTATTTAGACCTGCGACTCTTCGTGGTTTACAGCCAGACCAAACGTTAGTGCTTATCAATGGCAAACGCCGTCATAACCAATCTATTTTTGGTTTAAATGGTACTGTAGGTGCCGGTGCTGCGGGTACCGATATGAATGCGATTCCTCTTACTGCGTTAAAAGGCGTTGAAGTACTTCGTGATGGTGCTGCTGCGCAATATGGTTCTGATGCGATTGCCGGTGTTATCAACTTATCGTTAAACGATTCAACCGGTGTTACAACGGGCTATGTGCAAGCAGGTAGCACGGGTGAAGGCGATGGTGACACTATTTCAATGGGTTTAAACCGTGGCTTCGACTTAGGCGATGAAGGCGGTTTCATTAACTTTTCTTTGGAATACCGTGATGCGGATGGCACCAACCGAGCAGAGCGTGATATTGGTGGCTCAGTTGATGTGCCCGCTGGGACGCTATCTGATGATGTTCGCTGGGGACAAGGTAATGCTGATAGCGAATTTACCTCTGTGTTTTATAATATGGCGTTACCTTTTGGTGAGACCGAACTTTACTCATTTGGCGGATACTCAAACCGTACTGCGCTAGGTAATGGTTTTTACCGTAACTTTGACCAAGCAGCGAAGAACGTGGTGCAAGTTTATGGCGATGGCTTTTTACCTCGCATCGATAACGAAGCCGAAGATATTTCGTTTTCACTTGGACTGCGCGGTGAGTTAACTCCAGATTGGAGCTATGACGTATCTGCCGTATATGGTGAAAACAGCTATGATTTCACGTCAAAAAACACGCTAAATGCGTCGTATGCTGCTGAATATGTAGCGAACAACCCAGATGCAAGTGATGCTGATATTGTTGCAAATGCAGGCCCTAACGGCGGGTACTCAGGGGGTTTTAGATTTGACCAAACGACTATAAATGCAGACCTCAATGGTATTGTCGATATTGGCCGCAGCGAGCCTTTATATGTATCTGTGGGGGCTGAATACCGTAAAGAAAACTATGAGATCGTGCCGGGCGAAGAAGCCTCTTATGCGTGTGGTTTAGCTAATTCAGATACTTCATACCCTGCGGTAAACGACAGTAGCGTATTCGCTGAGTGTGGTTTCCAGGCATATAACGGTTTACGCCCTGAAGCATCAAACAAAGAGAGCCGCCACAGTTATGCATTTTATGTAAATGCCGAAACGCTGATCACGGACGCATGGCAAGTAAGCGCAGCGCTTCGTTATGAAGATTTCTCTGATGCCGGTGATGACATCATTGGTAAGCTAGCAACCCGTTATGAAATTACCGATGACTTTGCTGTTCGTGGTGCCATTTCTTCTGGCTTTAGAGCACCATCTCTACAACAAAGTGCGTATACCGCTTACACCACAAATTTAGGTGCTGGTGGCGTATTACTGCAATCATTTACGGCAACTGCAGGCTCTGATTTCCCCTCAGCACTGGGTGTTGATAACCTCGGTCTTGAAAGCTCAGAAAACTTAAGTGCAGGTTTTGTTTATAACGTAACCAGCGATTTATCACTGACCGTTGATTTTTATCATGTTGCAATTAAAGACAGAATTACTCTTGGCAGCTTAATGTCTGCGGATGATGTGGCATTTAGTGCCGAAGCTGTCGCTGCACTTAATGCAACAGGGGCACAGCAAGCTAACTATTTCTCAAACTCGGTTGATTCAACCACCAAAGGTGTTGATATCATCGCTTCGTATCGCACTGATTTGTACGATGGTAATTTCTCAGCAACGTTTGCAGGTAACATTAACGAGACTGAAATTGATGATGTGAATGCACCGGAAGGGATTCCTGAGTCAATTGCCCTTGATGATTTACAACGTAGCTTCTTAACAGACGGTCAACCAGGTGAGCGTGCAACGTTAACATTTGAATACGATCGCGGCGATTTCAACAGCATGCTACGCTTTAATTATTATGGTGAAACAGACGTTAAATACTTTGGTAATGACCACATTGGTTTGCCTGATCAATTATCACCTACAGGTGAGTTTAAAGACACAAGCACTGTTGAGTCAGCAGTATTAGTTGATGTTAACCTTGGTTATCAGTTAACTGACGAACTGATGCTATCGGCGGGTATTGATAATATCTTTGATGTAACCCCAGACGAACTTGGCGAAGACGAAGCTCTTGATTTTATTACTAACCAAGCATTCAAATACCCTGTTCGTGCATTACCTTATGGTTTTGATGGTATGACTTACTACGCAAAACTGAGTTTTAGTTTTTAATTCCTAAGTTGAAGTGAAACTTAAATAGCGCCTCAAGGCGCTATTTTTTTGCTTAATTGTAGTATCCGACATTTGTCGCTATAATAAGTGACAGTTGTCTTTTTGGCGAGGTGGAAAATGAATGCTGTTGAAACTGATTATTTAGGTGTGGTCACTGATGGTCGAGTAACTATCAATTCAAATACACTGGATGAAATAAGTGTTGCAACACAAGGCGTGACAGTTAGTGCGATTAAATCACTCGCTAAAGAGCTAAATTGGGACGCTAATAGCTTAGCAGCCTCAATCGGTACCACTATGCGTACACTCGAAAGATATAGTAAAGACCGAAAGCGGTTGAATGCCAAGTTGAGTGAAAATGCGTTAGAAGTGGCACGTATTTCGTCACAAGGGATTGCTTATTTTGGTGATGTTAAACGCTGGAACGAATGGCTTAGCACCCCTAATATTCAATTTGCTAATCAAGAGCCAAAGTCGGTGATCCATACAATCCGCGGTCGTGAGCTTATTAAACGCGTGATACTAGGGCTTGAGTACGGGTTTACCGCTTAATGATTTGCTACCGAATAGCACCCAAAGTACATAATGATCTAGCCAACGCGTTATCTGGGCTGGGTGGTTTGTATGCACAAGGACGGTGGCATTTTGTTGGTAAACCTATTGTGTATACAGCGAGCTCACGCTCTTTAGCAATGCTTGAGCGATTAGTGAATGACACAACGGATATTTTAAGTACAAACCTGAGTATTACAACGATTCAAATCCCTGATGATCTCAAGATTATTAGGCTAGTAGCTAGCGAACTTCCAAAAGCATGGGATGATCACCCCTACATTACAGAGACGCAAGCGTTAGGTTCTGATTGGCTAGCATCGATGGATGCAGCCGTACTTCAAGTTCCTTCAAGTCTATGCCCCGATGAATACAATTATTTAATCAACCCATTTCACACAGACATAAGCAAAATTAAATGCATTGATAGCAAAGACTTTTTCTATCCAAATCGATTGGCTGCAAAGCTTTGAAATAGTTATTGAGGGGAAAGAGGGGAAGTTTGCGAGAGTAAAGGGGGAAAGTTTGCGAGTTTCGAGGTGCGATACGAGACATGAGATGCGAGATACGAGTCTGTAGCAGCGATTTTATATCGCGTTTCTCTCGCACTTTTTTGGGTTTCCACCTGCATTTAAACACTCCAAAATCTGTCTAGTAGAATGCTTCCAAATAACAAAATCCAACCTGCAACTATAATTGTGTAGTAGACAGTCGAGTTTATTATTGGCTCTAAAGTGAAGTGTGGTGAAAATAATTTTTTTAGCGGTTTAAAGAATAGCTTTGGGTTTAAGCTACCCGCTAAAATTATAAGTGAAATTGCTAGACAACTAATGAATTCGAACCAGTTTAGACTTTGTAATATAAGCGAATTAACACCGACAGTTAAATTAATAATTGCTGCCAATCCGAACAAAATAGATAGCAGCTTTTCCTTTTTATTAAGCGTTTCCATACTGTAATACTCCTTATTACATTATTTAATACCTTTATATTTCGGTAAGTTACGAGAAACGAGTTTGTAGCAGCGATTTTATATCGCGTTTCCTCTCGCATCTCACACCTCATATCTCAAGTCAGCAGGTCTTCCTCACCAATGTCGCGGCATAAAGCTACTGCTACGTAGGCGTTATGCTTGCATGGCGCTACGTCCAATCGTTTTACATTTGTGCGGTGTTTGAGAGTTCATGGCTGAAGCCATTCCTACAAACGACATCAAATTTGTAGTAGCGATTTTATATCGCGTTTATTCTCGCATCTCACACCTCATATCTCAAGTCAGCAGGTCTTCCTCACCAATGTCGCGGAATAAAACCGCTGCTACGTCAGCGTTATGCTTGCATGGCGTGCGAAACAAGTTTCACGCCTACGTCTAATGGTTTTACATTTGTGTGGTGTTTGAGAGTTCATGGCTGAAGCCATTCCTACAAACGACATTAAATTTGTAGTAGCGATTTCATATCGCGTTTATTCTCACACCTAGCACCTAGCACCTAGCACCTAGCACACCTCGAAACTAGTTACTTGTAACTCGTTCGCAAATCTCGCGCATTTGATGTTTTATTTCGGGTTCTTTTTCATCGAATATTTTATTGATACGTTCGATATAGGCATGGTTTTCTTCGAATGGTACGCCGATTTCGTAGACATCGGCGGCTTCGCGTAGCATTTCTTTATCAAACTCACTGAAGATATTGATCATTTCTTGGGCTTTTTCTCGCTCAATACCCAGTGCCTCAAAGGAAGAGCGACCCATGCGCAGTGTACTGTCATATGTTTCGCGGATAATATCGCGACAGCCGTAAGCCCATAAGTCGTATACATGATGGCGATCTACAGCGCGGGCAACCACATGTAAATGCGGATAATTTTGCATAGCATAGCGGACTAATTTAGTGATTTGTTCGGCATCATCAAGCGCAACAACCAGCAGTTTTGCATCTTCAATACCTGCAGCACTGAGTAGGTCAGGTCGAGTTGCATCACCAAAAAAGTTGCGAATACCAACACGCTCAAGGGCTTCAAGTTGTTTGTAGTTGTAATCAATCACGGTGGTTTTATAGCCGCCAGCTTGTAAAATACGGTCAACAAGGCCACCCATTCTGCCTGAGCCTGCAATGATCACATGGCTATCATCAGGGAACTCTTCTGTATCTTGCCTTGCTTGTTCACAAATAAAGCGCGGTGCTATCACACGTTGATAGAGAATAAATAAGCCTGGCGAAAGCAGCATGGATAAAGTAACAACCAGTAATAGTTGGTCGGCAACGGCTGCGGCTAAAACATTATTAGAAACACTGTAAGCCAGTAGTACAAAACCAAACTCACCAGCTTGTGCAAGCCCCATTGCTAGCAACCAAAGTGAGGCGCCTCTAAGGCCAAAAATACGGCCTAAAATTAATAGCACAACTGTTTTAGTTACAATCAGTGCGCCGGTTAGTAGCACGATGGTGGCTAGGTTATCTGCGAGTAATTGAAAATTGATACTTGCGCCAACGGTGATAAAGAATAATCCAAGTAATAGTCCTTTAAAGGGATCGATATTACTTTCAAGCTCATGTTTGTAAGGTGAATTTGCAAGCACAACACCTGCCAAAAAGGTACCAAGCGCAGGTGATAAGCCAACTAATGACATCATCAAAGCGATACCAATAACAAAGAATAAAGCCGTTGCGGTAAATAGTTCACGAAGCCGTGCTTGTGCTACAAATCTAAAAATTGGTGCGGTTAAATAGTTACCACCAAAAACGACGAGCGCTATCATACCTAAAGTAACCAGTGCAGCTTGCCAGCTCTCAAGACCTGCTACCAAGCTTAAACCAGCATGACCGTCTTCGCTTGCATAGGCTGTATCAGCCATTACGGGTGCTAATTCTGGTAAAGCTAGCAATGGAATAAACGCCAGCATAGGAATAACAGCTATATCTTGGGTGAGTAATACGCTAAATGAGGCTTGGCCACCATCTGATTTTAATAGCCCGCGCTCTGAAAGCGTTTGCAGTACAATTGCGGTCGATGAAAGCGATAATATTAAGCTTATTGTAAGTGCTGTTTGCCAAGCATGACCAAATGCTAAACCAATGCCAGTAAAGGCTGCGGCTGATAAAACCACCTGTCCGCCACCAAGGCCAATAAGCTGTTTTCGCATTGACCAAAGCGCTTTGGGCTCAAGCTCTAAGCCAACAATAAACAGCATCATTACCACACCAAACTCAGCAAAATGCTGGATGGCAATCACATCAACATTTAAAAATGTCAGTGTTGGCCCAATAACAATACCTGCGAGTAAGTAGCCAAGCACTGAGCCAAGCCCAAATTTGCTGGCAATAGGCACTGCAATTATGCCTGCGATCAAGAAAATATAGGCGATTAAAAGAAAGTCAGTCATCGTAATCCTGTTTGTTTTTAATTAACTATGGTCGTTTCCGCTAGTTTTGCCAGCAGTTAGGTAGTGAATGCAGTTAAAATACGAATTTAGTCAGAAAAATGACAACAAGGCATGGTGTTTAGTAAAAGCGCTTAAGACAAAATAAGTGGGGAAATCATCGTTTTTTTCTTAAAAACCGCTTGCGTAGCGCTTAGGTAGGTATATACTCGCAACACTTTAAATAGGAGCAAAAAATGAGCAAAAAGAAACAACGTACACAAGGCCAAGTTGATACCGGTCGTGGTGTAATTAACGATAATGTGTACGCCGCAATGGTGACATCTAAGCTGTTCACCGCAAAAGTAGAGAAACCTAAAAAAGGTAAAGGTGCATATCAACGTAAGGCAAAACATGCAGGGCGAGAGTCCTATTTAATCGCTGCTTAATTAAGTTGTGATCAAATAGGATTTTTGTGAAAAGCAAACACTGAGTGTTTGCTTTTTTTACGACTAAAATTTGTGTTAAGAATAACTTTCACTCAATTTTTATAGAAATTTTTACCTGAAAACTAATTTATTCGTTATATACCCATAATCGATACGATAATTATTTTCGCCTACCCTCACACAAGCGTTGCTTGTTTTTTATACAAGCTAGAAGTACCGCGCTTTCCATGGTTAAATTATTGTTAATTTTATGTTCGTTTTTACTCGGTAGAATCATTCTCGTTTTTGCTTTTTGATAAAAATAATTAATTCTTTTTTAGTGGTTTTAACTAAATCATACACCAAAAAGTGCGTTTATTTTACCTTTTGTAGGTAAATTCGGGCTTGACGAACTACCACTTTGTGTTACTTTAAAGTTGGATTTGTAAAATAAATGTTATTAAAACTTTGGGCGGAGGGAGCGAATGAGCTCGCATAAATTAATAAAAAATGCTTTTAAACTGAGTGCGCTTTCACTAAGTTTATACGGCTTTACAGCACAGGCTGCGATTGATTGCAGCAACTTAGAAGTGTGGCAACAAGGGCAAACACATGTTGGTGGTGATCAAGTTCAGGCACAAGGTAGCGCTTATGAAGCCAAGTGGTGGACGCAAACTAATCCTGTGGAGACTTCTGGTGTCGATCAAGAGTGGCGTTTATTGGGTGTTTGTGACAGCGTTGTCAATGAGAATCAAGCGCCTCAAATTAGCAGCTTAACACCCGAAGAGGGTTCTTTATTTACCATTAGTGACAGCGTTGTCATAAATGCGGTTGCCGCTGATCCTGATGGTAGCGTGGCAAGTGTAGAGTTTTTTGTTGATGGAACATCGCTGGGTGTTGTGACAAGCACACCTTACTCAGCGAGCTGGCAAGCAACCCAAGGCAGTCATGTGATTAGTGCGGTCGCAACGGATGATTTAGGCCTAACCTCTGCAGCCGTTGCACATTCAGTGAGTGTGTCTGATGACGTTGAGCCAGTTAACCAATCGCCGGTGGCGAGCATTGAATTTAGCTCACTGCCATCGCAAGTAACGGTGGGTGACAGTGTGGTGTTTGCGCTTTCTGGCACTGATAACGATGGCCAAGTAACTGCGTTATCGTTAACTGAAAACAGCACCGAAGTTCATCAAGCAAGTGCTGCTTCTTCAAGTTACACCTGGCAGGCACCTGCAGTTGGGCAATTTTCATTTACCTTAACGGTGACCGATAACGAAGGCGCGACGGGGACACAAAGCAAAGTTGTTAATGTTGTTGAAGCAACAGAACCAGGTACAGATTGTAAACCGCAAGGCTTATATCAAACCCCAGGTGTGAATACCCCATACTGTAGCGTATATGATGCAAATGGCCGTGAGAAAATGGGCGCAGATCACCCACGCCGTGTTATTGGTTACTTTACTAGTTGGCGAAATGGTGCCAATGGTCAGCCAAGTTACTTAGTTAATGATATTCCATGGGACAAGATCACCCATATTAACTATGCCTTTGCGCATGTTGATGGCAATAACAAAGTATCGATAGGTGATCCAAATGCAGCTGGCAACCCAGCGACAAACATGACTTGGCCGGGCGTTACCGGCGCTGAAATGGATCCAAGCTTTAGTTACACAGGTCACTTTAACTTACTCAATAAATTTAAAAAACAACACCCAGATGTAAAAACCTTAATCTCTGTAGGTGGTTGGGCTGAAACCGGTGGTTATTTTGGTGCAGACGGTACTCGCGTAAATAGCGGTGGTTTCTACACGATGACAACTAATGCCGATGGCTCAGTGAACCAAGCGGGGATTGATGCCTTTGCGAAAAGTGCTGTTGAGTTTATTGAAACCTACGGTTTTGATGGTGTCGATATTGATTACGAATACCCATCGTCAATGAACGACTCAGGCCACCCTGATGATTTTCCTATTTCTAATGCTCGTCGCGCAGGCCTTAACGCCTCGTATCGTGTATTGATGCAAAAACTACGTGAAGAACTTGATATTGCAGGTGAAAAGGCAGGTAAGCATTATTTGTTAACGATTGCTTCGCCATCTTCAGGTTACTTATTACGTGGCATGGAAACATTCCAAAGCGTGAAGTATCTCGATTATGTTAACATCATGTCTTATGACTTACATGGTGCATGGAATTCACATGTAGGCCATAACGCAGCCTTGTTTGATACCGGTCTTGATTCTGAATTAGCGCAATGGGGCGTCTATACCACCGCTGAGTTTGAAGGTATTGGCTACTTAAATACGGATTGGGCTGTGCGTTACTTCCGCGGTGCGGTCTCTGCAGGTCGGATCAATATTGGTATTCCATATTACACCCGTGGCTTTAAAGATGTGTCGGGCGGTACTAATGGTTTATGGGGCCAAGCAGCGCTGCCAGATCAATCAAAATGTGCGAAAGGGACTGGCGTTGGTGAGAAAAACCAATGCGGTAATGGTGCACTTGGCATAGATAACCTATGGCACGATAAGAACGATGTTGGTGAAGAAATGCCAGCAGGTTCGAACCCTCTATGGCATGCGAAAAATCTCGAAAATGGCATTAACCCTTCTTACCTTGAAATCTATGGCCTAACGCCAGAAACCGATGCAGACGATGTATTAACAGGAACTTATACACGTTTCTACGATGATGTAGCTGTTGCTCCATGGCTTTGGAATGCAGAGAAAAAGGTATTCTTATCAATCGAAGATGAGCAATCAATGGCAACCAAAGTTGATTATGTTATCAACAATGGCCTTGGTGGCATCATGTTCTGGGAGCTTGCCGGTGACTATGATTATGACTCAGCGAAAGGTGAGTACTTCATGGGCTCAAGCTTAACCACACTTGCTTACGATAAATTTAACCAAAGTGGTGTGGCTTATAACACGCATCAAGGCAATGTCGATTTCACCATTCCTAGCGAAGCTGTTGACGTAAGCTTTGCAGTGAAAGACTTCCCAATTGGTGATGATAACTACCCAATTTCACCTACATTCGCATTCACCAATAACTCAGATATCGACTTAAGCGGCGCGAAAATCAGCTTTGATGTGCCCGTTTCTACCTCTGCGATTTTCAAATCAAATTGGAATGCACAAGAAAAGCTCGGTATGGCTGTTGAAGCGAATGGCTCTAATGCGGCTGGCGATAATATCGGCGGCTTTGAAAATGAGTTCCATCGTTTTTCAATCACTTTAGTGAATGAGTGGGGCGGTATCGAAAAGTCATTTAACACAGGTGAAACCGTTGAAGCACAAGTTATGTACTACATGCCAATTACAGGGCCAACGAACTTCACTATTGAGAAAAATGGCAAAACCTACGCCTTCAAATACGAATACCCAATGCTACCGGATGGCACTGCCGGCAGTGGTGATACTGGCGGTGACACCGGTGGTGGTACGGGTGGCGAGGGAAGCTGTAATGGTGTTGATGTAGCGAGCATCCCTGTGTATCCAAATTGGCCGCAAACTGATTGGGCTGGTAATCCAAGCCATGCTGTTGGCGGCGACCTAATGTATCACAACAACGTGATTTACGAAGCAAAGTGGTGGACGAGCACAGAGCCAGGCACATCTGCTGACTGGACGGTGAGTTGCACGCTTTAACCAACTAAGCGGAGCAAGGACTTTGCTCCGCATTTCTACAGCGAGAACAACAATGAAAGTAATGAAATCAAAGGCATTGTCTTTATCGGCAGTGGCAACCAGCATGCTGCTTGCCTGTGCATCAAGCCATGTGAATGCCCACGGATTCTTAGAAAGCCCAAAGGCACGCCAAGCATTTTGTAATGCCGATGGCGGGTACTGGTGGCCTGCTGATGGCACGGGTATTCCTAATCTTGCTTGTCGAGCAGCGTTTGTTGAAGCAGGGCATGTGCAGTTTGTGCAAGATATTGAATTTTCGGCTAATACCATTGATTACACAAACTTTGCGGCAGTTAAACAAAGTGTACCTGATGGCCGACTATGTGCAGCAGGCGACCCAGAAAAACGCGGTATGGATTTACCTTCAGCGCATTGGCAACGCAGTGAGGTTATTCCTAATGCAAATGGCGATATTTTAGTGCGCTTTTTAGCGAGTACGCCGCATAACCCGAGTTTTTGGCAGTTTTATTTAACAAAACCGGGCTTTGATAGTGCGACTCAAGTGCTTACTTGGGATGACCTAGAGCTTGTTGAAGAGTACGGTAATCTTGGTTTTAGCATTGATGCTAATAACGACCGTTACTATGAAATGAGCGTGTCGATTCCACAAGGGCGCAGTGGCGATGCCATATTATATACGCGTTGGCAACGAGATGATGCCGGTGGCGAAGGCTTCTACAACTGTAGCGATATTAATATCGTTAGCGATGCGACCCCGACAGAGCCAAGCGATTGGACAGCAATCAGCTACTTTGTTCGTCAAGGACAAGACGCTGAGGTTGGCGGTAGTGTGTCAGCTCGGTTATTTGATGAAAATGGCCAAGAGTTACTAACTCAACAAATGCAGATCACAGCTGATAATCAAGCTAATTGGCAGGCTGAATTTGCGGCGCTGTTAAACCTGAATTACGCGCACTTAGTTAATATTGGCGTGCAAAATAGCGCTGGAGATATCGTCTTTGATGCTACAGATTTACTAACTAATCAGGTCTTTACAACGAATGCAAACTACAGCTTTGCACTAAGCATACAATCGGCTCCTGACAATACCGCGCCGATAATTCATCAACCAGATGACCTTCAAGTCGAAGAAGGCAGCAGCACCGCGATACACCTGCACGCCTTTGATGATCAACAAAGCACCTTAACTTATAGCTGGGATGTACCTGCACCACTGAGCTTTACGGGTAGCGATGCCAACATCACGCTAAACGCCCCCGCTGTAGATGCTGATACAAGTTACACCGTGAGTGTATCGGTGTCAGATGGCAAGCTCACAAGCCAAGTAAGTTTTACCGTGACTGTGCTTAATAGCGCGGTGGTCGACTCTGACCCTGTTGATCCGAGCGTGCCTGCTTGGAATAGCACAAGCCAATACAACACGGGCGATAAAGTGAGTTTCAACGGCGGCGTTTACAGCGCGAAATGGTGGAACCAAGGCGCACAACCAGACAGTAGTGATGCATGGCAGCTTGAATCTGGCAGTGCATCAATCGAGTGGAACAGCGGCAAAGCCTATCAAGGCGGCGACGAAGTAACCTATCAAGGACAGCGCTATCGAGCGCAGTGGTGGACCCAAGGAGATGTACCGGGTGCCAGCCAAGTATGGACAGAAATCTAAAGTTTTGTAGTTCAAACTTTATCAATAACAGCGTAACGCTATATAAAAACAGATAAGAGAGAATCATGAATATAAAACAATTAAGCGCAGCCATTGGTGTTGCACTCTTTGCAAGTGCAGCAAATGCGGCACCATCAACACCGACCATTATTTGGGAACCACAAGAGTACTCATTTGTTGAGGTCGATCTTGAAGGCACAGGTTCATATAAGAGCTTGGTGAACCGCGTTGATGAAGTCACTATCAGCATTGAATGGAACGCATGGAGTGGTGATGGCGGCGACAGCTATAAAGTGTACTTCGATGATATGTTGGTTAATGAAGGCTCGCTGGCGGCAGGCACTAAAAGTGGTGTTATTAGCTTCCCGTATGATAAAGCGGGTCGTCACACAATGTATTTAGAACTATGTGAAGGCGGCACCACCTGTGCTCGCAGTGAAGGTAAGCCAATTGTTATTGCCGATACAGATGGCGGTCACTTAGCGCCATTGCCGATGGATTATGATCCAAACAACCAAGATATTGGCACCAAAGATGGCCTTGTAACCGGTGCCTACTTTGTTGAATGGGGTATTTATGGCCGTGACTATGATGTAACTAATATTCCAGCGCAAAACCTCAGTCATATCTTGTATGGATTTATTCCAATTTGTGGACCTAATGACTCGTTAACAGGCGGTCCTAAAAACGCGCTAAATACGGCGTGTGCAGGCTCGCAAGATTTTGAAGTTGTGATCCACGACCCATGGGCAGCGATTCAAAAAGCGCTACCAGGTGTTGATAGTAATGACCCAATTCGTGGTACCTATTCGCAGTTAATGGCGTTAAAGCAGCGTTATCCTGATCTGAAAATTTTACCATCAGTAGGTGGTTGGACTTTATCAGACCCATTTGCTTACTTTACCGATAAAGCAAACCGCGACACGTTTGTGGCATCAATGGAAGAGTTTTTAAGAACGTGGAAGTTCTACGACGGTGTTGATATTGACTGGGAGTTCCCTGGTGGTGATGGTGCTAATCCAAACCTAGGCGACCCAGTTGCTGATGGCCCAGCATACGTAGCGCTGATGCAAGAGCTGCGCGCGATGCTTGACAAACTCGAAGCAGAGACAGGTCGTGAGTATGAGTTAACATCAGCGATTGGTGCAGGTTATGACAAAATTGAAGATGTTGATTATCAAGCCGCTAGTCAGTATATGGATTATATCTTTGCCATGACTTATGACTTTTATGGTGCATGGAGTGGTGTGACGGGCCACCAAACAGCGCTTTATTGTTCATCGCATTTCCGCGTTGGTCAATGCGATGGCACAGGTGTTGATGAGGAAGGTGTTCCATATAAAGGCCCGGCTTACACAACCGACAATGCAGTTCAGTTATTGCTAGCGCAAAACGTACCATCGAAGAAAATTGTGGTAGGTACCGCTATGTATGGTCGTGGTTGGGAAGGCGTTTATCCAACAGGCACAAGTATTGATGGAAATCCAATGACAGCAACAGGGACCGGCCCACTTAAAGGCAGCACTGCGCAGGGCGTTTGGGAAGATGGTGTTATTGATTATAAAGGCATTAAAGCCAATATGATCGGTGCTTCAGGTACTGGAATTAATGGCTTTGAAGTGGGGTATGATCAGCAAGCAAAAGGTGCGTATGTATGGAATCGTTCAACAGGCAAGCTCATTACATATGACAGCCCTGCATCAGTTATTGCTAAAGGTAATTATGTCAATCAGCATAATTTAGGTGGCTTATTTGCATGGGAAATTGATGCTGATAATGGTGATATTCTTAATGCAATGCATGAGGGGTTGGGTGGTACAGTCACTGAGCCTAGCAATAGAGCGCCCGTGCTATCTGTATCAAGCTCCGTATTTGTTAATGCGGGCGAAAGTGTATCTGTGACTGCATCGGCAACTGACGCAGATAACGATCCACTAAGCTTTAGCTGGACAGCTGACAGCGCGTTAACAGTAAGCGGTGAAAATTCAGATACACTTGTTATTACTGCACCATCAGTGACTGCTGATACGCAATACACGGTTGCTGTGAGTGTTAGTGATGGTGAGGCAAGTGTAAGCCGTAACGTTACAGTGAATGTTGTAGCACCAACAACAGGTGAGAACCAAGCACCAGTGGTTGCGGCCATTGCAGATAAAACAGTGGCTGAAGAGGCGAGTGTGGCTGTAGCGGTTTCGGCATCTGATGCTGATGGCGATGCGCTTTCATACAGCTGGACAGTACCAGCAGGCTTAACGTTAGTGGGTTCTGGTGCTGATGTGAGTTTACAAGCGGGCAGCGTTGATGCAGATACTAGTTATGTTGTATCGGTTTCGGTAAGTGATGGACAAACAGCTACAGCTGTGAGCTTTAATGTCAAAGTGACAGACTCTGGCACAACAACTCCGCCAGGTGGTGAAACTACATGGGATGCAGCGGCTATCTATGTAGGTGGTGATACGGTGACTTATAATGGCGTAGAGTATACTGCTAAGTGGTGGACACAAGGCGACCGCCCTGATTTAGGTGGCCCATGGGAAGCAAGTTCACAACCAACTGACGGTAATGGTGATGTTGTGTGGCAAGCTGCGGGTATCTACAACGGTGGCGATCAAGTCACTCACCAAGGTAATAAATACGAAGCGAAATGGTGGACTCAAGGAGACGAGCCAGGTGTCGCAGATGTATGGAAAGCACTTTAAGTGTAATAACCACATTTAATGCCCATCATTAAAATGTGATTTCCCTTCAAAGCAGCCTTAAGGCTGCTTTTTTGTGGGAGGAAGTTAGCGAGGGGAAAGAGTAAAGTTAGAAATGGGAAAGGCGTTAGGTTCTAGGATCTAGGCTCTAAGGGAAAGTTTGCGAGATACGAGCGAATGTTTACGATATGGTTTTACTTTCATGATTACTGACTCCAAACAGGTATCTACTTTTATGCAGTCAGATCATGAAACTTGAAACTCGCCAACAATTAAACCGTTTTCTTTGGCTCAACCGCGAACCACATGATGAAGCCGCACTTTTTGCACGAAAACAAAGACGCGCTGTCATTTGCCCAATCTAAATTCAAAAAAGTCATACCTGCGGTATTTAATTGTGCGTGACCTAGCTCGAAGTGATGATGCCCGCAATGAATGCATTTCGCTTTTACGTTGTTTACTTGGTATTCGTCTGATTTTACGGCGCTCATAGCACCTTTAAGGCCCTTGCCTAACTTTGAAATAAATGACATCTGTAACCTATTTATTAATTGAGAAATTTAAGACAACCCATAAAAGAAAAAGAGAATGGTTCTTTTTTGGCTGTACCTTTTTATCATACAATTGTATTTGTAGCTAATCGAAATAAGTAGCCATGACGTGATGTAAAATCGCTGGCTTTTAGTCTTTAGATGTCAGTCCAGCTGTGGGGTTGGTCAGGTCGAGTGTTCTTCTCAGCGATTTAAGCCTTGTAGGAGGTACTTTAGTGCCGAATAGAATCAAACATAATCCATGTAAACCTTTCAAATTTCTTATCTTCAGACACGCGAAACAAGTTTCACGCCTATCTGTAGAAGCAGCTTTATGCCGCGACAATTAAAGCAAGATAACGAGACAAGAAAAAACAAGATAAACGCGATGTAAAATCGCCGCTACAGACTCGTACCTCGTAATTCGTTTCTCGTAACTTTCCCCTTGAAACTCGCAAACTTAAGACATTTCCCGGCTAAAGCCAGTCCTACGGGCTGCCACCTCATACCTCGTAACTTTCCCCTCGTAACTTAAAGCTTGCTAACTTTCTGTTTCTTATTTCATACATTGGTCTTTCAACAATTATCAACCATACTAAAAGAAAGTCAGTTCTAAGTACTTAAACTAAGGTGTGTTGATGGTTTTAAAAGTGCTGTTATTAATTCTTACTGCTTTAATAAGTGCTTCTGCTTTTAGTTGTGAGAAAACCTTAAAGGTAGGCATTAGTCAGCAATGGGCGCCTTATGCATTTACCCAAAATGATCAGCTGACTGGCATTGATATTGATATAGTAAACCTAATACTAAAGGATGCGGGCTTTTGCGCTAAATTCGTTATTATGCCGTCTTCAAAGCGCGGTTTTGCTGAACTAAAACATGGTAAAATTGATGTGTTGCCAGCTGCTAGCTATAGCAAAGAGCGTGATTCATTTAGCTTCTTTTCAGAGCCTTACCGTAATGAGGTGATGCGGTTATTTTGGTATCCCCATAACCGTTTAGACGCTCTAGACTTACAAGGGTTACTTGATCATCAGCAAGTAATTTTGACTAATAGCGGTAGTTATTATGGCCCAGAATTTACTCAGTTAGCTCAACAAGCTAAATACAAAGAACAACTCGTTACTGTGGCCTCCTTACGCCAGCGCCTCGCTATGCTAGTTGCTAGGCGAGTCGATTTTTTTGTTGATGATGAATTAGCTGGTTTATATTTAATTCAAAAAAATAAGCTGCGGGGTATCGAAATCTACCCTTATATTGTCCACAATGACAGTGTTCATCTAATGCTTAATGAAATTAACTTGTCAGCAGAAGAAAGAGCCGCTATTGATTCTGCTATTCTAAAAAATCAGCAAGCGATAATCGAAATTACCGCTCGGTATGTAATTAAGTAATTAACCCAAACGAGTAACGCGCAGTTTAATCCGCCCCGCATTCGCCCCATAAAAGCGGTTTAGGTCGTTGGCAAAAGGGCAAAACTCGCCAGATTTGGTAATACGAATATCGGCACCCTCAGCAATCTCAAATAAGTGATCGTCGTTGTTATCGATAGCGCCAATCAGTGCAAACCATTGTGCGTGTGGTAAACGTCTAAATGGCTCTAGCACGGCCATTGGAATTTCTTTCACACCAAGTTGGATATTATCTCGATGCCAGCCTGCTGGACCGCAGCTAATACCATCGTCATACCAGGTTTGCTCAGGGTAAGGGGTGAAGCGATAAGTACCGCCTTGCTCCAACATTAAGCCTGTGTGGTTGTACTTTTCGGCACCATACACAAATACATCTTTACTCTCATCAATACTCAGCACCGTCATATTTTGCTTATCAAGCGCAATATGCGGGCTTAATCCCTTAAAGTTTAAGCGCGTTTCATCATTATATAGCACATCGTAGTGAAGGCTTTTTAACGATTCTGGACGATAGCTTGTTAGGCGGTTAATGCGCTCTGCGACGGTATAATGAATCGTTGGTGCGAGCGTGCTTTGTTCGTTATCAACTAATACACAGCATTCGCGATCTACCAGTTTAAACAACGGGTTAAACCAAAAATAGTTTTGCTGATGACTCAGTGCCAGCGGATCTGGGGTAACGGTTACATCGTCTTGAGCAATGAGGTTACGATGCTCTTCTGGGAGTAAGGTGTTGTAATTGATATCTGCGCTGGTAAGTAAGTTTAATGCAACGGTTTGTTCAATCAGCCACTCAATCGCATAGCGTAGGCAAATGTCGGCTAAACCATCACGATAATAGCCACCACCCACATCGGAATGGGCGCCCGCAAACCAGATCTCTTGCACATGCGGTGCTTTATTTATCAGGGTGGGTTCAAATGCACGGCGCTTTTCATCGAGAGCAACGCAATGAAGGGCTGCTTTAACATTATTTGCTAGCGTGTAGTTTTCAAAAATGACATGCTCAGCACCACGGGTTGCCTTAGTTACTTTTGAAAAACCAATAGATGCAACGGTATCAAATACACATAAGTAAACATCATCACTAATAAGTGGCTCTAAACACTTGGCAAAGCGTCTTGCTAGCGCTGCACCGCGGCTAAAGCCAGTGAGTAGTATTTTATCGCCAACAGTGTAGTAGCTTTTAAAGTCGCTCAGCGCACGGTTTAAAATGCTGGCAACGTCATCACCTCTAGGCGCAAGTGCTTGGTTAAATAAGCGTCGAAAGCGGCTACCTTGGGTGCCTATGCCCTGATAATAAAAGCTAAGTTGGGTTGGAAATGGTGTTTCGGGTTCGCTATTGAGTGCGCCACCAAAAAGTAAATGAAGTTTAAGAATATTAGAAATACTGGCGTCTTCTTTGAAGTGTGCAGCGCTGAATTGTTCAGCATCACGAGGCTCGCTGCCTGTGCCATCAAAGTTGAAAATCAGCGTTTTAGCGGTCATAGCGTCATTCCTTTAGTGGTTTGTATAAACATACTCCCACTTTATGAAAATTAGAAGACAAATATGCGGCGCTTTAATGAAAAATGGGCTTTGATTTTCAAAGCCCATTTATTTGCTATTAATAAAATTAGCCGACCCTGGCTACGGTATGCTTTTGTAAAATTTCTAACAAAATCTCGTAGTCTTTTTCGATTTCGAGTAGCTTAAGTTGAATATCTTTTAGCGTATTGCCCTTACTTGCGGCCAGTACCTCTAGTTCAGT
The DNA here is from genome assembly GCF_040148775.1 of Pseudoalteromonas sp. NFXS39. Taxonomy (NCBI): domain Bacteria; kingdom Pseudomonadati; phylum Pseudomonadota; class Gammaproteobacteria; order Alteromonadales; family Pseudoalteromonadaceae; genus Pseudoalteromonas; species Pseudoalteromonas sp. NFXS39. Next base: position 802,937 of record NZ_JAGDEC010000001.1, on the reverse strand, counting down.
AAAGTGCAGGTGCAATTTGGCTGCGCCCACATCGCCGCAGGTTCCTTTAAGCGCATGGCTGGTGGTTGCAATCGCATGGTAGTCTTTGTCTTTGATTGCTTGTGTTAGCAGCGTTATTTTTTTATGTGAGCTTTCTAAAAACATCTTACTCACTTTGTTTAATAGCACCTCGTTATTCATCAAACGACCGAGGGCAGCTTCGCGATTCCAATGCTGTTTTTCTTCATCGATTAATTCTTCTTGCAGTATAGCGGGCGACTGATTTACCTCAGGCACGGCAATCGTTTTTGGCGCTGTATGATGTTTAGGGTACGTTGATGCAACCCATTTCGCCGTAGTGGTAATCAATTTATCTGCACTGATAGGTTTTGTGATGTAATCGCTCATACCTGCATTTAAGCACTTTTTACGCTCACCGAGCATGGCATTGGCTGTCATGGCAATAATTGGGATCTCGCTATGGTACTCTCCACCAGCCCCTTTGCGTATTTGTGCCGCAGCATCATAGCCATTTAACACAGGCATTTGGCAGTCCATTAACACGCAGTTAAATGGGTCGTCTTCAGGTGCACTGGCCAATATTTCAATGGCTTGCTGACCATTCGACGCCATTTCAAAGCGCAGTGCCAAGCTCATTAATGTGCCTTTGGCAACTGCAGCATTTATATCGTTATCATCAACGATCAGTATTTTAGCTCCAGCAATATCAACATCTATGTGAATTTGCGTATCAGTCTCGCGACGAAGTGGTGTTGTGTCTTGAGCAGGCTGCTCTTGTATGAGTCGTTCATCAGCTAGTTTAAGTAAAAACTCAGAGATAAGCACAGGTTTAGATAAGCGCATAAAGGTGCAGAATTTAGCTTGCGGTGGTGGTTCGGTTGGGTTTATAAGCACCACTAATTTAAAGGGCAGGCTATGGTCATAGGTATTTTCAGTAAAGCTATCAAGTTTTGCGAGTAACGGATTGCCAGGCTCTAAAATTAGCGTATCAAAGGGCATGTTATCGCTTACCTCAAAGCTTTCTAGGTCAACATTCGTGAGCTGTCCACCGCAATGAGAGATTAGTTTTGTTAAGCTTCGTTCAAGCTCTGGTTGTTTAACTGACACAGCAAACACGCTGTCTTTTAAGCGGCTGCTTGGTTGGCGTTTTTCTACATTTTGGCTGTCTAACTGAATGGTAAATGTGAAAGTACTGCCTTTCCCCTCAGTTGATTCAAAGGAAATTTGTCCATTTAACAAACTAGCTAGTTGCTTACATATTGATAAACCAAGTCCAGTGCCGCCATATTGTGAAGCAACACTATTATCGGCTTGGGTAAAAGCACTAAACAATTTATTTTGGTTTTCAGGCGCAATACCAATTCCAGTATCTTGAATTGTGCAGCATAGCTCAACGTTATCATCGCTAAGACGTTTGCTTGTGGCGGTAAATTTTATAAAACCTGTTTTAGTAAATTTAATCGCGTTATTAATTAAATTGGTAATCACTTGTGAGTAGCGATGAGGGTCTGTAACAATCGAGCTGTACTCAACATCAGCAATATCTAAAATAAATTCAAGGTTTTTCTCTTGTGCTTTAACAGCCATGCTGCCACTTAAGCTTTCAAAAAACTTAATAGGGTTAAACGCTTTTTTGTCCAAGTCGAGTTTGCCAGCCTCAATTTTTGATAAATCAAGAATGTCGTTAATAAGTACGTTCAAGCTATTAACGCTTACCTCTGTCATTTCTAAATAATGCTGTTGTTGATTACTTAGTGACTCTCGTTTTATTAAATTGAGTGTGCCAATAACACCGTTTAGTGGTGTTCGCATCTCATGACTAATATTTGATATAAAAGCGCTTTTAACTTGGCTGGCTTTTTCTAGCTGGGCAGTTCTTTGTGCGACTTTAATTTCGAGTTCGTTATTTATTTGCTTAATTTTGTCGCTCGCTTGCTTTTCAACGGTAGTGTCGCGAATGAGGATGGCTGTGCCGTTGTGTTGATGATGTTCATCAAAGATAGCTGAAAAAGCGAGTGCTAAATGAGTCGTGTGTTGATTGCTTTGCTGATAGTCGACTTCAATTTCATGTTGCTTTCGTCGGCTTTTAACCTCGTTACATACCTCTTTAATGTTAATATTTGGAAATAGATTCAGTTTGTTTATATCTGCCCCTAAGACTTGTTCACGTTGAAAACCAAACAATTCAGTGGCTGCTTTATTCCAACTAGACACCAGACCGATATCACTTATTGCAATAATGGCATCTTTTGAGCCGCTAATAATGGCTGAAGATACCGCTCTTGCCTCGGCAAGCTCGCGGTTACGCTTTAAATTTCGATGCAAAAATCCAAGTACAAACACCAAAAAAGCAGATACGCCTAACAAAAATGCATAAGTGCTGATCCTCTGTTCGCGTTCCATCGCATTTATTTCAGAATGAGGAAGCATAATGTGGGCATCTATAAACCCTGTTTCTAAATCTCCAGTAAATGGAATGCGTTTACTTAATGCTTCGTATTGTTGCCCGCTTGCAAGGTTAGAGCTAATGCTGAGTATATTTTCTAGATAGGCGGGTTCAGATTTATACACTGAGTCCCAACGTTTGTTTGGCGCTAAGTCGCGGCTAAAGCGTAAGTCTTCATTTGGGTGTACTAAAAAGTAGCCTTCGCTGTCTGTTAGGATCAATGAGTTTGGTGCTTGTACCATCGCATTAAGAGATGCAAATAGGTGAGAGGTGTTAATGTTTGCAATAATCAGCCCATAGCGCTGCATATTTTCATTAAAAATGGGTAAGGCAATACGTAGCATAGGTTTATAAGGATAGTCGAGCTTTCCATATTCACGGTTGAGTGTTATTGCTGATAAATACATATCACCCAGTGACAATTGCGAACTTTGCTGATAATAGTCACGGCCACTTTTATCCTGTAACTGATTATCAGCTTTTACAACTATGCCACCGGCAGCTCTGTCTACTCTGATCAGTTCTTGTCCTGCTTGTTGCGTACTGATGATACGTAATTGCTCGAATTCTGCGTTGGATTGTAAAAACGCGACAAATATCGTTTCTAAACGTTTTTTCCATTGCTTTGAGGTGGTGCTATCTAGCGGATCATTGCCATCGTTCGCAGCGGCTCTTGCAAGCCCTGCTATGGGTGGGGTGGAGTATAAAAACTGTAAATCGTTTTTGTATTTATTAATACTCTCATTTATCTGCACATCTACGGTAGCGCTTGATTCTCTCAGTCGTTCAGCAACACTGTTATTAATATTTTTATGAAGTTGTAGCTCGAAAAAGAAGATTGCTGAGCACATAATGGCGCCGATAAAAGCAATCGCTAATGGCACTAAAAAGCGTCCTTCAGAGGTTGTTGCTTTTTTCTGGTGTAATACTTCGTAATCCATGGTTTAGCCCTCCATACCGAAAACGTGAGTCGACAGTAAGGTTTGGTTTAGCTTAAAAACTAAAACTGGGTTCAGCAAGTATGCAAACACAGCGGTTTCTCCCTTGATGCTTGGCTTGATAGAGCGCTTTGTCGGCACAGCGAATTAGCTCGTCAGTGTCGATGGCTTCATGCCCAGGAAATGTTGCGCTACCAATACTAATAGAGAGTACTCCAGAGGTTGCATGTGGGTGTTCAATATTTAGTTCACGAATGTTTGCCAAAAGCTTATGAGCAATAAATTGTGCCCCTTGAATATCGGTGTCTGGCAATACACATAAAAATTCTTCACCGCCATAACGAATAGTAGTATCGGTTGGGCGGTTAACACTTTTTTTGATTTCATCAGCAACACGTTTTAGGCATTCGTCACCTTGTTGATGACCAAAAGAGTCGTTGTATTGTTTAAAGTAATCAATATCGAGCATTAATACTGAAAGGGCTTTATCGTTTCTGACGGCTAAACGAATGTTTTGATCAAGGGTGTTTTGTAAAAATCGTCGATTGTTTAAACCTGTTAGGCTGTCGTGCTCACAAAGACTTTTGAGTAAATCGGCTTGTTTTTTTTGCGTTAAATGAGCCTTTACGCGATTAAGTAAAGTGACGCCATAAACCGGTTTTGAGACAAAATCGACGGCGCCTGCTTGCCAGCACCTATTTTGGTCATCTTGATCCATAATGGCGGTGATAAAAATCACCGGAATATCGTTGTACTGGGAGTGTTTTTTTAATAGCTTGCAAACATCTAGACCGCTCATGGAGCCAAGCATCACGTCAAGCAGTATTAAATCAGGTTTTAGGGTTTCGCACAGGTGCAGCACGTTTTCACCGCAATCTGTGGTGTGCGTTTTATAGAAGGGCGCGAGCAAACTTTCTATTACGGTTGTATTAATTGGTTCATCATCAACAATCAAAATAACAGAATCATTTAGCTTTAAATCTGTGCGACTAGCTACCGGTTGCAAACTATTCCCTCCACGCGATGAATAAAGCATAGACTGAATTTTGGGGTTTTCTACAACTTAATAATTAAAAAAAGTTATTTTTTTTGGCGAGACTGGTGAGATAGGACTAGAGTTTTTTTAGGTATAGATTCTGAGGGCGATGGATATGCTTTTTTCTCATCATAATAATTCACACAACAAAGTGCTTGTTGTTGATGATGAGCCAACTAGTTTATTAATAATGGCGGAGTCGCTGAGCGATCTTGGTGAGATTGTTTGTTGCGATAATGGAGCACAAGCAATTGAGAAAGCCGCTTTCTTTCAGCCCGATGTGATTTTGCTCGACATTGAAATGCCCGGCATGAATGGCTTTGAAGTATGTCAAAAGCTTAAAAACAACCCTAAAACCGCACAAAGTCATGTGATTTTTGTCACCTCTCATAATGAGCAAATTTTTGAATATTAGAGTTTTGCAAGCGGCGGAATTGATCTTATTCATAAACCCGTTGATTTAAATATTTGCCGGCTCAGAGTGCAAAATCAATTAAAGCTTAAACACCAAGAAGCACAAATACTGGCTGCAAAAAATGATATTTCGACACTCGTTGCGCAAGTACCTGTGTATATATCTTACTGGTCAAATACAGAGGAAAACCTCTTTAGTAATGATGAAACCGCCCATTGGTTTTCAAAAAGCAGCGAGCAAATGTTAGGTTGTTTCGCCAAAGATGTATTACCCGATGAATTATATGAGGCTTTTCATCGCTGCTTAACTGAGGGCATAGAGCAAGAAGTTTTAAATATTCAGTTGCCCAGCCCTCGCAATAGAATTGAATATGTTCGAGCGCAAATAAATTTAAGAATAAAAGAGCATGAAGTTGTAGGTGTTATTCTAACTCTTTCGGACATCACTTCAATTACTCATACAAAAAAACTGTTATCGAATGAATCTGAACGCTTACGGGTTATGCTTAATTCTATTGGTGATGCCGTAATTGCTACGGATAATAATGCAATTATTAACTTTATGAACCCCATTGCTGAGCGATTAACAGGTTGGCACGTTGAAGAGGCAAAAGGGCGCCATATTGAAGAGGTAATGAAGCTCGTTGATGCAACATCGAACAAAACACTCGTCAATCCTATATCTGTTGCTTTAAAAGAGCAGCGTATAGTTGCCATGGCGTTAAATAGTCAATTAACTGGGCTTGATGGGCGAGTTTATAGGGTCGAAGATTCAGCTGCGCCAATACGTGATGTTGAGGGTAACATTATCGGCGGTATTATTGTGTTTCATGATGTCAGTGAATCAATCGCGATGGCTGTGAAAATGAGTCATTTAGCAAATCATGACTTGCTAACAGATTTGCCTAATCGGGTGTTATTACACGACAGGGTCACTCATGCTTGTAAGGTTGCAAGTAGCATGAATAAGAATGTAGCGTTAATGCTGATTGATATCGACCACTTTAAGTACTTAAACGACACTTTAGGGCATCACCAAGGTGACTTAATCATAAAAGATGTTGCAAAGCGGCTTGAGTCTTTAATTGATCTCAATACGACATTGGCAAGAATTGGTGGTGATGAATTTGTAATCTTATTACCCGATGTAAAGAGCGCCTCTGTAGTTGATGCCATTGCCAGCGATATTATTAACACCATGAATGAGCCATTTCGTATTGATAGCCAAGAGTATACTTTATCGGTTAGTGTGGGTGTGAGTGTTAACCCTGCGGACTCCACTCAAGCAGAAGAGATGATGACTCATGCAGATGCAGCAATGTACCGTGCTAAAGAGCAGGGACGTAACCGTTTTTGCTATTACTCCGATGACTTAGAGTATCAATTTAAGCAGCGTCAAAGCGTTGAAAAGCTGTTAAGAAATGCTATTGAGCAAGATAAAATAGAGGTGTTTTATCAGCCGAAACTAGAGCTCGCAACCCGGAAGATCATGGGGGTCGAAGCTTTAGTACGACTTCGAGATAACGACAATAAGCTTATTTCACCACTGGATTTTATACCCCTTGCTGAAGAAACCGGACTTATTCATGCCTTGGGTAAGTCGGTGCTTAAGCAAAGCTGTAAAGCGGCTAAAGAGTGGGCCGATAAAGGGCATAAAATCAAGGTTGCCGTAAACATTGCTGCAAAACAGTTTACCGATGGTAATTTTTGTAATCTAGTTGCTGACACCATTGAACAAGCGGGGCTTGCCAGTGAACTGTTAGAGCTTGAAGTAACCGAAAGCGCGTTGATGCATGATTTTGATGAAATAAAAGTCATGCTTAATAAGCTCGCTGACTTGGGGTTAACTATTGCTATAGATGACTTTGGTACGGGTTATTCAAGTTTGTCTTATCTAAAGCTTTTTCCTGTCGATGTACTCAAAATAGATCAATCTTTTGTGAGAGATATGCTCAATGATACGCAAAGTATGGACATTGTTAGAACGATCACCAGCTTAGCGCATACTTTGAATTTACAAATAGTGGCTGAAGGTATTGAAGAAAAACAGCATTTAAATAGTTTAATCGACTTAGGCTGTGAGTTTGGGCAGGGGTACTATTTTCATAAGCCCATGCCCAAAGAAGAGTTTGATAAGCTATTAGGTTAAGCCATGGTGTGGCTGTAAAGGATGCCACAACCGATAAAGATAAGTGCAACACCGCCGATTGCTTCGGCTTTTTTGCCAACCCAGCCACTCATTACGTTACCAAGTAGTGCGCCTATGGTAACCATAATTGTGGTTGCTAGGCCTATCATGGCGGCAGCTAAGTAAATATTTACTTTCATGAAAGCAAGGCTGATACCGACTGTCATCGCATCTATACTGGTACCAACGGCGGTTAACACAGTAGCAATAAAAGAGCGCTTACTATTAGGAGCAAGTTCCTCTTCATTATCGTCATCTTTACGACTTTCAAGTAACATATGAATGCCTAGACCCACTAACAGCACAAAGGCAATCCAGTGATCAAACGCTTCAACGTAATCAGCACCGGCACTGCCAATCAGCCAGCCAACAATCGGTGCAATGGCTTCGATACAGCCAAACAATAAACCAAGCTTGATTGCACTTAAAACGCGAGGATTTTTAAGCGTACTGCCTTTAGTGATTGAAGCTGCAAAAGCATCAGTCGACATTGCAAGCGATAAAACGCTTAGCGTAATAATATTCAATTTTTTGCGCCCCACAAAAAGTGCGTATTATACGCGGCTGAGCCGTAAACAGATAGGTTAATTTACGGCTCGAATAGGTAAAGGGGAGCTTAATAAGCGCTGTACTGGTAGTGATTCATTTGAGTGCCATCCTTAGGGGCAAGCTTTGGCTCAAGTTTAATAAGCTCTTTATAGACATTAGGCGTAAACACTTTAAGTCGCTTAGCACGACGAAAGTGATTAGGCTCATATTGGCTAACTAGTTTTAATGCACTTGGCATATAGTCAGCGAGGGTTTGCGTGTTGTAACTTTGCTCAAGTGCTTGGTCAAGGATATCAAGCCCAGGTTTAGAAAAATCATGCGCAACTGCAAGGCTTATTAAAAACTCAACTGCTGCATTTGAATGCATACTTGCATAAAAATACATATCGTTGTTTTTCATGTCTTTTAATGAAAAATCAAAGCCGTTATCAGCCAATGTTTGCCATTGTGCTAATGGTAAATCAGTAAATGAATAAAGAGTTTCTGGTGGCGTTGGATCTATTCTGTTTTGCCAAATAGACGTCAATTGTTGACTATCTTCTATCGTTGCTGCAAGCAACATATTTGTCTGATGGGTACTAAGTTTTGCAGTTTGTGTAATAGTTGCTACCGTATTAAAGTCTTTTTCAATAATCGCTTCCCTAAAGGCTAAATATTGAATCGATGTTTGATGTTTATATTCATTCGAATGCAAAAATTGCCAATTATGAACCTGTACAGGGTCGATTGCCTGAAGGGTGTCGGGTGTCAGTGAACTTTGCTGGACTTCAAGCTTTTCTATTTCTTTGAGTGCCTGAGAACGTGTTTTTATTGCCTCAAGTGAATTGATCCGCTGATCTATCGTTTCACACTCAGGAGTTATTTTTTTGGCTTGCTGTTTATGTAGCTCATATGCACTGAGTGCTTTAGATATTGCAGAGTTATCTTTATCTTTACGCTTAAATGCTTGGCTACTTGGAATTAGCGTTATATCTTTTAACTCAGTAAAAGCATCATTAGCAACTTGGTCACCAACGAATAAAAGACTACTCGGTAAAAATGAAGATTTAAGCATCAGTAGCTTATCGTTTGGTGTGTCGCGCACAAGCTCGCCGTGAGCTCGATAACCTTTATTTTTTAGATAACTTAGTGTTTCTAAGTGTTTGCTCTCTAGTGGCTTCACTTCGCTATTTGAGCTGCCTTTTAGGTTTACAATGGCAATATCCATCGCCGTAAATACATTTGGCTGATTAGTTGGCTCAATACCTCGCTCACTTAATAACTTTAAAATTGGTACATTAAATTCACTAACGGCTACATCAGCAAGGTTTAAATACAGTTGTTCATCCATAAAGTCATCACTCATTGCTGTAGGCGAGCCGCCTAGCTGTGCAGTTTGAGAGATCAGTGCTGTTAAATACTCATTAGGTAAGTTGCTTTTTAAAGCGACAGCAATGTCGTTAACAGTAAACTCTTTGCTGGATATTGCGTTTTCAAACTCAGTTAAGCTAAGCGCATGAGCATTAACAAGAAACAAAACAGATGGCGAAATGAGTCGTGATGGACCGATTTTAAACGGTGTTTTTAAATAGGTATTAAAGTCATCATTGTTATCCAATAGTTTGTACAGTGCTGTTTTGTTTACTTGCTCAGGTAATGGAACATTAAACATCATTGAGCCAGTATTTTGACTAAGGGGTCCATTAATTACCGTTAGTTGGTTGATTGTATCAGTATCAAAAGCCTCAATTATTTCAATCCCTTGCCAGCTTTTTAAGATACTTACTGATGCGGCATATTGAAATTGTTCTTCAGCATTCTCTTTGAGTGCATTAATAAGCAAAGTCTCAAATGAACGGTAAGATATTTTGACAAGTTCTGAATAACTTAAAATATCCTTAAGGGATTGACCGTCTTTTAGAGCTTGTTTAAGTGCAGCTTCGATTTGGCTATGATCAGCCGCTGCTTGAGTGGCTTTTAAACTTTGTTGCTTACACTGGCGTTTGGCTAGCTTGAGCTTAGCCAGCTTTGTTGCTTTACTATTTGGCTGGCTTGATGGTTCAAAGAGGCTAGTAGCTTTCTCTTGTTCAGCTACAGTACCAGTAGATGTTGAGACTTTATTGCTTATAGCTGCGATGGGAGTGGGTTTATCTAATGTCAGGTAGGTCCCAAAGACACAAAGCCCTGCAAAAACGGTTAGCGAAATACCTTTTTTCATATTCAATCCATGGATTTATCTTGCGTGAAGTGTATGGCTTTATAGTTTGATGTCAATGACTTGGGGACGAAGTGCACAAATAGCCGACAAGCAACTAATTTGCCGGCTTTATGCTGTAGCTTAATGTAGTTTCATTTTTGGTCTAACAACTCTAAGTACTTTTTCACTGATCCACAGTGCAAAGGTTTTGGCGCTGCCGTGGATTGCACGTTGATGCATACGATAGAGCGAAATATACATAAATCGCGCTATTTTTCCTTCAATAAAAAAGCTATTACTGGTTAAATTACCCATTAAACTACCTACTGTGCTGTAGCGTGACAAGTTAACTAAAGAACCATGGTCACTGTAGTTAAACACACTCAGGGGCTGGCCTTTTAGTTTTGCAATCAGGTTTTTTTCAACACATTGTGCCATTTGATGGGCCGATTGCGCTCTGGGTGGCACTTGTGAACCATCTTCTTGGGTGAATGCACAGCAATCACCAATTACAAAAATGTCGTCGTTAACACTACTTTGCAGGTATTGGTTTACTTTAATTTGGTTATTGCGAGTGAGCTCAAAGATACCAATGTCTTTAATGAAATCAGGGGCTTTTACACCCGCAGCCCAAACCATAATATCGGCTTTGATATGTTCATCGTTTTTGGTGATAAAGCTGTTTTCTGTGGCTTCTTTTACTTGTGTGCCTTCGCGCACTGTTACCCCTAATTTAACCAGCTCTCGCTTAGCTGAGTTAGCAATGCGCTCGGGTAAAGCGGGCAAAATTCGCGGCCCTGCTTCAATTAAATCAATGTGTAAGCGTTTGGCGGTCATTTTATTTAGGCCATACATTTTTAGCATGTCTGACACATGATAAAGCTCAGCCGACAGCTCAACCCCGGTTGCACCACCACCCACTATGGCAATGGTTAAAGAGTGCTGTGGGTCGTCATCTTGATGTAAACGGGTGAAGTTATCGAGAAGTGCATGTTGAAAGCGTTCAGCTTGTTGATTTGAATCAAGGTAGAAGCAATGCTTATTGACACCTGGAGTATTGAAGTCGTTACTAACACTGCCAATGGCAAGCACAAGGTAGTCGTAGCAGACTTTGCGTTCAGGTAAAATTCGGTGGCCAAGCTCGTCTTTTAATTCACTTAAGGTAATGGTTTTGTTGGTTTGATCTAAGTGGCAAAAACTGCCGAGTTGAAAGTTATAATGGTGTTTTGCTGCATGAGCTGAGTATACAACGCCGTCTAAATCGGCATCAATCGACCCCGTCGCTACTTCATGAAGTAACGGCTTCCAAATATGGCTGCGGTTTTTATCGATTAAAAGTATCTCTGCTTGGCGTTTTTTCCCGAGTTTGTGTCCTAATTGTGTTGCTAGCTCTAAGCCACCAGCGCCACCACCGATTATCACGATTTTAGGAGGTTGGTTAATCATTACGTTGCCCTCAAAAGTATAATACCTAAACACTCTTGCGAAAAAGCGCTTAGGTATTGCAAGTCCATCCATCAATACCCCATGGCAACGCGCCCATTGTGCGCCTTTTTACTGATTTTGTCAGTACCTGTTAAGAACAATATAGTGCGCTTAGTTATATCAATAGCCTTGGGAGATAGCGTTAAACAAGTTAACATGGCTAATTCGCAGTAAGAGACCTATCATTACCTGAAAAGGGAATGACAGTGAGGGATCAGGATGACTACACCACTACACACTTCGTTGAATCAATACTTTGGCTTTAATGAGTTTCGCCAAGGTCAGCAACAAACCATTGAACAGTTATTAAATCAGCAATCGTCGTTGACAATTTTTCCGACTGGCTCAGGTAAATCTTTGTGTTATCAATTAACCGCATTGCACCTACCCAATTTGACCTTAGTGGTTTCGCCATTATTGGCGCTGATGAAAGACCAAATCAGCTTTTTAAATAGCAAAGGTATTTATGCGGCAAGCCTTGATTCAAGCCAAACCAGTGAGCAAAGCCATACGGTAATGAGTGATGTGCGAGCAGGGAAGGTGAAAATTTTAATGGTCTCAGTTGAGCGCTTTAAGAATGAGCGCTTTCGTGAATTTATTAAACAAGTGCCTATTTCGATGCTGGTGGTTGATGAAGCGCACTGTATATCTGAATGGGGTCACAACTTTAGGCCTGACTACTTAAAGCTGCCGCGCTATCGTGAAGAGCTTAATATTCCATTGGTACTGCTACTTACCGCTACCGCCACTAAAAAAGTAAAGCGTGATATGTGTGAGCGTTTTGCTATTGCCCCAGAATGTGTAGTACAAACTGGCTTTTACCGAAGCAACCTCGATTTATCAGTGCTTAGTGTTGCAAGCCAAGAAAAATCTCAGCAATTAGCAAGTATCATAGCCAGCCAACAAGGGGCTGGAATTGTTTATGTCACCTTACAACATACCGCTGAGCAAGTGGCCGAAGGTTTGGCTAGAGCGGGCTTTAATGCGGTGGCTTATCATGCAGGCCTTGAGGATAATAAACGCTGGCAAATTCAAGATGATTTTATGGCGGGTAAAATCAATATAGTCGTGGCAACCATTGCTTTTGGGATGGGCGTTGATAAGTCAGATATTCGTTTTGTGATCCACTATGATCTACCAAAATCGATTGAAAACTATAGTCAAGAAATTGGTCGCGCAGGGCGAGATGGTGCGCCATCAAACTGTTTTACCCTAGCAAACTTAGATGGCTTAAATACCGTAGAAAACTTTGTTTATGCTGACACTCCCGAGCAAAGTGGTATTGAATATGTCATTAATAACATTCGCAACGAGCAAACTAACAACCAATGGGAAATGCAAGAGTACAGCTTATCAAGCGAAAGTAATATTCGTGCTTTGGCGTTAAAAACCTTACTTGTGCAGTTAGAAATCCAAGGGGCTATTACACCTTTATATGCCTATTACGCCGATTTTAAATATAAGTTTTTAACGGATAAAAATGAGCTGCTTAGCCAGTTTGATGCTGATCGACAAGCCTTCTTACAACATGTATTTAAACACACCGAGTTTAAGAAAATTTGGGGCACACTTAATTTTGATGCGCTAACAAGCGCTACTCAAGTTGACAGAAAACGTGTGGTTGCAGCGCTCGATTATTTAGCAGAAAAAGGCCATATAGCACTTGAAACTAAACGTATCACGCAAGTGTATGAAGTTAATAACTCGGTAATAAACCACGCTGATTTAGCGCAGCAACTTCACCAATACTTTATCGAAAAAGAGCAGGCTGAAATTAAACGTATCGCCACTTTAGTACGCTTTTTTGAGCTAGAAAGCTGCTTAAGTTATAACTTAGCCCGCTATTTTGATGACCAGAATGCACCCCAGCAATGTGGCCATTGTTCAGTGTGTAGAGGCCAGCAGGTAAAACTTAGTTACTCACTAGTGCATGAAATGCCTGAGCAAAATGTGATTGGCAGTAAAGTTGCTGAGCTTAAACAGCACTTAGCTGCTAAAGGGATTAGTGATGTCAGCATCGATACTCAGTGCCGATTTTTAGCGGGCATGAGCGTGCCTTTATTTACTCGTAACAAAGTTAGACAGCTATCAGGTTTTGGCCTTTGCGAACAGCAGCGATACAGTGACATTAAAGCCCTGCTACAGCAGTTGTAGCAGGGTTTTAAATTGTCAGCACATCTTCCTTGGGTTGTGCAATTATGTTTATGTGTACTGTTTTAAATTCGTCAGAGAGGGTCTTTGAAACATTGTTCACCAAGTGTTTCTTAGAAGATAGCAAAGTTTAAAAAAGCTTCATTTTAGCAATAGATACAGGATTGGTGGTTTGTTTATCAATCAGTCCTGTGAACAAAGAAGATCATAAGTAAGATGCATTTATATGCTCAAAAGGCTTATAAAGACATATTACAGTTGTGTTTTTACTTCCTCCAAAAGGTACGCGTAAAAAGAGCAAAAACAGTAAAGTATTCCAAACGACCGACAAGCATCGCGCCGGTTAATATCCATGTTCCTGTGTCTGAAACTGGCGCAAAGTTAGCGCCTACTTCACCAAACCCCGGTCCGAGAACATTGACACATGCTGCAACTGCAGAAAATGCACTCCAAAAATCCAGCCCAGTAAACATCAGCAATAATGTAAACAGCATGCTTGATCCTGCAGCAAAAGTCATAAATGCCATAACGGCATGAAGTACGTCATCTTTTACAGGGCTGCCTTGGTACTTAATGGTGAATATAGCGCGGGGGTGAAGAAGTTGTTTAAAGTTATAGTTGAGCATTTTAACCACAAGAATGTTTCTGATGATTTTATTTCCGCCAGCTGTTGAGCCCGCGCATCCACCTAAGTAGCCGGTGATGATAAGTAAAAATCCGACAGCTTCTGGCCATTCAGTAAAATTTGCAGCACCAAACCCTGTGCTGGTTATAAACGACACGATATGAAAGGCTGAAAAACTTAATGACTCAAAAATAGAGGAGTAGGTATCGTGACTGTATAAAATAACGCCCGACAACGCTGAAAGGGCAGTAATGATGAATATAAAATAACGAGTTTCTTCATCAGCATAGTAACTACCGAGCGCTCGTTTGTGGACGACTCTAAAGTGCAGGGCAAAATTAATAGCTCCTGCAATCATAAATAAGTTGGCGATCCATAAAATTAAATGACTTTTGTAAAACCACATACTGGCATCGTGGGTTGAGAATCCTCCCGTTGAAACGGTTGTTAGCGCATGAGCGATTGCATCGTAAAAGGTCATGCCTGCAAAATAGTAAGAGACAGTACATAACACGGTTATGCTTAAGTATACACTCCATAGGTAATGCGCCGTGTTTGCAATACGAGGAGATAGCTTTTCATCTTTAATTGGCCCAGGTGTTTCGGCTTTTAAGAGTTTCATCCCACCTATATTAAGCATAGGCAGAATAGCCACAACGAAAATTACAATGCCGAGCCCTCCCATCCATTGTAAAAACTGGCGGTATAATAAAAATGTACGAGGTAAATCATCCAAGCCAGACAGTATTGTAGCGCCGGTGGTTGTTAATGCGCTTATCGACTCAAAGATGCCGTCTGTAAAGGTCACTTTGGTGACTAAAATGATTGGAATTGCTCCTAAAAAGCCAGCAATCAACCAGGTGGCTGTCGCATAAATCAGTGCATCCCTAAAGTTGGCAAGTGATGAATCAACATGCTGGGTTTTTAACAGTATGACACTTGCTGTAAAAAGCATTATTGACGCAGGTAATAGGAATGACACAGATACATTATCTTTAAATAAAAATGCCGATAAAGCTGCAAATATCAACTGCACTATGCTCATCCACAAAATAGGGAAAGCGAGTAATCGAAATGTGATTTTCCAATTGATCATATGTTTACTGATTTAATGAACGGCTATTAAACCAGCATGTTATTCAAGTAGGAGCTGATGTCTTTAGAGAGAGTGAAAGCTTTATAAAGATTTTATGCCGAGATAAAAAAACTTTATAAAAACTTTATAGTGACAAAATTGAAAACCCTTTAATCTAATAGGGACAAAAAATAAGTGAAAAAATGATGCAGTCAGTATTCAAAATACAGTATTTAAAAGCCGCATTTTTAAGTGTGTTAATGCCACTTGTGGTGGTGCTCGCGATATTTCCGTTTCGAGAACTGTTTACAACCACCGATATTGTCATGCTACAGCTGTTGTGGGTGACATGGGTTGCGGTTCAAAGTAATCGCCGTGTTGCAGCACTTACCACCTTAGTAAGTGTTGCCTGCACGGACTGGTTTTATGTGGTGCCGTATTTTACTTTTCATATCGAAAATATTGAATATGTGGTTACCTTTTTGGTGATGTTGATTGTGGGTTTAGTGATAAGCCACCTTGCAGGGGAGCTCAATACCAAGGTTCGCGATGTGCAAGCCCATGCAAGTAATAGTCGCTTGCTGTATGAATTAGCTAAAAAACTCAATGAGCTCGACAGCCTTGAGGAACAAAAGCAGCTGTTTTTAAAAACCATGGCTGCGCATTTAGGGGTTGCGTGTGATTGGCAGTTAATAGCATCTAAGCAGTTTATTTATTTAAATGAACATCAAGCGGAATTTGGCGGTATCGCGTTTGCTAAAGCACTCAATGCTGAGCAACACGCTTTGGCAAATACGGCGTGCTCTTTATTGTATCAGGTTCAGGAAAAAACCTTACTTCGTGAACAATCTGCGGCGATTAAAGTACAGGCGGAGCTAGAAAGGTCAAAAAACACCTTATTGCGTAGTTTATCTCACGACTTACGAACGCCATTAGCGACCATAATGGGGGCATCGAGCATGTTGGCTGATGATGATATTCAACTAAGCTCAGAGGTTATCAAAGAGCAAGCAGCTAATATTTATGAGCAAAGTAAAATTCTTAACCAGCACTTTGATAAAGTAATGGAGCTCAGTAAAGTTAATAAGTTAGCTGAGAATATAAAATGGCAAAAACTGCCCATTTTGACCTTAATTAGCGAAGCTAAATCACGCCGTCAGCAACAACTAGAAAACTTTAAACTTCGCATCGAGGCTCAGCAACAAAGCATCTGTTTTGGGGATGAAACCTTACTAGAAATTGCCTTGGCTAATATGCTCGAGAACGCTGCTCGCTACGGTGATGGTTCGGCAAGCATACAATTTATTGAAACGGAAAATGAGTACCAAATTGTGTTAACCAATTCTTTTGATAATAAGTATGAGACGAGTCAAGATGAAGGGGTTGGCTTAGGTAGTGTGATCTGCGATGTGGTTGCTAAATGTCACCAAGGATGTTTTGAATTAACCCTCAATGAGCAAACAAAGCAGGCAACAGCTATATTAATTTGGAGTAACCGCCGTGGCTAACATTTTGGTTTTAGAGGATTCACCACCTCTGCAAAGTTTTTTAAAAACATTGTTAAAAGCTAGTAATTATGAGGTTAGTGTATGTGCCAAAGGGCTTGATGCGTTTTCGCTTTTAAGCCAGCAGCAGTTTGATTTAGTATTGCTTGATTTAGGCTTGCTCGATATGGATGGGCAAGATTGGCTGGTGGAATTTAGGCTGTGGAGTTTGCTACCTGTGCTAGTACTTTCTGCACGTGACGGCGAAACAGAAAAAGTCACCGCCCTTGATAACGGCGCTAATGATTATCTGACCAAACCATTTAGTGCAAACGAACTGTTAGCTAGGATACGGGTACTTCTACGCACGCAAATAACACCAAGCCTGACCCTTAAGTGTGGTGATATTCATATAGACCCACATAAGCATGTGGTCCGCAAAGGCGATGAAGAAGTAAAATTAACTAAAAAAGAATACGCTATTTTGCTGTTATTTTTTCAGCAAAAAGACAAGGTGTTAACGCATAACGCCATTTTATCTGAGGTGTGGGGAGAGCAGTATATTAATCGCCCTGAATATGTACGTGTACATATTGGTCAGTTAAGACAAAAGCTAGAAAAAAATGCAGCGAGCCCTAAACATATTTTAACCGAGCCTGCTGTAGGTTACCGCTTAGTTGAATAAATTATCTCTTTACATCCCTTTAAGTTGAGTTTGTAACTCTACTTAGGTAATGTTTTAGGAAATAACAATAATAAAGTGGAAGTCTATTCATTGGTTATGTATCAAAATACTGGGCAAGGAATCAGTTCATTGTCTAATACACAGCTCGAAGACGTTATCGGAGAAATCGAGCAAGCCATTGAATGGCATCAATCTTGGTATAGAAACTTATTAAGGAGCTTAATTGCAGATATACCCCCAGATGATCAAGACTTAAGCGATAATGCTCATAATCTTTGTCGCTTTGGGCAATGGTTCAATAAACTTCCTGAGCAGACCCTAAACCTTCATCCTTATTTTTCAGAAATCGCTTCAGCGCATCAAAAAATGCATCAAGGAGCCAAAGTCCTATCATCGTTAAAAGAGTCTAATTCAGCTATTCCTGTGAATTTATTGGACCAATTTCATACTGATTTAGATAGTTTGCGAGATTATTTTGAAGCTATCAATGATGAGCTTTATGAACTGTTACACACCCGCGACCCTTTAACCGGTGCTACAAACCGAGCAAACTTAGTTGAAAACCTACAAAAAGAGCAGGAACTTTGTAAACGTAAATCTTTGAGCTGTGCGCTAATAATGATCGACCTTGATCACTTTAAGCGTGTGAATGATGAGTTTGGCCATGGCGCGGGTGATAAAGTGTTAATAGCGCTTGTTAAATGCATTAAATCCCACTTAAGAGAGTACGATCAATTGTATCGCTATGGCGGCGAAGAGTTTTTAGTATGCTTACCACACACAGAGCTTGAAGGTGCCAAGTCCTTTTCTGAGCGACTGCGAGCAGCCGTTGCAACTTTAAAAATCGAAATTGGCAATGATAAACACATTAATGTAACTGGCTCATTTGGTGTCGCGCTAATAAATGCCAATGATGATATCGAAACTGCAATCGAAAGGGCTGACCAAGCCATGTATCAGGCTAAAAAGTCAGGCCGCAATCGAGTTTGTACGGTTTAAATTAACCTTTGACACCGGTGAATGCTTTTATTAAGCCTGCTTGATAAAAAGGATAAACGCTCGTAAAGCCCGACGCGGCGATAATTTTTTCAATGACTTGAGTTTCTCTTAGCGCAACGTCATTCTCATAAGCCTGTTTTACTTTTTCAATTTGTTTAGGGCTGACTGCGGCTGATGACATAACACTTAACCAGTGACTAAGCTGCTCTGGGTAAGTTTCGGCACTTTGATTGGCGCTTAAGTCTGCACTGATCAGTAACCCAACAGTTTTTAAACGTTTATGTATATCAGCAAAAAATGCCACCCGTTTTGGCTCATCAACAATAAACTGCGACACTAATACGGCTGTTGCTGCATCAAAGGGTATTAAGTTTTTGAGTGAACTTAGATAACCATTATGAAACTGGCATCGTTGTGCTAGCCCTGCTTGCGTTAAGTTGTGTTTGCATACTTTGAGCATCTCAGTCGAGGGTTCGACAGCGGTGAAGCGAAATGCTGGGAATGCCTGTGCTAAATGCAAAATTTCATTTCCGGTACCTGCTCCAACGCAGAGAATATGCGCATTGCTTGGCAGTTTGCAGAATAAAGGCGACATCATAAAATACAAGGCTTGGCTAATAGGTGCCATGTTTTGCCACTGTGAATCGTAATTAGCTGCTTGTTGATCAAATAAGGCGGTGACTTCGTGTTGTTGCATAGTAAAAAACCAATAGGTAACTTTTAGTGTTACAGAAGTGGTTAGCTTACTTTGTTTTAGGTAACTTTAAAAGTTTCTTAATGAGAAATTCAAGTGAAATGGTGATTTAAAGCATACCAATTCACTTAATTTTTAGGTTGAATGTGAGACTGAGCTATATCGCCAACAGTGTTTCGACTATGAAACGATAATAGCTTTGAAAATTCAAAATCAGTAAGTTTAATGTCGTTATTCGATGTCCAGGTAACTTTGTAGCTGTTGTTACTTGGGTGCCCGTCTAGTGATAGCAAGATAGTTTGGTCGCTTGGTTGCGCTACGCGACTGATAGATATCAGTGTTTCATAGTTTGTTGTAGCACCACAGTTTATGACTGATACCACGGCTTGTTTATCTTTATCTGGTGATAAGAACACCTCATATTGCTCTTCACCACACCAGTTTGGTGTGATAGATGAAATACCCCAAATAAGTAACGCTAGAGTGCTAAACCCCCAAAAAATAGCAGCACCAACATGCCAAAGTATTTTTAGTGCTTTACTCATGCTCATCCTTTAGTTTTGATTATTAGGCTTTAATAATGAAAAGAGATGCGCATTAAAGAATTGCTCATGCTTGAACATCGCATTTTTTAAAATGGCATCTTGCTCGAACCCTAGCTTTTGCAATAACTTCATTGAAGCGAGGTTATCTTCGCACACATAGGCAAACACTCTGGTGATATTGGTTTTAGTAAAAACAGTATCAAGTAGTATAGATGTTGCTTTTGTAGTAATCCCTTGTTGCCAATACTTTTTTGCCAGCCAGTAACCTAACTCACCTGAGCGATTGAACTCAAACTCGCCGGCTAATACGCTCACACAGCCAATAAGTGTGTTGTTAAATATAATCGCTTTAACGAGTTCACCTTGGCTACCTTCATTTATCCACCATAAGGCATCCTCTTCAGTATATGGAGAAGGGATTTTAGTTGATAGATATTGAGTTACATCTTTATCGTTAAGTATAGCGATAAGCTGCTCGGTATCTGACTCTATAAAATTTCGTAGCGTGATCACAACTATCCTTGTAATGCTATTAAAGCGAAAGGTGCAAAGGCACTATAACGTACCTTTGTCTATTATCATCCGTATTTTTCTTCTAACTCATTGGCTGTATGATAGCTTTCATGTGTTTTGAGCTGTTCTAGATAACGCGATAATTCTGGGAAGTGTGTTAGCACGCCAGATTCGGCGACTTTTTCAATAACAAAAGACATCATAAAGTCAGCGCCAGTCAACGTCTCACCAACAAGGTATTGCTTGCCTTTTAATTGCTGATTTACATAGCTCAAAATTTTGCCAATTTCATGGTCAGCATAATCAGCTATAAAGTTAGTTTTACAACCATCTTTAGTGATAAACAGTTTTAGTAATAAAGGCACCATAGCTGAACTTTCTGCAAAGTGAAGCCATTGCTGATAACTAAAATACTCATCAGACTTTGGGGCTGGCATATATTTACCTTCACCATAAGTAGTAATTAGATAATCAGTAATAGCCCCTGATTCGGTAATTATCTTTTTGCCATCTTCAAGCACCGGCGCTTTACCTAGCGGGTGAATCTCTTTTAGTTCATCAGGTGCAAGGAATGTCTCTGGGTTACGTTGATAAGCAACAATATCGTAATCGACACCTAGCTCTTCTAGTAGCCAAATAATACGTTTTGAACGTGATTTATTTAAGTGGTGAAGTTTTATCATAAGTAATCCTTTTAAGTTGCGCTGCTCTGCAGCGCTAAGTATTTAATAAAGTTATAAAGGTTGCTGCACTTGAACAACTGTTTTGCCGAAATTTTCACCATTTAACATCGCGTTGAAGGCATTTAAAGTATTTGTAAAATCTGGCTCCATGTGTTCTTTATATTTGATCTTTCCTTCACTAAGCCATGCTTGCATGTCTTTGGCAAACTCTGCGTAGCGGTGGCCGTAATCATCAAAAACAATAAAGCCCTGTACTTTAATACGCTTAGTTAGTATTTGCCCCATTAACATTGATAAACGGTCTGGACCTGGAGGTAACTCAGTTGCGTTATACTGTGATACCAAGCCGCAAAGAGGGATTCGTGCTTTAGTATTTAACAGCGGTAAAACAGCATCGAATACATGACCACCCACATTTTCATAGTAAACATCAATGCCGTTATCACATGCTTTGCTTAACTGTTCACTAAAATCATTGGCTTTATGATCAATGCAGTAGTCAAAACCTAAGTTCTCAACGGCGTGTCGACACTTTTCCTTACCACCTGCAACACCAACAACTTTGCAGCCTTTGATTTTTGCTATTTGTCCAACGGTTGCACCTACTGGTCCTGTTGCTGCCGCGACAACGACAGTTTCTCCAGCTTTTGGCTCGCCAATATCAAGCAGCCCCATGTAAGCCGTAAAACCTGGCATTCCTAAAATGCCAAGTGCATATGATGGGTTACTGGGGGCCTCACCAAGTTTCATTAGACCTTCAGTGTTACTAATTGCATATTCTTGCCAACCTGTATAAGCGAGCACCCACTCACCTTCATTGAAATCGGGGTGAGCTGATTGTTCTACCTGACATACGGTTGCCCCAACCATCACATCGCCAATTTTTACAGGGTCGGCGTAAGATTTTGCGTCACTCATTCGACCCCTCATATAAGGGTCAAGAGATAAATATATGGTCCTTAACAGAACCTCACCCTTTTCAGGGGCTGGAATGGAGGTTGTTTTTAAGTGAATATTACTTTCGTTTGCTTGCCCATTTGGGCGGGAGGCTAGAATAAATTGACGATTTTGAACATCAGACATACTTGGCTCCTACTGCCAGGTGTAAAAAAGAGGTTTACTAATGTTGTGAGGACAAAGGAACAAAATTCAACAATGAAATTGTAACTATATAAATAATGACAATCCCTCAGCTGCAATAATCAGTTTTGCACGGGAATTAGGAACGGTGTATGCTAAATTTAGTTGAAGCTCATTAAAGGATTGATATGAAGCGTACTTTACTATTTTTTTCAGCGCTTTTTGCAACCAGTACTCAAGCAAATACTGATGTGTTGTCAGTGGATCCAGTGATGCTCTCTGGCAGTGCTTTTTCATTTGAGAATGATGCCAAGCGTTATCCTAAACAGAGCCAATTTAGCATTGTCCATAGTGTATTAATGAGCAGTGAAAGTGGTCGCCGTTTAGCTGTTGTGACTATTGAAAATAAAGCATCAGGCTCGCGTATTTTGCAGGCCGACCATATTATGGCGTTGTTTGCTGATGGGCGTCGTGTACACCCTCTGAGTTTTGATGAAGGTATTAAGTTAGATGATGGCGAAAAACGCTCATTGACCTTATCTTTTGGTGAAAACGAATACCCGATTTTAGCGGTTTACACGAGTTTAAATGAGTAAAAGGATGGCCCATGAAATTACTTAAGCCACTGGCTATTACATTACTATTAAGCTCACCTTTAACCTTTGCTGTTGATAGCCAAGATTTTGTTAAAGATAATGTTTTCACGCAAGGCGTTGAAGGACCGACTATGCATAACGGTGCCTTATATGCGGTGAACTATGCTCAGCAAGGAACTATTGGCCGCGTAGACAACATGGGCAAAACTTCGTTATTTGTTCGTTTGCCAAATGATAGCATTGGCAATGGCCTACAGTTTGACTCACACGGTAATTTGTTTATTGCCGATTATGTTAACCACAATATTTTAAAAGTACCTGCAGGCAGCAATAAAGCAGAAGTTTTCGCTCATAATAGCAACATGAATCAACCCAATGACATTGCTATCACTAAAACTGGGGTGCTGTTTGCAAGTGACCCTAACTGGGTGAACGAAACGGGTCAATTGTGGCGTATTAATGCTGATGGCAGCACTAAATTGCTTGAGGAAAACATGGGTACCACCAATGGAATTGCTGTTAACAAGGAAAATACTAAGCTTTATGTGAATGAGAGTGTGCAGCGAGTTGTTTGGCAATATGACTTGGATGAGAACCTAAACATAAGTAATAAAAAAGTTTTGATTAAGTTTGCTGATCATGGCTTGGACGGTATGCGTGTTAATAATCAAGGACATGTGTTTATTACTCGTTATGGTGCTGGAAAGGTGCTTGAAGTCTCGCCTAGCGGCAAGGTGTTAAATAGCTATAAGTTAAAGGGTCAGCATCCAACTAATTTGGCCTTCGACGATATGCAAAGCAGAGTGTATGTCACCATGCAAAAACGTGGTGCAATAGAAGTGATTGAGCTTTAGCCTTGCTTTGCTCGCGCAATAGCGGCGGTGATTGCCGCCTTTGCTTGCGGGCTATTCTGCCAACAACTTGAATGTAGCATTGATGCTACTCGCTCAGCAATGGTGTTTGCATTAAACCCAGCTAACTCCTCAAATGATTCAATGCCCATTTCTTCAAAACGTTTTAGAACCGTAGGCCCCACACCTTTAAGTGCTAAAAGCGCGCTGCGTTCTTGCTCGTTAAATGGCATGTTTTTGTTCCTTGTTAGTGGAGTCTATAAAATGATGAGGGTTATCTAATCCTAGAAAAACAGTGTCGATATCATTCTGGGGCTCTTTAAGTGTGATTTTAATATTTGGATAGCCAGAGTAACTATAGCGTTTGATTGTTCGAGCGCGTGCAATGAAACCGGTATTTAAATCAATAGTTTTGATATTTGCTAAAGCAATATTGTATGCAGGATATAGCCCATAGCGAATAATGAGTTGCGATTTACTAATAGAAACAGGACGCCTTGCAACCGAACGGTACTCTGCAGTAAAGAATAAAAGGCTAAAAATAGTTAAACCAGTGATAATGTTTGCTGCTGATGGTGACCATATAAAGTGCAAAAAGAAGTGCATCATTGGCAACTCTAATAAGATTATAAAAATAAAGCCAAGTAAGTTAGCTTGTGATCCATCTTTTTTATGGTAACTAAAATGTTGTTCACCAGTGAAATAGCTTGGTTTAATGTGTTTAGCGTAAAATAAGAAAGCCCACATCCGTGTTTCGAAACATAAAAAGTTTGCAATTGCGTTTTGTTTGAAAAGCTTGTTAATTGGCCTTGCTATAGCTATATCTGGATCGGTCTGCTGGCTTAAAGCGGACTTTATTGCCAGATACACAGTTATGAGAGCGCTGAGCTCTAAAATTACAATCAAAGCTAAAAGCCCATAACGAGCATGCTCTAAGTAATTCATTAAAAACTTGTTTTGTTCGGGAATGATGTAACTCCCGATTAAAATAGCGAGTGAGCACAATACCACTGCTTTTAAAGCCGCTTCTTTCTTATTTTTAATTAATATTAAGCAAAGTACAGGTAATACTATCAGTGCATCTAGTAGGTATAACCATTCAAAGTTTGCATTCCCAAAGTCATTCAGTGGATGATTTCCTTGGTAATAAATGCCCCAAAAAAGACTAATACTAATTAGAAAAATAAATGGAATTTTTGACTTTATTGATTTGAGCATAGCATCTTCCTTGTAGCTTCTATCGCTCATATCTTAAACAACAATTTGTTCGTTGTCCCTTTTTATTCTTAAAGTAGTTATTACTTGAAATAAAAAAGCGCACCGGGCAGGGTGCGCTTGAGGGGATCAATCCTGTGTAGCTAAAACAGTAGGATTAATTAAAAACTTGGAGCATATCTCAGAGAAACACCCACTGAGCGGCCAATCACACTATAATCACTCACGGTGTTAAAGTGGTTTGCGCCTACCTCAGGTGTTGGCGGTTCACGGTCTAATAAGTTATCGACACCAAAGTTAACAGCAAGTTCCTCATTAACTTGCCATGCAGCGGCAAAATCTAAGTAATTTTGTGCCGAGATTGTTTCTGAACGGTCGACAGCATACTCTACTTCACCGATTCTGCGCCAGCCTAGTTGGAAGTTCATGTTATCTAACTGCCAGTCAATGCTTGCGCGGTGTTTATAGTCGGCTTGTAAGATACTCGCAAAGTCACCTGAACAGGCGCTGCCATAGGTTCCTTTACAGTCTACTTCGGCTACAGTGCTGTTGTTTTGGCGTGTTTGTTTAGTAACAAAGTTACCTTGGTAAGAGAATCTAAAGCGACCACCCATTTGCTCTGGTGCATCAATCACATAATTTGCTGCAACATCGATACCTTCTTGTTCGATTGCAGCTAAGTTAAAGTCATTAACGATGGCTGTGCTAATAAAACCAGTGTTTGGATCACGAAGTACCGCACCACACAATGGGTTATTCGGATTTGGATCGTCAACATAACAGCTCTGTAGTGCAGCACCAGGCTGAATTTGGCTTACTGCATCTGTTACGCGAATACTGTAGTAATCGAGTGATAAATCAAAGCCTTCTAAATAGCTAGGTGTATAAACAATACCCAAGGTGTCTGATTCGGCTTGCTCAGGTTTAATATTCGGGTTACCACCATAGGTATATTCTGCCGTGCTTGAATCAAACTCAGTGCCAACAGGTGGTGCACCAAACGCAGCACACTGGGTTGCATCTCCGGTACCTAGTAAACATGGATCGCCGTTATAACGCCCTGCTAATCGTGGTACAAATTGATCGCTGTTTTGATCGAATAACGATAACGAAAGAGCTGTAATTGGGCTGGCAAACTCACCTAAGTTCGGCGCTCTAAATGCGGTTAAGCGGTTTGCTCGAATGCGAATGTCACTGTTAATCGCCCAGTTGATCCCTAACTTGTAAGTATCTTCAGCTTCGGTATTTGAGTAATCAGAAATACGGTATGCACCTTCAAAGCTAAGCTCTTCGGCAAATGGTTGATCAACCAAAATTGGCACCAATACCTCAGCGTAGAACTCTTCTGAGCTAAAACTTGCATCCATATCAAATGCGCTAATAGAAGCAAAGCTAGTACCATTTCTGAATGCATCGCCCGGTGTTTGTTTACCGGTTTCTTTACGGTATTCATAACCGACTGCAAAGTCGATAGCACCAGCAGGTAACTCAAATAAGAAACCAGAATCACCAGATAACGTGGCTGAGATCACACTTTGTGTACGGTCGCGGGTGGTATAAAGCAGCGGATCACTAAAGCCACTGAAGTCGTGGTTGGGATCAAAAATATCTACAGAGTTTGCAAGGGCAGCAAAGCGGCTATTACCACTGTTATCATTACGGTAAGCGTTATTGTAAATGGTTGCTACTTCGTCAGTTTTTCCGTACTGACCATATATGTCATAGTATAGGTAGTCAGTAATATCGCCTTTTAGACCCAGCTGAAATTGCATTGAATCACGCACAGCTTCGGTGTGTTGTACACCTAAGCCTAAGTTGCGCTCAACATTAACAAGGGCATTACCTTCACTGTCAAACGTTAGTTGATCACGTAATTCATCAGGAATATATGCATTGTCTTGGGTTAGGGTTACTTGCTCGTTAACAAAAATTGGGGTTTGGCCACTTGCGCCAGCACCATTAACGGTAACTTTAGAGTACATTGCGCGACCATAGGCAATGGCACTGTCGCTGACATCAACGTCGAATAATAAACCCGCAGAAAAACGGTCCATCGGTTGAGTTAAATAACGATCAGGAGTGAAATCAGCTGTTGGGCGCTCACTTGTTACAGCACCTGAATCTGCAATACCGATACTGTTGCCAGATGCAACGTCAGTATAATAACCACCGCTGTTTATCATCGCCGTTGAGTTTTCAAGTGCATAGTCACGCTCACCGGCTAATAGCTCTTTTCGTTCGGTATAGCCAATGTAGCCTGTTACATGACCACGGCCATCGGCGATATCACCGCCAAAAATAGCCTCGAAGTTAAGCTTTTCGTTACCGCCGTCGGCACTTTCATAGCTAGTTGAGAACTCGGCGCCAGTAAAATCATCGTCTAGAACAAAGTTAACAACACCGGCTACGGCATCAGCACCATAAACCGCTGCTGCACCACCTGTTAAGACATCAACGCGTTTAATTAACCCGGCAGGAATAGTATTTACGTCAACCGAATTACGAAAACTAAACGGTACGGCGCGAGTGCCGTCAATAAGTACCAATGTACGGTTTTGGCCAAGACCGCGTAAATCTATGGTTGATGAGCCAAATGAGTCACCGACTGTGGCACCTGTGCTGTTTGCACCTGCTGCAGCTTGTGGCAATTTTGCTGTAATATCTTCAACGTTTACAGCACGGTCTAGATGAATTTGTGCTTCATCAACGCTAACCACTGGGCTACTTGAGACCAGCTCGGTACGTTGAATACGTGAACCTGTAACTGTGATCACTTCAGGTTTTTTCGCCTCTGTGGCTTCTTCTGCGTGGGCATAACTTATTACTGAACTTACAGCGAGAGCTAAAGGTGAGAGCAGCAATAGTGAGCGATGCCCTGTAGATGTATTTGCTTTCATGATGATTCCCTTGCGTTTTATCATTTAAATCAACGCAGGTTGGTGTGTGACCTAGACCATTTAGTTAATTTAATGAGTCATACTTTTTGTTATGATGCTTCTGTGTTCTCCTTTTGGGGAGCTCACCGGTACAGTTTTAAAGCAATTTAAAAGTCTTTGCAATAATTATTCTTTAAATCTATTATTTTAAAATATAAACTATTCCACATCATCAACCCGCTTATTTACATCTAATAAGCTGATTTTAAGTGATTTATTTATGCATCAACATATTGAAAAACTGTATTTAAGCGCTAAGAAAGAAAAAAAATTAATAATTGGTCTAATGAGTGGTACCTCGTTAGATGGTCTTGATATTGCGCTGTGTGAAGTATCAGGGCAGGGTATGGACACTCGTGTAGAAGTATTAAAGTTTACTACGGTTGACTACGACGATGATTATAAAATGCGTGTAAAACGCGTATTCGCCAAGCGCGAGTGTGATCTTGAAGAAGTCGTCTTACTCAACCCTTGGATTGGCCAATTACATGGTGAAATGGTTGCCAAAACGTTAGCCAGCTGGGGAGTAGCAAAAGAACTTGTTGATGTGATTGCCAGCCACGGACAAACTATTTATCACTGCCCTAAAAACCAACACAAGCGACAAGAATATGGCAATGCAACTTTACAAATTGGTGATAGCGATCATTTAGCCGTGACTGCAGGCATTACCACCATAGGTGATTTTAGACAAAAACACATAGCAGCGGGT
Organism: Pseudoalteromonas sp. NFXS39; assembly: GCF_040148775.1. Taxonomy (NCBI): domain Bacteria; kingdom Pseudomonadati; phylum Pseudomonadota; class Gammaproteobacteria; order Alteromonadales; family Pseudoalteromonadaceae; genus Pseudoalteromonas; species Pseudoalteromonas sp. NFXS39. Next base: position 774,861 of record NZ_JAGDEC010000001.1, on the reverse strand, counting down.
GGTGAAGGTGCGCCGCTTGCTGTATATGGTGATTATTTGTACTTCACAAGTACTAGTGAAAACCGCATATTGTTAAACATGGGCGGCATTGCCAACTTAACCTACTTACCAAAATCTGCTGATGCACGAGCGGTTTTTAGCTCTGATATTGGCCCAGGCAATACCATTATGGATGCCTATGTACAGCGTTACTTTGCACCACTTCATTATGATAAAGATGCCGCTATTGCAACTAAGGGCACGGTAAATGAAGCTTTACTCACTGCGCTGTGTGCTGATGCATTTTTTGGTTTAGGGTTTCCAAAAACCACAGGCCCAGAAGTGTTTAATCTAGACTATTTAGCAGCGGCACAAGCACGTTCAAATACGCAAGCGTTATCGCACTTTGATGTTATGGCAACTTTAGTGCAGTTTTCAGGAGTCATGATTGCCAAAGCAATTAACCAATGCAGTGAAGGCTTAACTGATGTGGCTGTATACGCCAGTGGTGGTGGGGTTCATAATCCATTATTAATGCAAGTTATTTTGGATCATTGCCCAGAACTTACAGTAATCAATAACACTGATTCGTTGGGTATAAATCCAGATGCAAAAGAGGCTGTGTTATTTGCTATTTTAGCTAACGAATGTTTGTCGGGTGGACAACAACGCTTTGGTAATACCAAGCAAGGGATCCCCGATATTACCATGGGTAAAATTAGCTTTGCTGATTAGAGCCTAGAAAAAGGCTAAAAAGCTTGCGCCAATATGACTGATGTAATGGCGTAAGCCATGGTTTTTAGCTTGCTCAGAAGTTAACAGCTCTGGTGACGTGCTCGCTGCAATGCTGACATCAAACTGGGCGCTGTCTTTAAGTGTTGCATGCATACCGTGTAGCATTAATTGCAATACAAATTCACCACTGTGAGTAACGTTTTCTAAGGTAAGCATAATAACGTGCTGTTCTAGATCGTGTTGCGTTAAAGTGTGCGCAGTAAAATACGCTGACTCACGGGCATCAGGGCGTGTTGCACTGATTGAGATCACATCACTTTCATGGGCATCATCTGGCAGCACACAACAAAATACAACCCGCTTTTGCTCATTAGCCGCAAAATGCAATTGTTCATATTCCATAGTATGCGCAAGTGCAGCACATAAAGGATCTTCACTAGAGGGGAGTGCAAACGAAAGTTGCACCAAGGCACTGTCCATTACTTCTTCATTACGTTAGCTGATTAAATTAGCGTCAATTATTGATCAGTTAAATTACAGAATTATGACTATTGTCATATTACGGATTATTTATTTCAAAAACAGAGAAAAGTTGAATGGCTAATTCGTTTTGGTCGGATATAAGTCTCAACATATTTGATAATGAAATTGCGTTTATTAGTCGTTATTGCGAAAAGAGGCTCTTTCAAAAGCATGTAATTATCGACCATTTAGGCTTTATAAGCCTGATAAATCGCTTTTATCAGGCTATAACTCGTGATTAGCAAATATGGTATTCGCCACGGGGTTTGTTGCTAAACATAAACGCTTGTAACTCAGATTTAAGAACTTCGACAATGTCGGTCGTAAACGGTGTTCTGATTTCACCTGAATCTAAATATCTAAGTAAATCAATTTCATGTATGAGAGCTGACTTAATAGAGTAGCTAATTGGATAAGTGACCTTAAATTGCTTGCGAGCTATCACATTATCGTGATTTTCAATGTCAACATAGAAAGTTAATTGATCATCTTCTTCGCAAAGGTTGCTACAAGTTCCTTGCTCACGAATACAATCTAAGACAATATTTCTGATGAAAATATCAAATTCGTTCATATTAATCCCTCAATTTTAGCCCATCCATTGGGTACAACTAAAATTTAGCAAAAAATAGTTAAATAGCCAACTCAATTTTGGTTCTTTTAGATTAATCCTTTCTGAGTGGGTTAGTTTAAAAGTATTGGGTGAGGATGTAGGGGGTTAGTCGGTAGAGATTTATCTATAGGGGGCGGTTTTAAGGCGCGCGAAACAAGTTTCACGCCTACGTTGTAGCAGCGGCTTTATGCCGCGTCATTGATAAATTTTTACGAGAAACGAGAAACGAGAAACGAGAGGCGAGGTAGAAGCGCATCTCGCTCCTCGTAACTTTCCCCTTTCCCCTAGTAACTCGCTAACTAATCCTAGCTCCTAGCTCCTAGCTCCTAGCTCCTAGCCCTTAGCCTCTAAAACCTCCCGCCTGACTATCTCTGCGCCTTTATTCAATGCATTGAGTTTGGCGTTTGCTATTTGGCGAGGGAGGGGGGCCATACCGCAGTTTGTGCATGGATAAAGCTTGTCTGCATCAACATATTTAAGGGCTTCGCGTAATGTTTGCGCAACCTCTTCAGGGGTTTCAATTTCATTGCTTGCTACATCAATGGCACCCACCATCACTTTTTTGCCACGTATCAGCGCTAATAGCTCAATGGGGACGCGTGAGTTGTGGCACTCCAACGAAATGATATCAATATTCGACTTTTGAAGTTTTGGGAATACTTCTTCGTATTGACGCCATTCACTCCCCAGTGTTTGTTTCCAATCAGTGTTTGCTTTAATACCATAGCCGTAGCAAATGTGTACGGCGGTTTCGCACTTTAAGCCTTCGATTGCTCTTTCTAGGCACTTAATGCCCCAGTCATTAACTTCATCAAAGAACACATTAAACGCAGGCTCATCAAATTGAATAATATCAACACCCGCAGCTTCGAGCTCTTTCGCCTCTTGGTTGAGAATTTTGGCAAACTCCCACGCTAGTTGTTCACGGCTTTGATAGTGGGCGTCATACAAGGTGTCGATCATGGTCATAGGCCCTGGCAGCGCCCACTTTATTGGTTGCTTGGTCAGCGAACGTAAAAACTTGGCGTCTTCCACAAACACTGATTTGCTGCGTGATACTGGGCCAATCACACTCGGAACACTTGCTTCGTAACGGTTACGAATAGTCACTGTTTTACGGTTCTCAAAATCAACGCCATTTAAGTGTTCTATAAAGGTCGTCACAAAATGCTGGCGTGTTTGCTCGCCGTCGCTCACGATATCAACGCCAGCTTGTTGTTGCTCTTGCAAGGCAACACGCAGCGCGTCTTGTTTGCCGTCGATAAGTTCTGCGCCTTGCAATTTCCAAGGCGACCATAAGGTTTCAGGTTCAGCGAGCCAAGCTGGTTTTGGTAAACTGCCTGCTGTCGATGTTGGTAATAACTTTTTCATTTTTACTCTCTTTAAATCGCGTAGTTGGCAGACCATTTATCAAGTACAGATTGATAAGGCTTAATAAAGTGTTGCTCAGTAAATTTACCTTGTGCAATCGCCAATTGGCTGCGCTCTTTACGGTCATAAACAATTTGCGTGATAGAGTGATCGGCGTTTTTTAAATTTGGTTGATAGCAACTACCCGCCACGGCATTGGCGTTATAAATTTCTGGACGGTAGATTTTCTGGAATGTTTCCATAGTGCTAATCGTGCTGATCAACTCTAAGTTGGTGTAATCGTTCAGCAAGTCACCAAAGAAATAAAACGCCAGCGGAGCAACTGTGTTTGGTGGCATAAAATAGCGCACCTGCAAGCCCATTTTTTTAAAGTATTGCTCGGTTAATGACGACTCATTTGGTTGGTACTCAGCACCTAAAATTGGGTGTTGGTTTTCTGTACGATGGTACGTTTTGTTATCAGATACGCTTAAACAAATAACCGGTGGTTTTTTAAAGTTCTGCTTGTAAGTCTCTGAGTCAATAAAGTATTTAAAGAGTTTACCGTGTAAGTCACCAAAGTTTTCGGGAATGCTAAATTCGCTTTTCTCTTTGTTATGATCTAGCAGCAGTACGCTAAAATCATAATCACGCACGTAAGATGAGAAGTTATTACCAACAATACCTTCGATGCGTTCATTAGTTTGGTGATCAATGATATTAGTTTTCAATACTTCAATTGAAGGGAATGCCTCTGTGCTTTGTGCAATTTCTAAATCAACAGAGATGATCTCAAGCTCAACTGAGTAGCGGTTGCCTTGGGGGTTATCCCAGTTTGCTAGCGCATTAAAGCGGCTATCAATCATTTTTAATGCATTACGTAAATTTTGTTTGCGACTTTCACCTCGAGCTAGGTTTGCAAAGTTTGTTGTAAGCCGAGTGCTGTTTGACGGATGATAATTTTCGTCGAGGCAAATGCTTTTAATTGTAAATCTGAAATCGTTGTTCATGGCAATGTATCCAAAAGTCCTGAGATAAATGATTGCTGCTCACCTTCCTTAAATCGCTAGGTCATTAACCTTAGGTTGCTCTGCAGCGCTAATAAATTTATACGTGGTCATCACCATGAAGAAAAACGTTTTTATTTCAGGTAAAACATGAGGCAGATTCATAAATATTTGCTGTTTTAGTAAAACATTTAGGAAGGGATAGTGAAAAAATACTTTAAAGTCACTTTGGACGTCTAGATTTCTAAATTGGTTTGTTCGAGTTGCAGTAATTTCATATAAAACGTGAGTAATATTCACTACTTAACCCTACTTTTGAGAACAACCTCGTACTTTATTGTTGATATACTCGTCTCCCTAAACCAACAACACAGACAAATACAATGAGTGAATTAATCGTGCTTATTATCGCTTGCGCCATACTTGGTAGCGGGGTGGGCTTTTTAGCTGGGCTATTAGGAATAGGTGGAGGCCTAGTAATTGTGCCTATATTAAGCATGATCTTGCTGCACTTTCAGGTGTTACCTGCAAAGCAAGTGGTGCTGGTGGCGATTGCTACATCGCTCGCCTCAATTCTTTTTACTTCAACGTCATCAGCTATCGCTCACCATAAAAATGGCAATGTGCCTTGGCAATTGGCTCCGTGGGTGATGACTGGGGTTGCACTAGGCGCCCTTATCAGTGGCTTTTTGGCTTCGCTATTACCCGCAAATGTGGTGCGAATAGTGTTTGCTGTGAGTGTGGTGCTTATTGCATTAAAAATGATTTTCAGCAGTAAAAACGACAGCCAAACAACACGCTCGCTACCTAATAAAAGCCTTTTAACACTTTATACAACCATCACAGGGGGGCTTTCTGCCATGATTGGCATTGGCGGTGGTGCGGTACTTGTGCCGTTACTGACGTTTTTCTCGATCGATATGAAAAAAGCCATTGGCTGTGCTTCGGTGTGCGGTATTGTCATTGCGTTATTTGGCTCAGTGGGTTACATCAGCTCGGGCAGTCAGTACTTTACATTAAAAGAGGGCTTTGCTGGTTTTGTTTATTTGCCAGCCTTGTTTGGGATTGTTTGTACTTCGTGGTTTACCGCGCCATTAGGTGCAAAAGCAACGCATCATTTACCTGTCTCTACTATCAAGAAAATCTTTGCAGGGCTGCTGGTTATTATGGCTGTGAATATGCTAGCTAAATAGTGTTAACGTATTAATTCGACAAGACGAAAGTCGTTTGTTAATGTCAGTTAAGCAGTTTTTAGGCTGCTTAACTGCCTTTTTTCGGAAGCTGTAGGCGCTATTTAAGGACTCTTTTTTAAGGAATATGCTATGGATCGTCGGTGCACTTTAGCAAGTAAAAAAACGCTAAGCTCTTTATTTGTTGCTCTATCACTAATGATTTTGCCAGTGACTGCTGAGCCAACAAAACCTCTCGAGACTCACCATGCTTTAATGGGGCAAATTCTCAGTGCAAATAAGAAAACACCCCTTACTGGTTTTGCACTTCATGTGATTGTTGATGATGGACATGCTTTTTCAACGGCAAAGCAAAGTAAAGAAAATGCGCCGCAAGTTATTAACCCAAATAGTTTATTTAGAATTGCCAGTGTGACCAAAACCTTCACTGCAGCAACGGTGCTTCGTTTGCATGAAGAAGGTAAATTAAACCTTGATACAACGCTCGATAAATTACTTTCTGACGACTTTTTTACGCTTCTTGAAAGCGATGGCTATGCCCTAGATAAAATGACGCTAAAACAAGTACTGAGTCATACGGCAGGGTTATACGATCATGCCCAAAGCGATCAGTATTTAGCTGGCATAATGGCAAATCCGCAGCAAGATATTACGATGCGCGAGCAAATTAAAAGGTGTGTAGAGTGGGGTGACCCAGTTAGTAAACCTGGTGAGCGTTTCTCATATTCAGATACCGGTTATGTGTTACTCGGCCATATTATTGAGAGAGTGACAGATTTACCGCTACCTGAAGCGGTTCGACAATACTTAAGTTTCGATAAAAATCATATCGAAAATGTGATCTGGGAACAGGGTGATACGGTTGCTGTGGATGAGTCTCGACGCGTGCATCAATACTTGCATGGCACCGACACCTTTAATTGGAGCCCAACTGTCGATTTATATGGTGGCGGTGGGCTTGTTGCCAGCCCAATCGGTATGGCTAAATTTTATCATGCTTTATTTTCAGGTAAGGTCTTCAAACACCCAGAAACACTTGAACTAATGCTCTCAGATAAAGGTTTACCTGCAGATAGCCCTTATCGTTTAGGTATATTTGCAAAAGAATATAACGGCACGCTAGTTTATCAACATGGAGGCTTTTGGGGCACTTTAGTGATGTATGAGCCAACATCGGAGGTAGTGGTAGCAGGCGCGGTTACTCAGCAAAAAGACTACGGCCAGCTTGAAAAAGTGATGAGTGACTATCTCATCCTACAGACAAAATAGTCTTATAAAGCTAGTTAATGCCTCAGCTGTTAGTTTTCGTTGTAGTGAACGTTTGCTTAGTGCTAGGTCTGAGGCAATATGCTCAATGCTAATTTGCTCTTGCGATAAGGTTTTAAACATAACCCTCGACACCTTATCAGTAAGGCTTTGTTCGCTGATAACATCTTGCTGCTTACGTTTAAAATCACTCTCAGATCGCGCCATCATTCTTGCCAAGCGCGCCAAACTAAGAGCCTAATTTAATCTCGTGGCTTAGATTTGTATTGGTTGCGGGATAGCCATCTCATAGAGCCTAATAGAAATAGAGCAAAAGCAGCCAAGCCACTGAATAACCATGTAATACGCCCACTTAAATTAAGAAAACTGCCATCATGTATAGGATGAAGCCAATTTAAAACTGTGTTGCTGTTGCCTTGCTCTTGGTAAGCAAACACTTTTAAAACTTCACCACTATTGGCGTCTATATAAACATAGCTATGTGGAAAGCGTTGCGATGGGTCTTCTTTTGTTTGCACTCTAATTCGATAATAAAACGGGTTATCCTTCATTGCGGGTGTTTCTATCCATGCTCCTCGAGAATTAGGTAAAACCTCAAGCGCTAAATTCAATGCTGCATTGGGTTGAATAGGGGGGTTATCTGCCAGAACACCATAGTGGTTTACAGGAGTTTCCACAGTATCTATTGGCCCTGTTATTTTTGTTAAAATTGCAGCTGACTCTTTAGGGAGTGCTAGCATAATCCCTGTCACTGTTAGAATGACTAATGGCGCTAAAAAAGTTAACCCTATTAATTTGTGCCAATCGTAAAGCATCCCAATACGAGATGAACGCTTTTTAAACTTAAGTTGTTTTTGCCACTGTCCCTGCTTAGGCCACCATGCAAATAAGCCACTAACTAACAAATATAAAATAGCTAACCCCACGTAACCTAAAAGCCAAGTTCCAGTTTGACCTAGTAGTAAGGTGAAATGCAGGTTATAGAGCCAGGTCATTAAATATTGACCCCAATAATCGCGGCGTAGAATTAAATTGCCATCACTTGAAAGCCATACCATCATCGGAGCAAATTCGAGATGTTCTGTTTCAGGAGGATTGTAATACCGAGCAGGAATTAACTTTGCATTTGGGGTAACTTCAAAGCGCCAACTACCTTGTTTATCAGGATATTGTTTGCGTAGGGTATCCAGTGCGTTATTAAAGTTAGCAGAAGCGTTGTTTTGCAACTTAGTCGAAGAGATGTTTAAGCCTTGATCAAGTTCATCGTAAAATACTAATAACGAACCTGATAGTGCGATAACACAAAACAATAAGCCAAGGCTCAGGCCAAGCCATTTATGAATACGGCGGTGTAATTTTCGCCAGTTTAGCATTGCAGACCTCTTTAATTACTGGCTTTATTCAACACGCCAATGAATATTATTTCATAAATTGGTTGAGCTGAGCAATGCGGCAAAATGTCACAGTTGATCATAAAAAGATCAGATAAGGTTTGCTTTAACAATATAATAAAATTATTATATAAAGAAATTGTTATGGAGTGGTCATGGAAGTTCTCTTTTTATGTACAGAAAACTCAGCGCGGTCAATTATGGCCGAAGCGTTACTCAAACATCACGGAAAAGGTGATTTTGAGGTGTTTAGTGCTGGCACAGAACCATTTGCGGTAGACCCTCGCACTCTTGCTGCGATTGATCATTTTGGCCTTAAAACAGATGACTTACACTCAAAGCACTTAAACGATGTGGCTAACATGCATTTTGATTATGTAATTACATTGTGCGACCAAGCGGCGAAAGAGTGTGCCAATCGAGTAAATGGTAGCCAATGTCTTGCATGGGATTTTGTCGACCCTAAAACGCGCCCAGAACCACACGCATTTGAAAAAACTTTGCAAGAACTAAATGAGCGAATCAAACAGTTCGTTCAATCCCATGGCAAAGAAAAAATCACATCAATTTCGCCAACTTTATTTTATAAAGCGCTTGCTGATGATATTCGCCTAAAAAGTTTATTACTTATTGCGGTTGAGCAAGAAGTTTGTGTATGCGAACTAATGACGGCTCTTAACGAGCATAGTCAGCCAAAGGTCTCAAGGCATTTAGCGCAACTTAAAAAACAGGGCATTTTGTCGGATAGAAAACACCAACAGTGGGTGTTTTACTCTTTAAACCCGACACTGCCTTTGTGGATGAAACAAATAATTACCTCGACAGTTGTAAACGAGCCGAATTTCATTGAAAACGAGCTAGCAAGACTAAATGCGATGGGTGATGATCGCCCAACTCGTGTTGCTCGTTGCTGTAATTAAGGACTGAAAATGGGTGTTTTTGAACGATATTTATCTGTATGGGTTGCTAGCGCAATTGCTATAGGTGTGGGGCTTGGCGTTGTATTTCCGCCTTTATTTGAACTCATAGCCAAAATAGAAATCGCGCATGTAAACATAGTTGTTGCGCTATTTATTTGGGTAATGATTTATCCAATGATGGTGCAAGTTGACTTTTCAACGATTAAAGAAGTAGGTAAAAACCCTAAAGGGCTGATTCTCACTTTAATCATTAATTGGCTAATCAAACCCTTTTCAATGGCCGCATTAGGTTGGTTATTTTTTGAAGGGTTATTTGCTGATTTCGTTAGCCCTGAAACGGCGCAAGAATATATCGCAGGGATGATTTTACTCGGTGTCGCACCTTGTACGGCTATGGTGTTTGTATGGTCACAGCTGACTAAAGGCGATGCAAATTACACACTAGTTCAAGTGTCTGTGAACGACATCATCATGATTTTTGCGTTTGCGCCCATCGCAGGTTTATTACTTGGGGTGTCTGATATTCATGTGCCTTGGTTCACATTGATGATCTCGGTTGTTTTGTATGTGTTGTTGCCACTAATAGCTGGTGTATTAACACGAAAAGCTCTCAATAATTCAGCACAAAATGAAGCTGCTGTGCAGTCATTTTTAGAGAAAATTAAACCGTACTCAGTTGTTGGCTTATTGGCCACAGTGGTCTTGCTGTTTGGGTTTCAGGCAAACACCATATTAGCCCAACCGCTGAACATTGTACTGATTGCCATCCCGCTTGTTTTGCAAACTTACGGTATTTTTGTGATCGGCTATTTTATCGCTCTAAAACTTAAGCTTAAGCACAATATTGCAGGTCCAGCATGTTTAATTGGTACTTCTAACTTTTTTGAGTTAGCTGTCGCAGTGGCTATTTCATTATTTGGTTTGCACTCGGGAGCAGCATTAGCAACCGTTGTTGGGGTGTTGGTCGAAGTACCTGTGATGTTGTCGTTGGTTGCAATCGTTAATAAAACAACACATTGGTTTAAAGAGTAATTGGGGAATCATAATGCACTCACATCCATTTGATATTTTACAGCTAGAAACTGGGGCATTTATTTTTACCCCTTGCCCTGGCACAAAAGGCGTTGGCTTATCACAGTCTGTGGCTGATTTAAAAGCGGCGGGTGCAAAAGCAATTATTACTCTGATGTACGATGAAGAGCTTATTAAAAATGGTGCACAAAAGCTTGCAAGCGAATGTGAGAAAATGGGGCTTTGCTGGTTTCAGTTACCAATTGTTGATGATGACGCTCCTAAGGAGGCGTTTAATCACGCATTTACCAAGCACCTAGACGAGATTCTTGCCATTATAAAAAATGGTGGCAGCGTGGCTGTGCATTGTAAAGGCGGCTCAGGCCGTACAGGTTTAGTTATTGGTTTATTAATGCATGAGCTTGGCTATGCTAAAAACGACATAATTAATCAAGTGCAGGCTATTCGCCCCAAATCGTTGCATAACCCTATACAACGTTCATTTTTCGACAATTTTCAAAAAGTAGGAGCTTAACAATGGCAATTAAAGTAGGCATTAATGGTTTTGGCCGCATGGGTCGTTTATCGCTAAGAGCAGCGTTTGCATGGGACGACGTTGAGTTTGTGCAAATTAATGACCCTGCGGGAGATGCAGCGACATTGGCTCACTTACTAAAATATGATTCGGTACACGGTATTTGGCCGCATGAGGTTGAAAGTAACGATAATGCGGTGATCATTGATGGCCACAAAATTAACGTTACGCAAAATAGAGCGATTGCAGATACTGATTGGTCTGGTTGCGATATCGTAATTGAAGCCTCTGGCGTGATGAAAAAAACCGAGTTGCTGCAAGCCTACCTTGAACAAGGTGTGAAGAAAGTTGTTGTCACTGCTCCTGTAAAAGAAGACGGTGTGCTGAACGTTGTGATGGGTGTAAACGATGATTTATACGATGTAGAGCAACACAATATTGTTACTGCCGCATCATGCACTACCAACTGTTTAGCGCCAGTAGTTAAAGTATTGCAAGAAAAAATTGGTATCAAACATGGTTCAATGACCACTATTCACGATATCACCAATACGCAAACTATCTTAGATGCACCGCATAAAGATTTACGCCGTGCTCGCGCATGTGGCATGAGCTTAATCCCAACTACAACTGGCTCTGCAACGGCGATTACACATATTTTCCCTGAACTTAAAGGCAAATTAAACGGCCATGCGGTTCGTGTGCCTTTAGCGAATGCATCAATCACTGACTGTGTGTTTGAAGTCGAGAAGCCGACCACGGCTGAGCAAATTAACCAATGGATGCAAGAAGCCGCAGAGGGTGAGCTAAAAGGCATTTTAGGCTATGAAGAAAAGCCACTTGTTTCTATTGATTACAAAACTGATCCACGCTCAAGCATTGTGGATGCATTATCAACCATGGTTGTGAACGAGACACAAGTTAAGCTGTATGTTTGGTACGATAACGAATGGGGTTATGCAAACCGTACCGCCGAACTTGCCCGTAAAGTTGCGTTATCACTGAAAGGTTAAAATGAATGACGCGTTTGGCTAACCTTCCCGCTGATATAAAGCAGTACTTAATTGTCACTGGGAATTACTGGGCATTTACGCTTACAGATGGCGCATTGAGAATGTTGGTGGTACTGCATTTTCATGCGCTTGGCTACTCGCCTTTGAGTATTGCCATGCTGTTTTTGTTTTATGAGATTTTTGGTGTTGTTACTAACTTAGTAGGTGGCTATTTAGGCGCAAGGCTTGGCTTAAACAAAACCATGAACATTGGCCTTGCCATACAGGTTGCAGCCTTGTTCATGTTGGCAGTCCCCCCTGAATGGCTAAGTGTAGCCTATGTGATGCTGGCGCAAGCGCTGTCGGGCATTGCAAAAGATCTCAATAAAATGAGTGCTAAAAGCTCAATTAAAATGCTGGTTGCCAGTGGCCAAGAAGGCACCTTGTTTAAATGGGTAGCGATACTTACGGGCTCTAAAAATGCCTTAAAAGGTGTGGGCTTCTTTTTAGGTGGCTTACTACTGACATTAATGTCGTTTAAAGGTGCAATGCTCGCGATGGCAGCCACTTTGCTGGTGGTGTGGTGTTTTAGTCTTTATGCACTTAAAAATGATTTAGGTAAAGCCAAAAACAAACCTAAGTTTAACGAGATATTTTCAAAAAGCAGTTCAATCAATATCTTGTCGGCCGCGAGGTTGTTCTTGTTCGGTGCGCGTGATGTTTGGTTTGTAGTTGCACTTCCGGTGTTTTTATCACAAGCCTTTGATTGGGACCACTGGACTGTGGGTGCCTTCTTAGCGAGTTGGGTCATTGGCTATGGGGCTGTGCAATCTTTTGCTCCCAAAATCATTAAGCTTAATAAGCAAACATCACCAAGTGCAGAAACAGTTAAGTGGGCATCACTGCTTGCTTTAGTCACCTTAGCCATTGCCCTTGCTGTTGGCTTTGGCTGGGCTGTAAAACCAATGCTGATAGGCGGACTGATGTTGTTCGGCGTGGTCTTCGCGATTAACTCATCTTTGCACAGCTACTTAATTGTTAGCATGGCTGATGCCGATGGCGTATCACTTGATGTCGGGTTTTACTATATGGCCAATGCCATGGGTCGCTTAATTGGTACTGTGTTGTCGGGCTTAGTGTTTCAGCTTTATGGCTTAGCAGCCTGTTTGGCTATCTCACTGTTATTTATTGTTATTACCGCCCTTATTTCGACTAAATTACCAAAACAAATTTAGTTAAATCTAAACACGCCCTATAAAGGTAAGCATGCTTTATTGCTTACCTTATTTTCTTAAATTATTTTGCAAAAATATTTGACCTGTCTACAGCTTTACACTTCATACTTATTGTATTCAAAAGCCTTATAGGCCTATTTCATCATGTATTTAATTTCAGAGTTAGCAGCAAAACTTGGTTTGTCGCGCACGGCTGTGTTGTATTACGAGAAGCTAAAAATCATTCAGGGGCGCAGGCTTGCAAATGGTTATCGCTATTACAGCGAGGCTGATTTACAACGCTTGGTTTTGATCCAGCAGTTACAAAGCGCGGGGTTAACCTTAAAAGAATGTCAGAGCTGTTTAGATGTAGAGCTAGATAAAGCTATTTTGCAACAGCGCTTAGCGCAACTTGAAGATGAAATTACCGCTAAGTTACAAGCCAAAGATTTATTACTGAGTTTGCTTGGCAAACGCTCTCAAAAAGACTTACATGATGAGCTGAATAAGCGTGCGCCAAGTGCGCATTTAAATTGGTTGTTAAAGCAAGGATACACAGAAAAAGAGGCATTGCGGCTTCGTTGGTTATCAAAAGATATGAGTGACCATGAAAGCTACATGCACGATTTCATGACTGTGCTTGAGCCATTAGAGCGATGGGGGCCTGGTAGCGAAGAAGCCACATTAAAAGCCATTGCTACTGTTCCTATTAATGCCAAACAAATTTTAGAAATTGGCTGTGGTAAAGGCTCATCAACATTATTAATAGCCAAGCAAACTGATGCCAAGATCGCGGCTTTAGATAATGAGTCATCAGCACTTGCTTATTTACAGGAGCGACTGCACAAAGAGCAATTGGCTGAGCGTGTATCTTTGACGTGCGCATCGATGACTGCACTGCCTTTTAAAGCGAAATCATTCGATGTTATTTGGGCTGAGGGGTGCGTGTATGTCATGGGGATGCAAAGTGCACTATCAAGCTGGAAACCGTTTCTTCGCAGTAATGGGGTGATTGTGGTCAGTGATTTAGTTTGGCTTAACAGCCAGCCTGAAATGGCGGTTAAAGAGTACTGGCAAGCGAATTACCCAGATATGCAGTCAATCGACAGCCGCGTAGCCTTATTTGATGAGCTTGGTTATGAGCTTATAGAGCAGTTTTCGCTGGATCAGCAAGCATGGCAAAACTATTGGCAACCACTCAAGGCGCGCCTTGCGGAGTTAGCGTCATCGATAAGTGAGTCTCAAGCTGTAAAAGACATACAAGCAGAAATTGCCCTTTACGAAAATGAAACTGGGCAAAACTTTACTTATCACTATTTTATTTTAAAACTTAAGGAGTGTAAGTGAATTTTTCAATTTACGAACAGAGCCAAAAAAGCGGCATTATTGCGCTTTACTTGGCAACATTTAGTGCATCAGAGTCAAAACAAGAAGGCGAGCAAGTTGCCCGTTTAGTCACTGACTTTTTAGCTGAGCCATATCCATCAACTGATTTATATGTGTTTGTCGCGACAGATGAGCAACGTATCGTGGGCGCTATTGTGCTGTCGCGTTTAAAGTTTGCGCACGCTAAAGAGGTGTTTTTACTCTCCCCTGTTGCAGTGGCAACGGATTGTCAGGGACAAGGCATAGGACAAAAGCTGATCCAATTTGGCTTTAATAAGTTAGCTGAACAGAATGTCAGCCTAGTGATGACCTATGGTGATATCAACTTTTATGGAAAAGTCGGGTTTTCCGTTGTGAGTGAAGAAGTGATTCAAGCACCTCATAACTTATCTTACCCAAAAGGTTGGCTTGCTAAACCGGTTTTAGATGACGAAATTTTGCCAATTACTGGTAAGCCAAGTTGCCTAAAACCACTCGATAATCCACAGCTTTGGTAAACACTATGCAAACACCATCACTGATAGAATTAGGCATGCGACCTTTCTTTCAACAACAGTTGAGTTTAGATGAGCTAGAAAACGGCCATTTAGGGCGTGTTGTTGAGCATCACAAAACAGAGGTTGTATTGCTTGGCGAGCAAGGCACGATGCGGTTTGCTTTAACACCGAGTCTTGAACAAATTTGTGTAGGTGATTGGGTGGTATTTGATGATTCGCGTATTTTACGGGTACTAGAAAGAGCTTCAATCATTAAGCGCAAGGCAGCAGGCTCTAAACATGAGTTTCAATTAATCGCGGCGAATATTGATACCGTGTTTATAGTTACATCGCTTAATGATGACTTTAGCCTAAATAGGATAGAGCGATATTTAGCCTTGGTTAAAAATGCCCAAATAGAGCCTGTGGTGGTGTTAACTAAAGCTGATACTTGCCCAGACGTTGAAAAGTACTGCCAGCAAGTACAAAACCTCGACTCTCTTTTGAGTGTTATTGCTATTAATGCGTTAAAAGAAGAGGGCTGTGACTTACTTACACCTTATTGTCGAAAGGGGCAAACGCTCGCATTTATGGGCTCATCTGGAGTGGGCAAGTCGACCATTGTTAATGCACTACTTGGCTCTGATGAATTAAAAACAGCGGGTATTCGTGAACAAGATAGCAAAGGCCGACATACAACAACTTTTAGATCGATTAAAAGGTTGACTAATGGTGTGTTATTGATGGACACACCGGGTATGCGAGAATTGCAATTAAGTGATTCAAAGCAAGGTATTGAACGTGCATTTGAAGATGTTGAGTTACTCGCAAGTAGCTGTCGATTTAAAGATTGCCAACACCAAACAGAGCCGGGCTGCGCTGTTATTAAAGCAATTGAAATGGGCTCATTATCAACAAGACGCTTAGAAAATTACCGTAAGTTGTTAGCTGAAAATGAGCACAACAATACCACCATGGCTGAAAAGCGCGCCAAACAGCGCGCGTTTTCAAAAATGGTTAATACTGTTCAAAAGCAAAATAGGTCAATTAAAAAGACTCAAGAGTGACCGCTAGTTTGCTCTTGTTTAATGCAAACGAAGCGAAACCGCAGTTAAGTTTCGCTTTCATCACTGTTTTCTTGTAACTTACTTAGCAACAAAAATGATAAGTAGGTTGTTATGTCTGGGCATGCTTTTGTTAGGCAAGGAATAAAGCCATTTTTAATTGTGGTATTGTTGTTCGTTATTTATATATTTTTTCCACGAGAAGCTGCGATCTTTGTAACCAATTCAGAGTCATCAAATGATACAAAAGCTACGCAGCACATTGAGGCACAAGTAAGCATACCTGCAACAAAGCCTGCCACGAGTTTGTTAGCTGATGAATCTGTTGAGCAAGGGAGTGAAGTTAATGACAGCCGTGAACTTATTATCAAAAATGCACCGAAATGGCGTTTTGATGGTGTGTTAATTGACCATTTTACAGAGCTAAAGCAACGCGCTGAGCAAGGTGATGTGGAGGCTAACTACCTCATCGCACAAAATCTTAAGTATTGTTTTAATGCGCCGTTAGATGAACAGGCCCTTGAAGCAACATTAGCCGAAAGCTATGAGTTTAGCGATGCTGGTGATACGCAAAACCGTGCTTTAGAAAAATATGAGTATTGCCAAGGGTTAGATTTAGCAACGCGGTGTTCTTTTTACAGTTATTTGGCAGAGGCTGCAGAAAATGGCTCGGCTTATGCGCAGCAAACGTTTGCAGGGTTAACTCCCGAATTTTACATGAAGTCGCAATTTCCTGAGAAGTTGTCACGTGCAGAGTTCATCAATAATCGCGATAGTTTTAAAGAGCGTAAAACCGTATTTTTAGAGCAAGCAGCGAAGCAGGGCAGTGAACAAGCGCTGATGAGTTTAGCGAGCATGTATTACAGCGAACAAGTTGGTGAGCATAGTGCAGCAAAAGCCTACGCTATGAATCGACTCATTATGGAAATCACGCAAAATAACGATGTGTATAATCGTTATGCGTGGTTTGAGCAAAGACAATACCCGACACTTTCAGATGAAGAGCTGAGTATCGCGAACAATTTGTTTGATCAATGGCTTTTGCAAATAAAGCTAAATGGTACATTATATCCAAAGCACTGAGTACCCAAAGAATTAATAACCCAAAGCAAGGATGGCAAGTATGATTGAACCAAACTATGCAAGTTACACACTTGATGATCTGATAGATTGCAAAGCGAATATAGACGCACAAGAATGGCCCGAGCGTCTAAAAGACATTGAGAATGCGTTAAATGTTTATGCCAGTCAATCTGCTGAGCACGAAAAGCAGTACAAACAAGCGGTGTTTAATGCTTATTGTGAGACGCTCCGTCATGATCTGACAATTAGTATCGATGATAATATTCTTTGGTTTTTAAGACCGTTTTCAAAGCAAGCTAAAGAGATTACACCTAGCACCTTTGCTGGCGAAGTTTGCCCTCTTTGCGCGGGAAATCTTAGTGCAACCACTTGGGCTGCTGGTTGGGAGTTGAGCTGCGAACATTGTGAAGTAACAGGGATTGTTGTTGAAAAGTTTGGCTATTAATAAAATTAGCTTATTGAGATTGCTGCGTAATTATTCGCAGCAATATATAACAATTTTGATGATGCTATCAGGCTTTTTTTACAAACTTAGCGGTTACCATCATTTCACCTACGCCATCAACTTTACAGTCTAACTCGTGGTCTTTTTTATCTAACACGCGGCGGATAACGGCTTTGGTACCAATTTTAATCACTTGTGAGCTGCCTTTAATTTTTAAATCTTTCGCAACGGTCACTTTGTCGCCATCAGCTAATAAAGTGCCGTTAGCATCTTTTACATTGATCACATCATCAGTATCAACCGCATTAGGATCCCACTCATGAGCGCATTCTGGGCATACTAAATTGTTTTGATCTTCATACACGTATTCAGAGTTACATTGTGGGCAAGGTGGAAAAGACATAAATGGCACCATGGTTAATTATAAAAGCGTATTTTAATGGCTAAGAGCAAACTAAGCGAGCATAAGGCTTATATTTTATGGCTCAGGCGTTTCGAGCGTTTTGGTAATGGAGAATATCCCTCTTAAATCACCAAGCCGATAGCCTGTGGCTAAATCATTTGGGTAATGTTCGCTAAGCACTTGCTTCACCTCTGGTGCTATCGTTTGGCCATGACAATTTAGGCAAACTGGCGCGATTTTTATCGCTTTAGCAAAGCGGAATTGGCCTTCTTTACTGGTTGAGAAAGTCACATTATCGATGCTTTCAGTGTTTCTGACCATATCGAGTAGCTGGGCGATTTTTTCAGCTTCCCAGTCATCCGGTTTATTGTCTGGATTACGGTTTTTAGTACTTTTACGCGCTACAGTCCAGCCATCTGTTGATAGGCTTTCGGCAATGGCTGGAGCCTGCATTTTACACACATTAATCCCTTCGACTAACCCACCTTGTTTGATTGCATCTGCTAATGCTGATTTAAGGGTGGTGGCAAACTCAGCTGCTCGCTCAGCTGCTTGAGTTTCTAGGTTAGCTGATTTTGTTTCGGCGTAAAGAGTAGGCGATAGTAACGCGGTGAAGAGGATTAATGTTCTTAAAGCAAGCATAATAAAACCTTATATTAGATATATCTAATATAGTAGTTCGTTTTTACTTTACATGCCAATGTAACCTGCAAAAATAACTATTCATAGCACAAAGCCTACTGGAGTGTTGCTGCTAAATTGGTTATGGTGAGAAAAATATTTTGAGAACAAAAAATGAAAAAACTAATTTATATCGCTGCTCTGTTATTTTCAGCTCTCACATTTGCAGGTACCGCTCCACACAGCGGAGAGATAAGTGTTGAAGACTTACTCAAAGACTACCCAGCCTTTAGTGAAGAATATAATGAATACACACCGAGTGAAGAAGAGCAAAGCACTATTAAGGCGCTGCATGGTAAGCAAGTATTGGTGTTTTTAGGAACCTGGTGTCATGACTCTAAACGTGAAGTACCACGTTTTCTTAAACTTCTTGATACAGCAAAGGTGCAACTAGGCTCACTTAAATTAGTGGCTGTTGGCTACGATAAGCTTGACCCCGCTGGTTTAGCAAAGCAGCACAACTTAATGTATACACCCACCATTATTGTGAGCGATGACGAAAAAGAACTTACTCGTATGATCGAAAAGCCAAAACAGAGCTTGGCTGTGGATCTTACGCAACCGGGTCAAACGCTATAAAATCATCAATAGATAACGGCATTGATATTAAATAACCTTGAATATAATCAATGCCTTTATCACTCACTAATTGCCACTGCTCTGAGCTTTCGACCCCTTCAGCGGTAATCGTTAAATCGAGTTGATGGGCTAAATCACTCATTGTTTGTAAAAATAAACCATCTTTCGGGTTATCTACGCAGTTACAGATAAAAGCCCGATCAATCTTAACGTTATCCAGCGGAAACTGCTGAATCGATGACAGTGATGAATAACCCGTTCCAAAGTCATCGAGAGATAAATTAAAACCCGCTAATTTAAGCTCATGCATAAGGTTTATCGCGTACTGGGTATTTTGAAATAGGGCTGATTCGGTGATCTCAAGGTTTATTTTTTGATTTGCAGGAAATAGTTTGGCTTTTTCTTTACTTAGTCGTTTAACTAAGTGCACGTCAGAAAACTGTTTACGCGACAGGTTTATCGACACTTTAATATGAATGTCGTTATTAACTATGCGATGGCAGTCTTTAGCAACTTTAGCAACAATCCAGCGAGACAATAAATTAATGAGCTCTGATTGCTCAGCAATGGCAATAAACTCCATAGGTGACACAAAGCCTCTAACAGGGTGATGCCAACGTACAAGCGCTTCACAGCCAATTAGTGTGCCATCTAAGGTGTTTACAATCGGTTGATACACCATGCTTAGCTGTTCGTTGGCCGCAAGGGCATGACGTAAATCACTTTCAAGGTTACTTTGTGCAATGAGCTTATCTTTGAGCGATTGGCTGTAGACTGTGAATGGCTTTTGCGTGCGGGGGCATTCATTCATCGCAATAAGTGCAGTATTTATTTGCTCAGCAGCATCGATGTTTTGTAAATGCGGATAGCCCACGCCAATGTATAAATGGTAAAAATGAGCGCTGCCAGCGGTTTCAATAATGCCTCCGACCTGATGCTGAAATTTATCTAATAGGGCAGCGAGCTTGTCGTCAAAAATGGCCTCTTTTAGCAATATTAAAAAACAGCCGGGTTTTATATGCGCGCAAAACGCTTGGAGCAAGTCAGAAAATGCAATTAGCCGGTTAGCAATGGTCGTTTGTAGTTCATTCAAGTAATCTTGACCGTAAATATCTTCTAATTGACGATAGCCTTTGATCTCGGCGCACAATAAAGTAAGGCCACTAGAGTAATGATTTTCTGGGCATATGCTTGCTATATACTTTTCACTGTAACGGCGGTTAGCAAGTCCAGTGACAGGGTCAAAGTGTGCTTGCTGGTATAGTTCGTGCTGACGTTGTTTTTCTGCACTTATGTCTTCAATCGTACCAACTAAGGTGTTGGTTTTTGGGTTCCATTCAGCGTGTTCATGAAACCAGCGTTTTTCACCATTAAGTTTAATTGTGTACTCAATTTCGGTCGGACTGCTTGGCTTAGTATGAATAAAATTTAAAAATGTGTTTTTATAAAAGCTATCGATTTTTTTACAGACATTATCAATTGATTGTTCTTTGGTTTCTTCTTGAAATAATGCCACAGCTTGTGTTGATAACTGTCTAATGCTTTTATTAGGCGATAAGTGCCAACTACCCACACCACTAAGTGATTGAGCTTGTTTAAGCTCAAGCGCTTGCTCTGAGAGCTCTAAAGTTTGTTTTTGTACTAACTTTTCTAGGTTTTGTTCATGTTCTCGTAACCGGTAAGTAATGGTAATTAAATAGCTACTAACCGATGAAAATAGCAGAGCAATGAGTAATAACACTAAAAATTCAACATGCGTGCGATAAGCAAACTCGTCTTTAATGCCGACAACCCATTGTTGATTTTCAACATCGAGGTTGTAGGTTGTCCAATCGTTTTGTTGAAAAAGGTGATTATTTAAAAGAGGGGTGTAACTATCAGCTGTTTTTTGCCAAACTTCATACAAGTGAGGATGAGAAGTCGAGTCAGGTGGTAAATTTGCGATAAACTCTGGAAAGCGCAGCACCACGATTGCAAACCCCCAAAACTCATTTTGATCAAAAATTGGTAATCTTGCTACTAAGCCTTGGCCACCTTGAGCCAACTCTTTTGGCCCATCGATTTGCATTTTTTTAGTATTAATGGCTCTTTGTAATGAGTCTTGAATACTTTGTATTTTGAATAAATCGACACCAATTACACTCTCGTGACTATTAAGTGGATAGGTATATTGAATTACACCCTTTGGTGCTAGTTGGATGGTTTGACTGCCGTCACTATGAGTTAATATCTCTGTAGCTAGGGTTTCGAATTCAGTTTCAGTGTATGCAAAGTCACGCATTGCCGCACGAACAAGGTAGGGGCCGAGGAATGCGCTATTGAGTGCTTTTTCAAGGTTGCGACTGTAACTGTTAAGTGCTGTAATTTTCTCTATTTCATGCATTTCTTGTCTATCGTAAAACACTTTAAACGTGATAACCGAAAACAAACAGAAACTAAGAAAAAAAGAAGTAAATAACGGTGAAAAATATATAATATTGCGCAATAGTATCTCTATATGAAGTAGATATTTAAGTATTAAACTTACCTTTAAAAATACTAGTTTAGGGTTATCTGGTTGTCTAGCTAAGTGTTAGGAATTAAAGATGAATTTTTAGCATGTTAGAAAAATAATTGTACCTAAATACAATAGATTGCAAACAATATTAAGATAAATGCTATGTACCAAGCCGTTATTAAAGCTATAGATGTAGCGAATGCTGCAGATCCAAATCGTGTTACACAAGACGAACAAGCGCTAGCAAAAGAGTCACTCTATGCGATGCGTATGACAGATATGCTTAATCGTTTTAATCCTTTAGCTGATGAGTTAATGCACATTGCTGCTAGAGGGCAACATATTGAACGCTGGCGCTCTCCTCGCAGCGACTTCCCTATGGGTAAGCAAGGTTATTATCAATGGCGCACTGCTTTATATGACTTTCATGCAGAGCGTGTAACAGCCCTTATGAAAAAGGCGGGTTACTCACCGGAAGAATGCGAGCGTGTATACGCAGCAGTAGCGAAAAAGAATATAAAACGAAACCCAGATAGCCAACTGATTGAGGATATCGCAAGTCTCGTGTTTATAGAACATTACATGCTGGATTTTGCAAGTAGTAAGCCTGATTACGATGAGCAAAAATGGCTGGGTATTATTCGTAAAACCTGGCAAAAGATGTCAAACGAAGCACATGACTTTGTGTTAGCTGGTAACATCAGCTTACCTGAGCCGCTTAAGCCGTTAATAACAAAAGCGCTAAATTAATTGTAAAACAAGGATGTACTATGTTCTGCCCGCGTACTAAAACAGCCCTTGAAGCTGTGAGCATTGGCGATGTTAACGTGTATTTATCAAAAAGTGGTGGGATATTTTTTGATAACCGACAAATATTTCACTTTAGCGATCCGAGTTTAAAGCCAGCGCAAGTGCTGGTGGCTCATTTACAAACCTTGCCAATAGAACAGGTTGATTTAGAAAAGCGAATTAATTGCCCTAAATGCCCTGACGTGGTGATGATGCGACGCTTTTTCACGCCTTTAAAAGTGGTTGAAATAGACGAATGTCCAAACTGTGCGGCTATTTGGCTTGATCATGGCGAGCTTGAAAAGATCCATGAAAATCATTTAACCCCAAAAGAGCGTGAAATGCTGCGTATTGATATGGCCAATAATCAGGGTTTTATTCAAGTTAAAATTCCCAAAAGGCGTTACTCAGTACATGCTGAAAAGCCTGAGTCTAATGCAACGTCATCATTAGAAAAACTAGCAGAACTTGCGTATTTATCGATTTTGAATGACTGATAACTTATATAAAACACCTGAAGCTGAACTTATTCGCGGATCTGTCTATCTTTCTAAACCTCGCGATTTAAAACTGTTTACAGAGTTGTGATTTATAGGCGATGACATAAACTTTAAACCTAATTAAATAAATTGAACAGGTAACCTATGCTAATAACAATAATATTGGTTTCAGTGTGGGCGCTGTTAATGCTTTATGCTGCTAGTGCTGAATATAAATACTATCAATCGGTTAAATCTTTAGAGCCTGAACTGTGGCAACAACTGGGTGCACCGCGATTTTTAAAAGTACCTATGGTGTTTGTGTCTAAAAAGGGTTTAGCACTTTTAAATTCCACAGAAAACGAAACAGTGCGAGCGAATGCAAGAAAACATCGCCAAGCTGGGATTTTGTTTCTTTCCTATGTGGGGTTGGTGCTTGTATCGGCAATCGTATTTTTTAAACTAGCTTAATAAGAAGCCTGTACCAACTAAGATACAGGCTTTATTTGCATGTTAGGTGTTAAAGCTTAACTAGCATTTTTCCTTTATTTTTACCTTCGAACAGGCCAAGAAATGCATCAACGGCATTTTCAATGCCATGGTATACCGTTTCTTCAGATTTAATTTTACCTTCGCCGATCCACGCGCCCATTTGTTCAATAAACTCAGGGAACTGATCAAAGTAATCAATTACGATAAAGCCTTGCATGGTGAGCTTTTTCGAGTTGATATAAAACAGGTTGCTTGGCCCTGGCTGTGCGGTGTCATTGTTGTAACCTGAGATCATGCCACATACAGGAATACGGCCGTAATCGTTCATTACATTGAGTGCAGCTTCAAGGTGATCGCCACCTACGTTTTCAAAGTACACATCAATGCCTTGTGGTGCCGCTTGTTCAAGGGCTTCTGTTAGATTTGCTACCGTTTTATAGTTAATTACAGCATCAACACCCAACGCTTTAACCATGTGTGCTTTTTCGTCAGAACCAACCGAAGCAATCACTTTACAGCCTTTTAGCTTAGCAATTTGGCAAACAACGCTACCTACAGCGCCTGATGCAGCTGAAACAAACACGGTATCGGTTTCTTTAAGATTAATTACCTTTGTTAAACCTGCCCATGCAGTTAACCCAGTCATACCCATAGTACTTAAAAATAGTTGGTCTGGTAGTGGCACGTTAGGTAGTAACGTTAAGTCGCTACCATCGCTAATGTGCATGGTACGCCAGCCACTAATATGACTTACTTTGCTTCCTACAGGAAAGTTGTTATTGCGTGATTCAATCACCTCGCCGATAGCACCGGCTTCCATCACTTCGTTTAAGTTAAATGGCGCGATATATGATTTACGATCGATCATGCGTGGGCGCATATAGGGGTCAACTGACATCCAGGTATTTTTAATTAATACTTCGCCGTCGTTTAAATTAGGAAGTGATACTTCGACCTGCGCAAAATTAGCTTGTGTTGGTACACCCGTTGGGCGTGAAACTAAATGAATTTGTTGACTTGTCGCCATATAAACCTCGAGCCTGCTAGATTGGGATTAATTAATATGTTTCGCAAAATATTTGTGCGCAAACTATTTGCGATCAATTTAATGATCTTTACAGTAAAAGGCAATAGATAGTAGGAAAATAATTTGCGCGCAAACTAAATTACGGCAATAATAGGGCTGTATTTCAGTTTAGGGTAATAGCATGAGCAATAACTTATCAGACAATGTGTGTTTCACTTTATACAGTGCAACAAATGCGTTGATCAGAGCGTTTCGGCCAATTCTCGAGGCTTATGACTTAACCTATCCGCAATATATTGTGATGCATTCGCTTTGGTATAATAACCAAGTGAGTTTAAAAGAGCTTTCTAATGATACGCACCTCGATTCAGGTACCCTAACACCGATAGTTAAACGCCTAGAAACGAAAGGTTTATTAACACGCCAGGTATCAAGTGAAGATGAGCGTAAAAAAGTAATCTCGTTAACTGAGCAGGGCATGCAACTTAAAGTTGATGCCGAAGAACTAACGGCTAAGTTAATGGCGCGCTCAAACATGAGCTTAGAGCGCATAGAATTACTACGTGAATTAACCCTTGAACTTCACACTGACCTTACCAAAGACTAATCTTCTAATAAACACACTAAGGTGCCCTCAATAGCGCGAACATACGCATAATGCTGGGCATCTTTTTTAGTTGGTGGGCACAATGGTTCAGCACCAGCAAGCACGGCTTTATCATAACTTTCGACTAAATTATGGCAGCTGAATCTTAGCTCAAAACCAAGAGCGGGTTGCTTAGGATGGGCGCGAATATACCCTTGCTTGAAATATGATTGCGCATGCGGGTGGGTCGCAAAAGCAAGCTTAACAGACCCAGTAACAAGTTCACCGTATTCGGCATCGTCACTGATATGGTTGGTATTTAAACCAAATGCTTGATAGTAAAAGTCGAGTACTTCTTCTACGTTATCGACGTAAATAACCTGACTTAAAAATACCATTTATGTTGCTCTATTTATTGTTCGTTTATTAAATAAAGCATAGTTTTAGCAATAAAAAAACCTTGAAAGTCATACTCACAAGGTTTTTTTAATACTTAAAGCTTAGCTGTAGTAGCTACGACTTGTTGCGGTTTTCTTTCGCAAATGCACGAATCTTACGTTTTTGCGATAAGGTCACTTTGTTGGTGCGGCCCGCGTATGGGTTGTCGCCTTCTCTAAATTCAATTTTGATTGGCGTGCCCATAATACCTAATGCTTTACGGTAATAGTTCATTAGGTAGCGTTTGTAACTATCTGGTAAGTCATGAACTTGGTTACCGTGGATCACGATACGTGGTGGGTTATAGCCACCTGCGTGGGCATATTTAAGTTTCACACGACGACCGCGAACAAGTGGCGGTTGGTGATCAGCTTGTGCCATATCCATGATACGACGCAGCATCGCTGTGCTAATACGCTTAGTTGCTGACTCGTACGCTTCATCTACTGACTCAAATAAGTGACCTACACCTGTGCCATGTAAAGCAGAGATAAAGTGTAAACGTGCGAAATCGATAAAACCTAAACGGCGGTCAAGCTCTGACTTAATACGTTCTTTAACGTAATCATCAAGGCCATCCCATTTGTTAACAGCAACAACCAATGAACGTCCTGCGTTTAAGGCGAAACCTAATAAGCTTAAGTCTTGATCAGAAATACCTTCGCGAGCATCAACCACTAGTAATACAACGTTAGCGTCTTCAATCGCTTTAAGGGTTTTGATCACAGAGAACTTTTCTACAACATCGCTTACTTTCTTTCGCTTACGAACACCTGCGGTATCAATAAGAATGTATTCTTTGTCATTACGTGTCATCGGAATATAGATAGAGTCACGAGTTGTACCCGGCATATCGTAAACGATTACACGTTCTTCACCTAAGATACGGTTGGTAAGTGTTGACTTACCAACGTTAGGGCGGCCGATAATTGCAAGTTTTACTGGCTTGTCGGCAAAGGCTTGTTGATTGTCTTCAGCGTCTTCATCTTCGCTGTAAAGATCAACGAGTTCGTCATCACTTTCTTCAAGCTCTTCACTTTCGCCTGCAAGTTCAGCAATAACTGGCTGTAAGGTCGTTTCGAGTAGTTGCGTGATACCACGGCCGTGAGCCGCAGCAATGTGATGCACGTCACCTAAGCTTAGCTGGTAGAACTCAGCACAGTATGAGTCAGCATCAATGCCATCCACTTTGTTTGCCACAACAAAACATTTCTTCTGTTGTTTACGTAGGTGATTAGCAATTGCTTGGTCTGCGGCAGTCATACCTGCACGGGCATCAACTAGAAATAGCACGATATCCGCTTCTTCAATTGCCAGAAGCGATTGTTCAGCCATTTCGGTTTCGATACCTTGCTCAGAACCGTCAATACCACCCGTGTCTACCACGATAAATTCATAGCCATCGTAATCAGCTTGGCCATATTTTCTATCTCGTGTTAAGCCAGGGAAGTCGGCTACGAGGGCGTCACGAGTACGTGTTAAACGGTTAAATAATGTGGATTTGCCCACATTGGGTCGCCCAACAAGAGCGATCACGGGAAGCATAAACTACCTCTTAAAAAAACAACAAAAGGCTTCGCCAAGCGAAGCCTTAGAAAAATAACGTTTACTATTAGTAAGTTAGTTTGGAATTTTAACCGCGCTAACTTCACCATCTCGGGTGTATAAAATCAATTTGTCACCGGCAACAACTGGCTCAATGAAGAAACCTGAGCTGTCAAAATCTTCGCGCGATACAAGCTCGCCCGTTTCTTTGTCTAACCAGTGTAGGTTACCTTCTTGGTCACCCAATGCTAAATACTTACCAGCCACGGTAGGGCCTGTTAAGTACCAGCCGCGTAGAGCTGGTTGGCTCCAACGCTCAATACCTGATGTTTTATCTAGGCCGTAAATAACTCCATCGCTATCAACAACATAGATAGATTGACCATCCATAGATAAGTCACGGTAGCTGCTGTATTCACGTTTCCAAACAACATTACCAGAACGAATATCTACGGCCGCTAAATTACCATTATAGGCGATTGCATAAGCATATGGGCCGCTAATCAATGCTTGTGTATCTACATCAACTAAACGTTCAAACTCAGACGCACCTTTTGGAGAAGCAATTTCAGCACTCCAAGCAGAGTAACCATTTTCAGAAATTAATACGCTTAGTTTACCAGTTTCAAGACCTAGTAATACACCACCATTTGCTACTGTAGGCGAGCTTTGACCACGTAAAGTTAGTGGTGGTACTTCTTGTTCAAAGCTCCAGCGCTCTTCACCGGTATCTGGGTGTACAGCTAATAATTTACCTGAGCCTAAGTTTACAAAAATTAGGCCGTCGCCGGCAGCAGGTTTTGCAAGTACTTCGCCCGGCATTGTTTTACGCCAAACTACTTCACCTGTTTCACGGTCAAGCGCGGTTAAATAGCCATGCTCAGAACCAACAAAAATTTTGCCGTAAGCTTGTAAAATACCACCCGATAACTTGGCACTTTCTGTGGTTTCCCAAGGCCAGAAGGCAGGGTTTTCACGCACATCGGTTTCCCAGAGCGTATCGCCATTTTCAAGCGATAGGGCTTCAACTTCACCTTCGCGGTTTGCTACATACACAACATCGTTATGAATAGCTGGCGTTAAGCGCGAGAAATAATGCTGAACACCATCACCAATTGATTCTTGCCAAACCACTTCTGTCTCAAATTGATTAACAATTTCAGGCAGTACCAGCTCATCTTCGTCATCACTTGACGAACACCCAGTAAGGGTTGCGATACACAGAGCAAGTGTTGCCGCTGTTAACTTCTTCATCTTAACCCCTTACGCCGCTGGGCTAGTTTGTGCTAAGTCATCAAGTTTAATTTGTAATAACGGATTGTTTTCAAGGCCGCCATTATCAGCAGCAGCTTGGTATTGGCTACGTGCTTGGTCTTTGTCGCCCTGTGCAGCATAAACATCGCCTTTTAGTTCAGCAACTGCAGCAGAAAATGATGCTGGAAGCTGTGCATTTAGCGTTGTTAGTGCTTGATCATATTGCTTTTGAGCAAGGTGAACACGAGCAAGGCGAGTTGTAGCCGTTGCTTTTAGTTCAGGGTTTTGCTCGTTGGTGATGATCCAGTTAAGCTTTTCGCTTGCAGCATCAAGGTCATTTTTATCAACCGCTTCTTTCGCCGCTACAAATGCTGTTAGCGTGCTGTAGCTTGACTCGCTGTTGTTTTTAATAAACGTATCCGCTTTTTCTAGCACGGCACCGCTCTCAACAAGTTGTGTGAAAGAGTCAGATGCTTTCTCAGCTGTGGTGATTTGGTTTTGGTTATAAGCTTTCCAACCATATAAACCACCTAAACCTGCAACAATACCAATTGCAAGTGCTAAACCATTTTCACGGAAAAAGCGTTTGATCGCTTCTTCTTGTTGTTCTTCTGTTGAATAAATTTCCATGCTTACCTCTGTTGCTAGCTGAGCTTAAATAAGTTCAGCTAGTAGCGTTTTCGCTTCTTCTAGTTTTAAGGTGACTTGTTCTTTACGCTCACGTAAATACTTAATAGTCACAACGCCTTGTTCTAATTCATCTTCGCCGATAATAACAGCTACGAGAGCATCGCTTTTATCTGCGCGTTTTAATTGTTTTTTAAAGTTGCCGCCGCCTGCGTGAACCATTACACGTAAACCTGCAACATCTTTACGTAATTGAGCGGCAATAATTGGCGCTTGAATACTGGCTTTATCGCCCATGGCTGCCAAATATACATCAGCACTACGGCGGATGTCACCTACACATTCGAGTGCTTGAAGTAATAACACTAAACGTTCAAGGCCCATTGCAAAACCAACCGCAGGTGTTGCTTTACCGCCTAGTTGTTCAACTAGACCATCGTATCGACCACCGGCACAAACGGTTCCTTGGGCGCCAAGGCTATCGGTTACCCACTCAAAAACGGTACGGTTGTAATAGTCAAGACCACGTACAAGCTTTTCATTTACCGTGTATTCGACGCCCGCAGCGTCTAAACGTTCACATAAATTTTCAAAATGTTCTTTTGATTCAGCATCTAAGTGTTCAGATAATTTTGGTGCATCAGTTAAAATGGCTTGTACATCAGGGTTTTTGCTATCTAAAACACGTAAAGGGTTTGAATGCATACGACGCTTAGAGTCCTCGTCGAGTACATCAACATGTTGCTCTAAGTAAGCAACAAGCGCATCTCGGTAATCAGCACGGGCTTCATTTGAGCCCAGAGAGTTAAGTTCAAGACGAACGTGTTCGCTGATACCAAACTCTTTCCATAATTGGGCTGTCAGCAAAATTACTTCTGCATCAATATCAGCAGTGGCAATGCCGAATGTTTCTAAGCCAAATTGGTGGAATTGACGATAACGGCCTTTTTGCGGGCGCTCGTGACGGAACATTGGACCCATATACCATAAACGTTGTTCTTGGTTATACAGTAAACCGTTTTGATTACCAGCACGAACACATACCGCAGTACCTTCAGGGCGAAGCGTTAAGTTATCGCCATTTCGGTCTGCAAAGGTGTACATTTCTTTTTCTACAATATCAGTTACTTCACCGATAGAGCGTTTGAAAAGGTCGGTAGATTCAACAATTGGAAAACGAATTTCTTGATAACCAAACGATGAAACTGTTTCACGTAAAATGTCTTCTACTTTCTGCCAAATTTGCGTATCGCCTGGCAGACAATCGTTCATACCACGAACTGCCTGAATTTGTTTTGCCACTGATAAATCCTAAATACTGTACTTGCGTTGAAAAAACACGCATCAAGAAAAACTAAAAATTGACCCGCTATTATAACGTCTAAGCGGTAAAGGTAAACGGCAAACCCAAGGGTTTACCGACTATAATTCGAATTATTCAACGATTTTGATGTCGATTGGCGTTTCTTTCTCTTTCTTAGCGATAAAGTCACGTACATAGCCTTCGAGTTGTTCGACTATATTATCGTTATCAATACGTGCTTTTTGACGTTCACCGTTGATATATAAGCCAGAGCGGCGATTTGCACCAGCAAGGCCGATATCGCTGACAAGAGCTTCGCCAGGGCCATTTACTACACACCCAATAACAGACACTGACATAGGTTCAACCACGTCTTCTAGGCGCTCTTCTAATTGGTTCATGGTGCTAACTACATCGAACTCTTGGCGTGAGCAACTGGGACATGCAATAAAGTTAATACCGCGTGAGCGAATGCGTAATGATTTTAAAATATCAAAGCCAACTTTAATCTCTTGTACTGGGTCAGCAGCAAGTGACACACGTAACGTATCACCAATGCCTTCGGCAAGTAGCATACCTAAGCCAACAGCTGATTTGACAGAACCTGAGCGCATACCACCTGCTTCGGTAATACCTAAATGCAGTGGCTGGTCGATTTCTTTCGCAAGTAATCGATATGCACCTACTGCTAAAAATACATCTGACGCTTTAACAGATACTTTAAATTGATCAAAGTCTAAACGTTGTAAGATCTCAACGTGGCGCATAGCTGATTCAAGGAGTGCCTCAGGTGTTGGCTCACCATATTTTTCCTGTAAATCTCGCTCTAATGAACCACCATTAACACCAATACGAATAGGAATGTTGTGCTCTCTTGCTGAGTCTACAACGGCACGAATACGTTCTTCGCTACCAATATTACCCGGGTTAATGCGTAAGCAATCAGCCCCGTATTGAGCTACTTTTAACGCAATACGGTAGTCAAAGTGAATATCAGTTACCAGCGGAATAGTGACTTGTTCTTTAATGCTTTTAAATGCTTCAGCTGCTTCCATAGTCGGCACTGAAACACGCACAATGTCAGCACCAGCATCTTGAATAGCTTGAATTTGTGCAACTGTAGCATCTATGTCTAAAGTATTAGTGTTCGTCATCGATTGAACGGCAATGGGGGCACCATCACCAATTGGCACATTACCTACGTTAATACGGGTCGATTTTCTTCGTTTAATAGGAGATTCTGAAAACATTGCGGTTACTCTGTTAACGGTAAAGTAAATTTAGCTAAGCGATTTTTGGCAAAATGTGAGGTATCGATGGTTTCGCCTTGAAACGTAATATCAACCACTTGATGTTTGCCTAATACAACATTAAATGGTTGGGGGCCGGTTACTTTCATGATGTAACCTGCTTTTTTAACGCCAAAAGCGATGCGATCGCCGTTGCCATCATGAATTTCTACCCAGCTATCTTCATTGAAGTGCATCACGACTTCACTGTGCTCAGGATCAGCCTTTTCAGTTTGTGGCTGAGCAGCAACTTGGCTTTGTGTTTCGTTGCTGGTTGTAGGCACATCTGCTTCAGGCTGAATGATTGTTTCTTCAGCAGGCGCTGCTACAGCTAAGTCAGGTGAAATATCACTGCTTTCAAGCTGGTTTGGCATCACCGTCGTTACCGGCTCCTCGATATTCTGGTTGCTATTTTGCCACCACCAAAACACAGATGAGCCAATGATCACCGCTAAGATAAAGTAGCTAAACAGCATTAAGCGGCTGTCATTAGCTTCTTTTTCAGTACGGCGAGAAAAGCTCTGCATTTTAGATTTCTTTGCAGGTTCAACGTGCTCTGGTAATAATTCGAGCATCGCTTGGCTATCGATTTTAAGCTCACGACAATAACTTTTGATATAGCCTTTTACAAAAGTTGCAGGGCCTAGTAGTTCATGCTCGTCATTCTCTAATCGTTGTAACTGTAAAACTGATAACTTTAATGCTCCAGCAAGTTGCTCAAGGCTCATGCCTGTCTCTTCGCGGCGCTTTTTTAGTGCTTGGCCGAGCGTTTCTTGCGGTTGTTCTAAATTGTTTTCTTCATTCATAATGCGTATGAGTCTGGATCTACCAATAAGAGTCTATGCCCAGGTTTTAGAGCTACATCTGGGCTCAATTTGTTCCAGCGCATTAACTGATCGATTAATACGCTATGCTGTGTGGCTATGCTATAAAGTGTGTCGC
The DNA here is from genome assembly GCF_040148775.1 of Pseudoalteromonas sp. NFXS39. Classification (NCBI taxonomy): domain Bacteria; kingdom Pseudomonadati; phylum Pseudomonadota; class Gammaproteobacteria; order Alteromonadales; family Pseudoalteromonadaceae; genus Pseudoalteromonas; species Pseudoalteromonas sp. NFXS39. The sequence continues at coordinate 742,751 of NZ_JAGDEC010000001.1, read as the reverse complement.
CATCACTGATATTGTGATAAATATTCGGATTGTTTAGAAAAATGCGAGTACCGTTTTGGACTCGGTCTGATTCTTTTAAGCCATTCCACTGCAAAATCTTCTGTAGTTTAACATTGTATCGCACCGAAATACTAAACAGGTTTTCACCATTTTCAATAATATGATACGGGATATTCAGCGCCGGTACATTTGCGTTTAGCATTGGTAAATTAAGCGGCTGATCCGTCACGCTAAAGTCAGTGTTATCTGCTGAAGAACTGCTATATTGACTGCCACTAAATACGTTTGCGTCTTTTTCTGCCTCATAAAACACCACAGTACCAGCATTTTTATTAGTGCTTGGTGTGCTTGCTGGCGTTTGTTGAACGTTAGGCGTTTGCGGCGCACCAAATGACACGATGGTCACTTCATCACTACTTTGCGCTGTTGTTTGTTTTTGTTGCTTTGCATTAACAGGGGATTGTTTAACTTTACGAGAGGTAACTGTTTGGAAGCCTTCGTCAGTTTGTTCAGTGAGCGTCTTTGGCGTTGTATTGAGCGGTTGTGTTGAGGCTAATGCTTTGGTTGATGGCTTTTCTTCGCTGTCTGAGTTTACCTCAGCTGCTACCTGTTCATTGCTTCTGGCTACGAGTTGTGACTCTTGCTCAGCAGCAGCCACTGACGCCTCAGCAACAAGGGTTTGATTATCAGGAGCTTTTCTTTTCACTATGCGAATTTTTGGCTGATCTTTACTGACGATGCTGCTGTCGCTAGAAATTTTAAGCTCTTCTAACAGCGTTTGACGATATTTTTCACGTAGTATTTCAAATTCAGAACGTTTAGTTTGCCCAGAAGAAATGGCCTTTGCTTCTACTGAACCTGGGTAGGTTTGTAAAATGATTGCTGCGGTTGTTTCGGCTTTTTCAATATGGCCCATACGTTGCTGAATAAGGTAGCTGAGCATGAGTGCACGAGGGGTAACTCGACCAGTTGATTCGTATTTTTCAATCACCTCTTCAGCTTTATGAAGGTCGCTTTTAGCGTAATATAAACCGGCTAGGCTAATCATTGAAGAAGGGCGCTGCGAGCTGTGGTTTAGCGCTGATTTTAGGTATTTTTCTGCATTTTCAAAGTCATCAAATTCAATCGCACATAAGGCTAAGTTTTCGTAACTTTCAGCTACACGGATATAGCTAGGAACTGCGATCGCCTTAAGAAGTTCTTCTGCTGCACGGTCGTATTTGCCAATGCCACATAAAAAGACACCATAGTTATTTAAGGTGTTTGGATCATTTGGGGCGATTTTTAAGGCGCGTTGATAGGCTTTATCTGCTAGATCTGGCTCATCAACTTGTTGATAGTAATAGGCTAAAGAGTAGTGAACTTCAGGAAGGTCAGGTGCAAAGTCTGCGGCACGTTCTAGATTATATTTTGCTTGCGAGTTGTTGCCCGTTTTTAAGTACTGTAACGCAAGAGCGATACGAGTACGAGCAGCACCGGTATTATTAATCTTTTTTTCTACAACGGGTCTGTCGCTTCCGTCGTAGCTGTTTTCTGTAACACACCCTGTTAATGCGAATGCACTAACAGTAATGGCAAGTATAGAACGCATTACCTAATCTCTTCTTTGATTCCGTATGCCTATCTTACCGAAAAGCCTTTGTGTTGCATCTATTATTTTAAAATAACGTGTTTATCACAAAGGCTTATCTTTAAATATTCTGTTTATGCTTGATGAATATTTACCGCAATTGCGTTATCTTCGCGCATTTTCTTTTTCGCTAAACGCTTAGTACGGTCGACAACATCACCCACTAATTGACCACAAGCAGCATCAATATCATCACCTCGCGTACGACGAACAATACAGGTAATACCCGCTGCTTGTAATACTTTAGAGAAGCGGTCGATACGGCTATTGCTAGAACGGCCATATTCGTTACCCGGGAATGGGTTAAACGGGATCAGGTTTACTTTTGAAGGTGTCCCTTTCAAAGTTTTAACCAATTCATGAGCTTGATCTGTGCTGTCGTTAACACCTTGCAACATAACGTATTCGATAGTCACATCTTTGTTTGCTTTAGAGCCATCAATATAACGACGACACGCCGCTAAAAACTCTTCGATTGGGTACTTTTTATTAATAGGTACAAGTACGTCACGCAGCTCATTGTTTGGCGCATGTAATGAAATAGCGAGTGCTACGTCGATTTTCTCTTTTAATAAATCAAGAGCAGGTACCACACCTGATGTACTCAATGTCACGCGACGCTTTGATAAGCCAAAACCCCAATCATCCATCATTAGTTCCATCGCTGGCACTACATTTTTAAGATTAAGCAGAGGCTCACCCATACCCATCATTACCACGTTAGTAACTGGGCGTTTAGTGCTGTCGCCGTTTAAACCAATGTCTTTTGCAACACGCCAAACCTGACCGATGATCTCAGACACAGATAAGTTACGGTTAAAGCCTTGTTGTGCTGTTGAGCAGAAGGTACATTCAAGTGCACAACCTACTTGAGAAGATACACATAAAGTTGCACGGTCTTTTTCTGGGATCCAAACAGCTTCTACTTCTTGGCCACCTTGCAGCATGAGGGCGTATTTGATAGTGCCATCGCTTGCTTCTTGTCTAACTGAGATCTCAGGAGCAACAATTTCACATTCCGCTTTTAGCTTTTCTTTAAGCTTTTTGTTGACGTTCGTCATGTCGTCAAAATTGTCTACACCAAAATGATAAATCCATTTCATCACCTGATCACCACGGAATGGCTTTTCACCGAATGATACAAAAAGCTCTCGCATTGCATCTCGGTTTAAATCTAATAAATTAATCTTTTTTTCAGTGGTCATGAAACAACCTCAATCAGTGACGGTGGTAAAGTAGTTTGGGTGCGCGATTGTATATTATTTAATCGACTTAGTCATTAGCTAAACAGATTTACAATAGGCTTAGCTAATGACTAAAAAAGGGCTCGAAAGCCCTTTTTCTTCTGCATTACAGACTTAGCTGTGAACTCGAAATTAACGAGTACGTGGGCAGATTTCTTCGTCAGCGAAGAAGTATGCGATTTCACGTGCAGCTGATTCAACAGCGTCAGAACCGTGAACAGCATTTTCGTCGATGCTGTCTGCGTAGTCAGCACGTAAAGTACCAGCTAGTGCTTCAGCAGGGTTAGTAGCACCCATGATTTCACGGTTTTTAAGTACTGCGTTCTCACCTTCAAGAACAGTAACCATTACTGGACCAGATGTCATGAACTCAACTAAAGCACCGAAGAAAGGACGCTCGCTGTGCTCAGCGTAGAAACCTTCAGCTTTTTCTTTTGAAAGGTGAACCATTTTAGCTGCAACGATTTTAAGACCAGCCGTTTCGAAACGGTTGTAGATAGCACCGATGTGGTTTTTTGCAACTGCATCAGGTTTTACGATTGAAAAAGTACGCTCTAAAGCCATCTTTATGCTCCAATAATTTTAAATTTAAAGGTTAAATATTAACGGGCGCGAATTATACGCGCTTTACATGAAAATTCCTAATTTTATTAAATAGTCATTTGATGGCATTTTCATGAATGATCAAATTACCTCTATACAAAGTCAAACAGTGACTCAATAATTGAGCAAAAACCTACTGATATTTCAGCAATTGTGCATATTTGGCATTTGATACTCTAACCTTTTCTCGCATCTCGCAAGCTAAGTTGGCGATGGCTTTTGATTTTTTGCAATCTTTTATCAGAGCAATAGTCATGTTTAAGATATGTATGCTAAATGTCTGCGCTGAATCGCAAGGCCCTATTAATATCTTCAAAGTTTTGACTAAGTAATGAAATGCTTTTTAAGTAATTTAAAAGCCTTATTATTTTAAGTTGAACTTAATTTTATTGTTACAAACAAGTGGTTAACAAATGATGCCAAGTTGTTAATTCTGGGTTCAGTTAAGTTAATTTCACTTGATATTGCAATATCATGTAAAGTTTTAATTTTCCTTATAAATTAGTCTCTTACTATATTTTTCTCGTTCGCTAATAGCTAGCCTCAAAAGAAAAGTTCACATAATGCTGTAATCTAAATGTTAATTTTTAGTGTACAAAACGCTACATGGTTTTACGTGAATTCCAACTTTTATTCAGTCATAAATTAGAAATGGATTGCTACTTTGTCATTTGCAAAGTCCGATTCTGAGATAACAATTCGAATAACTGAAGGAGATAACAATGAAATTACGCAGCGCGTTTACCAAGCTGTCATGTGCTTCAGCCTTTGCTTTAGGCACGATGATGACACTTTCGCCAGCAGCGAATGCAATGAAATTAAAACAACAAAATTTGCAAGAAATGACAGCTGAGTCACAAAGTATTATTGCTGGTCAGGTGGTAAGTGTAACAGATGGTTTTGATAACAATCGTCCATATACTGAAGTAACTATTAAGGTGTCTTCAGATGCCAAAGGCAAGTTAAAAGGCGACTCTACTTACACATTTCGCCAGTTTGGTTTGATTAAGCCTCGCTCAATGGGCAATGGCAAAGTGTATTTAGGTGCAACACCAGAAGGCTTTTCTAAATGGCGTGAAGGTGAACAAGTGATTGCTTTTATGTATAAGCCAGCCTCAATCACAGGTTTTCAAACTACAGTAGGTCTCGCTCAAGGTAAGTTTGTGGTGCGAAATGGAAAGGTAGAAAATCGTTTTGCTAATCATGGTGTTTTTGAAGGGGTGGACACCAGTAAGTTGTCAACTGAACAACAAAACCTTTTAACCACACCTGGTGCGGTTGATGTAGGTGTTTTCATGGATTTAGTGGGTAAATTTTCTGGAGTACAACAATAATGAAATTTTCTAAAATCTCAGCAACTTTAGTCCTTGCAACTGTTTCAACGGGTGTTTTAGCAGGTGGTCCACTTTATATTCATGAACCGACAATGCAGCCATACAAATGGGACACCTCAAAAGGCAGTATTCCAGTATGGACTGATGGCGGTCAACTTATCAAAGATAAAGATGGTAACGATGTTGAAACCTTCACGGTACTTGAAAAAGGCACTGTATTTAACATTGATGTTACTTTACCTGATGGCACAATAATCCCTGCTAATACAGAGCTTGAACGTGATTATACATTTTTAACAATTGAACAAGCTAATGCGGTAACAGCAAATGCTGTGAAAGAGTGGTCGGATGTAGAGACATCGACTTTTGAGATGTCTGTGCAAGGTACTATTTTAGAGAAAACAGGCATTGCGGATGTAACCGCTGAAAATGTAGACCAAATTTATGGTGTTGAGAACGGTTATGGGTTTTGGGTCAATTACGACACTGATGGCGGCATTTTAGAAAACTATTTTGGTGTGTCCCGCGACTCAGTATTGGGTATTGCATTCCCTGAGTGGGCAGATGAGGAAACTGGTGAGATTATTGAAGCGACAGCTTTAATGAACGGTTGGTATGTAGATATTAATGATACTGATGGCACGCAAGTTGGTGGGGTATTCACCCATGAGTTTGGTCATGCGATCAATATGTCTCACTCGCAGGCAAACGGTCACTTAGTTTATATGTCGGCAAGCTATAGCCCACAATACGATGGTGTACCTGGTTGTACTGGAGTTACTGAATTTACCAGCTCAAGTATGCTTGATTTTTCTGCTATTGAAACAATGTTCCCATTTATTAATGTTCGTTCAAGCGCAGGCTCTAATCAGCACACAATTAATGTAAAAGACGATATTGTTAATATTTCTGACCTTTATCCTACAGAGGAATACAAATCAAAGTTTGGTAGTATTCGAGGAAAGCTTTTTACAAAAGAAGGCGTTGAGTATTCAGGTATTAACTTGATAGCTCGAAACCTTGATAACCCTTATGAAGATGTGATCACTCAACAGTCTGGTAATATGACTCAAGGTCGAATTGGCCCAGATGGCTCATTCACTATTAATGGCTTAACGCCAGGTGCGCGTTATGCACTTTACACTCAAGAGATTAATGCTGGGGGTTACCCAACTCAGCAAACAAATATTCTGTCAGAAGCAGAGTATTGGAATGAAGATGAAAGTGCTAATCCAAGTATCGACAATGCGTGTGCCTTAACTGAAATTGTTGTTTCTGCAGGTGAAACTAAACAAGTTGAGATGTTCTTTAACGGTTATCAAGATGGTATTCAGTATACGCCATTGGTTTCAGCGTTTGTGGTGGATCACGCTAAAAATGGTAAAAAGGCACTAGGAACTACATCATCAGGTATTCCATTTTTATATGACAGTGCGACTAAATCGTTTGATACTCTAGTAAGCCCTGATGGTTACGCCTTATTAAGCTCTACAAACACTGCTATGAATAAAACTGCCACTAAAGCAGCTATTACAGCACACTTTAATGATAACGGTATTATGCAAGGTGGTGTATGGGATATTAACTCTGGCCATGTATCAATGCTTGAAGATTTAACTGGTAATAGCTGCACATTATCGAGTCAACAAGGTGATAGCTCGCATAGCATCTGGGATATGGATGATGCAGGTAAACTTGTCGTTGGTAATACACGTTTCCCATATGATGGTACGAACCGCTGTGCAGAAGGTGAAGGCGCTAGATCTGTAGGAATTCCAACCGTATGGGATGTTAAAACAGGCAAAGCGAACTTATTACCAGGTACTAAAATGGTTGATCGCTCCTATAATTCTGGTAAAGAAATCGCTTTAGTGGATGGTGATACAGAGATCCGTCGCACAGCATGGGCCCGTGCTGATCGTATTTCGGGTAATGGGGAAACAATTACAGGCTCAACAAATGGTTTTACTCAAATTGCTTGGGTTAATGGTGAGTTTGTAGATACCTATACTGAGTTTGGTGCAATCGACAATTCAGTTATCTCTGAAAATGGTCGTTATGTTGCCTTTGGTGCTATCGAAAACCGTCGCTCTGCTGGCGTTAAACTATGGGATACCGTATCTAATACAACGCAGAAAATTGGTAGTTTACGTTGGTGTGACAACATTCCTGCGGTAAGTTTTTGGACAAACTATTGTGACTTAGGCTACAGCCATGAAGAATTAGTTGAATTAGGCTTTGGCTTACCTTCAATCATTGTACTTGATGCAAACGACGACTTGTCAGTAATTACTGGCCGCGCTGGTAGTGGATTAGCGGGCGGTTTTGTTGGCGCTATTTACCTTGAAGGTATCGGTTGGATGTCAACAGAGGAATTCTTTGGGAAACAAGGTGTAAGCGAGGCAAAAGGTATCTTAACTGATAACATGTTTGGCTTAAGTGCGAACGGCTCTGAGATTATGGCCGGTGTAGCAGGACTAACATTGTCAATAGAAGTTGATGCTAATAAAGCCTTCGTATGTGATAACGGGCGCGACCGTGAGCTTAGCTTCCCTAAGCAAGTAGTTGAAGCTGTTAAACTTGGTGCTGAGTTTGGTCGCTGCGCGCATTTAGATGACTAATACTTTGTCGTGTTAATAATTAAAGGCCCACTTAGTAACTTAGTACGTGGGTCTTTAATTTAACTATATTAAAGAGTCTTCATGTTAAAAAAAATAATATTTAATGCAGTCGCTTTGTTGCTTTTAAGCTTTATTTCTTATCAAACTAGTTCACAAATAAATCAAGTTTCAAACTCACTAAACAAAAGTTTAAGCGCGCCAGAAGAGTTATTGACCACATGGGAGCTAGATGAAGCAGCTTCAATTGAATATGCAAAAAAGTCAGCTAATTGGAATGAACATATCGCTGATTTAATGCCGAAGCTAATCGCAACAAATAAACAAATAAAATACCGCTTTAATCAGGATGAAATGGTAACTATTCATGCTAAAAAAGAGCACGAGATTGCAATTAGCTTGATTAAGCAAACTCCCAAGTCATTACAGTTCAAATTTGAACTCGATGATAAGCCAAAGCACTTGCAAGTTATAAAAGCTGCAGGTGGACGAATCAATATACAAGCAGACGGATTGCTTGGTTATCAGTTCTTGTTGTGGAAAAAAGGTCGAGAGCGCCTAACCGGTGTGTAAAAACTTTTTGTTAAGAATTTTGCAGTTAACAATTGCAAATCCAAATCAATTACCCTGGATAGTTAATTGAGTTTGATCTTAAAAGGTGGCCATAGGATTGGTCACCTTTTTTCTTTTTATAGGCTCATAGTTAGTTTGCTGAGTTTTCATCAATCATGATCTAGATCAATAAAATTACTGGGCAGATTATTATACTGCCGCGCTTCATTCTTGTATTAATTCATGCAACCGACTTGTACTCGGTTCGATGTGTGGAGCTTTCATGTCGTCACCTATTTTGACCCCTCGTCCTTTTACGCCTGAGTTGTTATCACCTGCGGGTAGTTTAAAGAATATGCGTTATGCCTTTGCTTATGGTGCAGATGCTGTTTACGCTGGCCAACCTCGTTATAGCCTTCGTGTTCGTAACAATGAGTTTGACCTAGATAACCTGCAGATTGGTATCAACGAAGCGCACGCGCAAAATAAAAAATTGTATGTGGTGTCGAATATTGCTCCTCACAATGCCAAAGTAAAATCGTACTTACGAGATATTGAGCCAGTCATTGCTATGCAGCCTGATGCGCTGATCATGTCTGACCCTGGGCTAATCATGCTAGTTCGTGAAAAGTGGCCAGATATGCCGATTCACTTATCGGTGCAGGCCAATGCGGTTAACTATGCCACGGTGAACTTTTGGGCTCAGCAAGGTATCGAGCGAGTTATTTTATCGCGTGAGTTATCGCTAGAGGAAATCGCTGAAATTCGCGAATTATGCCCAAATACAGAGCTTGAAGTATTTGTTCACGGTGCACTTTGCATGGCGTATTCAGGTCGTTGTTTGCTATCAGGTTATATCAATAAGCGTGATCCAAACCAAGGTACTTGCACTAACGCATGTCGCTGGAATTACGATGTGAAACCAGGCACCGAGAATGAAACTGGCGAAATGGTGCATAAAATCGACCCTAAAGCGGTGATCCCAACTCTCGGTGATGGTGCACCAAGTAACGAAGTGTTCATGCTTGAAGAGCAGGGCCGCCCTGGTGAGTACATGCCTGCTTTTGAAGACGAGCATGGCACTTACATCATGAACTCAAAAGATTTACGTGCAGTTCAATATGTTGATCAGCTTACTAAAATGGGCGTGCATAGTTTAAAAATTGAAGGCCGTACCAAGTCTTTCTATTATGTTGCTCGTACTGCACAAGTGTATCGTAAAGCTATTGATGATGCTGTTGCAGGCCGTCCATTTGATGCCAACTTATTTAAAACCCTAGAAAACTTAGCTCACCGCGGTTATACCGAAGGGTTTTTAAAGCGCCATGCGCATCAAGACTATCAAAATTATGAGTATGGTCATTCTGTATCAGATAAGCAGCAGTTTGTTGGTGAAGTATTAGGGCGCACTAGTAATGGCTTGGTTGAAATTGATGTGAAAAATAAATTTTGTACCGGTCATTCACTTGAGCTTATGACACCTAAAGGCAACATCAACTTCAAGCTAGATTTTATGGAAAATAAAAAAGGTGAAGCCATTAGTGATGCGAAAGGCTCAGGACATATTGTGAAAATTCCTTTGCCAGAAGACCTCGATTTAGAGCATGCTATTTTGATGCGTAACCTAGATGCAGATCAAGACACCCGTAATCCATTCAATAAAGCTTAACTGAAAGATGCGCTAAGTCACTCTTAGCGCTTTTACTTCATCTTTTTTTAGTAATTCTCTGTCGTTACTGGTTATTTTTACTATCCTTTTTTCTAGGGTATTAATAAAACATAATCAAAAACTATAGTGAAATACGTCGTTCATCCATCACATCAAAGAGAGCTTTTACATACAGTACCTTTTATTGCGGTAGGTGTATTGCTGCTCGCCATTGTCTTGCTATTGGAGCAATTAGGTCTTATTGCTGCTATTCCTTTTTATATAGCGATGCATACCTGTGTCGAATTGTTCTCAGTTGTGATCTCGTTTTTAATTTTTGCTATTGGCTGGAATACTTGGCATTTCACTAATAACTACAAACTGTTACTGCTTTCTTGCACCATGCTTTGCGTAGCTATTTTCGACTCATTGCACTTTTTAGCATTTGACAGCATGCATGAAGGCGATGCTGATATGAATCTAGTTATTAGCCTTTGGTTAGTTGCACGGCTCTTTAATGGAGCTGCATTTTTAATTATTGCAGCAGGTATTTGGGTCAAATATAAGCCGTTAAATGCGCGTGCTTTACTTACCTCTTTGCTGCTATTTAGTTTATTCATTGCGAGCTCACTTTTTTATTTTCCAGAGCTACTGCCAGAAATATATATTGAAGGAGTGGGTGGTAGCCATATTAAGTTTTTAATTGATTTGCTTGTTTTTGCGCTTTATGGTGCAGCCGCTGTAATGTTTGCAATACAGCTTCGCGAGCCTAGAAAAAACTTAAATATTGCTGGTAAAACAATCGTTTGTTTATTAGCTATTTTAAGTGAGGTCTGTTTTTTGGTTTTAAATGATGCGTCGCACACTACCAACACCTTTAATTTTTTTGGCCATGTTTATAAAGGGCTAACTTATTTTTTATTGTATAAGGTCCTCTTTGTTGAGACTGTAACAAAGCCTTATACAGCTCTAGATAACTTTTCTAAACAGTTAAAAGCAACACTCACGGCACTGCCTGATTCTGTTTTTGAACTTGAAAGAGACGGTACGTTCCGTGAAGTCTTCAGCGATAACTCAGATGGTCATATATTTACTAAAGGTATGGTCGGTCAAAATATTAGCAGTATGTTTGAGCAATCAGATGCAGATGACTTTATGCGTATGCTTATGGAGACTAAAAAGTCCGGTGTGTGTTTGGTAAATACCTTACCGATCACCATAAATGGCAGATGTATTCATTTTGAGTTTTCGATAACTTTGTTCGATCATGAAAGTGATGGGCCAACATATCTGATTAATGCTCGCGATGTATCAGATAAAGTAGGCCGTATGGCAGCACTTGCACAGCAAAGTAAATTCAATCGAGGATTGTTACGGCTTACCGAAATTTCGTTTCAAGACGATCAAGATATTTTATTGAATTTTGCGGTAAATCAATCGCTTGAAATCACTAATTGCGATGGCGCAGCTTTGTTTCTTTGTAACGAACAAAAGCAACATTCCTATCGAGCAGAGCCAGGCACTATCTTTGATGTATGCACTGAGAAATTACAAGCTAAAATAGCGGCAGGTGAAGCTGTTATTGTTAACTATAAACATGCTAAAGAGTATGGCTTACCAAGCGACTCAAGCTCATTATTGGTGGTGCCGGTGATGCGCCATAGTCAATGCCATATGGCGATAATTCTTCAGCACCAAACGAAGGTTTTTAGCGAGCATGATAGGCGAATGCTGACTGTATGGGCCGAGTCTGTATGGCAGTGGTTTCATAAAATTAATCTAAATAAACGCATGCATATATTGTCTCAAGCGGTTGAGCAAAATCCACACCCAATTATGTTTACAGATACAGATGCAAAAATTGAGTACATGAACCGCGCTTACTTAGAGATGTGCCAGTACGACTATGATGAACTAATAGGCCAAAGGCCCGATAAAATAAGTGCAGGGCAAACTGATTCCAGTGTTTACGAAAATATGTGGGAGCATTTAAAAAAACGAAAAGCGTGGGTTGGTGCATTGGTTAATAAGACTAAGCATGGCAAAGTGATTGTTGAGCAAACCACCATTTACCCATTGATGGATAAGCAAGGTTCGGTAACAAACTACATTTCATTTCAGCATGATGTAACGAAAGAAGTCGAAAGTGAAACGCTTATACATCAATTGTCTTATTATGATCAGCTAACAGGGCTTGCAAACCAAAACAAGCTGCAGATTGAATTTGAACAAACAATTAAACTTCAAGAAGATGTAAAAGCAGCTTTTATTTTAGTTGGTTTAGATAATTTTAAAATTCTAAATAAAGCACTAGGAATGGCTAACTGTAACCTTGTGCTGCAGAACTTGAGTGCACGAATTTGTAATTTTATGGGTGAGCATATTATAGTTGCTCGCTTGCAAGGAGACCGCTTTGCATTTATCACACCTTATACTTCAACAGGTGCAATAAATAAGAGCTGTCACCACTTATTAAAGGTGATCAGTGAACCTCTTACGATTAATGATGATTTAATTGTTGTTACAGCTTCTGTTGGTGTTGCCTTGTATCCAATTGATGGGCAAAATTTTGAGCCTCTATTACAGATGGCTGAGTCAGCGATGTTTGAGGTTAAGCGACTAGGTCGTAATAATGCCTTATTTTACGCCGAAGAAATGAATAAATCTGGGCTCAGACAATTACAAATCATTAATGCACTTAATTTCGCTCTTGAAAATAATGAGTTTTATTTGGTATTTCAACCGCAAATTGATATTGCATCTGGCCATGCGGTGGCTGTTGAAGTATTACTACGCTGGCACTCAGCAACACTAGGTAATGTATCTCCTGCTGAGTTTATACCCATTGCTGAAAGCAGTGGCCGCATTAGTGAAATTGATGACTGGGTATTCGAACATACCGTTAAAACAATTCGTCAATGGCGAGATGACAGCATGCCGCGTCTCACTTTTGCAATAAACTTGTCTGCAACTAAGTTTGTTAATAAACACTTACTCGGTGATTTAATATCGGTATTACAAACTTACTCCATTGAGCCTGAATGTATTGAGCTTGAGTTAACTGAAACAATAGCAGTAGGGAACCCCAAATTTGCATTAAACACTATAACAAAATTGCGTGAGGCAGGTTTTAAAATGTCGATTGATGATTTTGGTACGGGCTATTCGTCGATGAATTATTTAAAAGATTTTTCCCTTGATAAGCTAAAAATCGACAAATCGTTTATTGATGATTTAGAAACCCCCAGCGATGCAGACACTGCAATCGTTAAAGCTATGATTGATTTAGCCAGCGCATTAAGTATGGAGTCAATTGCAGAAGGAGTCGAGACAGAGCAACAGCTGAAAATACTTAAACAGCTTGAGTGTTCACAAGTACAAGGTTATTACTTCAGTAAACCGTTGCCATTAGAAATGCTTTACACGTTTTTTGAGAATATTAAAAATTAAGTGTGCGGAAAAGTAGTAAGAATACTTTGTTCCTATTGTAGGTTGTATAATATAAAAATATTAATAAGTTTAGTTTTTTGTGGGTTTTTTTTTTTATTTATATTGATCTAAATAAATTTTTTAAGTAACATTCACGCCATAAAGGATGAGTTGTCAGTGGGAAGACGGCAAGTAACTAGTATTGTTTTATTACAAGGTTACTTAAATTGAAAAAAGTTGAATCCAATCAATTAAAAAAAGGTATGCAAGTTAGGGTCAATAAACATTGGCTTAAAACGCCTTTTTTAACAAGTAAAGTAAAAATAAAATCAGAACAAGATAAATACAAACTCAAGCAATTTGAGGGGGCTTTATATGTTTCTGAAGAAAAATCCATCACTGAGTTAGGTAAAGGTTTATCTATCCTAAAAGTTGCAGTCGAAGACTGTAAACAATCACAAGTATTAGACAATAAGTCAATAACTAAAGCTGTAGCGAATATTGTTTTATTTGTTTTAAACGATGCTAGTCAGCTTGGGGTTATTTATGAAAAAATTAGTGAAGACTCTCAAACGTTTAGAGAATCAGTGAGATTATTAGTATTAATAGCTTTGTTCTCTAAAGAAATTCGATTAAGAAAAGATAAACTCATTCCATTTGCAAAGTCAGCCTTTTTAAAAGACATTGGTATGTCTTTAATTAATTTCGATTATAAACATGAGAAACAGTTATCAGCTAAAGGGCTCAAAAGCATTCATGAGCACGTTGAACTCGGTTGTAAAGCTTTAATCTCTCAAGGTGTAGAGCAGAATGTAATTAAAATTATTAAGTGTCATCATGAAAACTGTGATGGCTCAGGTTACCCTTATGGCTTAATAAAGTCTGAAATCCCACTTGAAGCACGTATAATCCGTATTATTGACACATATGTTGCCTTAACATCTAAGCGTCATTATCGAGAAGAGTTTTCTCGAGTAAACGCAATTGAGACAATTTACCACTCTGCGCAAATTGGAAAGTTTGATCATATTCTAACTGCAAAGTTTATAAACTTCATTCGGCTGTATCCGAAAGGAATTCAAGTTGAACTGCGAGATAAGTCACATGTTTTTATTAATGAAGACTTAAATAATGGCAAAGTGAAAGTCGGTAAAAATATACCTCCGGTTCAGTCAGTTGTTGATAAGGTAAGTATAGCTAAATGCCTTTGGTTTTTATAAGTACTTAATTTCCTCCTCTTTTTAAATTTCATAGAAGTTAATAACCTACATTCTCTATAAAGGTACTTTTAAATTTTAACTGTTCTTTGAGATTAAAATGGTACTCATTTTATGCGAAGTAATTTGCCTGTAAGTAATATAGAAATAACATTTCCAGAATCAAAAAAATTAATATCAGTCACGGATGTTAATGGCAACATTGTTGATTGTAATGATCACTTTGTTGAAATAAGTGGTTTTGATAAAAGTGAATTAATTGGGCAACCTCACAATATTGTTAGGCACCCTGATATGCCCGAGGTTGCATTCAAAAACATGTGGAAATATCTAAAGGATGGCAAGCCATGGATGGGCTTAGTTAAAAATCGATGTAAAGACGGCCGCTTTTATTGGGTAGACGCATATGTAACCCCCATTTGCCATGAAGGGGTAATAACCGGTTATGAATCAGTTCGTTCTTGCCCTAAGCAAGAAGATGTTATGCGTGCACAAAAAATTTATCCAAAACTTAGGCATGCGAATTCTACTTCTAAAAGTAATTTAAATAATTACTATTGTGAAATTACAACTTTTTTTGTTTTTATTCTCGCAATTTTATTAAATTATATTGAGCATAAACATCTTGCTATTACTTTATTTATATTAAGTTTTACTATTAACTTTTTTTGTTCAATAAAATCTAGACGTCGGATAGTCAATGACTTGTTGGAAAAGCTTGGAAGTAGTTTTAAAGATGATTTAGCCGTAAAAACTTACACGAATAAATCAGGAGACTCAGGCAAGTTAGAAGTCGCAATAATAAGTCAATTTGCTCATTTAGGTGCTATTTTGACTAGAATAGAAAATGCGGCCTTGGCTGTATCGGAAGAGTCTCATAGTTGCCTTATACTTACTGAGCAAACATGTAGTGAGTTGCAAAACCAGCAATCAGAAACAATTCAAGTTGCTACGGCCATGAATCAAATGACCACAACGATTGCTGAGGTGGCACGGCATATTTCCGAAACGGCTAATCAGGCTGATACTGCTTCCAAATTATCAACTTCTGGTAAGCGTTTTTCAGAAGTCACAATGACTTCGATTAACCAATTACAAAATACAGTGTCACAAATAGGAGAGTCTATTACAGACGTTTCAATTCAAACTGAGCGTATCTCAAATGCAGCCCAATTAATTGAGCAAATTGCGGATCAAACAAATTTACTTGCACTGAATGCTGCTATAGAAGCAGCAAGAGCAGGTGAACAAGGGCGTGGATTTGCTGTTGTTGCAGATGAAGTTAGAACACTAGCCCAGAGAACACAGTCTTCTACAAAAGAAATCTACGATATTATTCACAACTTAATAATTAAGGCGAGTAGTGCTGAAGAAAAGGCTAAGTTGGGCAATGATGAAGCAAAGCATGGAGTATGCAATGTGAATGATAACGCTAAGATGCTTGATGGCATAGTCGTCGCTGTTGATCAAATCGCTCATATGTCTACCCAGATGTCCGCCGCTGTTGAGCAACAAGTTCATGTTGCTGAAGATATAAACCATCAAATTGTGAATATTTCAGAATTAGCAAATGTTGGAGTTACAAATGCAGATAAAGTTTCCCAGTCGATAGCTAAATTACAAGCAGTATCGAATGAATTACACGAATTGGTCGTTAGGTTTAAAAGGTAACAAATTATGTTTAATCTTGCTTTTGAACTTCAGAAGGAAAAGAACGGTCATCTTAAATCAATATCGATACTTATTATGTTCTTTTTATTGAGCTTTTGGGGATTGGAACAAATAAATATCATTCCACAAAAAGGTGGAATAGTACTTCACCTTACATTAGAGCTATTGCCTATATTTGTGTTTTCATCGATCGTATTACTTGAATTTCAGAGGCTTGACGGGCGCTATATTGAACAGAGTAATATTATTATTTTTGGCTTTAGTGTTATTGTAATAATGGATTACATGAATGCCATTTCATTCTCTGGTATGCCTGCATTTATCTCTGAAAGCTCGAGCCAAAAGTCAATCTTTTTTTCTATACTCGCTCGAACATTTGAGTTAATTACATTTGCTGCTATTGCTGTATCAATTTTGCTGCCAGGTAAAAAACTTCTTTGGTTATGCTCAGGTGGTATCGTATCTTTAGTGTTAATGTCTTGTGGAAATTTATACGAGTCATACCTTCCTTTATTCTTTATAGAAGGCAAGGGAGTAACAAATACAAAAGAAGTAATAGAGTATTTCCTACTCGTGGGGTATGTCATTGTTGCGATGCTGTTCTATGGAAAGTATTCAAATGAGGGTAAACGAAGATATTTTTATTTTACGTTATCCTCTATGTGTATGGCGTTATTTTCATTATTAGTGACTCATTATCAATCCCTATCTGACAGTTACCTTGTAATTGCACATTTGATCAAATTAGTTAGTGCGCTGCTTATCTACAAAAGTATTTTTATTGAAGGAGTTTCTTACCCATATTTTCTAGCTGGGCAGTCAGAAGCATATGCATCAAAGAAGAAACAAGAGTTGAATAACATACTAGATAATATGGGTATAGGAGTACTAAGACTTAGTATCGATTTTAAATTAAGTTACTTTAATAAGAATGCCCTAGATACATATTATTACTTAGATAAAACATCTAGAGATCAGCGTATTCAAGATATTTTTCCACAAGATATTGTAGATAAAGTAATGCCTTATTTGATAAAGGTATGTCAAGGTGAGCAAATTAGATTTTCATTGAATCACTTAGCCTTTGATGGCTCACAGCTATATAGAAATATTATTGCTATACCGGAAAAGAATTCAGCAGGTGAGGTGTTAAGCTTACTTTGTTTGATTGAAGATATTACTGAGGTAAAACTTGCTGAAAAAGAAAATGAGGAACTTAATAGAAGTCGAGCTGAATTAAAAAAAGCACTAGATCAACATGCAATAGTTGCGACCACCGATAGTCAAGGAGTTATTACATGCGTTAATGAAAAGTTTTGTAATATTTCACAATATTCAAAAGCTGAGCTTATTGGGAAAACTCATTCGTTAGTTAACTCAGGAACTCATCCGCCTAGTTTTTTTAAGGGGATGTGGAAAACAATTCGTAGTGGTCAAGTTTGGTCTGGGGAAGTATGCAATCGCGCTAAAGATGGCAGCTTATATTGGGTAAACTCTACAATAGTCCCTTTTATGGGCGATAATAATAAACCACAAAAGTATATTGCTATTCGTGCCGATATTACTGATCGGAAACTTGCAGAGCAAAATGTACATAGGTTAGCTATGTATGATGAACTGACTAATTTACCTAATAGGCGTCACCTGAAAGATAAAGCAAAAAGCTTGAAGCTAAAAGCATCGGAACAATATTATGCTTTACTTTTAATAGACCTAGATAATTTTAAAATGGTCAATGATACATTAGGCCACGGTGTGGGTGATTTATTACTTAAAGAGGTATCTCGACGCTTGGAAGGAATTGTCTTTTCTCCGAACTTAGTCGCCAGATTAGGGGGGGATGAATTTGTCATTTTGTTAGATGAACCAAAATACGCAAGCGACAGTGATTTCCTTTTAATTGATACTTTTGCACAAAATGTACGTAGTGTTATTTCGCAAAGTTTCTTCTTAGATGGATTTGAAGTGAATACCACACCAAGTATCGGTGTGACAATTTTTAAAAATCACGATTTTGATTTATCTGAAGCCCTTAAAGAAGCCGATATTGCAATGTACCACTCTAAGGAAAAAGGTAAAAATACAGTTAGCTTTTATGATCCAAAATTACAAGCGTCGATTTTGGAACTGAACGAAATAACTCAAGGTTTACTTAATGCAATTCCAAGAAATGAATTAAAAGTTTTATATCAGCCAATTCATGACACTGAAGAATCTTTAGTTGGTTATGAAGCATTACTTCGTTGGGATAGCTCGTTACTTGGCAGTATTTCACCAGATATATTCATTCCTGTTGCTGAGGAGTCGAAACAAATCAATCGTATTGGCTTATGGGTACTCGAGCAAGTATGTAAAGATATGAGAGACGGTAAAATACAAGGTAATAGTAGTGTTGCAGTTAATGTGAGTTCATTACAATTTCAGGATCCACAGTTTGTGGAACAAGTATTTGAGGTTATAGGAAGATATTTGATATCACCTTCACGCTTAAAATTAGAATTAACTGAGGGAGTAATTTTAATGGGAACGGAACGACTAATTAAACGGATGAACAAACTTAGAGCGATAGGTATTAAGCTTTCCTTGGATGATTTTGGAACAGGCTACTCGTCATTAAGTTACTTGACTCGATTCCCAATTGATACGTTGAAAATTGATAAGTCCTTCATTGATAAAATGCTGACTAGCATTGAAGATGCATCAGTTGTAAAAGCAATATTGACCTTAGCTGATGGGTTAGGCAAGAATGTTATTGCTGAAGGAGTAGAAACTGAAGAGCAATTTATTTATCTAAAATACTCTGGTTGCCAGTATTTTCAAGGGTACTTGTTTGGTAAACCAATACTCTTGAATTAATTTCTATGAATTTGACCTACGAGTTTGTGAAATCGTCAAATACTCTAAAGCAGGATTATTGAAATTGACTGGCAAGCTCTGCAAGAGAAACTTCAGCAAATCGTTTTAATAATAGCGATTCTGCGTCATCCATCGCGTTTTGTATGGCGCTATTTACTGCATGTTCGATAGGGCAATTGCTGTGCTCATCGGTTAGACCTATAACAAATAGGTTCTTTTCGCCAAGTGCTTGGTGAATATCAAATAAGGTGATCTCAGTTAAGGGAGTTGCAAGTAGCCAGCCGCCATTGTGACCTTTAATAGCTGATACATAACCTGCTTGACGTAGTAATGCCATAGTACGGCGCACGACCACAGGATTGGTCATTAACATGTTTGCTAATGTCTCTGATGTGACAGGTTGGCTGTAACTGTCTAAATGGATCAGCACATGTAAAACCCGCGATAGTCGGCTGTCTTTTCTCATGTTAAATCGTCAAAATGCGTTTTTTGCAGTGTACCACGAACTGCTTAATATTGACCGTTTGAATTACCAAACTAATGCTCACTAAGCCAATCCCAAGCCAGCCAATTTGCTGAAATTGTTCATGTAAGATCACAATAGCAAGTATGGTGGCGATGATAGGCTCAAGCAAAGTAATGAGTACGGCTTGGCTGGCAGTGATGGTTTTTAAGCCAATACTAAATAGCCAATAACCTAAAAACATCGGCACTATGGCCATGTATAGCGCCACGCTGATATTGGTAATTGTGGCAAACAGCGTATCCCCTGTAATTAATAATGATGGCAGGAGTACACAGGCTGCGCCACCAAATAGGCTAGCCATGGTCGCTCTTGAATGAACGCCGTTGCTAATTAAACGCTTGGCAACCCATGAATAACCGGCATAGGTAAGCCCTGCAATTAAGCCAAGTAAAATCCCGATGTTTTGGCTAAACAACCCCTCTGCAGCAGAGTTTGACTCTTTACCTAACGCGATTAAGCCTATGCCTACTGCACCAAAGCAAAAGCTGACTAGCCAGCGAGTTGAAATGGGATTTTTGTCAATTAAGTATTCCAATAAGACGGTAAATAAAGGTGCGCTGGCAATCGAGACAACGGTGCCTATTGCCACACCGGCACTATTCATTGAGGTATAAAATGCCAGCGGATAAATAGCCACACAAGCTGAACCTAATAGGATTAGGCGGTAATGTTGACTCAGTTTATTAGCATCATCTATCAGTTGTTTTATTGCGGTTAGGCAAAGTAGTACGCCGCCAAACCCCATTGCAAAAGCACCAATTGCAAAAGGGCTAATGTCTGGCGCAAAACTTGCGGCAGTGCCTGTTGTGCCCCAAAACACACTGGCAACTAACACGGCAATTGTAGCGATAGCGTGGTTCATCGATGATTCGCTTTGAATTTAAGGTATAAAAAGCATAATAAATATCGGCGCAAAAGTTTTGACAAAAAGGACGGTTTTGTAGGCGTTAAAAACTAAAGTTACTTTTTGAATTTGCTTGGAGATAAGCCAAAGTACTTTGAAAAACTGCGGCTAAAAGAGGAAAGCTCATTGAAACCTACTAACTCACTAATACGCTGTAACGGGTAGTCGGTATGACTCAGCAAGGCTTGTGCTTTTTCCATTCGTTGTTTAGTTACATAGTTCATGACAGTCAATCCGGTTTGTTGCTTAAACAGCAGTTTGAATTGCGTTGGGCTTAAACAGGCAATGCTGGCAAGGTGTTTGATTTGAAGAGGAGTACCTAAGTGACTGTCAATATAAAGCAATGCCTCGCTAATACGGCTGTCGACCTTAGGCTGCATAATTTGCTCAGCTAACAGCAAATTGAAGGTGTTAAACATGGCAAGTTCTAACTCACGATTAACCGCTTGCTCAAGTTGCTTTGCCACAAACTGCAAAAATGCCCAAAGTGATTGATTAATAGCAAACACGCAGCGCTCAGCGGTGGCAAGGTTATCCGGTAGCTTTGGCATATCGGCCACAACAAATCGAGCCTTTGGCATGGCGGTAAAAAGATGCACTTGCGTGGCTTTGACAACCACGCATTCACCCGGGGCGACTTTACCTTGAAAATCACCCACACTAATGGCTATCACTCCCTTTAAGGGCAGTACAAGTTGATGATAGTCATGGCTATGACTAACAGGCTTAGTACTGTATGAACGGATTGATAGGTTGCCTTGCATCGTTTTGTAATAACCATTTGGAGAATAACGCTATTATGCCTGTTTGCTAAGGATGATCAATTTTATGCCAATAAAGGTGTAAGTACATGCTCGTAGGCAATCATTAGTGCGACATAAACTAACAAAACAGCCATTAGTTTATTAAACACATTAAAAACACCCGGCCGTGATACTTGTTTGCCAAGCACTAAGCCCGCTAGCGAGTAACTTGTAGGAGCACCAAAGGCAAGGATGGCTAAAATAAAAGACCAAAATACGATTGCAGCTCCGGTAATATCCGCGCTTGGGAACTGAATCGTAGCAATTGGCAAAGTAGCTACCAGCGCTTTTGGATTTAAAAGTTGCATAAACAGGCCATCGAAAAAGCTAAGTGAGGCATCCGCTGAGGTATCACTCACCTGTACTTTTGCTTTTGCGACCTTCCAAGCAATATACAAAATATAGCCGCAACCAATTAAGCTCACATAAGGCAAAAACTGCGGATTTATCATTTGTAAGCCAAGGTAGCCAAGCAGCACAAATAAGATAAACATCGCGCTACCTACGCCGATAAAAAACCCAAGGTGTGAACGTGTTTGTTTATTTAAGCCACTGCTTAAACCGAGTAAATTGATTGGCCCAGGGGTGTACATAATGCCAATAGCATATGCAAAAATATCTGCCATAACAGCTCCAAATCAGTAGTTTAGCTCTATCTTCGAGCCCATTGCAGTTGAAATTGTTTTGGTGTCATACCGAATACTCGTTTGAAGTTACGATTGAGGTGACTGGCATCTGCAAAGCCTGATTCAACCGCTACGCTGGTGGCATCGCGGCCAACTTGTAACGCTCTACGGGCATAATTAATACGACAGTTCAAAACATATTGATGTGGAGTAATACCGAAGTGCTCGCGAAAGCGGCGGATAAAATGAAACTTCGACATAGTGGCTGCATGGGCAATGTCATCAATAGAAATGTCATTGTCGATATTTGCCAAAATATAGTCTTTTGCTCTCAGCAGTAAGCTATCAACTCGGGTGCTTAAAGTCGGTAAATCAAGGCTGCCGTTGAGCCTGACTAAAGACTGCGCCATTTGCAATAGTGCAGCTTCTCGCTCTATTTTGTTCGTGCTATTGGTTTGTAAAAGCCTAGATAAGTTAATCACTTGATTACGCAGTAATGGATCTGCATACAAGGTGTTTGCCATACGTAATGTACAATCTTGCTTATACCCTAGCGCTTTAAACAAAGGCTGAAATTCATCAGGATGAATGTACAGCATTAGATACTCTAGGTTTTGTTCTGTGCCAGAGTGGCCATCGTGAATATCTTCAGGGTTAAACAAAATAATATTGCCAGGTACGCTTTTATAAAACGCATTTCGACAAAAGAAATCTTGTCGTCCCTGTAGTGTAATGCCAATTGAATACTCTTCGTGAGCATGCTTTGCATATGTAAAATCACTCATAGTCGCAGTCAACATCGAGATGCTCTGATGCTGTTCGTTGTTGATGTACTTAAAGTGATTGTCTTTGCTCACAGATGCTCCTGAAGGTTGTGCGCTTCGTTATTATTCCTACGCCAATATAGCGAAGCAAGCAACCTTAAAACTTGAACAAAATTGCTGATATTGAATTAAAGAGATTTATTTTTGCCTAATTAACAGCAAATAACGGCAAATAGCAGTGATGCTTATATCGATTTTTCAATTGCTTATACAAATCTCTTCTCAGACTTTTCTTATATTTTATTTTAGTGTGAATGTTTTTATCCCTAACTATGGTCTTTTAAACAATCAGTAGAAAGGGGTTTGTATGAATTTACGTACATCAAATAATTTAGTGATTGCACTTATCACCATCAGTTTTTCGCTATTGGGTTTGTCATTTATCTTGGGAGCAAACCCCAATGCCATTGGCAGTATCTTTTCGTTTTATAAATTAGACTCTCAGGTGCCAGCTCACATCATGAGTATGATCGCAGGCTTTGCATTTTGCTTTGTTGGCATTACCAGCCTTCATTCTCATTTAGGGTTTATTAATAGGGCACTTCCGACCATCACTGCATTTGCTATATCACTGATCTGTTTGATTACGTTGTTTGGCGCTAATCGTTGGCTTGCAAGTGAAGGGGGCTTTCCTGTGATTGGTTCAGGGCAGGGGATCATTAAGTATTTTGCTGTAATTCCGCTATTTTTATTTGTGTTTTACAAAGATGCTTTAAGTGATAAAGCGCATATTACCTTGAATTATGCTTCAGTGGCTTTAGTGCTGGTTTGGATAGGCGCAATGAAGTTTTTTGCTTTTGAGGCAAAGGGGATTGTAACGCTTGTTGAAACATCACCATTCATGTCGTGGTTGTATCAGGTTTTTAGTGTGCAGGGCGCATCGAATGCGATTGGCGTGTTTGACATTGTTAGTGTGCTGTTGCTTTGTGTTGGCTTATTACTCAAAAATAACAAGTTAATAGTGTTGGCAGGGCTTTCCTGTTGCGCTGTTTTTATTATGACGCAAACATTTTTAGTTACCGCGCCGAATGCGCTTAGCAGTACGACGGTTTTAGCTGGACTTGGTCAATTTGTGATTAAAGATCTGTGGTTTATTGCGAACTTAGTGATTATTTATCACCTAGCGGTAATCAATAATACAACTAATGAAATAGCACAATAATTTAGATAGGCCTCACTTTAACCATAGTTTAGGATTAATTACCAAGATCCCACTGTGGAGCAACTTCACGAGTTGTTTGTCTGCCACCCCATAAGATGCATCTATTAATTTTGCGATTGCAGAAAACTACTTAGAGAAGCCTGATTAGGCCCAAGCGCTAAACTTTGCAAATACAGCTTTAACTTTCGCGGAACAAGCAGCAGATGATGAATTACAGTTAGAAATTAATGAACCTATTTTTAAAGTTAATTCCTTACCATGATATTAAAAATAAAAACGCCAGTGCAATGCACTGGCGTTTTTGAAATTACGGAAAAGAGTAGCGCACAATCCGTTTTACAACAGAAAAGTACTGGCGAAAGAAGCCGCCTGTATTGTAATTGATGCCGTGCTCTTTAAAGATAGCTTGCACCTTAGGAGCAATCTCACGATAACGTTTTGCAGGTAAATCAGGGAACAAGTGATGTTCTATTTGATAGCTCAAATGTCCTGTCATTACATGAAACAGGTTACCCCCTTTGATATTTGATGAGCCTAACGCTTGGCGGTAATACCACTGGCCTTGCGATTCATTTTCGCAGTCTTGCTGTTTAAATGTTTCAACTTCACCGGTGAAATGCCCGCAAAAGATAATCGTAGAGGTCCAGAGGTTACGTAATAAATTTGCGGCTAGGTTACCCGTTAAAACCCACAAAAATAAAGGGCCGGCAATCAGAGGGAAAAGCAGGTAGTCTTTCACTAACTGGCGTGCTCCTTTACTAAAAAAGCGTTTTTTGAGTTCGCTATGCGATACCGTGTAATCACGGTTATCTTTTTTCTTACCGAAAAATACCCGCTCGGCAGCCATTTCATGGTACGACACACCCCATTGGAACAGCACGCTTAGCAATAGGTAAGTGATAAATTGCCACAGGTTTTTTACCCGCCAACGAAAGTCATTAGATAAACGCAGTAATCCATAGCCGAAGTCACGATCTTTACCAATAATATTTGTATAGGTGTGGTGCTCGTAGTTGTGAACGCGGTTCCAACTTGAACCATCGCACGCTATATCCCACTCGTAAGACTTTGAATTTATGTGTTTATCATTCATCCAGTCATATTGGCCGTGCATCACATTATGGCCAATTTCCATGTTATCGAGAATTTTTGCAGTGGCTAAACTAAGCACACCGACTATCCATAAAGCAGGCTGAATAAAGCCTAGCATTAAGAGAATACGGCCACTCCATTCAAACACACGCTGGCAAACAATAACGCGGCGAATGTATTTCGCATCTTGCTCACCCAGTTTCGATTTTATATCTGCTTTAACGCTATCGAGTTGAGCTGCTAATTTTTCAAAATTGACTGTTTTTGTTGTCTTCATGCTGATAACTCCACGTCACTGACCGGTTGCGATATACAAAGTTGAATTAACTGCTCTGAGCTATCAGAGAGCTCGCCGGTGCGAATATCACGCACGATGCCTTGCTTTTTAACGCATTGGCATTGATGGCAAATTCCCATACCACAGCCAACTGTCACAGGTTGCTTATTCGCTTGTAAGTGAGTAAGTAAGGTTTGTTGGTTATCAATAGTGAATGTTTTGCCCTGATGAGTGAGTGTTAGTTCGTGCTTATCAGGGGTTGCTAAAACAGCAGGGACTGCACTGAAATGCTCACTGTCGATAGGCGTATTTAATTGCTTAGTTAAAGCGGCAGCTTGCTTATATAAAGCAGCTGGGCCGCAGACTAACCAGTGTTTATGCGCGTTTGTTGTCAGCCATGTCGTCGCATCGCCGTCTTTGCTGCGCTCAAGTAAGTGATAATCAAAATTGCTCAGTGATTGTTTTAGTTGTTCAAGCTCATCTTTAAGCCAGTGGCTGTTCGACTTTGCGTAATAAAGCAGGGTAATGGTTTGTTTGCTATCAGCCGGTAAAGACTTAAGCATGGCTATAAATGGCGTAATGCCAGAGCCACCGGCAAGCATAATTATAGAGCGCGCGGTATTTGGCATAACAAACTGGCCTTTAGGCTCAGAGATATTAAGCCATTGTCCAGGCTTCAAATTTGCTAGCTTTGACGTAAATGCGCCAATCTCTTGGCTGCGGATCAATAAACGAATTTGTCGCTCTTGCTTTGCCAATTTTGGTTCGCTTGCGATGGTAAACACGCGAGTCAGTAGTCGCCCGTTCGTTTGTATTGTTAACGCAATATGCTGGCCTGCTTGATGATTTGGCCATGCTTTTTCTGGCTCAATAATCAGCTCGATGCTTTGTTCAGCAAACACGTGTACATGTTTTAGTTGTGCGCGAAAATACCCATCGCGCCAGCCAGGTTTAAAGCACTGGAGCACAGGTTCCCAGTATCCTGACCAAGATTGATGATGCAATAAATGTTTTGATAATGAATTTAATAACATTCTTTTTTTGCCTTTAGCTTACAAGTGTACGCTCACTAGGCGTACAAGTGTAAGCTGAAAAAAGATAATTTCAAGTCTAATTTGAGTGTTAGCTCTAAATTGGCGGGGAAATCCAACTTTTGAGAATTTAAACTTAATAAAAAGAGTTGAGAAAATTGCTAGTTTTTCATTTAAATTCATTGCTATATGCTTGATAGAGCTAACCCGAGTTGGCATGTATCTAGAAAAGAAGCCTTGAGTTCTTTTACAAAGAAGTATTTTCGGCTATTAATTGAGAAAGACTTTAACCGTTTTAGTTTGTAGCTCTGCCACCGACATTGGGGCAAAGCTTAATTTACAGATTGAGGTGTAAGATGAGGGGATTCATTGTATTGGGAGCCAATCCAACCTAGTTAATAGCTAGGCAAACATTATCTCATCTGGGTTTCGTTTGAAGCTATCCTTACCTTCTAGATTACGCCAAACCTTTTCGTGAAAGTAAAACGCAACCGTATTGACTGCAGGCTCAACAATGGCGACCAGGCCACCAATTAAAAAACTACCTGTTAAAAAGTAGGTCACTGTAAAAGCGATTGTGAAGTGCATCATTGCAAAAGTAACTGTCTTAACCATTTTGAATACCCCAACTCTCATAATTTGATGAGTTTAGTATTGCTCATCATTTTTAATCTTTAAAATGGAATAATAAGATTGTAGTGATTTATTAAATGGAATGGTTGTGCCCAGTGTTGCTTGTTAATTTTCAAGTCAATATGCGCACATTGATGAAGAAGTTTTGAGCTTTTCGTCAATTTACTTTTCTATTGCGATAGTTCTAATGCATTGTTTGTAAATATATTTATGGATTTTTGATGGCTGTGAGTGAGTTGTGTGCTACTTGTTTTTTGAAGGGGGCGTTCAACGTTCTAGAGGGCCCAGACTTTTTGAAAGTCTAGACCCACAGCGGTTTGCTTGAGTGCAACTAGCTTATTTAAAAACTACTCTGCTGCATGGGGTAAAATAAATGAAAGTGTTGCTAAGTGCTCGGTCTTATCAAATACAGCGAGATTTGTACTTTTTTCATCATATATAGCGGCGACTACGTTTAAGCCTTGATTGCGTAGTGGCAATGTCACGATGCCTTCATCATTGCTTATTAGGGGCTTTTGATCTGGGTCATTCACAATATCATTAATCACTTTAGCGCCTTGAACTGCCTTACCATTAAATAGTATGCGATAACTAACTAATGCACCTTTCTGATCTGAAAAGCTGTTTCCTATTGGGATAATTTGTAACTGTTGTTCTTTAAGTTGAGGAATTTTAGTAAGAGGCCCACGCAAATGTACAGCATGTTTTTTTGTATGTTCGCTTAAAACTGCATCAGGGATTTGGTCGCGGCCACTTGCAAACCATTTACCATCTTTAGTTTTGCTCCATAAACCGTTATCGAGCATTCCTGTAACAGCATAAACCGTGTTATCGCTCAGTATCATCATATGCCCTGACTCAACAAGTTTTACACTTTGTTCTTGCCAATTTTTGTTATAACCGGTAACTCTTTTAACTTTGTCTTGGCGCTTAACGGTGTCTAAATCTTGTGCACCTTCACCATATATCAGTGCTAATTGTGATGAGCGCTCAGCAAACCATATTGCATGTGCTTGTGTTTTTGCGCTGTAAATGCTGGAAATTGATATGGCTAATGTAATGCAGGCTAAAGTAACTTTGTTCATTCTTCTCTCTAAGTGTTTATTAATTAAGCGTTAATTTGAGTTTTTTAATTTCTGTTGTTTACGAGGGTAGTTCTCAGTGGTTTAATTGTTTATCATACTGCAAATGATAAGTATTGTTAATTGCATGTTCAAGTGATGGATAATGTAAATCTTTACCTAATAACTACAAGCTTTATTGAATAACTACAATTCATACCTGAGAGATAGAATGAACAGATATCAAAAATCAGCCCTTTCAATCATGATTAGCGCAATTTTTACATCTTCCGTATATGCCACTACAGAGCCATCAGAGATAGAAAAAATATCAGTGTCGGGTGTAAGGCAAGCTTTTCGTGGGGATGTTCCTTTAAATGAGCAACCACAATCTGTCGAGTTTATTTCATCAGACACACTCAATGAGGCTGGTGTAACCACCTTAAGTGACATTTTCGATTTAACCCCAAGTATTTCAGAACAAAATGATTTTGGTGGTTTATGGGAAAGCTTTGCAATACGTGGCTTAGTGGGTGATGAGAATATTCCATCAGGCTTTTTAATTAACGGTTTTTCATCTGGGCGAAGCTTTAGCGGTGTTCGTGATACGAGTAATATTGATTATGTAGAAATCATGAAAGGAACAGGCTCTGCACTCTATGGACGCTCTGAGCCTGGCGGTACGATAAATATCATTACAAAAAAACCGCAGTTTGCACAGCAAGGCTATGTAAAAGTCACTGCCGGTAGCTGGCAAAGTTATCGCACTGAAGGCGACTACACGAACGCAATTACGGACCAAGTGGCTTTTAGAATTAATGGTGCTGTGGAAGATAGTGAAGGTTTTAGAGATTATCATGAATCAGAAAAAACTGTATTAACGCCTTCAATTTTATGGCTAATTTCAGATAAAACGAAGTTGAATTATGAGCTAGAGTACGTTGATCAAAGTTTAACTTTCGATCGAGGTATTGTTGCTGTAGATGGTAAAATTGATGCACTACCTATTGAAACTTTTTTAGGTGAGCCAAGTGATAAACCTACAAAAGTTAAGGCTATTTCTCATCAGCTTACCCTTGAGCATCAATTAGGAGAATGGTCGCTTCTAACAGGTATTAGTTATAGCGATTCAGAGTTTTTGAGTGAATCAAGTGATGCTGAGCTTGCTCCAAGCCGACAAGTATATTTCATTGATGGCGTGACACTGAGCAGACAACATAACCAGCGTGACTTTCAAACTAACTATATATCTGCACGCTCAGAGCTTAGCGGTAGTATAAAAGCTGCAGGTTTCACTCATCACCTTTTAATTGGTGCTGATGCCAGTAAGTTTGATTTTGATAAGGTTTGGTACAGATATCGCCCGACTCTTGATGACACGAGTTACGCTATAAATATGTATGAGCCTGAGTACGGTAAAACGGCGCCTGAAGGTTCTCTGTTATTCGACACCACAGAAGTACAGAATAGCTATGGTATTTATATTCAAGACCAAGTCGATATCACTGAAAAATGGAAAATGCAAATTGGTGGTCGTTACGATTGGTTTGATCAAAGAATTGATAACCATAAAAACTTAACGCGTTCAGAGGCTGACAAAAGCACCTTCAGCCCTCGAGCAGGTTTAGTATATGCTCACTCTGAAGATCTACAATTTTATAGCAGTTATTCTGAAGGTTTTAGACCTAATAGTGGTTTCGATGCTGATGGAGAAGCATTTGAGCCTGAAGAAACAACCTCTATTGAAGTTGGAGTTAAATTTAATACAGACATTGTCAGTGGTAGCTTTACAGTATTTAATGCGCAAAAGAGCAACATGTTAAGCACAGACGTACAAGCAGGTGTATCTAGGGCTCTAGGCGAGGTTACGAGTGAAGGTGTTGAGCTAGACTTACACGGTAATATTACTAGCCAAACTTCGTTTGATCTTGCATATACTTACACTGATGCTAAAACAGCAAAAGATACTGTTAATACCGATTGGTGGGTTAGTTTGCCAAAAGGCACCCCTTTATTAAACATTCCAAAACATAGTGCCAATGTGCGTATTAAGAGAGAGTTAAGTGATTTAATCGATTCGAACTCAACAGTTGGTGTGTCGGTTCAATATGTTGGGGAGCGGCTAGGTGAAGCGATTGACCCTAGCTATTATTTGCCTTCATATACTTTGGTAAATCTGTTTGCAAACTACCATGTTAATGATGATTTGAGCTTACAGTTTGTTGTAAATAACGTATTGGATAAAACCTATTACGCTAATTCATACTCTGCAATTTGGACCCAACCAGGTGAGCCGTTAAATTATAAGGTTAGCTTACAATATAATTTTTAACGTAGGTTTAATTGCAACTTGCTTAGACTCCAAAGTCATTGCCTGCATTCTTGAGCGAAAGTTTTGCAGAACATTCTTTGACTTAAATAAAAAAACGAACCGTTGGGTTCGTTTTTTCTTATCATCGAATACATAGTGCTTCTTATAGTTATAGAAATAAAAGCTTCTGTATAATTATATTACTATTTGTTTATCACTTTAATTATAATATATTTTTATGTCTTAATTTAGGGATATAGCGCAATGATGAAATTTAGGATATTCGGTAGTTTTATTTTCTTTCTTTTAATATATAGCTTTCAGGGGTCAGCGCAAGAAAACAGGCCAAATCAGGTTTCTATAACCCAGTTAGCTGATGGGGTATGGCTGCATACATCATATTATACTTACCCAAATGGTACAGAATTTCCCTCAAATGGCTTAATTGTGAAAGAAGGAGATAGTTTAACCCTTATCGACACAGCGTGGGGGGAATTACTCACTTTAGATTTACTCGAAGCAATTAGCTTAGAAATAAAACTGCCAGTAAGCAAAGCATTTGTTACGCATGCGCACGGTGACCGAGCTGCTGGTGTCGATGTACTTGAGTCTAAGGGAATCAATGTTTTTGCTCATCCATTAACTGCTCAGTTAACCATAGAGCAAGGCGCGGCAGTACCTAACAATATTATCAAAGAACTTAGAGTAGCAGATTCAGTTGTTAAATTTGGCTCTCTTGAACTATTTTTTCCAGGCCCTGGGCATGCAATGGACAATGTTATGGCGTGGTTACCTGAAAAAAGAATCTTATTTGGTGGCTGCGCAGTTCGGTCACTTCAGTCATCATCTGTAGGTAACCTAGTTCATGGTGACATACACTCTTGGCTTAATATAACAAAGCAATTAAAAAGGAAATTTAAAAGTGCAGTGATTGTCGTCCCTGGACATGGCGCTGTTGGTGGATATGATTTACTCTCACATACAGAAAAATTAATAACCGATCATCTCAAATAGGTATAGGTTATGGCGGCTTTAGGCTCACATTGAACATTCTAAGGCCGCTTTCTCCCTTGTGCTTTGCGCGCCAAAAAAGTACGTAGAATCTCGCTTGAAAGTAACATTAAATTCGCTTTGTATTATTTGAAACTCGCCTTGCCGAATTTGGCTGGTAATGAAAAATGAACCTGCAGATACTGTTAATTAAAAGTAAATTCTTTTAAATCTGAACACACATCTAAAGGTTAAATATGCACACAATAAATAAAAAGGCATTAGCAGTTGCTGTCGCTTTAGCTTGCTCATTACCTGTACATGCACAAAACGAAAATCAGCAGGACACAGATAATAAAATAGCAAAAGAGCCGCAAAGTGGCTTAGAAATCATTTCTGTTACGGCAACAAAACGCAAAACGAAGTTGATGGAAACACCGGTAGCAATTACGGCGTTAACAGAAGCTGAGCTTAAAAAAAATGGTGTTAATAATATTAAGGATATTGCGAACCTTGTTCCTAGTCTTGATATTTCAACAGCAACAGACCAATCA
Organism: Pseudoalteromonas sp. NFXS39; assembly: GCF_040148775.1. Taxonomy (NCBI): domain Bacteria; kingdom Pseudomonadati; phylum Pseudomonadota; class Gammaproteobacteria; order Alteromonadales; family Pseudoalteromonadaceae; genus Pseudoalteromonas; species Pseudoalteromonas sp. NFXS39. Next base: position 711,155 of record NZ_JAGDEC010000001.1, on the reverse strand, counting down.
GCACCCGTTATTTCAATGCGCGGGGTACGCTCAACCAACCTAACAGAGCTAGGTGATCCAGCGGTTGGTGTGCACTTAGATGGTGTGTATTCACCTAGAATGCAAGGTGCACTTGCACTTATGTATGATATTGACCGTGTTGAGGCATTGCGAGGTCCGCAAGGTACCTTATTCGGCCGAAACTCTACGGTGGGTAGTATCAATGTCATATCTGCAAAGCCACAATTTGAAAACTTCTTTGGCAATGTGAATGTTGAAGCAGGTAAGTACAACAGTAAAAACATTGATGGCATGATTAATATTCCAATTAATGAGGAGTTTGCAGTTCGTTTCGCTGCAAAAGGTTTGAAGCGTGACTCCTACTTAGAAGGCTACTACGATCCTAACCAATACGATACTCGCAGGCTCTCTGATGATGTATTAAATGCCCCAGTAATATCTGAAGACTCATATCAAGGCGTGGGTCAAACTGTCACTCAAAGAGAAAACTGGTGGATTGATGGTGCTGGTACAGACCCTGAAGCACAAAAAGTTCGCGCATTAACACCAGCGGATAAAAGTGATTTTTATAATAATGCCGATGAGTATTCATTTCGTATCAGTACACTTTGGGAGCCATTAAATGGTAATTTCTCAAACCATACGGTTTTCCAAAAGTACGTAAACAACAGCAGCAATAATCTTGATTTAGTTAACTGTGATAAGTTAAGAGGGCGCCCAGCTGAAATGGGAGGTGATTGCTCAAACTTTTTGCCAAGTGATAACACATATCAGGCTGTCGTGAATGTCCCAGGACAATTAGATTTAGATATCACATATCTTCGCAACACGTTAAATTATAACCTAAATGATGAATACAATATTGTGTGGTTGATGGGTTATGAAGACATGGAAAGAGAGTCAGCACAAGACAGTGAAGTGGGACTTGACCCTTGGGATGGTGCCACTTACTTCCTAGACGGCACTGGGGCTGAATCGTTTTCAACAGAATTACAACTTCAATCCGATGAGTACGGTGACTTTATATGGATTGTGGGGGCAAACTACTTCCACGAAAAAACAACAACAGTGGGTTATTATGATAATCCAATGGATGATAAAGCGTTTTGGGACCAACCGGATCGCTCAACAGATGCATTCGCCATTTTTGGTCAAGGAACATACAAACTAACTGAGAAGTTACATGCAACTTTAGGCTATCGTTTTAGTGATGAAACAAAGCAAGACAAAGGCGGCAGAACGTATCGATGCTCAAATGCAGATGGGTGTGCTGTAGGTTGGTTAAATAGAACAGAACTAAATAATCTTCCAGTCGACTATTACGAAGACCCATCTATCTATGCGTCTTACTTTGAAAATGACAACAAAGGAAGCTGGCAGCATCATGACTTCCGTGTTGGCTTAGATTATGACATTTCATCAGAAACCATGCTTTATGCATACTTAGCGAGTGGCTTTAAAGCGGGCGGTATTGGTGATGTATACGAAGTAGTTAACGATAGAACCGGTGATGTTACACGATTCGAAACGAAGTTTGACCCAGAAGAAGTATTAACGTGGGAGCTAGGTGCTAAATCAAGCTTTTTTGATAACTCACTTAACTTAAAAGCTGCTTTTTTCTATACAGATTATACCGATATGCAGTACGCATCGGTAGGTTCGATTGGTAATGTTGAACGCTTATCAGTTGTGGAAGATGACAACGGAACACCGATTTTAGGTGATGATGGCGAGCCTCTTCTTGATTATCAAAATCAACCCGTGATTGCATATTACACGCAGAATGTTCCAGCATCGACGATTAAAGGTATTGAATTCGAATTTGACTGGAAACCATATCCAAATGGTCGTATCACAGGTTACGTAACCTGGACTGATGCTAAAATTACGGAAGATTGGAATACCAAGTGGGACTATGATTCTGAGTATCTATTCGATATCTCTTATGAAGAATCAAAAGATCCTGAAAACACATTGTTAACCACTAACCTCAAGGGTAACAATCTAGCAATGACACCTAAATACACTGCGAATATTAGTTATACGCATACGTTCAATTTAGGTGAATATGGCTTTATTCATGGCTGGTTTAACGCAAGCTGGAAAGATAAATCGTATTCAACGGTGTGGAACCTTGATAAGCATTTAGATGATATGGATTTTGCTGTTTCAGACGAAGCGACACAGTATATCGATGATAGCCGAGATGCATTCGCGGTTTATAACGCTTCTTTGAAATATGAGCCGCAAAGTCAAAAATGGTATGCAGAGCTGTTCATCAATAACGCATCTGATGAGACTATTCAATATTGGAACAACACAAGCAAAGGTGTACCAAAAGGTAGTTTCGGTATGCCGAGATATTATGGTGTTAGAGCCGGTTTCTCATTTTAACCCTACTACTAAGCGCTCTCATATTGCTCAGCAATATGAGAGCTAAACAGATTATGAGGCAAAAAAATGAAAAAGTTTTGGCTACGTATATCAATTTTCTGTATCGCATTTTTATCCCCTTGTCTAAGTGCTAACTACTTTAAAGATAACTTTTCTTGGGGTTACGACACCAGTATTTGGACTGCACGACAAGGCAATAATGGCACGCCATTTGGGTGTACTTTTCAACCTAATATGCAAAGCCCCAGTGAACATGGTTTAACGCTGTCATTATCGCAGGGCACATGCTCAGAGTTACAAAGTAATCAGTTTTATAGCTATGGCAAAATACAAGGTCGTTTAAAATCAGGAAATGTTGCGGGTACAGTTTCATCGATATTTACTTACACATCATGGTGGGATAGCCCAGGTCGAGCATGGCAAGAAATTGATATTGAACTGCTGCCTTCTCTTGGCAATGTTGTACACACAAATATTATTTATCAGCCGCAAGGTGGGGTATATCAGAGCTGGGAGCAAGACATCGACCTAAGTCAATATGGGCTCGATTATCGTGAAAACTTGCTGATGATAGGTTTCGATTGGTCCAGTCGTGTTATTCGTTGGTATCTTTATGATGCCAATGGCCAAGAGCAAACTATTCGTATCGTTTATAAAGATAATGGTGATGGTGTGCTCGCAAATAATGAGATACCAGCCTACGCTTGGCCAGTGGATAACACCAAGATTATGATCAATCACTGGCATGGCGATAACTCACAAGAAGCCAATTACTTTCCTGGTCAATACTATGGCACTTCATCATGGGTATATTATGACTTTATTGAATACATACCTAATTAATCATTTAATTTTCAACGTGTTGTTTTATAGGTTTTAAATGTCTAGATTTAAATTTTCACCGCTTGTATTAAGCCCATTAGCCTTGATTGGACTTGTTTATACTCAGTGTCCGCTTGCTGTCGAGGGAGGTCACGTAAAATGGCCTGATGTAAACACTAAACTTAAGCAAGACCCTGCTGTTGAGAAGCAGGTTGACGAGCTCATTCAGACGATGACAATTGAGCAAAAAGTAGCGCAAATGGTTCAACCTGAAATCGGTTATTTAAGTGTCGAGCAAATGCGCAAGTATGGCTTTGGATCGTACTTAAATGGAGGTAACACCGCGCCTTATGGTAATAAACGTGCCTCGATGAAGCAGTGGCTTCAATATGCAGATGAGATGTATCAGGCATCAGTAGATGCTTCATTAGATGGGGCTGCAATCCCGACGATTTGGGGCACAGATGCAATGCATGGACATAGTAATGTTTATGGAGCTACGTTATTTCCTCATAACATTGGTTTAGGTGCAACCAGAGATAAAGATCTAATTAAACGTATCGGTCAAGCTACAGCAAAAGAAGTTTCTGCAACTGGAATAGAATGGAGTTTTGCTCCCACTGTCGCAGTGGTCAGAGATGATCGTTGGGGCAGAACGTATGAGAGTTATTCTGAGAACCCAGATTTAGTTAAAGAGTATGCCGGTGAAATGGTTGTTGGTATTCAAGGTAGCATCAACAATAATTTCTTAAAAGCGACAAATCGTATTGCAACAGCAAAGCACTTTGTTGGTGATGGTGGAACCGAGCGAGGTATAGACCGTGGCAATACTATTATTGATGAAAAAGGGTTAAGAGACATTCATAGTCCAGGCTATTTTTCAGCGATAAATGAAGGGGTTCAGTCAGTTATGGCGTCCTTTAACAGCTGGAATGGCCAACGTGTGCATGGTGATAAATATTTACTAACTGATGTACTTAAGAAGCAAATGGGCTTTGATGGGTTTGTAGTTAGCGACTGGAATGCCCATAAATTTGTTGAAGGCTGTGATTTAGAGCAATGTGCTGCTGCTATTAATGCCGGTGTCGATGTTATCATGGTCCCTGAGCACTTTGAGGCCTTTTATCATAACACGGTTGCGCAAGTGAAAGATGGCACTATCTCTGAAGAAAGAATTAATGATGCTGTTCGACGCTTTTTGAGAGCGAAAATTAGATGGGGAGCTTTCTCAAGAGGTAAACCATCAAGCCGTTCTGAATCACAGCATCCTGAATGGTTAGGCGCTTCTGAGCACCGTGAGCTCGCTAGAGAAGCTGTTCGTAAGTCATTAGTGTTATTAAAAAATAATGACCAAATACTCCCTATTAAAGCAACAAGCAAGATATTAGTTGCTGGCGATGGTGCCGATAGTATTGCAAAGCAAGCGGGTGGGTGGAGTGTTTCATGGCAAGGCACAGACAACACTAATGACGATTTCCCAAATGCAACGTCAATTTATGCCGGTTTAAAGGAGCAAGTTGAAAGTGCTGGTGGTCAAATTGAACTAAACGAAGCGGGAAACTACTCCGTTAAGCCAGATGTAGCGATTGTTGTTATAGGCGAAGAACCTTACGCAGAATGGTTCGGTGATATCGAGTTTCTTGAATATCAATATAAAACAAAAGCTGATCTTGCATTACTGAAAAAATTAAAGGCTGATGGTATTGCAGTTGTCACCGTATTTTTAAGCGGTAGACCGCTTTGGGTAAATAAAGAGCTCAATGCGTCTGATGCATTTGTGGCTGCATGGTTACCGGGTTCAGAAGGTGAGGGGGTAGCAGATGTGTTATTGACAGATGCGAAGGGTAACACTCAGTTTGATTTCTCTGGTAAATTAAGCTTTTCATGGCCAAAGTATGATACGCAATACACATTAAACCTAGGTGACAAAACTTATGATCCATTATTTGCTTATGATTATGGATTAACTTATCAAGACACGGTTAATGTGCCTTTATTAAGTGAAGATACAACACCTAAAAAGGTGGCAAATGATGACGCTAAGCCTTTATTTGTAAGAGGACTTTCAGAGAACTTAGTGTGGGAACTGAAAGATTCAAAAACAGCAGCCATTGAAACAACGGGCTCTTCGGCAACCAGTGGTGATGGTACCAGCTTGTTAATGCAGTCTGTTAATTTGTCTTATCAGGAAGATGCAAGGCAGTTCATTTGGCGAGCTGGGGCAAAAAAAGCAACCTTGAGCTTAAGCTATCAGCAGCCTGAAGTACTGAGTGATGCGAGTAAATCTGGTTTTCTTGAACTTAAAATGAGAATTAACACTGCGCCAAGTAATCAGGCTCAATTGCAAGTAATGTGTAATGAAGGAAATTGCTTGCGCAACATTACGTTTGAATCAATAGAAGCCTTGATGAATGATAAGAAATGGCATACGTTAGCCATACCGTTAAATTGTACATCTGCGTTAAATAATACGACAAAGGTGGCAGAGGTGTTAAATGTTTCAGCAAAGGCTGCCAGCTTAGCTGTTGCTGATATAGCACTGTCTAGTAAACCAAATGCAGATGCTTATTTACTCACATGCTCTGACTAAATCTTAGTAAGGCTGATGGGCAAGTAATGCCTATCAGCTTTACCTTATGGATTGAATAATTTGAATACTAGTAACCCTCGCGGCCATTTATTTTGGCTGTTTCAGATTTGTGGTTGGGTTGTTTACGCAATGCTAACCGAATTGATGATTAAAGTCCCAAGTGATGAGCCTTGGACTATCCATATCCCGCATTTGATTATTGATACAATTTGTGGGTTTATAATTACCCTCTCCCTTAGAAAAGTATTTACTTGCATCAACTTTATAGAGCTAAAGTTGAAGATTGCACTTCATATTTTCATTGTCATAACTGCGACGTTAATTTGGACACAAATAAAGTGGATTACGCTGCAGTGGTTTTATGGAAACTTTTGGCAACCAATGACGTGGTTTGACTTTGGTACATGGACGTCGGCGTCATTAACAGTGCTTTCAACTTGGACCGCGTTTTATTATGGGATTAAAATTTATTTAGATAATTTAGAGCAAACGCAAAAAGCAGCAGAAGCCACACACTTAGCTAAAGAATCACAATTAAAAATGCTGCGCTATCAGCTGAATCCCCACTTTATGTTCAATAGTATCAATGCGATTTGTACATTGATTTTGAAGAAAGAAAGTTTAGAAGCTGTAAAAATGCTCGAGAAACTGTGTGATCTATTGCGACATAGCTTATATACAGATCCGCTGGAAAAAGTAACAATTAAAGAAGAAATTGGCATTCTTAGCAATTATTTAGATATAGAAAAGTGCCGTTTCACAAATAAGCTTGTTGTTGATATTTCTGTTGCAGATGGCTGCAACGAGTTACTGATCCCATCTATGTTGATACAACCCCTTGTAGAAAATGCATTAAAACATGGCATGCGTTCAAACCAGCTAATGTGCATTACTATAGCCATAGAAAAAACTAAGAGTTATTTAAATATAAAAGTGTCTGATACTGGCAAGGGATTTGGTGATGAAAGCACAAATAAAAGAGGGATAGGATTAGCAAATTGTGAGCAACGTTTGAAGCTAATGTACGGAAAGTCACACCGTATAGAAAAGGGCAACTTAAGTGAAGGTGGTGCTTGGGTATGTATAACATTACCTATGAGTGGTCATAATAAATGATAAAACTAAACACGATACTGGTTGATGATGAATACAGCGCCGTCGAAGGTTTACGTATTCGACTTGAACAATTTCCTGAAATTAATATTGTTGGTAGTGCATGCAGTGTTGACGATGCTATTGAGCTTATAAATAACAACGAAATTGATTTAATCTTCTTAGATATCGAAATGCCCACCAAGTCTGGCTTTGAATTGATAAAGTATTTTCAACCCGAAGCATGTCCAGCAGTCATTTTTGTCACTGCTTTTCATCAACATGCAGTACAAGCTTTTGAAGTTAGAGCTATCGATTATTTATTAAAACCAGTCAAACTAGACAGGCTTGCAGAAGCTATAGAAAGAGTTGTAAGTAACGTAAAGTTATTCCAAAAAAGTGAGTTGATAGCGCTACAACAAGAAGTGAGTAACAAGGCCGAGTATAATAAGCACTCAGCCAATCAGTCAGACTATAATTTTGATAGTGATCACTTGGTTATCCGGGATGCTAAAAACCCGATTCAAATAATTTCATTCACCGATATTCTTTGGATTGATGCAGCTGGTGATTATATGTGTGTGCATACTGCAACCGAAACCCATGTTATGAGAGCTAGATTAAAAGAACTTGAGAATAATATGCTGCCTGAGGCCTTTTTGCGGATCCATAAGTCTACCATTGTCAATTTAACTTATGTAAGACAGCTTGAGCCATTGCGCAACTCAGAGTACATGGCAACCTTAACTACTGGTAAAACCTTAAAAGTAAGTCGAACCTACAGTAAGCAATTAAAAAAGCTGATTTAAATAAATCGGTGCTGTTTACAATACCTCGTTATAAACAGCACCTTACTATGCAGTAGTATTTACGGCTGTTTTGACCAAACTGATTTTAGAATGTTAAACCCAATCGCACCGAGAACGATACCTGTTACTTTATCAATATAAAATGCGGCTCTAATGAATTTTTGCCTGATAGTCGTTTTTGACAACATATAAATAATAGCTACATCCCAGAAAAAGACGACTAATGTCATCCATACACCTAAAAGTACTTTAAAGCTAATACTGACTTCGGGGGTTAGTGCAACAGTAAACAAGCTTAAATAAAATAATAAATTTTTAGGGTTTAAAATACCTGAGAGAAACCCAGTTACAAACTCTTTGCAAAAGCATGATAATGAAAATTCACTTGCAGTCTTAGTGCTTGTAGAAAAGTTAGCGTAGGCATTTTTAGGTGCTTTTAATGCATGATAGGCAATATACATTAAAAATAAGCCTCCAATTGCTTTAAGCGTAATCATTAAAGTAATGGATGAAGATAATATGGCGCCAACACCAATAAGACATAATGCAATATAGACTGCATTAGCAGTTGCAATACCTAACGCAACGCCAATGGCGTTTTTTTGGTTACCTTTCAGCGCACTTTTAACAACGAGTACAAAATCAGGTCCTGGACTCAGTAATGCCAGAAAGTGTGCAGCTGCCACTGAAATAAAAATACTTATTAAGCTAATATCCATAAATTCCTCAAAGTGTAAATATGAAAAATGAAGAGCGGGCTAAATTACGCGTTCTTCCTTGCTTTAATCGAAAACACTAAAGGAACTTGATGTCCTTTGTGAAGTAATTGGTACCCTTTATCATGAACATACTCTAAGCCTTCAAAGCAGTCATAAGGGCTATATGGGTATTCGTCGAATGACTCTATCGTCAAACCAGCCTGAATGAGTGAGTTTATAATGTCACTAATTGAGTGGCTCCAGGTTACTGTTTTTGACTTTGTACCATCACAATTTTCGGTGTATGTTCCTTCTTCTTCAATGGTAGGTTCAGAGTCATGAAAATAAGAGTAGCCATTTAATAACTCATTAAAAGAGTGAAATTCAACCAAACATAAAGTGCCGCCAGATTGTAAAGAGTTAGCAATTACCTTAGCCCATCGATTTAAATCTGGTAACCAATTTAGAACACCATAAGAAGTGTAAACAATATCAAAAAGTTGCTGGTTGATAGCGTCAAAATCGTAAACATTACTTTCGATAAAAGTGGCTTCTAAATTTAAGTTTTGTTTGAGCTCATTGGCATACTCAATTGCAGTAGGCGACAAATCAACACCCGTTACACACGCGCCAAGCCTTGCCCAAGAGAGCGTGTCTTGACCAAAATGACACTGTAAGTGCAATAGCGATTTATCTTTCACATCTGGGAGTAGGGCAAGCTCGATGGGGTTGAGGGAGTTTCTCCCATTTTTAAACATTGGTATATTGTAAAAACTAGACTGGGTATGAAGATCAGTTCTTTTATTCCATGTATCTCTATTTACTTTAATATAATCCATATGCGTCCTATCCAGCTAACTTCTAATTAGGCACTGCTCAATCATTGCAGCAATGCCTAATAGAAATAATAATATATTATATTTTACACAACAAACATAAGCCTTTAGTCACATTGAGAACCCAGTTCTCTCACAGTAGTTTGCCAGTCCGATCTTTGCCTGTCGCTTGATAAGATAATTGAACCAAATAAGTTAACTTTCGGCTTTTCAAAACCACAATATTCGAGAGTATAGCGGCATAACTGTTCTACTACGGGCTTTGCTAGTTCCTGAGCGAGCTCTTGGGGTGTATCCATGGTTAAGATCACTCTCGCAGTTTTGTCAGTTAGCAGTGGCGTCGGCAATAAGCTGTTTTGTTCGAATTTAAAGGTCACACCGGGTAAAAATACGCGGTCGAAAAGGCCTTTTAGTTTAGCTGGTACACTTCCCCACCAAATTGGCGCAATAAGTACTAGATGATCGGCCCATTTAAGTGCATCAGTAAATGTGTCTAGGCATGGCTCGAAAGGTTGCACTTGGTCATAGCCGAACATCAGGTTAGGGTTAAAGTCCATTTCAGAGAGTTTAAATATGCGGATATTCGCCGCTTTTTTAGCTGTAAACTCATACGCACTCGTTAATGAATCAGCAAAGCTATGGGCTTTAGGGTTTCCGTTTAAAATGAGTATATTTTTCACAATTACTACCTCTATGTATTAGGAAATAATTGCAAGTCTAAAGCCTCCCCTTAACGGGAGAGTCAATCATTTTTTGAAAAACAAATAAATACGGTACATTAAATATATAGAATGTTATATGTAACGAAGCTGGTTTTTTCTTTTAACTCTTAGTAAGCCAGCGGAAGGATTTATGCAAAAAATCCACAGCGTTTTTCTCAATTAGCTCGCCATGGGCCATAACCAAAATTTCAGGCTGCCAGGCTAGCATCTGTTCAAAATGTTTTCTGGTCTTGGCTTTGTTAAACATAAAACTTAGACGCCAATCGATAGGTGTTTTTCCATCAGGGGCGATGATCCCAACGCCCTTGGCTATCCATTTTTGCAAAGGGTTAAAATTATCACCCGAAAAGTTTTCTACCAAATCAGTAACAATGAGTGTTTTAGAGCTTTTATGGAAAAACACACACTCTTCCATAAGAGGGGAGCCTGTAACTAAGACTTGGTTAATTTCATTTTGCCACTGCCACGCTAAATCGTCATTTAGGGACGCATCAAATGAGATATCGCTACGCTTTTTGATGACTTCATCAGTGCCATAGATTTGCGCATCTGGATATTTTGTTATCCATTGGGGTAAAAACAGGTGATGTAAATGATTTGGTGCAATAAGGTATTTGACCGAGCCTAACTGGTCTATTTGGGTTTTTAACGCATCACTTAGATAGATAGGACTATGAACCCACAGATCGCCATTTGCGAGTTTAATGACTGTCATTCGAGTTGTAAAAGGTAAAAAGAAGAACCTTACTGCTTCACCATCAAAAATCCAAATGTCGTTTGCTAACTTTTCCATATTATTCCTTAATTAGAATTTAAGTTATCAAAAAAAAGATTAGTTTATTGAAAATGTTAATTTAGATTGTACTGCTTGTTCTAGGTCTACATGAGATACTATAAACCCTCCACTAAAGGGGAGAGTCAACTAATTATTTAGCGTTAATAATCCCAACACATGAATCGATTTTGGCTATTTTCTGTTCTGTTTGCTCAATTTGAGCTTGCAAACGGGCTTTTAAGTGTACTAAAAACTCGCTTATCTCAGCCCAGTTTGCTTCCCCGTTTTCATATTTTATAAACCCTTTTAGCTCAGCTAGTGTAACCCCCAACAGTTTTGCTTCTGCGATTAACCTCAATACTTCAATGTGCTCATTGGTGTAAACACGGTATTTTCCTTGGCGTTTTGGGGGGACAATAAGCTCTTTTTCTTCGTAAAACCGAATAGCTTTAACAGATAAATTCGTTTTTCTTGCTACTTCACCGATAAACACCTGTTACTCCATCTATACATCGATATTATTCGTTATATTTAAATAAGCGGTTAGTTTCGCCTTTTTCAAGCTCTCAAGTTAAATGTGTTGTTGAGTCGCGTATCAGTAATTCAGGTGTGAAAATATGCTCTATATTCGAGAGACTTTGTTTATATACTTGTTTTAACACCAAGTTGGCGGCCATGATCCCCATTTTCTCTACCGGGTTATCAATGGTAGTCAAAGTTGGGTACAAGTAATTTGTAAAATGAACATTATCGAATCCGACGATAGCTAAGTCTTTTGGTAGATCAAGCTGATGCTCTCGAGCATATTTCATTACACCAGATGCCATTTCATCATTTGCACAAACAACAGCAGTAAATTTTATGTTGTTGTTAAAGAAATGCTTTAAGCCGTTATACCCACCGGTTTCTTTAAAGTCACCGACAAATAGAGTTTGCTCATTAAAAGTAATACCGTATTCTTTAAGTGCTTTTTTGTGACCTTCTAGTCGATCAAATGCATCGGGTTTAAATAACGGGCCCGCAATGTATGTTATATCTTTATGGCCTTGAGCAAGTAAGTGCTTAGTTGCTAAATATCCGCCCATCACGTTGTCCAGACTAATGCAGTTTTCTTTCATTTTATCTACATAGCGGCTGATTAAATAAATAGGGGTTTTACCTTTGTTTAATTTTACTAGATACTCATCACTAACAGCTTCAACATGAGCAATGATTGCATCGCAATTACGTGAAATTAAAAATTCTAAGCCATTCTTTTCTTTGTCTTCTTCACTGTGTCCCGGCGTAATAATGACATGTTTTCCGGCAGCTCTTAATTGAGCTTCGATAGCAGACATCATCTCACCAAAAAACGCGCCATCTAATTCAGACACTAAAATACCCACACTATTAGTGCAATTTGAAGCGAGAGAGCGAGCTATTGAATTTGGTTTGTAACCAAGCTGCTCCATCGCATCGAGGACTTTTTGTTTGGTTTTTTTGCTGACGTAGTCATTTTCATTTAACACCCGAGATACGGTTGATAAAGAAACGCCAGCGAGCTCTGATACCTGATAAATAGTTGCCATAATTACTGTTTTATATAAATCTTAACTGTTTAATTTACAGACTTGCACGCCTAATTGCCAAGTCTTCTGTTATTTTTTCTGTCATTTCAGATGTTAATGGATAAAAGGCCATCAGTGCCGCGGCTATTAGAGCAAACGCTGCTGGTAGCCAACTCATTAGTAGAATCATGCCATCGAGTGAGTGTGCAATGGTCGTTTCGTCCATTCCGTCATAGCCATAACTTGCAAGTACAACAAGCACTAAGGCTCCGGCAAATCCACCCCCCGTTTTTTGCACGAAAGTTCCTGCTGAATATATGAGGCCAGTGGCACGGCGTTTATTTTTCCACTCAGAATAGTCTGCACTATCCCCAAGCATTGTAAAAAACAGGGTAGGCATCATGGCTGCGAAGAATTCGGATAGACAACCCATAACAAAGATCAGGCTGAGGTTATCATTTGGCAGCCAAAAGAAACAAATGGTAAAGAAGGCACTTAGTAATAATGAAGCGATAAACAAGGTACGTTTACCCAGAATCTCAGCTAACTTACCTGTACTTAACGCGCCGAAAATTGAGACGATTAATAAAGCAATAAAATATTGGCCAGTTAAAAGCTCATTACCCACGTAATATTTAAAATAATAGGCGATAACACCATATTTTATACCATTAAACATCATTGTTAAAAAACCCATGCCTAACAATATTAGCCAAGGCTTATTTGTAAGCAAATCAACCATATCTCGTTGACTACCACTTAATTTACTATGATCGCTTGCAAGTAAGCGACGAATTACGACAGTCATAAAAATCATTGTTGCCGCAAAAAACAAACCGGAGTAGAGCTCGCGATAATAGAAAAATAATGTGATCGCCAATAAAGGAAGAATGATAAAAGGTAAGCTTTTACTTAAATCAGTTAGCTCAGTTTTTAGTGAAACTTGCGTTTTCGTTGCAGGTTGAACGCGCTCCTTTGTACTTACAAACGTGATTAACATGAGTACAGTGAGTAAGGCTGCAAATACATACATAGTGTATTGGTAACCTTGTGCGCTATTTCCTTCCCCAAAGTATGCAACTAAATCAGGTAAAAAGCCCATAACTAATAAGCCACCTGCAAATGCTCCGGCAAAGCGAAAGCCAGACAGTTTAGTTCGCTCTAGATCATCACCAGTCATAACCCCCATTAAAGCAGAGTAGGGTACGTTACTTACCGTATAAGCTAGAGTGAGCCCTATATAAGTGAAATAAGCATAAAATAGCTTAGCTGCTGGGCTTATGTCAGGTGTTGTGAAGCACAACACCATAAACAAGGCTAGAAAAGGAGTTGACCACAATATCCAAGGACGAAATTTACCGAAACGTGTTTGCGTTCTATCTGCAATCATCCCCATTATTATATCTGTCACGCCATCTGATAAGCGCACAACTAAAAAAAGTAACGCAGCAGCGGCGGCAGAAATACCAAATGTGTCTGTATAAAAAACGGCTAAATAAGCCAAAGCACCACGCCAAACTAAATTAGCGCCGGCATCGCCCATCGCGTAGCCTATTTTTTCGTAGATGGGAAGAGTGTGTTTTATCATTGTTGTTGTCTTTTTTATCGGCGCGTGATTAACTGACTATATGCTTTACCACTTAGCTTTACTGTTCGTACTTGTGTATCGTAATCAACATGAACAATTCCGAAGCGTTTTGAATAACCTTCTGCCCACTCGAAATTATCCATTAAGCTCCATGCAAAGTAGCCAGCTACATCAACACCTTGTAATATGGCATCATTCACTGCATTTAAATGGGCATTATAATAGTCGATACGATCTTGATCGTTCACCTCTCCATTCTCCATTTTGTCCGCCATAGCAGCTCCATTCTCTGTAATATAAATTGGCGGCAAATCATATTTTTGATGCAAGGAGTCTAATAATTCGGTCAATGCAGATGGGTAAATTTCCCAACCAATATCTGTCATCGGCGCTTGGTGAGGCAGTTCATGGTAATAATCTGTATCACTTGCTTCATAACGCAGTCTGGTATAAAAATTTACGCCTAAGAAATCTAAAGGTTGGCAAATAATCTCCATGTCGCCATCTAGAATGTCAGGTCTGTGAGCGGGTGGCAACTGCTCTATGATGTCAGGGTAAGCTCCTTGCATTATAGGTTTCATATACCATTGGTTTATGTAGTCATCAGCAAAAGATGTTGCAGCTAAATCGGCTTCGCTAGACGATACAGGATAACAAGGAGTAAAGTTAAGTACGATACCGTTAAGTGACTCTGGGCTATTTTTATTTAGTACTTTCATAGCTAAGCCATGTGCAAGCAGTAAGTGGTGAGCAGCTTTACGTCCAAATTCTCGGCCTTTGATCCCAGGGGCATGAACACCAATTTCATAGCCTAAATAAGAGCTGCAGAAAGGTTCATTCAACGTTGCATATGAATATACTTTTCCAGATAGCTCTTTACTAACTAGATCAACATAACGAGCAAACTCATACGCTGTTTCACGATTTAACCAGCCTCCCTTATCTTCTAAGTGCTGTGGCAAATCCCAATGGTATAAGGTAACAAATGCTTTGATATTCCGACGCATTAATTCGTCTAAAATATTAATGTAAAAGTTAATACCTTCTTGATTTAAGGTACCGTCTAACTTTATGACTCTTGGCCAAGAAATTGATAGGCGATAGGCATCTACACCTAAAGAGTCGATTAGCTCAATATCGTCTTTCCATTTTTTTACATGCTCACAGGCGAAATTACCGTTTGAGTTATCAGCTATTTTTCCTGGGGTCGCACAGAAAGTATCCCAAATACAAGGGAGGCGCTTATCAGCAGCTCCTTCTATTTGAAACGAAGCCGTTGCAACGCCATAGATAAAATCTTTGCTAAGCATTGTTGAGTTTTTTGGTAACGTGAGCTGAGTCATGTAAAGAAACCTTTGATAAACAAATGCAAGTAAATCTTGCAGCTAAATTTAAGTTGTTATGGTAGCGCTTCCATCTTTATGCATATTGCATGATTTGAAAGTTGTTGTGTTGTTTATGGTAGCGCTTCCATATTTAGGTTAGAGGCTATTGTCCAAACGGTCAACCGTTTATTTTGTTTAGCCTGAAAACAACCTAGGTAAGTCATTTTAATATTTAATAATTAATGAGTTAGTGTTAGGCTTTTTTTTAGTTATAGTGACAAATTAAGAGCTGAAAGTTGAGTGGTTAGATTATTTTCTCAGTTGAGTCATGGTTTTTACTTTTTAGCATTTTTACGCTAAGTGTTTTTAGTTATCACTAACCCTTGACGCCTAAAATCCTCATTAAGAGAGGCCTAATTCAGTTTGTAATTACTGTAAAGCGAGCGCTTAAAAGCGGCTTTACAGTAAATTTTATTATGCATATTTTAACAATAATTGTATCGGCTTTACTGTGGGCTTAGTCATTTATTCGACAGTACTTGTTAATAAACTCTTTATGAGTTGGCAATTGCGCTAACCGATGGGCAATTTGTTGTTTAATGCCTTGCATAAAGCGACCTAACTCTTGGTCATTCATTAAAGAAGCAACATAATGATATTGTTTTGGTTTAACACCTTGCCCAAGCATGACTTGAACCCAAGAGTCGACACGGAAAATATCGCCATCATCTAAAAATACTCGGCCAGTTTCTTTAAATAATGCGATTTTATGAGCAAGTGACTCAGGAATTTCCATAGCTTGGCAATGACGCCAAAATTCACTGTCTTGCCTATCCGTAACTTTATAATGCAAAACAATAAAGTCACGAATACTTTCGAGCTCTGACTTCAATTGCTTATTATATTCATCGATAGCTTGTTGTGTTACACCAGCAAAAGGATACAGGCGCATAAACCGAATGATACCGGTCATAATCAAGTGGATACTTGTTGATTCAAGAGGTTCTAAAAAGCCACTGGCAAGACCTAGCGCTAAACAGTTTTTGTTCCACCCTTTACGCCTACGACCAGTTTTAAATTTAATGATTTTTGGTTCGGTTAAGGTGTCTCCAATAAGGCTATCTAATAGTAATTTAGTTGCATCATGGTCATTTAAATAGCGGCTGCAATAAACTAAGCCATTGCCAACTCTGTTTTGCAAAGGAATTTGCCATTGCCATCCTGATTGATGCGCAATAGAACGCGTGTAAGGGAGAGGGTCTGATGTTCCTTTTGTTTGTACCGCAACGGCACTGTCGCAAGGTAATAAATGAGACCAATCTTCAAACCCTGTATGTAAGGCTTGCTCGATAAGTATGCCTTTGAAACCAGTGCAATCAATAAAAAAATCACCCGCTATTTCAGTGTTATTATCCAGCGATAAGCTTTTAATAAAGCCATTATCAGAATGTTTATTTACCCGTTCAATTTTACCTTCTATACGTTTTACACCGAGGTTTTCTGAAAATGCTCTTAAAAATGTAGCATAGCGACTGGCATCCATATGAAATGCGTAATTAATTGGGTTTTGAGGGCTAATCCCAAATTTACCTTGCTTAGCTGCCTGTAGTTCATAGCAGTAATCTGCGAAATCATCGGTATTGCCCATTTTTTGCCAATGCAACCAAAAATGGTGGAACTCTCCAGCCCAACATTCTTTACCTGTCATACCGAAAGAGTGAATGTAATCACTGTTTGGCTGATGCCAATTCTCAAAGCTAATTCCCAGTTTGAATGTTGCTTGTGTGGCCCTCATAAATTCTTGTTCATCGATACCTAGCAATTTATGAAAGGTACGAATAGGTGGAATTGTTGCCTCTCCAACACCGACAGTGCCGATATCATCTGATTCAATTAAGCAGATTTTAATATCTTTATTTAGTAATTTAGCTAACGCGGCAGCTGTCATCCAGCCTGCGGTACCACCGCCAGCTATGACTACTTGTTTAATTTGTTGTTGTCTCATTTTGCCACCTTACTCCCTTTGTAATTGTTCTAATAACAGTCGATTAGTGGGTAGTTTTTGTAAGTATTGCGCAATCTTCTTGCGATTGAGTTGGTAGAGTTTTTGTGCCATCTGATATGTATGGTTATCAAGCTTTTTTGCTTGCTTGGTTTTGAAGCCCATGCCATAAAGCACGTATTGATAACTCGCAGAAGAAAAAATTTCTTCATTTTCTATAAAGTCAAATCGGCTGGGAGCTTGATATTGCCATAGTTTTAGCAAGCTCTGTAATTCACTTGGGATACTTTTAGGGTGGTGGTTATCGGACCAATAGCTACTATCATCGCGACTACTCAATACATAATGTAGCTTTAGAAAATTGATGACTTGCTTCCAGCGGTACCTAAAACGTTTATTAAAACGTTTTCTCAACAACTGCATGTGTACTTGGTCTACAGGCATTTGTTCACTTAGCATGCTAATACTTAATTCAACCATTGCTAACGCCGAAGCTTCTAGTGGCTCTATAAATCCTTGCGACATTCCTATTGCAACACAGTTTTTATGCCAGAATACTTCTCTGTAACCAGGTGTAAAGCGTAATGTTCTTGTTTCAATATTGTTAGCTTGTTGAATGCCAACAGATTGTGCAGCATAACTTTTTAGTGTTTCAACAGCAGTTTCAACGTCACAATATTTTTCACTAAATGTATAGCCAATACCGCGTCTAGTAGGTAATCCTATATCCCAAATCCAGCCAGCGGATTGTGCGGTGGATAAAGTCGCTGATGCAATATCTTGAGAAGGGCTTTCGTAAGGCAAGTGCGCTGCCACAGCAGTATTATTAAAAAGAATGTGACTTTGATCTAAAAATGGGATCTGGTAGTGCTTGGCTATTAACAGTCCTTGACTACCAGAGCAATCAATAAACAAATCACCGTTAATCACACCATTATTCTGTGTAGTGACACTTTCAATGTAGCCTTGAGCATTATTATTGGCGTGGAGGACATTATCGAGAATGCGTTTTACATTGAGTGTGTTTACACAATGTTTTGTGAGAAATTGTGCGAATTTATGGGCATCTAGGTGATAACCGTAATTTGTAACACCCGCATATTCAGGTGTATTCAGTTGTTTAGGCGCAAGGGTAGCTTGACAAACAAAGCTTTGCACGTTCATTGCATCGGCGTATTTTTGTTCAGAAAACAACTGCTGCCATGCTGCATGAACATCATACTCATTGTAGCCTTCAGGAACCATGAAAGGGTGATAATAGTTATCTGCCTGTTCTTTTCCCCGCCAGTTTATGAATTTTGAACCTTGCTTAAAAGAGGCATCACATTGCTGTAAAAAGTCAGTTTCTTTTATGCCAATTCGTTGCAATGTATGTCGCATCGATGGCCACGTCCCTTCACCGACACCGGAAATACCGATATCAGCAGATTCAATTAAAGTGATACTTTTATCTGGGTGTTCTTTGGATAGTAACCCAGCTGTAAGCCAACCAGCAGCTCCACCGCCAATGATCACAATATTATTAATTTTTTTGCTCATATGCTTACTTTAAATGTTAAAGCCGCTTCAATTAAGCGGCTTTATACCTATTCGCAATAATTGTTCATCTTTTAGGAAGTAAACTTATCGTAATTAGTCTACAAAAGAGACTCATTTTAACTAATTTAACAGTACTTTTGCCTTCTTACGAAATCGTTTCTAGCCCCAGTTGTTCACTCAAATATGCGAATAGGCATTTGGCTGTATATACAAAACGTAATATACATTTTCTACAGTAATAGGTTAGAAGTTATAACGTACACCTAAATTGTAGCGAGCCCCATTTTTGTCTAAATTCCATAACTGCGCTTTATATCGACCATGTTGACGGTTGTCTTGCTCAGTAATGTTAATTCCCTCTAAGAAGAAAGACAGTTGTTCACTGTAGTTATAAGCCACATTAAAATCGATTTGATAATATTCTTCAGTAAATGCGGGCTCATTTACATAACGTGCAGCATTATTTAAGAATTTATCACGCCAGTTATAGGCTATACGAGCTTGAAATTTATCATTCTCATACATTGCAATGAAGTTCGCAGTATCACTCAAACCAACTAATGCAAATTGCGTTGTTGTTGGGTCTGCTGCGACATTGAAGTCAACATCACCATTTACAATCGTATAGTTTGCCTGAAAACCAAAACCTGAATCACCAAAGAAATGCTGTATTGCAAGTTCATAACCATCTATCTTGGCGTCTTTGTTATTGGTAGGGACTTGAGCTGTAAAGTCCATTAACGGGTCATCGCTATTAGGTAAAATATCGTATGCGGCTTCAAACTCTTCATAAGACATTGAATCAAAAGCGACCCCATTTTCCATTGCAGCAACCATTTGGAATAGGTTTGAATCAGTGACAGCTAGACCTCTTGCTTCAAGTTCAGCTTTTGCTGCTTGTGCGCGAGGACCTGCAGATACATCTCGTAAGCCATAGTAATTTTGAGTCATAGGTGTTAAGCCTATGAAGTTATCAACTTTTTTATTGTAATAACCAACAGAAACATAGCTAACATCGCTGTAATACCACTCGGCTGAAACATCGATATTATCTGATTCAAGCGGCACTAAGCCTGGGTTACCAGTCGACGCAGGTGCATTGGTTGTACCTGGAATTAAACTAGGTCCAGTAGGCACTCCCACTGTCGCAGCAGAGCTTAAATTATCATAAGTAGGTCGTGCGATTGTTGTGCTATATGAGGCTCGAATTTTCACATCTTCAACTACGTTAATATCAAAATCTACGCTAGGTAAGAAGTGGTCATAATCAGAGCTTAGAGAATAATCTTGCTTATCAGTACCATATCGCACATTAAAGTCGTTGTTACCTTCCCAAGCAACCGCATTTGGTAAATCAATATTTGCTGTTGATGTGATATCAGTCGTTTCGTATCGAGCACCAACTAAGAGGTTAAATGGCATATCGCCAATCTCACCTTGATGTTTATATTGTACGAAGACGGCTTGGATATCTTCTTTTATTGTACGATTTGTTGCAAAGGCGCCGTCAGCGGCAAAATTAAAGCCGTACTGGCTTGCTGCCCAATAACCAATTTCAGATGCACTACCTGTGAATCCTTGATCAAACGAACCTGAGGTATTGTAGCCATCTAGTTCACTTAAGAAGTTTGTAGGATCAAGGTAACCGTCTGGTAACTCTCCAGGGTTTTCAATCCCCCAGTTACCCATCGTATTACGTGTAAGAGATTGTAATGAATGACTTTCCATTGAACGTGATTCAATACCAAAATCAATCACGCCTGATTCGATTTCATATTTACCGAGCAAACGAAATTCATCAACGGTTGATTCTTGGCGTGCGAAGTTAGAGTCAAGAATAGAAGTACCTACATCATCTTGGTCTAATACACCATTACAGTTTAAATTAGCACGGCTGCAATCATCAAAATCAATCACCATTGATGGTAATTTGCGGCTAAAGTCAACTTCTTGAGAGGCAACAACATTTGCACCTAATCCTGCATTTACCCAACTGCCGTAAGGCGCATCAGGTTCACTCGTTGCCTTTGAGCTGTGCGCATCAAATACAAAACTAAGTCGATCATTAACAAAGTATTCAAGGTTTAAACCAATAGAGTCATTTTTATTAAGCTGATTTAGCTCTTGTAAAGCTAAACCGAGATCTCGTGTCGATAAATCTCTGCGCTCTTCTTTATAGTAAATTGGAGTTTTAACTGCATTATCATCAAAAATTAAATGCGTTTTATAGTTATCCATCCAGATAGATTGCTCAGCTCGCGACTCAAAGAGTTCTTGTTGTGAGTATGTATAATCAAGAGTTGCTGTTAATGATTCAACAGGGCTGTATTGCAACGTCAATTGCGCATTTGTACGTGTTCTTTCACGATCCGCAATTGTATATCGAAGGTCTGAGGGCATTGAATAATACTGTCCCATAGCAGGTGCGTTTTCGATAACAATATCATCTGCAGATTGAGGGATCGTGCCGTCGTAAGCTGTTGTTCGCCACTCGTTTACAAAAGCTCCGGCAGCCGAACTATCTCTTTTTTGAACGCTTGCAGTAAGCGAAACCCCAAACTTAGCTTCTTCGTCTGTCCAACTAAAAATGCCTGAAATTTCGGGTGTAATATCATCACCTACACGATTTGTTGTGTCGTGCATCGCCTTAACACCAATATTCGTGATCAAACCTGGATTGTCTAAAGGACGAGCAGTATTGATATTGATTGTGGCACCAATACCGCCTGATGCGATATTTGCTTTTCCTGTTTTATATACTTCAACAGATTTAACACTTTCTGATGCCAGATTAGCAAAATCATAGGCACGAGAGTTTGGTGAGCCCCCGCCAGCAGGAAGTGAGGCGGCAGGCATGGTACGCCCGTTTAGGGTTACCATATTATAATCTGGACCAAAACCACGTACTGTAACTTTAGAGCCCTCACCATTACTGCGGTCTATCGATACACCTGTGATACGTTGTAAAGACTCTGCTAAGTTAGTATCAGGGAATTTACCAATATCTTCTGATGAAATCGCATCAACAACACCCGAAGAATAGCGTTTTAGTTGTGTTGATTCTTTGATACTACCTTTAAACCCTGTTACTTGAATTACTTCAATGTCGTCGTTGTGTTCAGACTGCTCAGCATAAGCTGATAAGCAGGTGCTAGCACCTAAAAGCAAAGATAAGCTGGAAGCTAACTTTGTTCTTTTAAAGTTATGGCTTGGCATCAGGTTTCCCTCGTTCTTTATCGTTGTTATTCATGCTATTAGAGCATGATATTGTTGTCGAAATTGATTATTTTTCAAATCTGGAAGCGCTACCATAAAGAGGTTGAAAACCGCCCTTATGAAAGCGCTTCCAGAAAAGAGTAGTGTGATTTGCAGTTTACGTCAACAGCTATATCAACAAATTGTTAAAAAAGTTGCGTGAAAATCGAACGGATATTGATTGTTATATTTAACGGGTGGTAGGGGATATTGATAATTTTAATGGGAGCCATATACAACTCCCATTAACTTAGTCATTTTTAATAAGCAGCCTATTCTCTAAAAAATGATAGTGAGACCGAGATAAATATGTAAACGGCCAGTATTTTACTTAGTTATGCTAAAGCTACCTTGCATTATTGCCGAATGTCCCGGGGATGCGCAGAAAAAGATATATTCTTCTTTTGTATTTATAAGCGACGTTTTGAAAGATATCGAGGTTGATTCACCTCCCCCTATAACTTTAGAAACAGCGATTGCTCTAGAGTCATTTGGCTTTACATAGTTATTCTCGAAGCCGGCTTCATAGCTATCATTTGTTAATCCAACTAAATCCTCTTTTTTTGAGATAACCAAATTATGTCCCATTAAAGTTGCTGGTAGCTTGCCAGAGTTTTTTAGCTTTATAGTAACGGAAGTACAACTAGCAGATACGTTTATTTCACTTTTAGAAAAGTGCATTTCGTTTGTGGCTTCTATATTCACAATGCAATTATCTTGAGCCAAAGCAGGAAAAATAAAGCTTGCAAAGAAAAGACCTAATAAGGTGCTGCGGATAGACATTGAGCCTCCAGTTAAATGTTAAGTTATTTAGGTTTGAACTTATCAAGTAACGCTTTAACTCTCTAACGAGTAAATTAAATCTAATCAATTGATAAAACAGATGATTTAAAGCTATTTTTAAAAATTAAATGCTCAATAAAAGTTGGTTTCACATTATGAAACTATAAGTCAGTAAGGTAATTCATTAAATAACAAGTGCTTAGCTTTTAATAAGCCATATAATTCACCAAAGACGGCGCGTGTCTTAATTTGTTTCCTCACTACTCTATGCTTTGCTGGATCAAGGTCGCTCTAGATATGAATGTAAGGCGAGGCTTGGGGGGAGGAGTAGCGTGCTACTCCTTTTTTAAATTTAGGTATTAGAGAAAGTTCGCAAAACATACATCGTCAATAAATCATAAAAATAGCATTTGTCTCATACTTTTTGATTTTATTTAATATTCAGATATTATTCAGTTTCATCAAAAGGAAATTGAATGAAACACATATTACTCATCATCACTGGGGCTAGTCCTCAAGTACTTACAGAAACCTTGTTTGCTATCCATAAGCAAGGCAAAAGTCTGCCAAACGAAATATATGTAATCACTACTCAAAGTGCCAAACCTTTGCTGGTAGATGGGCTATTCAACCAAGGCTATTTTCAACAGTTATTAGTAGACTACAAATTACCAGAGATTGAGTTTTCTGAGAAAAATATTTGGCTTATTGAAGATCAAAACGGTCAACCTGTTTTTGATGCTAGTACTGAGGTTGATCAGGTCTATATGGCAGATTTTATAACCCGTAAGGTAGATGAGTTAACCAAACTTGAGAATACAGCAATACATGCATCAATTGCAGGTGGACGTAAAACAATGGCGTTTTACTTAGGATATGCCATGTCTCTCTTTGGGCGTGAGCAAGACACTCTAAGTCATGTATTTGTAGATGAGAGCTTTGAATTTCTAAAAGACTTTTGGTATCCGACTCCCCATTCAAAGTTGGTAAAAAATAAAGCAGGGAAATCGGTCGATTGCAAAAATGCCAATATTACTTTAACGAGCATACCTTATGTTCGCATGCGTAACCTAATTGATAACTCTGTGCTTACCAGTATCAAAAATGTATCTTTCAGTAAAACAGTAGCAAGTCTTAATACAGTCAACTCAAAAGTAATTTCATTAGTTATAAACCCTTCTGCTAAGCAGTTAACATTCGCGGGGATTGATATAAGCTTAACGGCAAAAGAAATGGCATGTTACTTATGGTTACTTGATCAGTATGAACTCAATGTTGATCGTTATTTTGAAGATACAACAAGTTATTCAGAGGCTTATTTAACTCATTTTTCTAGGCTAGGTACTGACTTACGAGTATTTCGTGATACATTTGGAATCGAGCCGGAAGATTTTAAAATTAATAACTTAACTGGCTTAAAGCCAATGGAAAAAACGTTTGTTCAGCAAACGCGAAGCAGAATTAATAAAAAAATTAATGATGCCTTGCCTATTGAGTTAGCAGAAAAGTTGTTAATTGATTCAACCACCGTAGACGGTGGGACTATCTATCAAGTTAATGCACTAAATGGCAAAGTAAAAATAGAATTGGTATAGCATTTTACAAGCTTGTAAAAGTATAAAAATAGTACAAGCAAGTAGTATGAAAAAGGAATTAGCAACAATGAAACACTCAATGAACTTTGAGCATATCAAACAACGATGGCCTGAATTACACCAACTTGCAGCATTTGCTGAAGAGTATGCTATCAGCGATCCTCAAAGCTCATTGGTAAAATTGCGTTGCTTTGCAGAGAAAGTTGTTGGCTTTTTATATGAAGAGTTATGCCTGCCTGTTTTACCAAATTCTAATATATTCGATAAACTCACTGCCGATGACTTTACAAGCGTAGTGCCAAGACAAATTACGGATAAACTCCATGCAATTCGTAAAAGTGGTAATCAAGCTGCCCATCAAGGTAGAGTAGATCAACAGCAAGCTATATGGATATTAAAAGAAAGCTATTTTATTGCCTCTTATTTGTTTATGGCTTATGCAAGAGGGTCTCAACAAGAGTGTCCAGAGTTTAAAGTACCTGAACAAGTTCAACCAAGTAATCAAAGCGATGCTGAGTTTGCTAAAAAGAACAAACAGCTTACAAAGCAATTAGCCGAGAACCAAGCTCGTTTAAAGCGTGCTCTCGATGAGCTTGAAGCTGCAGAGCTTGCACAAAAATTAGCACAACAGCAAGCTGCAAAGCTAAAGCAAGCGATCAATCAAGAAAAACTAAAACAAGTACAAAATCTTAATAAGCAAATAGTTAGTTCTAGCTTTGATTTTAACGAGGACGAAACACGTAAACGAATTATTGATTTAGATCTTCGTAATGCAGGCTGGCATGTTGCACTTGATGATGAATCAACAGAAGAAGTTGGCAAAGAAGTAAAAGTGAGTGAGCAACCAACACCAACAGGTATTGGTTATGTCGATTACGTTTTATGGGATAACGATGGTCAACCTCTTGCTGTTATTGAAGCAAAACGATCTCGTGAAAATATTGAAAAGGGTCGTCAACAAGCGACTCTCTACGCTGATGCTTTAGAAAAGCAATATGGCCAGCGCCCCGTTATTTTTTACTCGAATGGTTGGGACATCAAAATCCTCGATGATGCACAAGGTTATAATAGTCGAGGCTTATATGGTTATTATTCAAAAGATTCTCTGCAATACTTACTTAAGCAACGCACTCTAAAAAAAGACCTAAATCAAACGCCAATAGATACAAACGTTGCGGGTCGTTTGTATCAAATGGAAACAATCACCCGCGTGTGTGAGCGTTTTAGTGATAAGCACCGCAAAGCACTTATAGTTCAAGCAACGGGAACAGGTAAAACCCGCGTATCTATTGCTCTTGCTAAACGTTTGCTCGATGCTGGCTGGGCAAAACGGGTATTATTTTTATGTGATCGTAAAGAGTTACGTAAACAAGCAGGCAACGCATTTACTGAATTTACTAATGAACCAGTCCACATTGTTGGTAAAAGTGCTAAAAGCAGTGCTGGTAGTGCACGTGTATTTATCGCTACCTATCCGGGTATGCTTCGCATAATGAACAAGTATGATGTGGGTTTTTTTGACCTGATTGTCGCTGATGAATCACACCGCTCAATTTACAATATTTATGGTGATATTTTTAAATACTTTGATGCGCTTGAAGTCGGTTTAACCGCTACACCTGTTGAAATGGTATCGCGTTCAACCTGTGATTTATTTGGTTGTGATTACAAACTACCAACCGCTAACTATCCCCTTGAGGATGCTATAGAGCAAGGGAACTTAGTACCTTACAAAATTGTAAGTTACACCACACAGTTTTTACGCGAAGGCATTAAAAAAGACAACCTCACCGACGAGCAAATAGCACAATTAGAAGATCAAGGTATAGACCCTAACGAGCTTGACTTCGATGCAAAGCAAATAGACGAAGCCGTTAAAAATAAAGATACCAATAGATTAATACTGCGTAATTTAATGGAAAAAGGTCTACGTGACAAAGACGGACAGCTACCAGGTAAAACAATTATATTTGCCCGTAACATAGCTCATGCAGAACTTTTAGCACTATTGTTTAGCGAGCTTTACCCACAACATGGTGCTAACTTTTGCCGCGTTATTCATTCAAAATATGAACGTGCCGAAGAACTAATAGACGATTTTAAATCGAGTGACGAAAATAGTGTTCGTATCGCTGTGTCGGTAGATATGCTTGATACTGGCATTGATGTTCCTGAGTGTGTCAATCTTGTGTTCGCTAAGCCAATAAAATCAAAAGTGAAATTTTGGCAAATGATTGGTCGAGGCACACGCTTATGTGAGCACTTATATGGCCCAGGTAAGCATAAAACACACTTCTTAATATTTGATCATTGGGCAAACTTTGAATATTTTGACGAAAACCCAGAAGAAGAAGACGTTAAACAAGCTAAATCACTGTTGCATAAACTGTTTGAAACGCGCATAAACCTCGCACAAACAGCGCTTAAAAAAGCCAATATGGATGTGTTTGATCAAACTATATCGTTACTTCACCAAGATATTAATTCTTTACCAATGGAATCAATATCAGTGCGCGATAATTGGCAAGTAGTAGAAACCTATAAAGACCTAAAACGCCTAAATCAATTTACACCAAATACAGTCAGTGATTTACTTGAAAAAGTTGCACCACTAATGCAATGGCGCAATATTATGGGGCAAAGTGAAGCCTATAAACTTGATTGCGAAATAACTGTTATTCAAACATTATTATTAACTGATACAAGTCAAATTGATCTAGCAAAGCAAAATGTTATGGCTAAAGTTGAGTCGCTACAAATGCACTTAAACGAAGTACGTGCAAAAGCACCAGCAATAGCAGAGATCCAAACAGATCAATATTGGCAATATTTAACACATAAAGCACTTGAACAAAGCCGTGTTGATCTACGTAGTATTATACATTTACGAAATAAAAGCGTGACGCCGCCAACAAGCGACTTTGTGCTTGATATAAAAGAAGATTCAAATCAAATACACGAAACCGACAGGCTCACAAAAATAGTCTCTATTGATTATCAGATATACCGCCAAGAAGTAGAAAAAACCCTTGCACCACTATTTGAAACAGATGCTGTATTGAAAAAAATTCGTGTAGGAGAGCCCGTATCAGAGGCCGATCTTGCTCAGTTAAGTTCACTAGTTCACACGCAAAACCCCAGTGTTGACCTGAATACACTGAAAGAATTTTTCCCTGACTCAACAGCGAGCCTAGACAAAATACTGCGTACCATAGTGGGTATGGATAAACAGGCAATTGAGCAAAGCTTTACAGAATTTGTGCAACAAACCCATACGCACATGAATGCCAAACAGCAGCGCTTTATTGGCATGTTAAAAAATCACCTTGTTCGCTATGGCAGTATTAATATTGAGCAGCTTTACGATGCGCCATTTACTCAAGTTCATGATATGGGGCTCGATGGTGTATTTAGTGAACAACAAGCCGACATAATTGAGCAATTTATTGCGCAATTTAATGTACCATTGGGCACCAAAATTAATGCAGTAGAAAAGCAATTACAGCCTTAAGCCTATTTTCAAACTGCGCAGCAACATATAAAAGCATTAGGAATTGAATATTAATGATCACAGGTCAACTTAAAAGCAAAATAGATAAACTTTGGGAAGAATTTTGGACCGGTGGGATTACTAACCCGTTAACGGTAGTTGAGCAAATCACCTTTTTAATGTACGCCCGTATGCTTGATATGAGCGAGCAAGCTGACGAAAAACGCAGTGCCCGTACTAATAAACCATTTACCCGCCGTTTTAATGATGACGAGCAACACTTACGTTGGCAAAACTTTCGCCATTTAGGGGCCGAGGAGCTTTATAAATTAGTAAAAGATGAGCTATTCCCGTACTTTTCAAAAGCTGGCGATAACGAGTCAACCGAAGGTGCAATTTTTAACGAGTTTATGAAAAACGCGCAACTGATGATCCAAAAACAAAGTTTACTTGTTAAAGCAGTTGAAATGGTCAACGACTTGCCACTTGAAAACTCAGACACCAAAGGCGACTTATACGAATATCTATTAAGTAAGTTAACCACGGCTGGCATTAACGGCCAGTTTAGAACACCGCGCCATATTATTCGTGCAATGGTCGAAATGATGGATCCAAGTATTACTAGCCGCATTTGTGACCCATCAACAGGTACCGGCGGCTTTTTAACTAACGCTTACGAATACCTGCTAGAAAAATACACCTCAGCTGAAGGGATTGAACGCGAGCCTTTATACGATACAGACGGCAATCCATTACTTGATAGCAACGGCAAACCGTTAGAAAACCTGTTGTACTCAGGCGATCTAATCGACCCAGAGCAGCGTACACACATAGATACCGACATGTTCCACGGCTTTGACTTTGACGCCACTATGTTACGTGTAGCCGCCATGAACCTCGTGATGCATGGCATTAAACAGCCCGACATACATTACCAAGATACCCTAAGCCAAAGTTTTGCTGAGCGCTTTCCAAACGAGGCAAAAGAAGGCATGGACATTATCCTTGCCAATCCGCCATTTAAAGGCAGCTTAGACGAAGAAGACGTATGCCCTGAGGTACTTCGTAAAGTAAAAACCAAAAAAACCGAGTTGCTGTTTGTCGCCTTAATTGAGCGCATGTTACGTGTGGGTGGTCGCTCAGCCACTATCGTCCCTGACGGTGTATTATTCGGCTCATCAAAAGCACACCAGCAATTGCGACAATTGTTAGTCGATAACAACCAGCTTGAAGCGGTTATTTCACTGCCAAGCGGTGTATTTAAACCGTATGCAGGTGTGTCAACGGCGATTTTGATTTTCACAAAAGGCGGTACTACCGACCATGTATGGTTTTATGACGTGCAATCTGATGGCTTTTCGTTAGATGATAAACGCACACCGATTAAAGACAATGACTTGCCAGATTTGGTTGCCCAGTTTAAAGCCCGTGATAAAGCCATTGCTGAAACAGACGCTAATGATAAAACCCAAAAAGCGTTTTGGGTAAGCAAAGAAGACATCACCTCAAATAAATATGACCTTTCCATCAACCGTTATAAAGAAGTGGTTTACGAAGAAGAGCAATATGAACCACCAAAAGAAATCTTGGGCAAGTTAGTATCTTTAGAAAATGAAATTCTAAATGACTTAAAACAACTTGAGGAGATGTTGTAATGACGAAAGTTGATTTTAAGTCATTTACCGCTGATGACGTGCAGGAAGCACTAATGTCGTGGGCGCATGGAAGCGCAGGAACGACTCTAAAAGAGCTGGAGGAGATGCTGTGAGCTTCTTCACTAACTCAGCAGGTTGGCCTCTTGTACCTCTAAAAGAAGTTGCGACTCTTAAAAGAGGGTATGACCTCCCAACAAAGAACAGGGTTGAAGGCGATGTTCCAATATACGCTGCAAATGGACAAAATGGTTTTCATAATGAAGTGAAAATTCAAGCTCCCGGAGTCATTACTGGTCGTTCAGGAACTATCGGAAAGGTTCATTATACTGAAGAGGACTACTGGCCTCTCAATACAGCATTGTATGTCACTGATTTTCATGGTAACTATCCTAAGTGGGTATATTACATGCTCCAAGCTTTTAAACTTGAAAGGTTTGTCGAAGGAGCTGGAGTTCCGACATTAAATAGGAATTTGGTTCACGACGAGCTAATCCCACTTCCACCACTCGAAGAACAAAAACGCATCGCCGCGATTTTAGATAAAGCCGACAGTGTGCGCCGCAAACGCCAACAAGCCATCGACCTCGCCGACGACTTCCTCCGCAGCGTCTTCCTAGATATGTTCGGAGCTGATTTACAGCGTAGTATTAATGTAACTAAATTTGGTGATGTATCCATTCTGGATGCAAAGATGGTAGACCCACGTGAAGAAGAATATTTGGATCTATTGCATATTGGACCTGATCGTATTGAAAAGGGCACTGGTAAACTATTACCAGCTTTAACAGCCAGAGAAGAGAAGTTAATTAGCAAGAAATTCTTATTTGATGAACAATATATTCTTTACTCTAAAATACGTCCCTATTTGAGAAAAGTTGCTCTGCCTGACTTTAGGGCAATGTGTTCCGCTGATATGTATCCAGTCAAACCAGTTCAAGGAAAGGTTACTCGTGAGTTTATTTGGATGATACTCCTGTCTGGTTATTTTGATAATTACGTATCTTCATTACCAGCAAGAGCAAATATTCCAAAGCTAAATAAAACAGAACTAGCTGGGTTTGAATTTTCATTGCCAGAGTTTTCCAAGATTGAAAAATTTTCTGAGATAGTCAAACACTGTTTTGAACGCTCTAAAACTATTTCGACTAGTTGTGATGAGTCAGAAAGTTTATTTAACTCCCTTAGCCAAAAAGCTTTTGCTGGCGAACTATAGCTCTTACTTTAAAACAAGAATAAGAAGGACGTTGATATGACAAATACACATAAACACTCACTTAATTTTGACAATGACACAACTTTCACCAGTAAACGTGTATCAAAACGACACACAGCCGCCTCTATCACCGAGTGCATTAATCACAAGCATGTGAAAATCAACTCGCATTAAAATTTTAGTAACCTATTTAGCAGTTTGGTTCTCTTAAATTTCTGCAATATGTAACTGCTAAATAGGTTATTTTCGGGATAAAAATTTAGTTAAGGATAAACAATGGATACAAAAATAATTTCTCAATGGACACTGTCAAATAAAGAAGCACAACAAAAAGGGTTGGATGCGTCGTTTGAGAACATGGTGGCGAATTTAGATACAACAATGCAAGAAGAAATTGCTGCGTTCATAAATGGCCAAACTAATAAAAAAAAGCCATTACTTAACGCTTTAAATTCATGTTTTTCGATCGTTGAGAGTGAATTCTACGCAAACCGTTGGGTAATTTTTGAAGGCGATATTTTCTTTGATAAGAATGCCAAAGGTTTTTGGATGCTTTGCGAAGATAAAATAAAAAATTTCAATAAAAATGGCAGTTTTAGTTCAGGGGAGCTTTATGCAGATGTTATTGAAATTATAAATTTAGAGCTTGAAGATGCGTTTAATGAATGGGATGTGCCAAGCTTATCAACTTTAAATTGCTTAACTAATTTATCTAATACACCTTTTAAAATTTCTAACGGTCGCTATAGCTTTTCTGACTATAATTTATATAAAAATGAAAATAAGGTGCAAGGATTTGATTGTGATAGCTCATACCTTAAAGATACTAACTCAGGTCATTGTTTACCATATTTACCTCAGAGAAATGTGGCTGAGAATGGCGGTAAAGGAGTGTTTATTAATGCTATATACAATGGCTTTGTTCCATTTAAACTCAAAGATAATGAATTGTATAAAGCTTTAATTGTTGCGCTAAATTACAACAATAAAGCGGCGGTTGAAAAGCTTAGAGATAAAACACAGATTTTAGAACAACTTATACAGAAAAATATAACTAACACATTGCTTTTAGATGACTTTATTCGTGCTGATATTGCCCCTTATCAAAAAAAAATACTAGAAGATACCGAGCTTGGTCATTGGTCTTTATGGACTGAGAAGCTTGAGAGTGATGGTGAGCAAGTTATTGACTTACCCATCCCTATGGTTGCACGAGATCCAAAATCGAGTATTAATGATGGTGTTGTGGCAATTGACTTTGGCACAAAAAGTACTGTTGTGGTGTATCAAAAAGATAATGTGAATATACATCCAATGCGTATTGGAACAGGGGATTTAAGCAAAGATATACAAGCTCATCATTATGAAAACCCAACAATTATGGAATTTAGAGACCTTGACACGTTTATTACTGCTTACAGTGAAAAAGCCAACAAGCCTTATACACGCTGGCAAGATTTAACCATTTCACATACAGCAAAAAATGCATTGGAAGGAACGGACTCTAGTAAATTCAATACCTTTTTAGATGAAATAAAACAGTGGGCAGGCGATAAAAACAGAAAACTAAAAGTAGTTGGTCAACAAGGTAAAGTGATTGACTTACCCCCGTTTTTAGAACTTACAGAGGATGACTTTAACCCGATTGAAATTTATGCCTACTATTTAGGTTTGTATATTAACAATTTAAATAACGGCATTTTTATGGATTACATTCTTTCATTTCCTGTGACTTACGAAATGCCAGTGCGCGATAAAATAATCGATAGCTTTGAAAGAGGCATTAAAAAATCTCTACCGAGTGAGCTCGGCGCTGATGCCATTGAGCAGTTAACAGTAACAAAAGGGGCAAGCGAACCTGCAGCTTACGCACTAACAGCATTTAAAGCTCATAACTTTGACCCTGTAGACGATGAGCGTATTTTTTATGGTGTATTTGACTTTGGTGGCGGTACCACTGACTTTGACTTTGGTATTTTTAGAGAGGCTCAAGGTGCCAAAGAGCGCCGTTTTGACTATGTGATAGAACATTTTGGCGCAGGAGGAGACAAATTTTTAGGAGGCGAAAATTTACTTGAGCTTTTGGCGTTTGAAGTATTTAAGAAAAATAAGGTTGCACTTTTAGAAGCCGGTATTCAATTTGAGAAACACCCTGAAAAAGATGCGTTTCCAGGAAGTGAGCAGTTATTAAGTTATTCACAAGAAGCCAAAAACAATACGAAGAAGCTGTGTATTGCGCTTCGCCCATTTTGGGAGGAGCATGAAGATTTCAGTATTGATTCATCAAGCACTTTAAATATTACGCTAACCGATAGCAGTGGCATTCAGCATTCAGCATTCAGCTTAGTTGTTGATGAAGAAGAGTTAAGGCAATTGCTTTCAGATCGCATTGAACGAGGGGTTGAAAACTTTTTTGATGCTTTGCGTTTGGCATTTAGCCACAGTGAAGCACAGCTTAATGATATAGATAATGTAAAAATATTTTTAGCTGGTAATTCAAGCCAATCAAGCTACGTGACATCATTATTTGAAAAGCATATTGCGCTGCAAGATGAAGAAATTGGAAGTAACGAGCAAAGTCATTTTGAATTATTTGCACCACTTGGTGCAGATAAAACGGATATTGAAAAACCAACGGGCAAAACGGGTGTTGCTTTTGGCCTAATTGAGTCACGAGAAGGCGGCAATATCAAAGTAATTGACCGTAATGTTAATGGTGAGGATATACGGTTTAAATACTATTTGGGAGAAAATAGGAAAGGTAAATTTAAACCAATTGTTGACCGCGAAAATAAGTTTAATGAATGGATAGAATTTATTGATGCGGGGTATCAAAAATTTGAACTTTATTACTCAGAACAACCTACTTCAAGTACGGGGAATGTACTTGTAGCAGATGACAGTATTAAAAAGAAGAGTGTTAAACTTGATTTAACCGATGATGAAGCAATGGTTTACATAAGAATTATATCACCTACTCAGATTGAGTACGTGATAGCAGATGAGCAGGATATTAAAAGTAACTCTTATCTAAATGAACCTCAAAGCCTAGACTTATAATATTTAAGGAATAATATGCTAGTACCCGCACTTATCCCTACGCTAATAACTGCATTTAGCAAATTAGCTGCAACCTTAGGCCCAATGATAGCTAGGACCGCACCTATAGTATTAAAAACAGTAGGTGAAAACTTACCTAAGGTGGTTCAAGTTATCGAGCAGTTGAGCATTGCATCTAGCGTCCTTAAACCGAATGAAAGTGTTAATGAGCTTGGCGCTAAAGCTATCTCTGCAGATAAAGCACCTGAGGACTTTAATCAAATTAATGATTATATCGATTACTTACGTAATGATGTAACAGAAGTAGCGCTTACTGATGAGCCAACAGATGTTTTAGCTTGTCAGGCAATAGGGAGTGCCATTTTACTGCAAGCCTTAAATACTGAATTAAGGACCGATATCTCTTTACCATTTTTAAATAAAGTAGCTGAGATAGGTGTAGGCTCGAAAGTGGTTTTCGAGATTGTTAAAGCGTATTCAGACAGTGGTCTAAATATAGAGCAAATAGAAGCTTACAGTGACGGGCAGTTATCATTGAATGAAACTAAACAACATAGTGATTGCTTGGTTAGTGCTTATAAAAATGCTGAACCAACAATGACTCAACAAGAAGCTGAACAAGCAGTAATGAAGGACTTTTAAAGTGGCACGGATAAAAAAATCGCTTGTTGAGCTTTTAAAAGCAAATAGTGTTGAGAGAAAAGTGCAAGTACCAGCAATCGAAAAGCCATTTGTATTAGCTGAGCATGAATTTTCACTTTATCACATAAAAGAAGTTACCTTTGATGAAGATCTACCTCGGAAAGAGGCGTTTGAGAATGTTTTAAATTCGTTAAATATTGAAGGCATTCTTTTTCTTTATTTACTTATTGGCGATGGAGAAAGTGTTAAGTTTTTATTTGGTATTGCAAAAGATAAACGTTACAAAGGGGATTTATCGCTTGATGTTGACGATATAGGCGAGAGTATTTTAAAGCCCTCTTTAGAGGGAAACTTTAGAGGAAGCATAGTTAAAAAGCTCGATAAATATGAACGAAAGCAAGTTAAAAGCGACGTTGATGCTTTTTCTAAAGTCTCAAAGCTTGAAGGTGTACCAAGTGTTCATGAAGATAACGAACAGTTTCAAGGTGTTGATCGATTGGTTGATATAATGAGTGGCGATAGATTCTGCTTGGCTGTTCTGGCTGACCCACTTTCATTGGCTGAAGTAAATGAACTTGAAGGACAGTTACATGAAATTTATGACAAACTATTGCCTTTGTCTAAAAAAAGTATTCAAGACGGAACAAATAAGGCTAAGACTGAAGGAGCCTCGGAAGGTTCTAGTACCACTAAAACAACCAGTACAAATGATGGTAAATCTATAACAACTAATACCGGTAAATCGGTTACTACAAACAAAGGGACCAATAACACTGAAGGCAGTAAACAGTCATCATCAGGTTTTTCTGAGAGCGACCACAATCGCCATATAAATGGTAATGAAAGTACGACTAAAGGTACTTCAGAATCAACGGCTACAGGCAGTAACCGAGGAACAAATACATCGGAGCAAACAGGTAGCTCATCTAGTGAATCTCGAGAGTTTTCCGATAAAACATTACAGGACTGGGTGAGTTATATTGATGAGGTATTATTAAAGCGTATTCAAATAGGCAAAAATAAAGGACTTTATTTGTCTAATATTTACTTATTATCTAACTCTGAGGCCAGTGTTTTAAAGTTAGGAAATACTGCAAAATCAATATTTTCGGGTGAAGAGGCAAATAAGTCACCTTTACAACTTAAAAAATTGACCGTTAAAAATGAAATTTCTACATTAAAGAATTTTCAATTGCCTGCATTGCAAGCAGCAAGCGCTGATGTTGCGAGAAGTGATAAAAATATTCATCAGTTAAATCTTTTGCTTTCTAAAAATCCTTTCAACCGATACTTATGTAATTGGCTCTCTACCAATGAATTGAGTGTTGTTGCTGGCTTACCTCAAAAAGAAGTCGTGGGGTTAACTTTAAAAGAAGAAGTTGAGTTTGGTTTGAATATGACGCAACAGGCCAGTGATGAAAACAAACTCTTTTTGGGTAACTTAGTTAAAAGTGGTTTAAAGCAAAGAACAGAGGTGAGTATAGATAAGCGTGACCTAGACAAACATACGTTTATAGCAGGTGTTACAGGCAGTGGTAAAACGACGACTTGCCACCGATTATTGCACTCAGCTCAAATGCCTTTTTTAGTTATTGAGCCAGCTAAAACAGAATACCGAGTACTAACAAAAAAAGATAACAGCATTTTAATTTTTACCTTGGGTAATGACAATGTTGCGCCTTTCAGGCTAAACCCTTTTGAGTTTTTCCCTCATGAAAATATTACCTCTAGAGTTGATATGATAAAGGCGAGCATAGAGTCGGCTTTTGACATGGAAGCCGCAATACCCCAACTAATAGAAGCTGCTATTTATCGGTGCTATGAAGCGAAAGGTTGGAATATCGCTAACTCTAAAAATAGCTATTATCAAAACCCATTTGCGCCTGGTGTGTATGCGTTTCCTACACTCGCAGAATTAATTGATATGACAGAGGTCGTTGTAAGTGAACAGGGCTTTGATGATAGATTAAAACAGGATTATGTAGGGTCAATAAAAGCCCGCTTACAAGGATTACTGATAGGTTCTAAAGGCCAAATGCTAAATACACCGCGGTCTATAAACTTTAGAGATTTAGCTAAACGCAATGTAATTTTAGAACTTGAAGAGATACGCAACCCAAGTGAAAAGTCTTTAATAATGGGATTTGTTTTAGCTAATCTAAATGAAGCTATACGTGCTAATCACGAAGAGTATCGTAAACGTGGTGAAAAGTTTAGACACATTACACTAATTGAAGAAGCGCATAGGCTATTATCTAAATTTGAGGCAGGGGATAGCTCAAATAAAAAACAGGGCGTTGAAACCTTCTCTGATATGTTGGCTGAAGTACGTAAGTATGGGGAGTCAC
This sequence comes from Pseudoalteromonas sp. NFXS39, assembly GCF_040148775.1. Taxonomy (NCBI): domain Bacteria; kingdom Pseudomonadati; phylum Pseudomonadota; class Gammaproteobacteria; order Alteromonadales; family Pseudoalteromonadaceae; genus Pseudoalteromonas; species Pseudoalteromonas sp. NFXS39. The sequence goes on along the minus strand of NZ_JAGDEC010000001.1, from coordinate 674,375 downwards.
TAATCATTGTTGATCAAATTCCAAATAAGCTAACGCCAGAAGTTTTAAAGAACACGAATACAAAAATTATTCATAAACTTTTTGCACAAGATGATAAAGAAGCCGTTGGGAACACTATGGCGTTATCTGACGAGCAAAAAGGCTTTTTATCTAACCTTGAGCCGGGACGCGTGATTTTATCTAGCTCGGGCACAACTAAACCTTTGCAAGTACAAATAAAAGAGTTTGTTAGCACAACAGAAGAAACAGATGTCGATCCCGATAATATTAGAAAAATAGCACTTCAATATTACGCAGATAATTACAAGTCAGGTTTAATAAAAGGTTTAGAACTATTAGAAAGCCCTCCTTCAGGTGAGGTAATTCAGGATATTCTTCAGGGGAATCCGCTATTAGCTTGGGTTGAAACATTAAAGAAACGAAAATCAAATAGCGCGCTACGTAACTACATTCAAAGTTATGGCGTTGAGTTTATGCACCAATATATTCTTGCCTCTTGTTATAAACCTCTTGCTGAGTCAAAAGAAAATATAAAAGAGCTAGATTTTAGAAGTAATTGTTTAGGCCATTACTTATCTGAGGTCAAGATAAACCCTGAAATAGCATTTACTTTAGAGCAGAAAAATGCGCTATCAACCAACAAGAGTATTAACGTTTAACTAAGGAAAAATTTATGGGATTTTTGAGTAGTGTGTTTAGCGTTGTTAGCAGTGCTTGTAATTTGATAAGTAGTGCAGCCTCACGTATTGGTAATAGCCTTGTAAAGTCAGCAACTAGTATTGCTAATTTGGGTGTTTCACTTGCGACTAAAGTGACAGAAGCAATTAGAAGTGTGGGTGTTTCGTTAGGTATTATTCGGCCAGAAGATAATCTCGAAGAGCTAGGTGAAAAGGCGATTCTAAGTGAAAAAAAACCAGAAGACTTTGACTCAATCAATGAATACATAAATCACCTAAACAATAATGTTCCCTTTGATAAGGATAAATTTGACAGATTAGATGAAAAAGAACTTTTAGCTCGTTCCTCTATAGGGGCTTCTATTACTTTAAAGGGAATTAACGAAAAATTAGATACCGTGGTAACGCCTGAGTTTATGGCTACGGTGGCTTCGCAAGAGCTTGAAACGAAAGAAATAGTTAGCACTATTAAAGCCTACAAAGAGAATGACTTAAAACTAGAAGATTATGATCTTTATTTAAATGATGAGCTTACTCTTGATGAAACAACAAAGCATAGTGGCGCTTTAGTAGAGGCATATCAAAAGTTAGAACCAGAGTTATCGATAGAAGAAATTGAAAATAAAGTAATGGGACTAAGTAATTAAATGACAGACTTTTACGTTGAAAATAAAAATTGCAAAATTAGAACGTGCAGAGTTATTAAAGGCGAATTAGAGGATATTCGGTTCTCGGGTGAATTATGGGTTGATAGTGCTGATTATTGGGAACAATTCAAACGTAAAGTTGAGTACATTGAGAATGAACGTTTAGCATTTATTATAGTTTCTGATGATGAGGCATTTGATGTTGATCCTGACATTTGTATTGCAGACGACTTTGCGACTGGGAAAAGTGAATTAAATAGGCTGTTGGCTCAAATAGATGCTATTTCTTCATTTATTAAACTTTACCCAAATTTATCTGAAATTCTCACTACAGCCTTAAGTGATAAGCCAGAAGCACTTGATGTAATGGAAGATGATAGCACCAGCGAAGCAAGAAGTACTGCGATAGAAGGCTGTTCAAATGGTTTACAGGCTCATTATCTTAAAAAGACTAATGAGCTTAAAAAGGAAGGTTAGTTATGGATAAGAATAATTTAAAAACAGAGGTTTTAGCTCTCTTAGAAGATGAGGAAGTTAGAACTAAAGTGTTGGCAATAACACTCGAAAAATCTGAAAAGCACTCAATTAGTTTATCGCCTAACAAGGTTGAAGAGCCAAATCAAAATGAGTGCCGTGCTATGCAGGCAGAAAATGATGCGTTAAAAGAAGAAAATGCAAAGCTTAAATCTATGCTGGGGCTAAAAGACTCTGCTTTAGCTGAAAGTGAAGATGTAATTAGATCTTTAAATGTTGAAAAATCAGGCCTTGAGAAAAATTTATCAGTGGCCTTAACTGATTTTGAAAAAAACGAAAAAGCACTAGCAGAAACCTCAGGCCTGTATGAAGACTTAAAGAGAAAGATTACTTTTTACAGAGATAATTTTGACGAAGACCTCAGGATTAAAGAGAGTTATGAGGGGCTCTCGTCACAAACTAAACTATCAATTAAAAATATTTTCAAAGATACGACACCAAAAGGGTTGGTTGTTTGCGGAACTCAAGAAAAGTTTATATTTAGCCTTTGGGACTATATTAAAGCTGAAATAAACAATAGCAGTAATCAAGATGATAAAAAATTAGTTTGTTTATTTGAGTTATTATTTGCTCGATTTAAGTTAGCCTTTCCAATGTTTGAGCTACAACAAGTTAAAGAGGGGGATGTGTTTGATAATCAAAATTTTGTAAAACATCACAGTAGCCAAAATATGAGTGGGCCGATACAAACATTATTACTTAGAGGTTGTGTTAACAATCAAACCGGAAAAGTAGTAAAGCAATCTATAGTGGTGCTTTAACTATCAAGAGTTTCTATTGCGCGACCTTAAAAGGAGTTTTATGTCAGTTGAAGTCGCATCTTGTACTTTAGCGCAGTTATTCAGTGGCAAAAGTATTATTAGTTCTAGTAAAGCGGAAATTGCTGGTGAGTTAGCAATACCTGAGTATCAACGACCTTATCGTTGGGGCGAAATGCAAATAAAAAAGTTGTTGAGTGACTATCAGCTTTTTTTAAGCGATTTAGCACTAAGCGATAGTGCCTATGGGTATTACTTAGGCAGTGTAATCTTGCATCAGTCAGTAGAAAGTGGGCAGCTAAATATTATTGACGGTCAGCAACGTTTAACAACCTTAGCGTTGATTTCCTATGTGCAATATCTATCTTATACGGTTAATAGCGTTAACGAAGCGAATGAATCACATGGCTTTGCTCTTAACCTAAGCTACGATTCGCCAGAATCACAACAACAAATCGTTAAAAACCTTGCTTGGTTACAGGCATACTCGACAACCAGTAATGCTAGCCAAATAGCCACTTTTGATGCCAATAAAATCAATTTAACTCTAGTTGTTACTCGTAGCGAAGACGATGCCTATCGCTTCTTTGAAACTCAGAATACTGGTGGTGTTAGGTTAAGTGGACCTGACATTATTAAAGCACATCACCTCAGATCCATTGCGCGACAAAACCAAAATGAATTTGCTGCAAAATGGGAAGCATTAGGCGATTTAAACCCCGTTGTTGGATCATTGCTTAAAGGGCGCTATTGGCAAAAACTTTATAACCGTAATGTACCTTCTCACCGCCAGCCTAATCTAGTAAGAAGTGCTGTTGTCAATGAACTTGGCGAAAGTACGGGTAAAGGTGAAGATATTGCTTTTGGGCGCTTTAAACGTACATATTTGCCAGACGGTGGACAAATAGATAAACAAGCACAGCAAGGTTATGAACTGAGACAGCCATTAAATAGCGGCATTAATACTATTCATTATTTAAGCTACTTTGAACAATTAAGGTGTAAGTATTTAACGGGCGGAATTAATAATAAGGCTAACTATAAAAAGGTTACTTCACATTCTCCAACGAATACAGAAAACACTCTTGTTAGCTTTTTTCATTTTTATCAAAACCTGATCTGCCAGCTTGAGGGTTGTAGTTATGTAAAAGGGTTATACGATACAGCACTGCTTATATACATTAGCCAATTTGGCGAACAACAGTTAGACATTGCAGCGAAGAAGCTGTTCCGAGTTATCTACTCACCTCGGGTAAGCAATCAAAAAGCGGTGAGAGAAAACTCTATATCAGCCTTTGTCCGCGATAACCCTGTACTTGACTGGATTACAGCTAGCTACACACCAGCCATGTGTTTTGATTATTTAGACCGTTTTAGCTTTAAAGCAGACCCAGCTAATTTAGCTGTTAATAAAAATAGCGTTAAAAAACGCTTTATACATAAAGTATTAAATAACTTTGGACTAGACGTTGTTAATAGCCTTTCAGCAGAAGAGCTCGCAAACACTTACACTACAAAGTTAGATGCTTACATTCTTCCTCTAGGCACTGAAAAAATGGCTATGCATCAGATTAGCAAGCGCACAAGTCAAGGAGGCCAAAATGGCTAATGTATTTTCAGGTGAAGCTAATAATAAAGGAAATCAGATAACACAGCATCACGTTGAAACGCAGGTTCTTACGTTAAATTACATTCAAACGAATCAATATCAATTTAGTATACCGAGTTATCAACGTCCCTACGTTTGGCCAGATGAAGCAGTATTAAAGCTATTCAACGATATTAACGATGCTCGTTTGGCGGAAGAGCCTAATTATTTTATTGGTACAGTGCTTACCTCAGTAGAACTAGATGAAGATGGTAATGGTATTTATGAGCTAATCGATGGACAACAACGCACTACCACGCTAATGCTAATTGCGCTTGCTTTTAAAATAGCAAAAGTTGATTCAGCCATTGCATATTTAGCCGCCTTTAAAAAGCAGCCGAGACTTCAATTTACTATTCGAGATCAAGTACAGCACTTATTAGGTAGCTTAGCTGGCCTTGATGATTATGTATTTCCAGGGCTAGAAGCGATTGGTGAAAATCCATATTTAAAGCGTATATATGCAGCGTTACAAGTGTTAGAGCAACAAGTGAAAGCGCTCAAAAATGAAGAACGTATTTTATTAGGTGATTATATTTTTAAAAATGTGCAATGGGTGAATAATATAGTGCCTTCTCAAATGGACTTGAATCGTTTGTTCGCTACCATGAACACTGCTGGCATACAGCTTGAGCAGGCTGATATATTAAAATCAAAATTGCTTAAACAAGTTTCTAAAGATAAAGTTTTATTCGATGCTATGTGGTTAGCGTGTGAACACATGGAAAATTACTTTGAGCGCAATGTGCGTAAAGTCTTTCCTAAGGCTCCGTGGGATAGAATTGAGTCAGAGCATTTGGCTTGTTTTAAGGAGGAGCTTTTTGTAAAAGATGAGAGTGCTAGTAAAAGAGCTAAGCAGAGCTTGACCATTGTGCAACTAGCAGAACAATTAAATTCAACTACAGTAAGTGGTAGCGAAGGAAATCAAGATAATAAATCTAATATTGAGTTAGGTGATGTCGCCTACGATTTAGACACCGAAACTGTATATTGTCGTCCCATTATTGGTTTTCCATTATTACTTATCCATTCTTATCGTATTTATTTGGCTAACCGAGCTGTTGAGCTAGGCGATGGCACTAATGATGTTGCTCCTCGCGTGCATGCTGACAAGTTACTAGAAACCTTTGAGCCACTCATTACAGCGAGTGAAGACGAAGTTAAAGAATTTATCAAAACTTTGTGGCAAGTGCGTTATCAGTTTGATCGTTGGGTGGTTAAGTGGGTTGAGCGTGACGATAGCGATGATGCACAATTGCGTTTAACGAATATAAGTTTAAGTGATTCAAATGGGATGCGGTACATTAATCGTACTCAGAAAGAAATAAATGAATTAGTAATGCTGCAAAGTGTGCGTAACTTTACCGGTGAGCGGAGTGCGCAGTATTGGATAACCCCATTTATTGCAGGTTTGATAAAAGACAATATAACTCAAGATGCACAAGCTATAGCCTTGCTTGAAAAAATTGATAATGACTTATCGTTGGCGGCTAAGTCTGAAACTCAAAAAACAGCTAGCTTCAAGCTAGCGAAGCAACAGCAGCCGGAAGTTTACTCATGGCAGGCATACGAAAATTATTTTGTTAAACCTAGAGGAACGAGTTTTGAGCATTATTGGTTTCAGAAGCTGGAATACATTTTGTGGAAACAAGAATCAGATAGGCAGCGGGAACAATTCAAAAACTATCGTATCACGGCTAAGAATTCTGTTGAGCATGTTTACCCGCAGCATGAAGAATACCAAAATATGTTGGAGCGAGACTTTTTAGATGCATTTGGAAATTTAGTTTTATTAAGCCCTGGTGAAAACTCTTCATATAGTAATCAAGCAGTGAAGAAGAAGCTTGTCGATTTTGAAGCAAAACTTCGATACGACTCTTTAAAGTTAAAAGCCATGTTTAAAATATTAAATGAACAAAAAGATTGGCAAGAAGCTCAAATAAAAGAACACCAAAAAGACATGTTAAGTGCATTAGCAAAGCATTACGATGCGGTATACTAGCTCAGACTTGATCTGACAGTTACCTATTCGTGAGGTGGTAACTGTCAGTTCAATGTAGGGTCAGCTGTATTAAGCATGACAACTTAAGTACTTAATAGCTTACAAATGCTTTTTCCTTTAGTGGTAGTTCTTTCGAGGTTTGATAGAGTAATTAAATATAAATCAACTTGAAAGTTTAGAAATACTTAGCTACCCAACCTATCTCAGGTGAATTACAAATACCGAACTTGGCAAATATTAGAAAGAGCATTTAATAACACATAAAAGTAAAGTTGTAAATTTGTATGCTCAAAGCTAAATGCAACTAAGTAACTACAATTTAAATAATTAGAAACAATAAGAAGTAAATATGGATATAAAATATTGGCAGGGCGGCCTTGAACGTCATGAAATAGATGCAATTGAAAAAATAAAAAATGTATTAACTGGACCAAAAAAACAAAGCAACAAGGGTAAAAATAATAAAAAAAGCCAAGGTTTTGAGGCGTTAAGAACATTAAAAACCTCATTTAATGAGGGCTGGAAAGGGTATGCGGGTTTTAGGTTTATTAATAAAAATCAGCAAGGCGAAATAGATTTACTGATTGTAACTCACTGCAATATTTTAATTGTTGAATTAAAGCATTGGAATGGACAACCTATTACCTCAAATAATGGTAAATGGTTTTTTGGTAATGATGACAGAGGCAAGTCGCCTGTAGAAATAACCCGTAATAAAAAGTTTTTGTTAGATAATTTGCTCAAACCTTTTAGGGGCAGGTTTAGCAATGGTAAGCATATACCGCGTGTATACCCATTAGTGGTTATGACCGGTACGAGTGATTTTACTAAGTTACAAAAAAATGATTTAGCCGAGACGATGAGCTTAAATGACTTTTGTAAGTTATGTACCAATGAGCATGCTTTTAATGAGCGTTTTAGGCCTCATCCTGATTCGGCCGTTTTACTTAACGATATTCCTTTATTAGAAAAACAGTTACTAAGTGCTAATAAAGTAGAATCGAAGCCATTAACGGTTGGTGGTTGGGTTGGGCAAGATGAAATATTTAAACATCCAAATAATATATACACAGAGTTTTATGCGCAGAGTGAGTCGGATAAAAACGATCATGCCATTATTCGTCGTTGGGAATTTGATAAATTAACCAATATAGAGGCTAAAACGCCGGATGGCCGCTTTAAAATAGTATCGCGTGAACGTGAAGTATTAACCAAAATAAAACGTGAAAACCGTGACTTATACGATCACTGCGTATCGTCACTTACTATCCCATCTAAAGACAAAATAACCTCGCAATACAACGAGGTAGTTGAGCTACCCGAAGGGCAAGAGCGCCTTAACGATTTTATTACTACCTATGGGGAAAACTTATCAATAGATGAGCGAATAAACTTAGTGAGAGTGTTAATTGCCCGCTTTGCAGATTTACACCAATTACATTTGGCCCACCGAGATATTGGCAGCCATAGTGTATGGTTGAGTACAGGGCAGCGTGTAGCGCTTTCTAATTTTATTTCGGCTTTTGAGCGTAAAAAAGAAACGGTTGGTGAAATACGTGATGAGCTTTCGGTTTATGAACAGAAAGAAAGCTTCAGAAGTCCTTATATTCATGACGTTTCTCGTTTGGCCATTATTGCATGGGCAATTATTAAGGCTGAACGTTTAACGCCTAAATTTGAAAAAAATATAGCACAACAGCTTAGTGATTGTGATGAGTGGTTTGGCCCTGTATTGCTTAATGCGTTTACTGATAAAAGCTATGCTAATGCAGGTGAGTTATTTGATGCGTTACTTGATAGCGCGCCAAGCCAAGAAGAAGCATTTACGTTTTCTAGTAATCAGCTTGAGCGTTTTGTACAACATAGCAAAATAAGCAGATTACATCCTGAACTTGAGTTTATTAAAGAAACTGATAGTAAAGAAGTTTACAAAGCCGAGAGTGGTTTAGTTAAGGTTTGGAACAATATTAACCCAACTGATATAAGCCCTGGGCTTGGCCAGCGAACGCTGTTTTTTTTAGAGCGAGCTGAAAAACTACAAAACTTGAATTTGAGTTTTGTGCCAAAAATAGTTGATATTGGTATAACCGCTCGAGATAGCGCTTTATTTTTGGTTGCACAATGGATTGAAGGAAACACCCTTGATACAAGCTTGAGATTTAGGGGGGCAGATATTGTTGCCAAAGCTCTTATATCAAATGTGAGGCATATGCATTCACTTGGTTTTGCTCACGGAGATTTAAAACCAGAGAATATTATAGTTAATGGCGGCGATATTTTTATTATTGATGTACTCGATTTTCATCACGATGCTAACGAGGTATACAATTCAGAATATAGTCCTATAAATAGCGAAAACTGCACGGCATTTGAGCGAGATAACTTTGCCGTTATGAAAATATGCGCAGAGTTATTGAGAATTGACTGGGGTGAAGAAAGCTCAAGCCATCCTGCTGTAAGCAACGCAATAATTAAAGAACTACAAGATGTTGATTATGGTTTTAAGGAGCTTACGCGCTTTGAGGATGCTTTTTTAAATCCAGAACAAAGTTTAGAAGTTAAAGCAGAAACCATAAATATTGAGATTGGCGGCGCGCGAACTGATTTTGAAGATATTACTATTTATCCGGATAACGGTAAGTTGTATGTATCAATTGAACAAAGCAATAAAAACCCAGCAGACTTAGTTTTAAATTTTTGCGGTTTAGGTGGGATACAAAAGTTATTTTTTAATAGAGCACAGTTTGAATTTGAACACGGTATGCCGCCTATTAAAAGAGAGAGTATTTCAAGACGAGATATTACTAGTGCAGACTTTGAGGTGCCTTTTGCAATTAAAGTTACACAAGGTAGGGCAAGTAACTTAGGTACTTTAAATCGTAGAATTAAGCAGCTTTATAGCTTTGAAAATGCGATTAAGCAGTTTGAATTAAAACGAAAAGAAACCAACTTACCTGCTGATACTACGAGCAGTAATAGCGTTGAACCATTAATTAGCTCAGAGCTTAAAGCTGATGAAAGTGCAGTTGAGCCAATTTCTACACGTGAGTTATGGAAAGCTATTATACAAACAGAGTCGGAGTCTCATCCTTATGTTGAGCTTGCCAGTGAAGCAATGGCTTACAAAGACAACAAAGAGTTTATTGTTTTGCCATATGAAGCAGACAAAGATCCGCTAGACGCTTTTACTGCAAAAGATGATGTTGAGGCCATTGTTGTAGATGGCGATGATGAATTTGTTATTGGGCAAGTAAATTTATCAAAATCGGCATTAAATAAAGTTACTCTTTCAAGCTTTTCATACCGAGTTAACAGACTAAAAGAGGAAGATGTGATCTTTTTTAGGAGTAAGGCTGATAAATCTTCTTTTGTTAAGCGTAAAAACGCGTTGACCCGCATAATTGAAAACGACTCTGTTATTGAAAATTTAGCCGACTATTTTGAACCTGATTGCCAGCACAATCCGATTGATTACGAACACAATGTTACAAGCGAAGATTTTGCCCGTTACGACAGAACCGACGATAATGGCAACACAATAAAGCTAAATGACAAGCAACGAATCGCGTTTCAAAAGTTATTACGTTATGGGCCGCTTTCAATGCTGCAAGGGCCTCCAGGTACAGGGAAAACAGAGTTTATTGCTGCTTTTGTACATTACTTAGTAGAAAAGCTAGGGACGCAGCGTATTTTATTAGTTAGCCAATCTCACGAGGCGGTAAATACTGCGGCAGAACGTATTCGAAAACACTGTAGCAGATTGGATACTCCGTTAGATGTGGTGAGGTTTAGTAGCCGTGAGGCGGCAGTTTCTAGCTCGCTACGAGATGTGTTTTCACCCAATATGGTTAATAAAAAAGCGGAGCAATTTTCTTCTCATTTAAAAAAACGTGTAATGTCTTTAGCTAAATCATTAAAAGCACCTAAAGAATATTTAGAGGCGTTTGTAGAACTAGATAAAAGAGTTCTCTCGATTATTGATGAACAACTCAGTGCATTAAAAGAACTAGAGAAGAAAGAGTTAGAGCCTAAAGATAAAAAAGAGCTTAAAAAGCAAATCAACGAACGTAAAACTTTAATTAATAGTCGATTACCTAGAGATATTAGAACGAATAAAGATTGGCACGACGATTTAAGTACAGTGGGCGATACCTTAGTTAAAAACTTGAATTATGAGCATGCAGTACAGGCTAATGTTGCTCATAGTGTTAAGCGTTTAATAGCATTATCGAAAGATATGCTAAAAGTAATGAATTCTGGTAGTGCAAACTTAGATGAATTTTTTGCTCGGTCTCGCCAACTCGTAGCTGGTACCTGTGTGGGTATAGGTAATTGGCATATAGATATTGCAAGTAACCAGTATGATTGGGTTATTATTGATGAGGCTGCACGCTCAATAGCGAGTGAATTGGCAATTGCCATGCAAGCTGGTAAAAGGGTTTTATTGGTTGGTGATCATCAACAACTCCCCCCTTTGTATTCAGAGCCGCATAAGCAAGCACTGGCTAGAAAGTTAGGGATTAAATCGGGCAGTGATGTTGATGAGTTAATTGAAAGTGACTTTGCTCGAGCTTTTAATTCTTATTACGGTGAGCAGATAGGCGCTAAATTACTAGTGCAATACCGAATGGCTCCCACCATTGGAACTTTGGTATCGCAATGTTTTTATAAAGGCGAGCTTGAGAATGGTGAACGAAAAATTCCAGATATTTATGCAGATGTTCCTCCCCCATTAGATGCTGCTACAACGTGGTTAGATACTTCTTCATTAGGAAAAAAAGCACATCACCAAAGAGGCTCTGGTACAAGTATTTTTAATGATGCCGAAGCTCAAGCTATTGTGGATTTATTACAGCAAGTTGATGAAAATCAGGAGTTTGTTAGCAATCTTAGTAAACAAGTAAAAGAAGGTGAAGCAGCTATTGGTGTTATATGTATGTATGGGGAGCAGAAAAAGCTTATACGACAAAAAATTAAGAAAGCAGGAGTTTCAGAGTCACTTATGTCGCTGTTGAAAATTGATACTGTTGATAGTTATCAAGGTAAAGAAAATCGGATAATTATCTTATCAGTGTCACGTTCTGAACAAAGACAAAGCTCAGGCTTTTTAAGATTGCCAAACAGGATAAACGTTGCATTATCGCGAGCGATGGACAGACTTGTCATTGTAGGTGATAAGAGAATGTGGCAAGGAAAAAATAGCGACTTACCGTTTGGTCGTGTAATTAAATTTATGGAAGAAAATAACGCCCTGGGTGATTTTGCTTTCGTTGATGTAACCTCTCAAAAGCATAAAGAGGCGGTGTAATCGTTATGGAAAATAATTATATAGAATTTAACGAAGTTGATTATATTGTTCCTGCTGAAACATATCGTATTAAATACTCTTACTTGAGTAAGCAAGGGTTTCCGTTTACAAAAGATTTTTTACTTCGTGCTTTGCATATATCTCCATTGTCTAAATTTGAGTTAGCATCGTTTTTTGGATTCAATCCACGTGAGCTTGATGTAGCTTTAGAGGAGCCCATTAATAAAAATGAAGTGACTTACTTAGAGGATGGCAGATTATCTCTGACTGTATTAAGTAAAGGGTATTTTTCTTCTTTAGACGATAAGCCTATGGTAGAAAAGCCTCAACCTGACTCAACTAATATCTCTTTTGAACTACTAGGATTTAACAAAGTAAATAAGCAACATGGAGGTTGGAGCACCGGGCTGAGGTTAGCGGCTAATAATGAGATTAAAAGCATGAGCGAACAGCATGCAAAAAGCATGTTTAGTAAACATTTTCACCGTTTAGTTGAGTCGGGTGACTTAGGCAAAATTAGGACTGAGGGCAACTCGTTACCAAGCCTTTACTCCGTAGATACAGTAACAAGAAAAAAAAGTGTTGCCCATAGAATAAAACGAAAGTTTGAAATAGATTTTGATAATAAAGTTAAGCCATTTTATGTTAATAAGATATATGAGAATGATGAGGCAATTAGTCAAGCGATAGCTCAGGATACGGATAACCTTAGGTTGAGTGACAACCTGCAGAGCATAAAACATGCTTGGGATGCGTTTAAGGATATGTCAGTAGAGCGTTTTGTTAAAAGTGGTGAAATTGATTTTCGTTCAATGATTGCGGAGATGGCTGATACTTCAGGGAGTAAGCCATATGAATTATTAATAGGCTCATTGTATAGTCGTCAGCCGTGGAGAAAGATTGAAGAGCACCTAAAGATACTTAAGCCTTCAAAAAATCAAGGTGGACTAAAAAAATTAAAATGGATTGGTGCGAATACGCGTTATTGGGGTGTGAGTGAAAGCTTTACTAAAGCCAAAGACAGTTTGTTGTCGCATCAAAAGAATAAGAACGAAAACTGTTATGATTTTATGATGTACCTACCATGTGATGACAGGCCTAATGCTGCAGTTAATGGTAGAAAAGCATGGAAGCATAAGCTTGGTCAGTTATCGACTAGCTCAGGTATTTTAAACGGTTTATTTGATGGCAATGTTGAAGTGATGTTATTGGATAATGAGTTTGCAGCGGTTTGCTATCACCTTTTAATTCCTGACTTAAGCCCAGTACATATTCCTTTGGGTTTTTTTACTAGGGATAAGCAATTGGTAAGGCAGGTATCTAGTGTTGTAGATGATTACTTAGAAGGCTCAACAGCATATGATAAGCCTAATTTAATAGGATTGTTAAGCTCAGGTAGCTAGCTAAAGGATTGAATTATGAAATGTACTGAAGTTAAGTTAGAGCAAGCGGTGGTTGAGTTACTTGGTGAGCAAGACTACTCGCATTTATTGGGCGGAGGGTTTACGCGAAATAACAGCTCAGCTTGAAAGCAGCCTGCCAGTGATTTATACGAGAGCAATGAAACCTTTTGTAAGTGGCTGATTGATGGGTCCTGACTTAAACGGAAGTACTTACATATTAGCTAGGCATTGAAATTGAAGAATAAGGCTTATACGACTCATGAAAAGCACTCGTGGTAAATATGACTTTGACTGCCCTTAAGATAAGCTTATTGAGCTTGCCAAGCGGTAAAAGTAATTGTAGATGACAAAGTAAAATTTGTTGATTGGAATCACCGCGACGATATTAAATCAGCTTTATAAATCGAGCTGATTTTAATACTCGCTAAATTTAAATACTCACCCATCAGCCGCGATGAAGTGTACTGAGAAATATTTGAGCAAACGCAGAGATTTAAAACTAATAAAGTTAAAGGATAACAGTTATGACTTATAAAAATAGAGATGCAAGCATTCGTTCTGAGAGTATGAATAAGTGGATCGGGCGCATTGAAGAAGAAACAGAACTAGACTCAATAGGTGATACACCTACTGCAAGGATGGAAGACTTAATAGAAAAAACTAAATGTGCTATGGGACAAAATGTTGATAGTGAAAGTTCAGAAAATAAAGCTGTAGATGATTCTATAAATACATTAATTGCTGAAGTTTTCGAGCAAGGCGTTAAGCGTGGTTTTAACCGTTCTTTAGATCGCTTTATGAGTGGAGCCATTAAAACAAAAAAAGTACCTCACGAAGATAAATGGAGTTTACACAGCTCATCGAGACACTATCAAATAAAAACTGATTTACCTACGGTTTGTGATGGCAGCCAATCGGTAACAGTAAAAATTAAGCTTTCTGAATGTGGTTTTGAATGAGCATGCTTTAGAGCAAGCAGGCTCGGCTCGGTTTTTAAATCGAGCTCAAAACTCGCACTTTAATCTTTGGCAAGCCATATATTTGTTAGATTCTTAAAGTCCATCAGTTCATTTATTTGTATTACTTTTAAATAAGCTCGCTGGTTTCTATTGTGCTTTTGACTAATACCAAGCTTGGAGTTTTCGAATGTGACCGGTGTGACACTGATATAGTGAAAACTATCTAACCTAATGAGTATTTTATTAAGCTTTTCGTTGCTAATAATTGTATTGAGTGCTTTTCCTAATAATTGATAAAGTGGGACGTTATTTACTTCTACTAGAGTCTCTGTATTTCCCTCAGCTATCCAAAAACCATAATCATCCCCAAAGTTATCAAGGTTTACTTTATTGGAGCTACAGATATAAACCACCTCACAAGACGAATGCTCTTGAAAAAGTTCATTGAGTGCCAATAAAACTTTGATCTCTAATGGTTGTAAGTGAGGGTTGGAGATAACATTTTTTGTAAAGCAGTCTTGGTCATCTCTTAGTTTATGAAAAGCAAAAAGGCCACTTTCTGGGTCATCTTTGTCTAGTTCATGATTGTTTTTAGTATGTATCTGTAGAAGAGGCCTGTGAATATACACTTCTCCGTTTTTATGTCTGGCATAGTATTTTTCGGACTCGGTATCTTGATGCTTATTTTTAAGGATTATAGGGTTTTCTGCCGATCCTAAATTTATATTTTCCATAATAGTCCAAAAAAACGTTATAGCTTTATTTATGCCTCTGCAGGGCCTAAAAAACAAGGGGGTCAACTAAAGAATAAACCAAAATAAAACAAAAGAAAATAAAAAAGAAAAAAAGCTTTAATTATCAATATATTCCGCGTTTTTTTTGAGATGGAAGTGTGGGTACGTTACTTCTTTTTACTTAGTAATATAGCTGCATAAGTTAATGACTACTAGGTACATAGCATGAACATAACACCTCAATTAAAACGTATTGTGGCACACTTTGCCACTCAATTATTAGAAGAGTTTGACGTAGAAGAGCTTTGGCACGATAAGCTATTTAAAAAGGCTTTGTGTGAGGTTGCTGGACTTAATTATTCAAACCTTCAAGGTTTAGGTGTTGATGATTTAGTTGCTCGATTAGATCATTTAGCAATAAACACAATGCCTACAACGTTACAAAAAAATGTACACATATTTTGTAAAGCGTTTGGGCTTCCAAAAGCGGCTACTCCTTTGGTTATTTTCTCGTGCTTTATGACGCTCAGTAAACCATTACGCGAACTTGTTGAATATTTACGTGACGATTACACTAACGTTATTGCAGAAAAAATAGCTCACGTTCTTGATATTGATGAAGCACTACTCAACAAGCAAATTGGGATAATGATTGAATCTGGTATGTATTCAATGGATATGGAGATATTTGCAGGGGAAGATGAGTTTTTAATATTACCAAACGCAATTGCTAAAAGCCTTCTTGAGGGTAAGTTAAATAGTGAAAGTGATATTTTATCTAACTTGGTTACTCCTTGTGAGGCTTCTGAACTTAGCGCTACTGATTTATCTCACTTAGATTTAAAAACGTTACTTAAAGCTACTCAGAATGCGACTAATACCGCTGGGCAATCACTGAGTATTTTACTTTATGGTATTCCCGGTTCCGGTAAAACTTCATTGGCGCAATATTTAGCAAAAGCTTGTAGTTCGCAGTTGCTTATGGTGCAAGCTAAAGGTAGTGACTTAATAAACCCAACAAACGAACTTGATAGTAGAAGCGCAAGCTCTGAGCTACGCTTAGAGCACTTCAATATAGTAAGTAAGCTAGTAGCAAAACGTAAAAAAACAATGCTGTTACTAGATGAGTGTGAAAACATTTTTGAGCGTGATTTATTTTCAAAAAGTTTCTCAAAAGAGCTGCTTCATAGCTACATTGAAAATCAACCTGTGGTGAGTATTTGGATAACTAATCATCTAGAAGACTTACCTCAAAGCGTTATTAGACGGTTCAATATCGTTTATGAAATACCTGAGCTAAGTAAAACAACCAAAGAAAAAATGATTGGCAAATATGTTAAAGGGTTGAACGCGGGTAACACCTTCATAAGTAAGTTAGCAGCTCAGCGAAATTTGCTGCCAGCCCATATTGCAAAAGCAGTACATGTAGCTAGGTTATGTGGATTTAAAGCACACACTGCGCGTGAATGTATTGAAGAGAACATTCAAAATACCTTAACTGCATGCGGCTTTTCAACTCATGAGCTGACTTATCAAGCAGAGCAAAAGTTTAATCCTAAAATGGTAAATATAGAGTCTGAATATGCATCTCTCGAACAGGTAGAAGAGGCTGTAATAGAGTTTTCGAGTTCACGAACTTTGTTAACTGGCCCGCCGGGTACCGGTAAAACAGCCTTTGTAAACTATTTATGTGAAAAAGCTGATATTAAACTCATTTCGGTCAAAGCATCTGACTTATTAAGTAAGTGGGTTGGCGAAAGTGAGCAAAATATTGCTCAACTATTTAAACAAGCTACACAGGAGGTGAGTGCAATATTTATTGATGAAGCAGATAGCTTGTTATGTAGCCGTGAACAAGCGACGGCAAATTGGGAAGTGCAAATAGTTAATGAATTATTATGTCAGATGGAGCAATTTCAACTCCCACTTTTTGCAGCTACTAACTTCGCTAAAAACTTAGATAAAGCAGTAATTAGGCGATTTGATTTCAAGTTAAACCTAGCTTATCTAACACCCATACAGTGCAAAGGTATGTTTAGACAGACACTGGGCAGAGGTGTTTTAAAAAAGACAGTTATAAATGAACTGCTTGGGTTATCAAAACTCACTCCGGGTGATTTTGCCATTGTAAAGAGGCAAATGAAGTTTTCGAAACGTCGTATGACTCAAGAGAGTATGCTGTCAATTTTGAAAGAACAAAATGCTCTCAAAGGTGGTTCAGAACGCAAGATTGGATTTGTTATTTGAATTAACAATAATGACTTAAATAGAAGTATTGATTTTAATATTATTAGGAAACAGAATTATGAGTGATAAAAAAATATCAGATTCATCAGAGTCAATAAAAGTTAAGAAATTAAAAAAGAATGCAAATCTATTAAAAGGAAAGAAATCAAGAAGAACGCCTGATTTATCTAAAAGGCCTGCGGCTAATGAATGGCTCAATGCTAACCCTCAAGTCCGTAAAATAGCATTAGAAATAATAAAATTTTGTGATCAGTTTAGAGTTCCAAATATTGAGTACGGTTGGTTTAATCGCTCTTCTAGTCATGTTTTTAAATATGGAAATGATTCTGTTGGAGCTAGGTTGGGAATTAGATGTAAGAAAAAAGGCTGCACTCTAACTGTCACTCTTCCAAAGTTGGTGACGTTACCTAAGAATATCCAACATCTGTTCAAGTTAGATGACAATGAACTGAAGTATAAAGCATTTTTTGAAGTAGGTCAGAATCATAAAGCTAATTACAATGAATTATTAAAAATAGTAGAAACAAATGTCATTACGCCACTTGCTAAAATTGACACTAGTTACGAAGATGAACCTGAAAAATATATTAATGAATTTATTAATGATTTCGACAAATTAAATGGACTTACTGAGACGGAACGAGATGCGCTTGTTAAGACTAGAATAGGGCAAGGGAAGTTTCGAAAAGCTTTAGATAAATTATGGGGAGAATGCTGTGCTTTAACCGGTTTAAAGTGTAGAGATTTACTCCGAGCTTCACATATCAAAGCTTGGCGCGATGCCGAGGCCCATGAAAGAATAGACCCATACAATGGTTTATTGCTTGCGGCACATTTAGATGCGTTATTTGATAAGGGCTTAATAAGCTTTGACTCAAATGGCTTTATCTTGATAAGTGATAAATTAAGCTCAAAAGATTCTGAGAAGTTATCACTTAGCAAAAACATGAAAATTTCTATGAGTAAGGAAACAAAATCATATATGAAACATCATAGGAAAAAATATAAGTACTAATATAATGATCTCCCAGCGCCATTTAGCAATTCTAGAGCTTGTGCCTACAAGGCCAAGCTCTATCACTATAACTCAGTTAAAACAAAAGCTCTTTGATAGCGGTATTAACCTCTCCACACGCATGTTGCAACGCGATCTTCAGTCTTTATACGATCAAGGCTGTTTTGGCCTTGAAAAAGATACGCGAACAAAACCTTATGCATGGTCTATTAGTAAAGAGTGGCGGGGAAGCTCACCGCTACTCAGTATTGAGCTTGCTCAGCATTACTTACTGCTTGAGCAGCTTCTGCCACAGAATATCCCTGTAGATATTAAACAAACAATTCATGCTAAAGCTGATATTGCATTACAGCGACTAAATGGCATCAAACCTGAATGGTTAAACCTAAAAAATAATAGCTCGATTAAGGTGAATGTTGATAGCAAGGTTGTTGAACAAATCGAGCATGCAATAAAATATAATCGTTCAGTTAGTGCTGAGGTTTATCGCGTTTTATATGATCAGGCACACTGGTTATCCTTTCCTGAACTTAGTTTCTATGGTCTTGAAGAAGACAATGGCATTCTCATGGCGCAGTTTATGGTAGGGACGCTACATGAAAAGTGCTATCAGATACCGGTCTATCGTATTCGTAATGTGAAGGTACTACAAAAGACACGGCGTGAACCAAGTTTAGAGCAGTTAAGCTCATTAAGATCTGCGATTAATAAAGGAAAGCGTCAGGACAGTATTAACTTGATTATCAAAGTGCCGTCTCAATCTTCATTGAATCAGGGGTTTGTACAATTTGGTGAGTTAATAGAGCAGAAAAAGTTAGATGCTCAAACATCACTGCTTAAATTCAATGTGCAGGACACAGAGCAATTAACAAGTGAATTGTTTAGAGCATCACATTGGCTTGAGGTAATAGAGCCTCAAGCTGTACGCAGCAGAATCATTAAAAAACTAAATGAGGCTTCAAACACTTATAACTTGTGACTTTTAGTTGCGTCAAAAATTGACGCACCTTGTTGTTATGCTCTTTAAAAATGAGGAGCAATGATGTTTGAGTTAGTTGAGAATTTAGATGGCTTGTCTATTGGCGTATTTGGTATTGGTGGCTGCGGTTGTAACACTGTTAATACCATTTTTAATGAGGTTCAAAACCCGCAAACTAAGTTTTACTGCGTTAATACTGATAAGGTTGTATTAGAGCACTCTCAAAGTGATGATTTTGTGTTGATAGGTGCTGAGCTTACAAACGGCTATGGCGCTGGCGCAGACCCAGCAATAGGGTTACTCGCCGCACAAGAAAGTGAAGAGCAATTATTAACGCTTATCAAAAGTTGCGATATTCTCTTATGCGCAACTGGCTTAGGAGGTGGCACTGGCACAGGAGCTAGCCCATACATAGCTAAGTTAGGCAAAGATCTTAATAAGCCTGTAATCTGTATTGCAACATTACCCTTTACCAGTGAGGGGGATTTTAGGCGAAAAGTAGCTGAGCAAGGGCTTGATGAATTAAAGCAGTTCGCTAATGCTGTTGTCACTTTACCAAATGATCAACTTATTGAGGTGCTTGGCAATGACATTGGCTTATTTGATGCCTTCAAGCACAGTAATCAAATTTTACATTCTTTAATTACCTCACTCATTGATATGCTGTGTTATCAGGGATTAATTAACGTAGATCTGCGTGACTTTCAAAGAGTAATGGACGCTCAAGGCGATGCTGTATTGGGGGTTGGAAAGTGTGCAGATGAAAGCGATTTACAAATGGCTCTTACGCAAGCCCTAAGCAACCCTCTGGTTAGCAGTGTTGATATGAGCACAAGTACAGGTGTTATTGTACAAATCAATTGTGTTGATGAGATCTCATTAGGCAGTTACAACACCATAATGGATACAGTACGTCATCAAGTTAGCCCTAACGCAGTGGTTATTTGTGGTGCTTCTAAAATTACGAGTTTGGCGAATAACTTTGAAATACTCATCATAGCCACAGGTGCAAAAAGTCAGTTAATTCATGCCAAAAACATAGATGAAACAATACCTAAAGTAGAGCAAACAACAAAAGCTAAAGCTGTTGTATCTAGCCAAAGTGATATTTTTGATATTCCGGCTTTTATACGTAGTCAATCACCAGCCCCCTCTGGTAAGTAGTTTCACTGGGTTGCCACCAATTTAGCTCTGCGTATCTGTGCTTAGTTATTTGGTAGTATTTTATTTGTTCTAAATACTACCAAAGCAATTGTAATGAGGATCAGTATAGAACCTGACATTTGTATCTAGTAAAGAAAAATTAGCTTTTATCTTTTTAACTATATGCTTTTTAAACAAGCTTTTGTCTAAGTATACGTATGAGGTATTTTGATCAACATTAAAAACAACTCGACCTCTGGGAAAGTTGTAGTAGTCAGTGTTGTCTAGCATTAAACCAAACAATTGATAAATATTATTATCTTCCCACTCAACTTGGTGTTGCAGCGTGCTATCAATAAATCCAAGTTGATCTGGTTTTAAGTCGATAGCACTTTGAGCTTTAAAGACTAATGTGTTTTCAGCAAACCAAAAGATGCCAACGTTGCTATTCATGAAGGACTCCTAAATTTATTTTTCCCGACATTACTCGGTTAAGTCCAATTTAGAACCCTTTCCATTGCCTCTTTCTGCGAAAAAATTCTACTTTTTATATGGCGCTTGTTATCGTCACTGGTATGAGTAAGCAAATTCTAGATGTTATAAAACCTCTCACTTATCTCATCACATAACTTAGTTAGATAGATAGTCTCAGTGCATTAGTCCTATAATATCGGATTAGAGAATCTTAACTACTTTTAAACTTGATCTAGATCAAAGAAACTTCATTCGCAGCAATCTATATTATGCGGCTGCAATTTTCGCTGCTTTTTGAAATCTAGATTAGCTTTTAAAGGCAATACTCCATCAGCGTGCTTAAAGGTTTGTCATGGCATTACTCATCAACAATAAATGTATTAACTGTGATATGTGTGATCCTGAGTGTCCGAATGAGGCTATCTATATGGGCGCGAAGATATATCAAATCGACCCTAACAAATGCACCGAGTGTGTTGGGCATTACGATAACCCTACTTGTGTGAGTGTGTGTCCTATCGATTGTATTAAGCCAGATCCAAATCATCGTGAAACGTTAGATGAACTGGCAGAGAAATACGTTAAATTGACCTCTCAAGCTTCTTAGTTAAATCACTTTTCTTAATTCTTTTTACTTATTTTAAAGTGGCGCCCCGTGTTAATTGTTCTACAATTTTATGAACAACAACACGTTAATAAGAAATCAGGGCGTTTTATGTGGTTTAGCAAATCATTACAGGCTGAAATTGATGCGTTAAAGGCGGAACTTTATCCGTTAAAAGATCTTACTTCAGGCATTGATGAAGAGATGCTGGTGCTTAGACTACGTGCTGATGGCACAATGGCCTATATTAACCAGAACTTCTTAGATGAATTAGGTTACTCGCAAAGCCAGCTAATTGACTCGCCCTTTCAGGATATTATTACTGAACAATGTCAAAATACTGACCAGTTTAAAGATTTAAAAAACGCCATTGAAAATCAACAGCATGGAGTTGGGCACTTACAAATAACCCGTTATGACGGCAAACTTGAGTGGCTGCGATTAATTGCTCATCCTGTTCACACAGAGCAAGGGGAGCTTAATTACTTTGCTATTTACGGCACTGTACTTACTGATGCAATTTCTACCTCTCGTGAACAGCGCGACACTATTAATGCTATTTATCGTTCTATGGCGGTTATAGAGTTTGACCTTGAAGGCAAGGTTATTAACGCAAATGAACCGTTTTTAGAGAGTATGGGTTATAAAAAAGAAGAGATTGTCGGTAAGCATCATCGCATGTTTTGTGAGCCAGAACTTACAGAATCTGCTGAGTACGAAAAGTTTTGGCAGCGTTTAAGGCGCGGTGAGTTTGTTGTTGATCGCTTTAAACGTGTTGATCGTCATGGCAATGAAGTTTGGCTTGAAGCTTCATATAACCCAATTTCTAATGATTTCGGTGAGCTTTATAAAGTAATGAAGTTTGCAACCGTGATCACTGAGCAAGTTAATCGTGAGAATGCAATCTCCCAAGCTGCCGAAATTGCATATGGCACATCAACAGAAACCGATAAACTGGCTCAACAAGGGGCTGAGGTGTTACAAAACACCATGACGGTGATGAATGAATTAGCTCAGCAGATGGAACAAGCCGCACAAGAAATTTCTGCGCTTGATAAACAGTCACAACAAATTGCTGCTATTGTGCAAAGTATTAGTAGTATTGCAGAGCAAACAAATTTGCTGGCACTCAATGCCGCGATCGAAGCTGCCCGAGCGGGTGAGCAAGGTAGAGGCTTTGCTGTGGTTGCTGACGAAGTTCGACAGCTTGCATCGAGAACTTCAAAAGCCACAGAAGAAATTGTTGAAGTAGTTAATGATAATCAGTCTCTTACACAAAATACAGTTAAGGTTATAGAGCAAGGAAAGGTAAAAGCCGAGCAAGGTGTGTCATTATCAAATGAGTCAGGTCAAATGATGGAGGATATACAACGTGGCGCTCAACAAGTGGTAGATGCGGTTGGACAATTCGCTAACCAACTTAACCACTGACAAAAAGCCTACACAGCTAGGCTTTTTTAATGCTATTTAATTAAATCATTTCTTATTTTCCCTCAAGAAACTTCCTATTGTCTTGAAAGTTGATATTTACCCAACTTTTTTACGCTAAAATCATCGAACGGTACAGATTAAGTAGTCCTTATAAAGCTACTCTGTGATGATTTAAGTATTTAAGGTGGGATGCTTTATGTTTTTTACCCAGCCATTGAAAAAAAGGATAGCTCAGTTAGAGGATGAATTGTTTAGTGTATCTCAAGTCATAGATACATTAGATAATAGAATGTTTACACTGGAATTAGATAAGGAAGGTCGTATAACATTTGCTAATACACAAGTATTAGCTGAACTTGGTTATACAGAAATACAGCTAATAGGAAAACCTATTCTTGATTTAGTGCCTAATAATGCCAAAACCACAAGGCATTACCTTCATTTAAAACGAGCTATTTTAGACAAATCAGCCTGGGTTGGGGCCGTACAGCTTTTAAATTCACAGGATCAACAAGTTTGGTTAAGAGCATTTTTCCATCCGATTGTGAGCAAGCAACGAGGCTTTGAAAAGTTTTCACTTCACGCCAGTGTACTAACTCGCACAATTGAAACATCGCGAGAAAATAAAGACTTAGTTCAAGCGATAAATCGCTCTATGGCGGTCATTGAGTTTGATTTAGATGGCTATGTTTTAAAAGTGAATGATCAATTTTTAGCAGGTGTTGGTTATACGAAGAACGAAGTTATCGGTAAGCATCACCGCATGTTTTGTGAACCAGCTGAAGCTAATTCAACAGATTATGCCGAGTTTTGGCTTAAATTAAAAAAAGGCCTCTTTATTTCGACACGATTTAAACGTGTAGATAAATTAGGAAAACCAGTTTGGTTAGAAGCGACTTATAACCCTGTTTTTAATGAGCAAGGCGTGCTCTATAAAGTCGTTAAGTTTGCTACTGTGCTCAGTAAGCAAGTAAATCGAGAAATAGCTGAGCTTCAAGCGGTTGATAATGCTTACAATATATCAGCTGAAAACGATAATGCAGCGCAGCAAGATGCTACAGGTTTAGATGAAATGGTCCGCGTGATGAATGATTTAGCAAGACAAATAAAACAAGCAGCAGCTGAAATGACTGAGCTCGATAAGCAATCTCAACAAATAACTGCCATTGTACGAAGTATTAGTAGTATTGCAGATCAAACAAACGGACTAGCACTTAATGCTGCAGTTGAAGCGGCTCGTGCGGCGGCACGAGGTAGCAGTTTAGCTGTTGGTCAGTTTTCACAAAAGATAAAGTGAATTTATCTATGCTTATACTGTGTTTTGCAATAACCACGAGATATATCAGGGTGGCGTAATTTTAAGTGTTTGGTTTGTCGGCCCGCCGCGCGTTTTCGCCAAAGTTTAAAACTAGAGCTTGTTAACTGCTCACGCATTAATGCGATTACGCTTTTTTCATTTAAGCCAAATTGCTGGTTGATTGCTTCAAACGGGGTTCTGTCTTCCCATGCCATTTCGATGATACGAGATATTTCATGTTCTAAGTGCTGCATTATGACTCCTTTTTGTTGCTTATACGTACCTGCAGCAGATTTAGATTATAAGATATCCTGTTGCCAGTGCTCTGCTAAAAAGTCGATGAACGCTCTCACCACATTTTGTTGGAAGTTACGCGACAAATACACCGCCCATAAGTGAGAGCCCATAGTTGTATGCTCTGGCAGTACTTTAACAAGCTCACCTGATATCAAATAGTCATTTGCGAGATCGCAAGGCAGATGAGCAACCCCCATTCCTTGTTTGGCAGCTTTTAGAAGTACGCCCATATCGTTGGCAACTATGTTGCCCTTAACAGTCACTTTTTGTGTGTTGTCGTCGCGTTGAAATTGCCAAACATTCTGTTTGTTATGAATAAGGCAATTGTGTGCTGTTAAGTCACTGGGCTCATTAATCGTTTGATTTGCTGATAAATAATCGTTAGATGCACACACTGCGGTTGCGATATACATTAGCTTGCGTGCAATGAGGCCTTCATCGGGCTGGTGGATGTAACGCAAGGCTATATCAACGCGGTCATCAACAAGCTGCGATAAACTATCCGAAAGTAAAAGTTCAAATCGAGTCTGTGGGTTGCGTTTGGTGAACTCTTCAATGGCATCAAACAGCTTATGTTGTCCAAGCCCAATGGGGGAGGCAACTCTAATGGTACCTACCAATTCGTTGTTATGGCTGTGTGCTCGGCTTTGTAAATCAGACACTTGGTTCAATATTTGCTGGCAATAGCTAAGGGCTTCTTCGCCTTGAAGGGTTAAACTCACTTTGCGTGTTGTGCGATGAAATAACCTTAAATTTAGCCATTTTTCAATATCTTGAATATGCCTAGAAACTTGTAATCGGCTTAAACCTAAATGCTCAGCAGCTTGAGTAAAGCTGCCTGTGCGGGCAACTTCGACAAAGCTAGTAATAGAATTGAGTTTATCCATTGGTATCTTAATATGAAACAATGTGTGTCTATATAGTGTATTTATCAGTAATTAGTGAACAAGTAAACTGCAATCATTGAAACAAACAACGGAGCATTCCTCATGAAATTAGCAGTTATTGGCACAACAGGTTGGATTGGCAGCCACATTACATCAGAAGCACTCGCACGTGGTCATCAAGTCAATGCATTAGTAAGAGACGCAAGTAAAGTAACTCAAGAAAACATCACTGTAACTGAATTTGATTTAACAAAAGACGATATCGCAATTGCAGCTGCAGGTAGTGATGTTGTTATTGCTGCAATTGGTGGTCGTGCTTTAGGTAACCATGACATTGTTGCAAACACAGCAAAGCAATTACTAAACGCGCTTGCAGGTACTGGCACACGCATTTTATGGGTGGGCGGTGCAGGTAGCTTAGAAGTCGCACCCGGTGTAACCCTTGTATCAAGTCCTGACTTTCCTGCTGAATACAAAGCAGAAGCAATTGCTCAAGGCGAGGCGCTTGATGTATTTAGAGCATCAACAACAGATACACTATGGACGTTTGTATCACCCGCAGCGGTTATTTACCCTGGTAATTCAGAAGGCCCATACCGTGTCGGTGGCGATAGCTTCTTTACTGATGCAAACGGCGAAAGCAAAATATCAGTTACTGATTATGCTAAAGCGATGCTTGATGAAGCGAAGTCGGCGGCACATTTAAATCAACGTATTAGTATTGCTTACTAATAGCGAGCTTTTTTCAGGCTCATAAAATGGTATTCTTTAGCGATGTGTTTAGCTATTTATTTAATTTATGAGCCTGTTATTTTCTATTGCACTTGCAACCATTCCCGCCTTACCTGAAGCCGTCGCTAACAACGCTGTAGCGAAAGTTGTTATTGATGAACAAGCCTACTTCTTAAGTTTTATGGGCTTGAGCTCAGGCAAAGCACATACCGATGTTCACAATAAAGTGTGGGTACTCAAAGTTGGCGATAACGCATGGCAAGCGGCTAAAGCAGTGCCGAGTACATTGCCACTTACTGGTCGCTTGGCGAGTACTGCAGTGGGCGTTGGTAAACATGCCTATGTATTTGGTGGTTATACGGTGAGTGCAAAGCATCAAGAAATCTCTTCACCTGATGTATATCGCTATGATGTGCTTTCTAATTCATATACGCAACTTGCCAATATGCCCGTGCCTGTGGATGACAGTGTGGCGCTCTCATACCAGCAGCGTTATATCTATTTAGTCAGTGGTTGGCATAATGATGGGAATGTTAACCTAGTGCAAGTTTATGATACGCAAACAGATACTTGGCATCAGGCTTCGCCATTTTTAGGTCAACCGGTGTTTGGCCAAGCGGCTGCGATCAGTGGTAATACTATTTTAGTGTGTGATGGTGTAAAAACACAGGCAAATGCTGATAAACGTCGTTCTTTTGCTGCAGTTGCACAGTGCTTAAAAGGCACTATTGATGCTGATAACCCTTTAAAAATAGATTGGCGTACCGTGCCACATCCAACAGGGGTTGCCCATTACCGTATGGCTGCAACCAGTTTTAATGGCGACATCTATATGATGGGCGGCTCTGATAATCCATATAACTATAATGGTATGGGGTACGATGGCAAACCAGCGCTAGCGAGTGATCATGTTTGGCGCTTTGATATTGATAAAAACACGTGGCAAGTGATGCCAAAAGCCGATACTGCGAGCATGGATCACCGAGGTTTATTAGAGCACCAAGGAAGTTTGTATCGTCTTGGTGGTATGGACAATAATCAACAAGTGACGGCCGATGCACTTGGTTACAAGGTAAAGTTATCTTTATGAATATACTCTATATTACTGGGGCGGGAGTGAGTGCCGCTAGCGGTATACCGACCTTTCGTGGCGAAGATGGCTTTTGGACCATTGGTAGCAAAAATTACACGCCAATGGAAATGGCAACACGTGCTATGTACGAAACTAATCCACGAGAATTTTTAGCTTGGTATTATCATCGCTTTGCAACGTATCGCCATCACGGTCCCAATGAGGTGCATCATTGGTTGAGTGATAAAAATCTCATTACGCAAAATATCGACGGTCTTGATGGCAAAGCTGGTAACACTGATTTTATTGCTATTCATGGTCGTTTAGATCAAATGACACTGTTTCACCATCAAGGTGACGATGTGATGGCTTTTAATGCGCCGTGGGAAAAGGTCAACGAAGACAACCTACACAACTCGTTGCTTGAGGTGTTTAATATCAATAATGAAAGCCCGATGATTAACGAATCGTTTAAGCCTTACGTGTTGTTATTTGATGAATACTACACTGAACTTTATCGTATTTCACAGGCGCAACAGCGTATGCTCGATGCCGATAAAATCGTCTTTATAGGCACTTCTTTTAGCGTTAATATTACGCAAATGGCACTCGATATTGCACGCAGTCAAGGCATACCGATTGAAGTTGTTGACCCTGATCCTACTCACGTATTTCATCCGAATGTGACATACCACAAGATGACTGCGCTTGAGTATGTTCAGCAGCAAGGGTAAAAATAAGGCGCTTTTATTAAGCACCTTATTTAATTATTACTACTGTTCAGCTTTTGTTGCTGTGATGTTTAACCGCGCTTGTAAGGGATCTGGTAAAAATTCTGCAGTCCCCGACTTATTCATTTGCAGTATAAAAGATTCATCATTTTTATATGCTTGCCATGTCGGTAAGCCTGGGCCATTTGGTGTGCCTAATTTAATAAAATTAGTGACATAACGGTGCATTATTTTAGCAGCTTGCTTATCTTGCTCAGTGGCCACATGCCCATATTTAGCTGCCACAGTGTTAAAAAAGTACGGAATTTCGCTGGCGTGCTCTGCACCGGGTTTATCTAAAGTTTGCGCTACATAACCAAAACGATATAGAAAGGCATCATTACCCATATCTGTCACACGTTTTGCAACGAACCTTGCTGGCTCTTGCATTAAAGCATCTTGACCAACTTGATAATTGAGTAACGGTAACGGAGTGTCGCCATTTGCATCGTAAGTCATTTTGGCTTGTGTGCTGTGAGGGGCAAAGCTTGCGAATAGTGCTTCTTTTGAAGCAAAATTTGCAAAGCCTAAGTCCATATCTGTTGTGCCAACCATTGTTGCAACATGGCTAAATGTACCTTTGTTCAAGCGCGCTTCAGTCGTGGCATTGATAATGGTGCCATCAATAATTGGCCCGCCAACGTAAGTTGAATCATCATTGATTTGTCGGTTCAATGTGCTCAAGTTTAGATTATCAATCACTTCTTCAGCAGATAATTCCCTTAGCGCTGCAAGGGCATTTTCATCACTGCCTAAAATGGTGTGTTGCTTGGCAAAGTTTTTGCCAATTTTTTCAGCGCTTAAGACTGTGTCCTCGTCACTATTAAGTGGCAATTGCTTAAATAGCTCTCGCCCGCCAGCTGACATAATAACCGCTTGTTGGAATAAGCCATTTGCAGCAGGAGTTTGCATCATGGCATGAACCGATGCACCACCTGCAGATTCACCCATGAGTGTCACTTTTGAAGCATCACCACCAAATTGAGCTATATTTTGTTTCACCCACTCAAGTGCTGCAATTTGATCCATTAATGCGTAGTTACCCAATGCGTCATTCTCAAAACGAGTAAGTGCAGGGTGTGCAAAAAAGCCAAATCGGCCTAGTCGATAATTAAAGCTAACAAATATAACCCCTTGTTTAGCAAAGTTCTCACCTGAGTAAACCGCGGGCGATGCACCCCCATTTACAAAGCCACCACCGTGGACCCATACTACAACAGGGTATTGAGTATCACTGTGCTTAGTCGGTGTAAATACATTTAAATAAAGGCAGTCTTCCGAGGGCGTTGTTGTAAGCGGCGCAGCATCTGCTGCAAATGGCTTTTGCATACAGTCAGGCGCGTAATCGTTAAGTACTTTAACACCTTGCCATTTTGGCACTGGCTGTGGTGCTCGCCAGCGTAAGTCTCCCACAGGAGCTGCAGCATACGGAATACCTTTATAAGTAATAAAACGCCCTTGCTGCTGTCCTTGGATGAGCCCACCAGTCACAGCGATATGATCAGATTGAGGCTGTTCTTGGCAGCCTTGCAAAAATACGGCAGAGCCTAATAGTAAAGATGAGTAAAAAATCGATTTTAGAATACGCGATGTCATAACAAAGCCTAGGCTATTTGGATAAGGCTTATAATATTAACATATTCAGATAGTAACAACGAAAAAACCAGCATAGCTACAAGGGGAGGCTATGCTGGTTTTAGTATTTGGCTAAACCACGCGATGCGTTGTTCATTAAAAAGGCCAAACAGACCTTTTATCACTTGGGCAGAAGTGAGCCAAATTAGATTAACCTTAGAAGCGTGTACGAATACCTAGTGTAATACGGCGCTCAAAGATATTTTGAGTGATCACATTATCTGACCACTGTGCGTAAATATCTTCTTTTTCCTCGGTTAAATTACTGACAGATGTATAGATACTGGTATCTTCAGCTAACTCATAGCCAGCATATAAGTCGTAATACAAGGTACTTTTAGTCCAAAATGGCATCACACCATCACCCATTGCTGAGCTTAAGCTATCTAAGCGGTCGCTACGATAGTTTGCTGCTAAACGAAGTTGTAATGGGCCTTTTTCATACCACAGTACAGCATTTGCTGATTTTTCTGAGTTGTCTTGGATTGGTAAGCTTTTGCCATACACATCAACGTTAGCGCTATCACTTGGTGCGTAAGTAAAGTTAAGTGATGTACCTAAACCATCAAATGGCTCTGGTAAGAAATCAAATGCTTGTTGATACGTTAATTCGAAGCCTTTAATTTCACCACCTTCACCATTGATTTCGGTAGTCACAGGTACTTCACGACGAATTACACCGTCAATATCAGGTAAGCCCATCATTACGGTGCCATTTTCAACAAAAGACTCAATATCCATTAAGAACGCAGAGATACTTAATAAACCACTTTCATTGAAATACCATTCGGCTGATAAGTTATAGTTTGTAGCGCGCCAAGGCTCTAGATCAGGGTTACCATTTTGGCGACCTTGAACCGCAACTAGTAAATCAGGACTTACTCCAAGTTCAGCGGCAAGAACATCACCAGCGCGAGTACGTCCAACACTGATACCCCCTGCGAGTTTACCAATGTCCAGCGTTGTCATTGTTTTGCCGTAACCAGCACGTAAAATGAAATCCTCAGTCAGGTTTAAGTTAAAGTTCATCGATGGTAAGAAATCAGAGTAATCACGATTTAGCCATTTTTCTCCTGTTTTTTCACTAGCCGTACATAGTGAACATGGACGCGCTGAACCTAGTTGGTTTTGTAGCATGTCGAGTTCCGTTTTAATGTATTGAGCACCAATATTAGCTGTATAGCTCATATCACCAAGCTCACCAGCAAAGTTGAATTTAAAATAAGCTGATTGAGTTTGCTCTTTTACTTGGTATGTACGAGATGGATTTGCTAAACGTTTATTACCTGGATAAATAGCATTTTGGAAAGCCATAGGATCGTCCATGACTTTTGGATCAATTAAGTAAAAGCTTTGATTAGAGCCACCGGGGCCAAAATTACTAACTTGGTTTACCCAGCCATCAGGTAAATCACTAAAGAAGTTAGTATGGCCAAGGGTTAAGTCACCACCTGCAACACTTTTTTCGCCATCACCATTGGTGTCACCTAATGAGGCACCTGAATCTTTCCACATAACGTCTGCGCTTATGTCGCCAGTTGTAAATGGTGCTACAAGAATATAAGTTTCTCGCTCAACATCGCGTTTTGATGCTCGAATACCAAAATCAACGTTAGTTAGATGCTCTGTTGAAAATTCGTAACGACCATCGATACGTGCTACATCAAGTGTCGCTTCTTCTTCAAAGTTATTTTCTGAATATGTAGATACTAGGTTGTATTGATTGATATCACTTCCAAAGCCTTCTTCAAAACCAAGGGTGATGTACTCACCTCCACGAGAAAAATCAACCGCAACAGAATCAGGACCAACACCGTTAGGATTTACAGGTGTCGCGCCTGTACCATCATTTTTCAGCAAACCATGTTGTGCGCCTGAGGTTAAATAACCGTGGGCAACATTCTCAGTATGACCTCGTTCAGCACTACCATGAATATAGCGAAGCTCGCCTGAAAGTGGGCCATCACCTTGATATTCAAATTGCATACTTACGTTAGTTGATTCGCGATCATTCGTTAAGCTCTCTGAATAAGCACTTACCCGACGAGCCAAGAATGTTGCATCATTTACTGTATATATTTGACCACCTTGGTCATTATCTAAGCGAGGAATGAAGCTATCTGAATACGCCCAAATATCGCCACGAGCATTGTCGATCATCATGCCTTGTTTTCTATCAGCATCATCCATGTTGGTATAAAAAATATCACCGGTAAATGTCACTGCGTCTGAAATTCGATATTGAACTGTGGTGTTTAAGCCTAAACGTTCTCTCTCCGTTTCACGGTGCATCACACCATAAAATCGTTGGCTGTAGAAACTGTCATTTAGATCACCGTCACCGTTAAAATCGCGAGTAGTCTCATCTTTAACTTCGCTTGATGTCAAAATTGTACCGTTTCGGTAGTTAGCAAGCGTGCCTTCATCGTAAGCAGCAGTAAAAATAATCCCAAAGTCATCGTTGTTATAACCCGCAAAAGCAACCACTTTTGGATCAGTTTCTTCTGATAGGCTGCCACGAGTGGCCTCTCCAGTGAATGAGAAGGTAGTACCTTGCTCTAAATCGAATGGTCTGCGTGTTTTTAGATCTAGAGTGCCAGAGATACCGCCTGCTAGCGTATCTGCTTGAGGTGATTTAAGTACATCAATACCTGAGAGTAGCGCTGCCGGTACGTCGGTAAAGTCAGGTTGTAACGTGGTAATTGAACCTGCACTTAAAAACTGTTCGCCATTTAACAGCGTTGTCACTTGCGGCATACCGCGAACATTGATGGTTGAACCTTCCCCCGCCGAGCGACGAATTTGAATACCTGGAATACGTTGTAAAGTATCTGCGATCGTTACATCGGGTAATTTACCAATGTCTTCAGCGGTGATTGAATCCATTACACCAGTACTAAAGCGTTTGTTATTTATATCTTGCTTGTTACTGGCTGCAATACCTCGGACTTCAATGGTTTCGATTTCTTCATTTGTTAAAGAGTTTTGATCTGCAGCAATCGCATTGAAGCTGGTATAACCGCAAATAACAGCAGCAACGGCATTAGCCGTGATACTGCGACTCAGTTTATGTTGGCGACGGGTTTGAGATTTCATTTTTAACGTTCCTCATCCTGTTTATTTTAGGGTAATTATTATTTTCTGTTAATTTGTAACACGTATTGACTGTGTGTGTGTTATTAATTAACATTAGATTTAACAAAATTGCAATAACAATTACATTAAAAGCGTTATATTTTTTGTTTGATTTTTAAACTATCGCCATTAACTGATTGATTTATAAACAGGCTTTTGAAATGGAAAAATTTAGTGTCGTAAACTTAGAAACAGTAAATCGAGCTAATAAAGGGCTTGGTAATTACCAAAAACTATCTTCATCAGGTTGGAATGTCGCTAAGCAAGATGTCAGTTTGCCTTGTTTATGCCTGTATGAATCACGCTTAATAAATAATATTCAGTGGATGGCTGACTATACAAAAAAAAGCCATGTTCTTTTTGCACCGCATGGTAAAACAACGATGACTCCTGCAATTTTTAAAAAGCAATTAGCTGCAGGGGCTTACGCGATAACGGTCGCAACAGTTGCCCAATCACATGCCGCTGTAAAGAGTGGTGCAAAAAGAGTGCTAATGGCAAATCAATTAGTTGGCCGTGCTAATTGCCAGCAATTAGATGAGTTGCTTGCTGCTAACGACATAACCTTTTATTGCTTGGTTGATAACCTAGATAATATACGCATGCTTGGCGAGTACTTTGCTAACACTAAGCATACGATTCATGTGTTGATCGAGCTTGGTGTGCCGGGAGGGCGCTGTGGCGTTGTTGATAGTAAAGAGCTGACATTATTGGTTGCTGAAATAGCTAACTATCAATCGCTTGCATTGGCTGGCATCGAAGTTTATGAGGGAGTGCTATCGCAAACTGAAGCGGTAAGTCAGTTCCTCGAATATGCAGTCGCAACGTGTAAGCAATTAATTGCTGATAACGCATTTGACACACAACAAGTGATGATTACAGCGGGGGGATCAGCTTACTACGACTTAGTGTGTGAGGCATTTCATCCCGAAAAACTGACTCAAAACATGGTCGCTGTGCTTCGTCCGGGCTGTTATGTCACTCATGATCAAGGTATTTACGAACAAGCACAGCAGCAAATTTTAGCGCGAAATGAATTGGCATGCTCTTTAGAAACTGAGCTTACCTCATGCTTAGAAATTTGGGCGTATGTGCAATCAATACCTGAACCGGGTCGAGTGATTATCGGTTTTGGTAAGCGAGATGCTGCATTTGATGCGGGATTTCCAATTCCTTCACTACTGGTTGATCAAAACGGGCAAGTAAGTAAAGCAGATCCCACTTGGAAGATAGAGAAAATGATGGATCAGCACGCAATGATGAAAGTACCACTCGATTGTACACTTCGAGTTGGCGATATTGTCGCATTTGCTACTTCACATCCGTGCTTAACATTTGATAAGTGGCGCTACATCAATGTGATTGATGATAGCTACAACGTAGTTGATGTGGTCGAAACTTATTTTTAGGAGATAGACGATTGGATATAGTTTCAAGAATAAAAGAGCGCTTAGGGCATTTGCGCCAATCAGAACAAGCCGTCGCTCAATTGATTTTGGCGGATCTGCAGTTTGCAGCTTCTGCAAGTATTAGTGATTTAGCAGATAAAGCGAATGTTAGTCATGCGTCAATTACCCGCTTAGCAAAAGCGCTAGGTTGTAGCAATGTACGTGATATGAAGTTACAACTTGCGCAATCTTTAGCAGTAGGTGAGCGATTTATAAATGAAAGTTCTACGCAGCGAGAAGATATCCCCGCTATTTACAAAGCAATTCACGATATTTTAGATATCAACGCAGGACTAATTAAACAAGCCGATGTAGAGCAAGCTGCCCTATATATTGCCAATAGCCGCCATAGCTTAATTTTTGGTGTTGGTGGGGGGAGTTCCGTAGTTGCACAGGAATGCCATAATCGTCTGTTTCGATTAGATATTTTAAGTAATGCCTACAGTGACCCTGTGATGATGCGCATGACGGCGGCAAGTGTTGATGTGAGCGACGTCGTTGTGATGCTATCTCTGACGGGTTGTGCTCGTGACTTGATTGATACTGCGCGTATTGCAAAAGAGTATGGCGCTAAGGTTATCGCAATCTGTCCGCAAAGTGAGTTAGCAGATTTAGCCACGATTCATTTGCCAATCAAAACTAACGAATCTGATTACATTTTTACGCCAAGCACCGCGCGATATGCGATGTTAGCTGCAGTTGATGTGTTAGCCAGTGAAGTCGCAATTTTGACGCAAAAGAAATCTCGCGAAAAATTACGCCGCATAAAGCATGAGCTTGATCAATATCGCCAAGGACCGGACCGTGCACCGATAGGAGATTAGCAATGCAGTACACCGTCTCACAACCTGTTGATACATTAATTCAAGGCGCTAAAGTATTTGATGGCCTTGGCAACGAAGCGCTTACTTGTGATGTAGCTATTAGCGGTGACCGTATTGTTGCCATTGGCAAATTAACGTCATTGTCAGCAAAAGAAGTCATTGATGCTAAAGGCCTATGCCTTGCTCCTGGGTTTATTGATGTTCACACGCACGATGACCTTGAAGTACTGCGCAATCCAAATATGGCTGCAAAAATCAGTCAAGGTGTCACAACCGTAATCACAGGGAATTGTGGGATCAGTGCAGCCCCTGCAATTGTTAAAGGATGCGCTCCTGATCCGATGAACCTACTCGGTGCAGCCAGTGAGTTTAAGTTTGCCAACATGGCTGATTACATAGCAGCAATTCAAAGCGCTCCTTCGAATGTCAATGTAGCCGCTTTGGTTGGTCACACAACGCTTCGTAATAATGTGATGGATGATTTATTGCGCACGGCGACTGAAAGCGAAGTTACCCAAATGTGTCAGCAGCTTAAAAGTGCATTGAATGCTGGCGCGCTAGGATTAAGTACCGGCCTTGCCTATAAAAATGCGAATTTTGCCACAACTGATGAAGTTCAAGCGTTTGGACCTGTGCTAAAAGCACATAATGCGCTGTACACAACACATTTGCGCACCGAATTTGATGCTGTGCTTGACGCTATGGATGAAGCATTTGCGATGGAAAAGCTGTTTGATATTAAGGTGATCATTTCTCACCTCAAGTGCGCTGGTAAAAATAACTGGGGACGCGCGCCTGAGTTAATCGAACGATTTTCAGTTCAGGGAGCGCATTCTCGTTGTAGTTGTGATGCTTATCCTTATGCCGCTAGTTCAAGTACATTAGATTTAAAACAAGTGACAAGTGACTTTGAAATTTTTATCACGTGGTCACAACCACATCCAGAAATGGCCGAGCGCTCACTACAAGAGATTGCTGATGTTTGGCAGTTGTCATTAATTGATACCGCTAAAAAGCTGCAACCAGCCGGCGCTGTGTATCATGGTCTGAATGAAAAAGACGTAGCAATGATACTCGCTTTTGATAAAACCATGATTGGTTCAGATGGTCTCCCTTGTGACCCTCATCCGCATCCCCGTTTGTGGGGGTCTTTTCCACGTGTGTTAGGCAAATACGCTCGCGAAGACGGTATTTTTTCACTTGCGACAGCGATCCATAAAATGACTGGGTTAAGCGCGAGTAATTATGGTTTAACCGATCGTGGTGAAATTGGCTTAGGTAAGTTTGCTGATCTGGTTCTTTTTGACAGCGATGCCATTTGCGATAACGCCACATTTATTAATTCCGAATTGCCGGCTTCAGGCGTCCATCGTGTATGGACCAACGGGCAGGCAACACTTCTTAATGACCAAGTTGTGCCAGCACACTCGGGCAAATTTTTAACATCAGTTGGAGAATAACATGATCAGACGTATTGGTATTGAAGGTGGTACAGGCACCGGTGGACAGCATTTACCTTTTGCTCGAGCTATAGAAGCAGGTGGTTGGTTAATGGTTTCGGGGCAAACACCAATGAAAGATGGTGAAGTTGTTGAAGGTGGCATTATTGAGCAGTCGCGTTTAGCGATTCAAAACTGCATCGATATTATGGATGAAGCGGGTTATGGTCTTGAACATGTGGCGCATGTAAAAGTGATTTTGACCGACTCACGCTATTTTCAGTCGTTTAATAAGGTATTTAAAGAATTTTTTGGCGAACATCCGCCGGCACGTATTTGCGCAGTCGCAGATCTGGTTGTTGACTGTAAAGTCGAAGTTGATGTGACTTGTTATAAAGCACCTTAAAAAACATTAAAGCGTTCAGCAGCAAAGGCTGTTGAACGTCAAAAACACGAAACGAAATTATAACTATAAGCACCAAGCCAAACAGCAGGTAATCATAATAATGAGGCTTAGGTGAAGCAGGATGTCGTATGAAGTGGCAATTATTAATGGCCTTTTTAGGTTATCTGATTTTTATGATCTGGTTTGGCTGGTGGGTTAGTCGTAACAACAAAACGGGTGATGATTTTCTTCTAGGCGGACGAAACCTTCCTTTATTTTTAACCTTAGGTACTACTGTTGCAACTATGGTTGGAACTGGCTCATCCATGGGAGCCGTAGGTTTTGCCTACAGCAATGGTTGGGCTGGCATGATATATGGGCTCGGAGGTGCGTGCGGGATTTTATTGCTGGCTAAACTTTTTGCGCCGGTCAGAAAATACGAATTTATGACAATGAGCGAAGAAGTATCGTTTTATGTCGGTGCCAATCCGCTTGTTAAAAATACTATCGCTATTTTTATTTTTGTAGCCAGTATCGGTTGGCTTGGCGCACATATATTGGGTGGTGGTATGTATTTGGCTTGGTTAACAGGTCTGTCGCCGCTCAGTGCTAAATTATTTATTGCACTTGGTTTTAGTATTTATGTTGTTATTGGTGGTTATGTAGCCGTTGTATGGACAGACTCTATTCAAGCACTTGTGTTGTTTATAGGATTTTTCTTGATGGCGGGTGTCGCGTTGTATCAGGCAGATGGTTTAGCCGCAATAAACGAAGCACAACCTTTATTAAATCAAAGCTTTTTATCGTTAGATAAAATAGGTGTAGTGCATGGGGTTTCGTTATTTTTTGCAGTGTTGATTGGTGTTTTAGTCGCGCCTTCATTTCGTCAACGTATTTATTCTGGCAAGCATGTGAAAAGTATCCGGCAGTCGTTTTATTTATCAGGCGGCTTATATCTGCTTTTTGCGATCGTGCCAGCGATTATTGGTATGGCTGCATACAAACTAAACCCATCACTTGAAAACAGTGCATTTTCTTTCCCTTACATGGCCTTTGAGCTGCTTCCGTTTGGCTTAGCTGCGCTGGTTATTATTGCTGGACTTTCAGCTACTATTTCTAGTGCTAGCTCAGATGCTATTGCGGCTGTTAGTGTGCTTATACGTGATATTTATATACTGGTATTTAAACGGATGCCGCATGCAAGTGAAGTCATAATGCTTTCGCGAATTGGCCTGGTGCTAACTATTGGTATCGCGTTGTTATTGGCATTACTTACCAATGATGTGATTGGTTATATCACCAATATGATTGCCACTTTGATGTCGGGGTTATGTGTATGTGTTCTACTCGGACATTTTTGGCCGCGCTTTAATTGGCAAGGAGCAATGACAGCCTTGTTTGTGTCATTTATTGTATCAATGGCGGTCATTTTAATACCGAGTTGGCAAGCTTATTGGAGTAATCCAATTATTCCAGCGACAACTGCATCAATGCTTCTATCGGTATTTGTAACGCTCATTACTCCAAAACAAACATGTGATAGTGAACAAGCATTAGCAATTTTAAATGCACAAAGAGAGGCGATGCATCATGATTAAAATCGCATTTTTTGGTGAAGCTATGCAGGAATTAAATGACGAGCACGTACTTCGTTTTGGTGGTGATGTTTATAACACTGCAGTGTACTTTAAACGCTTAGCACCACAGGCAGACGCGCAATTTGTTAGTGCTATCGGTAGTGATGAAATAAGCCAAGCTGCCCAGACGCTTTGGCGACAGCAAGGGTTATCACTTTCGTTTGTGCAAACGTCAACGGATAAAACATTAGGACGTTATGGAATTACAACTGACAGTCATGGTGAGCGAAAATTTTGTTATGCACGAAGTGACAGCGCTGCCAAACAATTTTTTCAGTTAGATACACAACATAACTTTATAGAATCGTTAAGAACTACACACTTTAGTCATTGTTATTTATCGGCAATTAGTCTCGCTATTTTAGATACAGCTAATCGGCAGTTACTACTCGACGTATTAGATGACTTTAAGCGTGCAGGTGGCAAAGTGATTTTTGACAGCAACTACCGCTCGGTTCTTTGGCAATCTGAGCAAGCGACTCCGTTTTATTTAACCGCTTACAAGCTTGCCGATTATTTATTTGTGACTGACGATGATCATCATGGCGTTTTTGGTCAATGTAATGAGAAAGAATTAGTCAGCTTTTATCAACAATTTACCAATAAGCTGGTGATTATTAAGCAAGGTGTAGCTGATACTTTAGTGCTCAATAACAAGGAAATACAACGCTTTACTGTACAAAAGGCTGAGCATGTGGTGGATACCACTTCCGCTGGTGATGCCTTTAGTGCGGGTTTTTTAGCTACATATTTATACTCGCATAATACACAACAGGCTATAAGTACCGCACAACAAGTAGCGCTTCAGGTTATTGCTCAAAAAGGAGCGATAGTGCCAACAACAATTCAAATAGCGAATGAGGGTTAAGCAATGACTTATTTTTTACGTTTATTGATGTGTGCTTTATGCGTGACAGGCACTGCCGTCGCAAAACCGCCATTGTTGATGCCTATGCCTGTAAGTGTGACGAATCTTGATGGCCAGCTGCAACTGACATCGAGCCATCTATCAGTTTACCTTGATGAAAAGTACAGAAACTCAAGTAAGTTACTATTTGAAAATACGGCGTTTTTACAAAATTTTTCATCAGTTACTTGGCAAGATAAGCGCAGTGCTCAGTTAAAAATTGAGGTGGCTGCTTGGCTGGGTGATATCCCTCGATTAGATGTTGATGAAAGTTATCAACTGATTATTAGCACTAAGGCCATAACACTTAAAAGCCAAACACAATTTGGCATGTTGCGCGGTTTTGCAACGCTTAATCAATTGCTATTTTCAGCAAAGACACCTTATCAACTTAATGCAATGACAATCAACGATGCACCCACTTATCCATGGCGTGGATTGTTATTTGATAGCGTGAGGCATTTTTTACCTATTAGTGATGTAAAACGGACATTGCGAGGGCTAGCATCAGCAAAAATGAACGTATTTCATTGGCATTTAACCGATGATCAAGGCTGGCGTGTTGCCCTTAAAAGCTACCCGAAATTACACCAAGTT
The DNA here is from genome assembly GCF_040148775.1 of Pseudoalteromonas sp. NFXS39. NCBI lineage: Bacteria > Pseudomonadati > Pseudomonadota > Gammaproteobacteria > Alteromonadales > Pseudoalteromonadaceae > Pseudoalteromonas > Pseudoalteromonas sp. NFXS39. The sequence continues at coordinate 634,750 of NZ_JAGDEC010000001.1, read as the reverse complement.
GCATCCGATGGGCTTTTTTATACCGCAGAAGAAATCAAAGATGTCGTGGCATATGCAGCAAATTTAGGAATTCGAGTTGTGCCTGAATTTGATGTGCCAGGCCATGCCAGTAGTATCGTGCTTGCTTACCCAGAGCTTGGCAGCGGAACAAAACTTGATGAGATAGAGCGTCGCTGGGGTGTATTCAGGCCTTTATTAGACCCAAGTAATCCTAAGGTTTATCGTTTTGTTGAAGAAGTTGTTAAAGAATTGACTGAGTTATTTCCTGATCATTATTTACATATTGGTGGTGATGAAATAGATGACAGAGATTGGCAAGAAAATACTCAAATACAATCATTTATGGCTAAGCATAAGCTTTCGGATACGCATGCCTTGCATGCTTATTTTAATCAGCGAGTTGCGGATATATTAGCAAAATATAATCGTAAGATGATAGGCTGGGATGAAGTGTTACACCCTAACTTACCCGAGCAAACCTTAGTGCAATCTTGGCGCGGCCATCATTCCCTCGCGGCTATACAGGAAGCTGGGTTCGATGGGTTATTATCGAGTGGCTTTTATATTGATCAACCACAATGGACCAGTTATCACTATCGCAACCACCCAGATCCAATTAAACCTAAAAGGGTAACTGCTAAAGAGGTAATTAACCACTCAGTTTTTACTTTGAAACGATTAAAAGGAAGTTCAGTCAAAGGAAAAGTGACGGTATTTAGAGATACTCAATCCTTGTTAGCAGCATTGGTATACATAGAAGGAAAAGGGCATTTTATTACTGACCAAGTTGCCCAATCAGAGCACGGTTTTGAGTTATTGATAGACACTTGGATGGGGCCTACAAAGCTTTTTGTAGGAAACATTGAAAGTAATCAAACTGCATTTGTGGGTAACACTCCATACAAGATGAAAAGCAAGTCAGAAAATAAACCAAGCTTAACGGCACTTAATATTTCACTTCACGATGAACAAGGTAAAGATAAAAGTGGCAGGGTGTTGGGCGGTGAAGCAACTATCTGGGCCGAACTTATAACGACAGAGAGCTTAGATACTCGCTTATGGCCTCGTTTATATGCGATTGCAGAGCGATTTTGGTCGCCAAGAACGCAAGTAAATGAGCGAGATATGTATCGTCGTTTAGCAGTAATGGATGAGTTTGCATTGCAGCATGGAGGTCGGCATAAGCAGCAATTTAGTGCTCGATTGAAGGCATTGTTAGGCGACAATGTAACACAAGAGAAAATTGCTAATTTACTAAAATTTAGCGAGTTTTTAGAGCCTGCACATTATTACACCTTGCATCATTTAGCTTATTTGCGTGATGAATACCATCATGGGGCTCCCCTTGATAAGTTAGTTGATGTGCTGCCAGTTGAAAGCTTAATGCTGCGAGAGTTTGATTATAAAGTGGCTGACTACAAGCAGTCTTGTTCTAAAGCTCTTGAGAGCTCATTGCAATTACAAGTTGATGAATGGCATAAGTTTATTAAGCATAACAAGGTCTTAATTGAAGGAATTAAAGAGTGGCGAAAACCCTACCTGCAAATTAAACACGCGCTGCAGTCAAATGAGTCACAGTTCATTGTTAATAATAATGGCACGATTGCTCAGTTAGTGGCTTCATTAAATCAATATAAAAAAGTGTCTTCACTTTGTAAAAACAGTGGATAATGAGCAATTAAAAGGAGTGTTAGTTTCGGAATTTATTCTGGCCTAATGCTCTATTTGTAGGGCTAAAAGGTACTTTTTTATGTGAATCTATCACTTACTGAGATAAACTTTATTAAAGTACCTTCACAATTGGTTTTTCAATGTGGTTTAGTAACAATAAAGATCAACTCATTCATGAGTTGCAGCATGATGTTGATAAAGGTCAGCAGTATTTAGCTGGGATCAGAGAAAATATTGCTTATATCGAATTTACACCCGATGGAACTGTTCTTGAAGCCAATGATTTGTTTTGTAAAACAATGAAAGTGCAAGCAGGCGATATTATTGGTCAGCATCATAGTAAGTTTTGTGCGCCTGAATATAGTAGCTCAAAAGAATACCAAACCTTTTGGCAAGATATTGCTAGAGGCCAAGCAAAGTCAGGGGTTTTCTCTCGCATTAATGGTGCCGGCGAAGATATTTGGCTGCGTGCAACTTATTTTCCCGTTAGGGGTGATGATGGCCAGGTACGCTGTGCGATTAAGTTTGCTTCAGAAATTACCAGAGAAGTTGAAAAGCTTGATGAAATGTCGGCAATTTATGATGCCGTTAATAAAAGTACCGCGATGATCCGTTTTACTCCTGATGGTCATATTATTTCTGCAAATGATAATTTTCTTAATGTTGTGGGTTACAGTCTCGCTGAAATCCAAGGTCAGCATCATAAATTGTTTTGTTATGATGACTTTTATCAAAACAACCCCAACTTTTGGCAAGAGCTTGCGAACGGGCGCATTTTTTCTGGGCAATTTTCTCGTAAAAAACGTGATGGCAGCCCGCTTTATTTAGAGGCAACCTACAACCCTATTTTTAATAAACAGGGTAAAGTGACGCAGATTATTAAGTTTGCATCTGATGTCACCGCCAGAGTTAACAGCACCGAAGAAGTTAAACATGCAGCAGAAAATGCTGGCTGCACTTCGAAGGAAACCTCGCAAGTCGTGACGAATGGTCAACAGCGAATTTTGAGCAGTGTTGAGTCATCAAAAAAAGTGAGCGAGCAGGTTCATCAAACTCGTGAATTGTCAGATGTATTAGCGCAGCAGTCATCACAAATAGGTGAAATTGTAACGACTATTAATAGCATCGCAGAGCAAACAAACTTACTAGCCTTAAATGCAGCGATTGAAGCCGCTCGAGCAGGGGAGCATGGTCGTGGTTTTGCGGTGGTCGCCGATGAGGTTAGAAATTTATCGCAACGTACTTCTGCGTCAACCAGTGAAATATCAGGTCTTATTGGGAAGACTCAAGAAATTGCAGCAAAAATGACAGCCCTTATCGAAGAAATAGAAGCGTTGTCTGGTGAGTCTCAACAAAATGTTGAAGAAGTCAGCATGATAATGGGAGACATTAAATCAGGTGCAGATAAAGTGGTGGATAAAATATCCGAAGTGATTACTCGCTACGATAAACTTTAAAACAAAAAGCCCGCATTGCGGGCTTTTTAGTGGGGTATTGATACTAATCCGCAATAATACATAATTATTTTGAGGGATTAAACCTGTCGCTATCTGCGTTAAAAATTCCTGATTTAGAACAACTAAATAACGAAATTTTTGCATTGTTACCAACAAGCTTTTATTGCCTCAAAATAGACCACTTAATTAAGTGAATTGGTATTAAAGCCAATATTATTCAGAAACTGTGAAAGACACGTTTAAGTCTTCACCCGATGTTACTGTAATTGGTTTAACTTGATAAAGCGTAAATGCTTCGTCTTGAGTTTCTACGTCATCGATATGCGCTGCACAGGTGTAGGCAAGTTGGTAATCACCTGGTTGAATGAACGCAAGTTCAAATTCGTATTGGTTATCTTCGCTATCGAAAATCACATCAGCAGTTGCAAGTGGTGCATCTAGTGGTGTTTCATCTTCGTTAACTTCATAGTTATCCATTGGCATTTCAACATCGCTGCTGTATAGGTAAATAGCATGACTGAATGAGCCATCTTCTAATGCGATATCGATATTATCTGTTTCACAGTTAGCGATGAGTACGTCGCTAACAGTACCTTCGATATCTTCAGACTCGGCAAGGTTTTCTAAACGAACACCGCGTGGTTTTAAGAAGATCTCATCACTATTTTGTGGATCAACCAATGACTTTTTAAGGTCAAACTCAATAACAAAGTCGTTACCAGCTTGGTTAAGGGTAAAACCATCAAGTTGGATTTCACCTACACCATCGTTGCCTTTACGCTTAACAACCAGTGGTGCAATGCTGTCATCTTCGTAAACAACATGCGAAGTCATGGTTAAATCGTTTGTGTCACCATTGATAACATCTGCACGGATCCATTGATATTCGCCAGCAGGAACTTCTTCATCTTCTAGTAAAGAAAATACATCATCACCTGTGTAGTCTAACAAGTTAACCATTTCAGGCATGGTTTCATCATCATCTTCACGGGTCTCAAAAGTGAACTCTTCACCACCTTGGGTTTTCAATGTGATTGAATCAAATACAACATTAACAGCTTTTAAACCTGTCACAGGTGCGTCAGACACACCTAACGTGAATTGTGCAGTTTGCGGCTGAGGATCAACCGAGTCGTTCTTGTCGTTATCTGAGCCACAACCAACCAGTGCAAATAGAACGGCGCTGCTAAGTAATGTAGTTTTAAAGTTCATCATTTCTTCCCTATATGTTCTAAAAATTTACTAATAGTGTAATAACTAAAACTTAATGTAACTTGAACTACTAATAGTAAGTTTCTGGTAACACCTTTGTACCTTTTTTGTAATGAGATGAAAGTTTTTAAAGGTTTAATTTCAAATAAGAGTGTTTTTGAGGTAAATCCATTTTTCATCCACATTTTGCTGACACCATAACGAAAAATAAAAACCTAGGAACAAAAATGAAAGTTATTGACTTAGAGAAGCGCTTTGAGCTTAGAACTTGGGTCTTGTTAAGTGTATTTAATATGCTCTTATTGGTAGGTTATATGCATAGTAAGTCGGAGTTAGGCAATTTATTTTTTAGTTTTTTACTGTGCAGTGTTTCGTTGTTATTGGCGCTACTTGTAGTGAACTCAAAACGCAATTTAACAGTGTGTCGCCATGGCGTGTATTACCGTAATTTATTTGGACAATGCCGTCATATGCATGCAAGACAAGTTCAGTTTATTCATCATTACTCACTTTTTGGTCTGCGTTTAGTTCTTATTATGAGTGAGAAATATGCCTGCTTTGCGCCATTTTATAGTCTCAGTCATAAGCAGCAACAACGCCTTAAGCGCTACGATAATGATTTATTCGATTGGTTAAAGAACTTACAAAAGACCAATGATTTTTGTTAAGCAGGTATCTCTACCTGCTTAACAATTACGCTAAAATGTTAGGTTTTATAACGACTTACATTTTGTTCTAATTGCGTTGCCGTGTCTGACAGCTCATGCATGTATGATGTGGCTACATCGGTATCATTGGCGGTTTTGTTAGCAATATCAACAATGGTCGTCATGTTTTGATTAATCGCTTCAGACACTGATGTTTGCTCTTCAGCGGCTGTGGCAATTTGTGCATTTTGTGATGTTATGGTGTTAACCGAAAGCAGTACTTCATTAAGCGCTTTTTCGACTTCGCCCGCCTCATTAACACTGGTTGCACTGCCTGATTTAATTGACTGCATAATGCTATTTACAGTTGTTGTTCCTTGCTGTACTTGCTCAATCATTGCCTCTATTTCGTGAGTACTGTCTTGCGTGCGTTTTGCAAGCGTACGCACTTCATCAGCCACCACTGCAAAACCACGGCCCGCTTCGCCAGCACGTGCCGATTCAATTGCCGCGTTTAGTGCCAATAGATTCGTTTGCTCGGCAATGTTTCTGATCACATCAAGCACACTACCAATTTGACTCGATTGTTGATTAAGCTGATCGACCGCATTAGCTCCTTCATCAACTTGTTTGGCAAGGCCGTTAATTACTTTTATAGCGATAAGTAACTGGTTGTTAGCTTGTTTGACTAAATGATCGGCATGTTCAGCAGCGGTTGAGGCCTCTTGGGCACTGCGTGCCACTTCCATTGACGCCGCTGACATTTCGTTTATTGCCGTTGCAACTTGTTCACTTTCTTCATGTTGACGATTAATACCTGCGTGCATATTGGCAAGTAGCTCATTGAGCTTATGTGACGCTTGATTCATCGATTGCGATGATTGGCGTATATCAATAACCATTTTTCCGACGTCATCGGCAAAGCGGTTAAACGAGCTGCCAAGTTTGCCGAGTTCATCGTCTCGTTTCACCATTAAACGCTGGGTTAAATCGCCATCACCTTGTGATATATCGTTCATTGCTAGTACGGTTGTGTGAAGAGGGCTAGTAATACTGCGCGATACCACCACAGCAATCGCTGCGGTAATTGCAACTGCAAATACTGAAGCGATAATAGTATTAATAAAGGCATTATCAATACCTTCATTAACTCGTTGCTCTGTTACTGCAACTTGTTGCTCAAGACCGCTGATCCAAAAACCTGTTCCTAGTACCCAATTCCATTTTGGTACCAAAGCGGCATAACCGAGCTTAGGATTTACACTGCCATTGGTATTTTTCCAAGAATACTGCACATAGCCACCGCCTTTCTTCGCCGCATCAATGAGCTCTCGTATCAGATAAACCCCATTAGGATCTTTAAAATCATAAAGGTTTTTACCCTCAAGAGAAGCGTTAACGCCATGGGCAATGTTGATACCTTTAACATCATAAACAAACACATAGCCGGTATCGCCAGCATCATCAAAACGCAAATTACGTAAGATACTTTTTGCTTGGTTTTGCAGCTGTTCAGTATTAGAGCCATCATCTTGCGCGATCAGGTGAGCAATCGAGCTCATGGCAATTTTTTGATAGTTACTGACTTCGGCCTTTCGGTCGTTTTCCATTTGTGTGGCAAAACTTTCAACGGTTTGTGCACCACTGTGTTTTGACTGCACATAGTTGTAGAGTGTCAGCATAATTGCAATGAGTAGGGGGGGAAGTAGGGCTAGAAAGAGTACCCGTTGCTGTATTGATAGCGCCATTTATCGCTCCTAATAAAAATCCGCAGTACTAGTTTAGTACGTTTAAAGATTTTTATTAGTCGACTTTATGGTTATATCAATTGGCTATAAAAAGCAGATCTAGGCGACTTGCTTATAAAAATACACCGTTGCGTCAAATTCACCGGAGGAACTTTTCGCAAAACCAGGAATAGTGCCAGCTTCAATATAATCGAGTTTGCGATACAAATATGAGGCAGTATCACCTTGGCGGGTATCAAGTACCAGTAATTGAATACCTAATGTACGGGCGTCGGTCTCTAGACTATTCATCAATTGTTTTGCTATTCCTTTGCCTTGATATTCGCTGTGTACCATGAGCTTTTCTACCTCGCCGCGGTGAGCGCCATTGGCTTTGGCGCACAAAGAAAGCTGCACTGAGCCAATCACCGTATCACCATCAAGGGCAAGATAAAGCCTACGGTAAGGAGTTGCTAAATCTCCATCGACCCCTTGCCAGTAGTCATGTGCTGACTGTAATGATAAAGGGGCAATAAAGCCGATTGATGCGCCACTGGCAACGCTATCAATCAGTAAAGTATTGAGTGATTTAGACACCCCTTTAATAGAGTGTACTGCTTTAAGTTTCATTATTTATTCTTGTTGAAATGGATACACAGAGCCTAAATTAAGTAAGCTGGTTAACTCATCAAGTGCCTGATAGCTTTCGGTTAAAAGCAGTGGGTCGGCAAAGTCGTCACTACTTAAAGAGTCACGGTAATGCTTATTCGCCCAACTCACTAGTTGAGTATATTTTTCTTCGCTGAAGCGCACACCCGGATTGACCGCTGCCAGTTCGTCAGTATTGAGTGCAACACGTAAGCGTAAACAAGCAGGGCCACCACCATTTTGCATGCTTTGGCGCAAGTCAAAAAAGCGTACTTGTTGAACTGGGTTATCTGCCAAAATCATTTCTTGAATGTAATCGTGGACGGCTTGATTGCGCTGACACTCTTTAGGGGCAACCAGCATCATGCTGTCATCACTTAAGGTAATTAATTGGCTATTAAATAAATAGCTGCTTACGGCATCTTTAATGCTCACTTTATTGGTTGGTACTTCAATAATATGCAGTGGCTTGTTGCCAAGGTAGGCTTGTTTAATTTGTTTTAAAGTATCAGCTTGATGCAAAAACGCTTGTTCGTGGCATAAAAGTACATTGCCATTGGCCACAGCAATTACATCGTTGTGGAAGACACCTTGATCTATTACATCAGGATTTTGTTGAATAAATAACTGATTTTCTGGCTTTAGCTGATGTAAACGGGCAATTGCTTGCGATGCTTCTAGAGATTGTCTTGCAGGAAATTTAACGGGTTTTGGTAGGGCGCTATTAAAACTACTTGCACCATAAACAAAGATCTCAAGCCCTGCATCTGCATGGCTGTCGCATAATCGATTATGATTTGCGGCACCTTCATCACCAAAAAAGCCTTGATCAGGTAAGTGTGTATGATGGCTAAAGTAACGCTCATCGTTAAACATGGCTTTTAGTAATGCCGTTGTTGTGACAGGTTCTAACGAGCGGTGAAATTTGTTATTTAAGTTAGCAGCCGTAAAGTGCACTTTGCCATCAAGAGTATCGACTGAAGGCGAAATAGTGCCAGCATTGGCTGTCCACATTGCCGATGCACTGTAACAAGCTCGCAGTAAAACAGGGTCGGCTTTAAATGCTTTTTCAATAATTTGGCTATCGCTGCCTGTAAAGCCTAAACGCCTTAGCACATTAATGTCAGGGCGAGCATGAGGTGCAAAAATACCTTGTTCTAGGCCTAATTCGTGCATTGCCTTCATTTTTTCAAGGCCTTGTAGCACAGCCTCTTTGGGGTTGGAATGCGAAGAGGCGTGACTTAGTGAAGCGACATTGCCATACGATAATCCCGCGTAATTGTGAGTAGGCCCCACTAAGCCATCAAAGTTTACTTCTACTGCGTGCATACTTAATCCATCATTATTGTGCGTGTATTTTAACCATACAGAAGTTATTTAGCTGAAGCTAGCTAACTCCATTTCTACATTACGTAGACTTTGTTGAAGGCGCTTCTGAGTGGCAATTAAATACGCTTTTTGTTTGTTCTGTTTAACTTGTTGCTGTCGTGCAGCTTTATATAACACACGCTTAGGAATGTCGTACTGCTCAGACGCTTCGGTGATTGTAAGTTGATGAACCGAAATTTTTTTAAGCGCTTCAATAAATGCGGGGTCATTATTTAACATAGCGACGCTCCAAATCAGCAACATTATGCGGATCGTTTGCTTCATGCATATGCCATGTGCTGATGTCTAATCGCCAAAGTAGATAAAGAGTGTGAAAGAAGTTAGTCACGTTAGTCTCCTTGTTAGTGCCTGTTCATACTCACTATAGGAAGATCTGTGCCAAACCTTTATTAAATTTAAAAGCATTAAAAATCAATTGGTTAATATTTTTTGGCTGGGGAGTCCCTAAAATCAGGCACTAAAATAGTGAAAGGTAATTGCTGTAATGCACTTTAATGATGCGTGTTTTTATTGTTGAGTGAGGAACTACGCGATGTGAAATCGCTGCTACAAGCTGGCTCCTCGCTTCTCGTAACTTTACTCTCGTAACTTGAATCTTAATCTTTTGTTTCGCGCGCCAAGCAAGCGTGACGCCTACAGTCAGCAGCGGCTTTATGCCGCGACATGGGTGAGGTAGGAGAGATACAAGAATAAAACGCGATGTAAAATCGCTGCTACATGCTCGCATCTCGCTTCTCGAAACTTTACTCTCTCTAACTTTCCCCTCGTAACTCGTACCTTGTTACTCAAACCCTTCCAATACCAGCTTTCCGCGAGCCTTATGAGACTCTAAAATCCTATGGGCTTTAATAAGGTTTGCTACGTTTATCTTACCTAAATGTTCACCCAATGTTGTTTTGATTGTGCCGTTATCAACTAAGGTGGCTAGCTCTGAAAGAAGCTGATGCTGGGCAATCATATCATCGGTTTGGAACATTGAGCGGGTATACATAAACTCCCAATGCAACGAAATACTTTTACGCTTTAACTTTAAAATATCAAAGCTTGCAGGGTCGTCGATCAGTGCCAATTTACCTTGTGGCTTGATCACTTCCATAATGCTATCAAGGTGTTGGTCGGTGTGCGTTAAGCTAATTACGTAATCAAATTCACTAAGTTCAGCTTCAAGGCGTTGCTGGTTAAGGTTTTTGCTATGATCAAGCACATGATCAACACCTAAATCTTTAAGCCAGTTGGCGCTTTCTTCTCGTGCGGCGGTACCAACAACTGTTAAATTGGTAAGCTGTTTGGCAAGTTGCACTAAAATTGAGCCTACACCACCTGCGGCACCGATCACTAATACAGAGGCTGGTTTATTGTTCTTAGATTTTTCAATCTGTAAGCGATCAAACAATAACTCCCATGCCGTGATACTGGTTAATGGCAGGGCGGCTGCTTCACTATTGCTGAGGCTTGTTGGTGCAAGACCGACAATGCGCTCATCAACAAGTTGCAGTTCAGCATTACTGCCTTGGCGCGTTAAGTCGCCAGCATAAAACACACGGTCACCCACATTAAATAACGATACTTTGTCGCCAATAGCTTTAATCGTACCCACAGCGTCCCAGCCAATAACCTTATAGCCACTCTCGGGTGACACATTAGCGCGAATTTTAGTATCAACTGGGTTTACTGAAATTGCTTCTACGGTTACAAGAATATCGTGACCTGTGGCAACTGGATCAGGTAATTCAATCGCTTGTAGTGATGAGTCAGATAACGTTGGGGTTGCTGTGGTGTATCCAAATGCTTTCATGATGGTGTCCGTATTGATGAGTTTTGAACACTATAGCGCATAGAATTATATTAAAAAGAGTTGTAATCCAAATTCACTTTCAAATAATTTTTGTTAATTAAGGTCACCATTTACTAAATCGAGTAACTCAATTAGTTGCAACGCTTGTTGATCGTTAATGCTTGGGAAGCGACAACGAATTTTCGACGGTATCTCAGCGGCTTGATCTTGCATCGCTTTGCCTTTGGCTTCGAGCTGAACGAGTCGTTTGCGTTTATCTTGGCTATCTTTGATGATCGATAATAATGCTTTGTCGCTCATTTTTTTTAAAATTTGCGTCATCGCACCGCCATCAATGGCGGTTTTTTCAAGTAGTTCTGCAATGCTGATCTGATCTTTTTCCCACAGCGCCATCATCACTACGTATTGCGGGTAGGTTAAATCTAATTGATTGAGAGAATCTCGATACGCACGGGCAATCCCATTCGATGCCATATATAAGCGATGGCATAGCTGGTTATCTAATTTTAGTTGTGGGTATTTCATACTCGATCCTCAAAACTTAATAAGAGTATTTTAATTTGCATACAAAATATTTGCAATCCCGAAAAAGCTGATCTAATATATTTTGCATACAAAATATATTTCCACTTAATTAGGAGAGTAACCATGAAAGAACTGCAAAGCGTCGCATACACAGCAAAAGCAACAGCTACGGGTGGTCGTGAAGGTACAGCAAAATCAGATGATGGCCGTTTAGATGTGGCACTATCAACACCTAAAGGGTTAGGTGGTGATGATGGTCAAGGTACAAACCCTGAGCAATTATTTGCAGCAGGTTATGCGGCGTGTTTTATCGGCGCATTAAAACTAGTTGCTGGCCAAGCAAAAATTAAATTACCAGCAGATACTCACATAAACTCAGAAGTATCAATTGGTCCTATCGAAGGCGGTTTTGGTATTGCCGTTAAGCTTGCGGTATCAGTGGGTGATCTTGATAAAGACACAGCCCTTGCTCTAGTTAATAAAGCACACGAAGTATGCCCATACTCAAACGCAACGCGCGGTAACATTGCTGTAGAACTATCAGTGATCTAATCATTGTTGATCAAATTAAGCCGTGCTTTAAGTGCGGCTTTTTTGTTTTTCAGCAATCGATTTTGCTAAATCGCCTGAGTCAGTGAGCGCTGATACTAAGCCTTCGCGCGGCTCACTAAATTCTATTGGCTTAATCTTACTTGCTCGCTCTTTATCGAATATTGGTATTTGGCTCATCGCGTATTCAGATAAGGCGGTAATGGTTAATGATGGGTTTACCCCTAAATTACCCGGTATGATTGAACCGTCGATAACACGCAGGTTTTGATAGCCAAATACTTCACCCGAGCTATCAACTACGCCGTTGGAAGCATCAGTACCCATAGCGACCCCACTCATGATATGTGCCGTCATCGGTACACCAAATAGCACTTCAGATAAGGCTGAGCCTGGCACACCGCCAAGTTTTTCGGCGTATAGTTTGGTCGCTTCTTCTGCTTTTGGAAAACTAACGCTAAGCGGCGTATCATTTTCTTTTTGCACTGCAGTTATGCTCTTTTTAAAGAAGCGATACCATTTGCGTCGCCACTCAAGGTGAATAAACGCCTCTGATTTTTGCATTACTAAAAATAGAATGGAGCTGCGGGCTTTGCCTTTTGGGCGCAGAACTCTGGCTGTTTTTATTGGATGTCGCAGTGTGTTAACTAAAAACTTAGTAATACGCTTTAGACCTTTTCCTGTCACCATGGGAACGTAAGGTAAATATAGCCATGTGCCATCGGCGCCCTCTCTAAACCGGCAAATTTCAATGTTAGTGTCTTTATCGACCGAAATAAATGAGCTGATGGCAACACCATCATCAACTTTTTTAGTGGTGTTGTTAGCGGTGGTGAGGGTTTCTGAGTTAGTGCGAATTTGCTTCCCAAGCCAAGCTGAAATATTGGGCAATGTTTTGTTTTTATCACGCATTTTTAAAAGCAACGGAACGGTGCCCATTACTCCTGCACTTAGCACAACCCCTCGTGTTGTCAGGGTATAAATATGGCTATTGCGATGACTGGTATCTTTAATTTTGATTTTGTATCCGGCGCTACCATCTGCACTGAGCGGGGTGATTTTTATTACTTCAGAGCTTGGTCTTATTTCTACGCCGTTGCGCTCGGCAAAGTAAAGATAGTTTTTCATTAAAGTGTTTTTAGCATTATGGCGACAACCAATCATACAGCTACCACAGTAATGACAGGTATTTCGCCTTGGACCATCACCGTTAAAGTAAGGATCCGGTAGCTCTTTGTTATAGGCTTCGCCGGGTTTTGCAAAAAGCACACCTGTGTTCACGGTTTTGAAGGAGTCACCTTGACCCATTTGCTCAGCAATGTCTTTAAGCGCGTGATCGGCAACATTGGTGTAAGTATTTTTGGCACTGCCTAACATGCGCTGTGCAAGACCATAGTAGGGCATTAGGGTTTCCTTCCAGTCTGATTTTATTCGTGTCCAAGCTGGAGATTGAAAGACTTCATCATCAGGAATAAGGTGCACATTGGCATAAACTTGTGAGCCACCCCCAACACCGACGCCATGCAGCACTGTGACTTTGCTGGTAAACGAAAATTGAATGCAGCCTTTTAGGCCAATTTCTGGCTGCCACATATAGTTTTTGATATCTAAATTGGTTTTTGGAAACTCTTTATCGTCGCGGCGCAGGCCTTTTTCGAGTACTAATACCCGGTTACCTTTCTCGCTTAGGCGTAGCGCACTAACAGAGCCACCAAATCCGGAGCCTATAATAATTTGGTCAAAATCAAATGTGTGTTGCTGCATTATTGTAACCTGTTGGTGTTACCTACTATTAAAGACTTGGATTAGTAGTGGTGGCATGTTTAATTTCTCTACCTGCAATGCTTTTTATTATTAGTACTTTTTTTGCAATTAATCTAATGTGATCAAACAAATGGTCTAAACTATTAGTTAATCAATGATAATAATAGCAGGAAGAATCAATGCGGCAGTTAGCATTAGCGAAAAAGTTGTTATGGCTCACCGTAGGAAGTATTTTTATTACGGTGTTTGTTTTATCAAGCATTTTATGGTGGCAGCTTTCAAGTAGTAATCAAGAGTTAGCTAAACAATCTGAAAAGCTGATTGTTGCTGAAGTGGAAGAGAAACTTTCCTCAAATGCAACAGCATATGGTGAACAAGTCGCCGGCTTTATCAATGAAGCATATCGAGTACCTTACTCATTCGCTGCTATTTTAGGCGACCCTGATGCTGCAGCGACTCTAACGCGCGATGCTGTGGTTGAACTTAATCGCTCTATACTGAATAAAAACACAATACTCTCATCTATTTACTCGCAATTCGAAGCAAATGCATTTGATGGTCGTGATGCTAACTTTATCAGTGGCTATGACCACTCTGTAGCCGGTGCTGGTACATTAGAAATCTATTTCACGCGCAATCGAGATGGTGTCATTGAGCAACAAGTGGTTGACGATGTCGCAGAAAAATATGTAGATACGTTAAATGAATTTGGACAGCGTGAAGCTGAGTGGTACTTGTGTGTAAAAGACACGAAAGTGCCATGCATTATGGAACCTTATCTATACGAAATCACCCCTGGTTACTCTGAAATGATGACGTCTTTAACGGTGCCAATTCTTCGAGGTAACGAGTTTATTGGTGTTGCTGGTGTTGATTTAACCCTGCCTGTGTTTCAAAGCATGACCGAAAAACTGTCAAAAGAGCTGTATAACGGTAAAGCCCGAGTCACTTTATTAAGCTCACTTGACTTAGTGGTAGGTAGCAGCCATTACAAAGATAAGCTTGGCAGGCCGCTAAAAGAGGCGGTGACTAAAAGCACTTTAGACAATTACGTAAAAGCGAAAAATCAAAGTGGCGTATTTAAAGTCGGCGATCAGTACTTAGTTAATTATCCAATTACAATTAAGCTTGCTAAAACACAGTGGAACTTGTTGATTGAAGTGCCTGCTGAGCTTGCTCTTGAAGGCCCTCAAGCACTTGCAAATAGCATGAGTGAAAATGCTAATACCTTAGGTGGTTTAATCTTGGTTACAGGTATTATTATTGCTGGTGCAGCCTTTGTTATTATGACTTTAGTGATCCGCACTATCGTGGCGCCATTACAACAAATTCAACAGCGTGTTGATAACCTCGCCAGTGCTGAGGGTGACCTAACACAAACTCTACATGTTGATACACATGCTGAATTAATCGCATTGGCAACAGGCTTTAATGCGTTTCTTACTAAATTACGCGACTTAATTGGTGAGCTTAAAAATGTATCGACACAAACTAAAGAGCAGGCTCATTTGGCGACAAGTGTTGCAGTTGATACTAAACATAACGTTCAAGCTCAGTTCCAAGAAATAGAGAGCGTAGTGACGGCAATGAACGAAATGAGCGCAACAGCGCTTGAAGTGGCAAGAGCCTCAGAGCAGTCAGCGCAACAAGCCGATGAAATAAACAGCCTAGTTGTGAGCAGTGAATCTAGCTTGTCGTCTGCGGTTACTCAAGTTAAAACCATGTCGGATGAAATCAAGGAGGCTAATCAAGCGGTTGAAAAAGTGGCGGCGCGAAGCAACGATATTACCCAAATTCTTGATGTGATCAGAACGATTGCAGAGCAAACTAACTTGCTTGCACTTAATGCGGCAATTGAAGCGGCAAGAGCCGGTGAGCAAGGCCGTGGTTTTGCGGTGGTTGCTGATGAGGTCAGGGCACTTGCTTCAAAAACCCGCTCATCAACAGATGATATTAGTGGCCTTATAGATAGCTTACAGCTAGAAGTTGGTAATGCTTCTAAAGTTATTGAGCAAGGTGTAGTGCGCGCACAAACAGCGGTGGATGAAACATCAGTTGCCTTCGATGCATTGCATGAAGTTGTCGTCAAAGTGGATGAAATTACACAGCAAATTACTCATATTGCAACGGCCGCAGAAGAGCAAAGCTCAGTCACAGAAGAGATAAACCGCAACCTGACGTTAATTTCAGATGCCGCATCGCAACTAGCTGAGCTATCGACACAGGCCGGAGATGGTAGCCAAACTCTCAGTGCACTCGTCGCGCAACAGGATGATGAGTTGAACAAGTTAAAGACGAAATAACTTTAAGCTGCTAGTTGCAAGAGTAAAGGGACTAGTTGTGAGATACGAGGTTCGAGAAAAAACGCGATGTAAAATCGCTGCTACATACTCGTACCTTTTTCTCGTAACTTTACTCTCGTAACTAGCAACTCGTAACTCTAACTACACTGCGCTTGATTGCGGCCTCGGTTTTTGGCTTGGTACAATGCTTTATCGGCGCGTTTTAACATCGACTCTATGTGCTGATCGTTTGCTTGCAAGGTGCTTACGCCAATACTCACAGTGAATTTAACGTGATTGTTGTCGACGATGATGTCTTGTTGTTCAATATCGACCCTGATCTTTTCTGCAATAGCAAATGCTGTGTGTTTGTTTGTCATGGGCAAAAATAAGACAAACTCTTCACCACCAATTCGCCCAGCTATATCCGATGTTCTGCTATGTTGAATGAGTTTATGTGCTGTGGTTCGTATTACTTCGTCCCCAGTGGCATGGCCGTACTTGTCGTTTATGGTTTTAAATTGGTCTAAGTCCAACAGCAAGAGTGAACAGGCATTCTGATGGTTAATGTATTGCTCAAACTGTTTATTAACTGTTTCGAAAAAGCCCCGGCGATTATAAAGCTGTGTCAAATAATCTGTTAAAGATAAGGCTAATGCTTCATGCTTTGCGCGCTCTAGTTCATAGGTTCGTTCTTCTACTTTTTGTTCGAGCATGGTGGTCAGTTTTTGTTGCTCTTTCTTACGTTGAATAAACACGGCTTGAATAAGTAATACCGCAGAAAGAGTGAATAAAAAGAAAAACTGCATGGTCACTTCTGCTGACTTTGGGTGATGATAATAAAAATAGCCCCAGCCTTGATTACTTCCGATCCAAGCTGAAAAAAACACCAACATATTCATGCAGCTGGTGGCGGTTGGTGATAACCTCGTGGCTGTATAAAGCAGCGGAAACAGCAGTAATGCAGGTTGTAAAAATGGTAATGTCATCGCTGTGTATGCAGGGCCAAAAATAAAATAACACAACAAAACCACGGTCAAAGTAAGTAAAAGAAGCTTAGAAAATTCACTAAGGGTGACCGGATGCGGCCAATTTCGCCATAAAAAGTAAAGGGCAGGGGTGAATACAATCGCCGCTAGGGCATTGCTAATGCTCCAATTTAATATGCCTACATATAAGCCATCAAACCACTCGATACCAACTAGTGAGTATATGCCCACACCGAAAAGTGCAGAAATCACACCAATCGCTATGCAAGCAACAATAAACACTCTGGCTAAACTGGTGACGCTCGTCAGCAGCGTGTGTTGTTTAAGTTTTCGGTTAATTAGCCAAAATGCAGTTAAAGCAGCGAAAGTATTTCCTGTCGTTGTCGCGGCATTTATTGCTATGTGTTTAAAAGTGAGTGGATTTAAGCCGCTGAGATAAAAGTAGAAAAGCACGACTAAACAGGTGCCTGATGCAACGCCCAACCAGGCTTTGCGACCAAATAACATCAAGCCAGCCAATGCGACTCCTGCAGGTGGCCATACCGCCAGTGTTTTTAACACTTGCATGGTAAACAAGCCAAACAGCAGATAAACAGAGCAAACAATGATATTAAATTGCCAAGGTTTGAGCTGTGTGTTCATACATCCCTTTAAGTGCTTTTGTAATAAACCCATGAGAAAGGCGAGTTAGCATTATTTAAAGTACTAATAAATTAGTATATTAGCAGTTGGGAAATAGGCAAATTCGATTAATCTAAAAGTGGTTTTACATAGCTGTTTGCTATTCATACAATTTATTAGACTAATAGTTAATGTGCTTAAAAAGTAAGCAAGCCTTACTCTTTATTGGCATTTTTATTTTTAAAAACATTAAATATCAAAGTGTTAAAATATTTTTTGAGAGCCACTTTTTATTAAAAACCCCATTTTTATAAATTCATACCCTACCTTTTGCCTAATCGTGTTTTGCAGTTGGCTGCTTTACCCTAACTGCATAATAAAAACTCACACAATTTTTCAAGATAGGTAGTAGGAGAACTCATGAATACGAGGCAGCAATCAGCGTCTGCTGAACAAGGATCGGATGCTCATGCCGACCAGCAAAGCTATCAAGCTCTTCATAAACCCAGCAGTGAATTTTCGAGTCGTGACGAATACCTTGAACACGAATTACAAATTATGCAGCCTAAGCGCTGGCGTCCTAACTTACCATTTCGTGATTATCGGTTTGAATTAGAAGACTCTATCCCAGCCATGGCAGGCACCATAGGCAAGGTGGTAATGGTGGGTGCTATTGCTGCAACATTTGCAGCGCCACTGGGCCTAGGTGAAGGTTTTATTTTAGAAAACGTGCGTTATGAGCTGTTAATTGTATCGATCTTCATTTTATTATTTTCAGGCTTCTTTTTACCAACAGCAAACTTAGCGGGTACGCATGGGCCGCTTATTCCTTTGATCCCGATTGTTGTTGCTGCGGGTGGTCACCCAATGGCCTTCGGTTTACTGATAGGGGCGTTTGGTCTGTTACTGGCACTTAGTAAAGGGGGGAGTTTACTGGCGGGATTAACTAGCCGAGGCGTGTGTGGCGGTTTATTGCTCTACCTTGGTTTTATTGGCACGATTTCGCAGGTTAAAAAGCTGTTTGCATGGGCTGAAGGCATTGATATGACCCATATCGCTTTTATTGTGATTTTATCGACAATCGTGTTGTATGCCTTACTTGAGCACTACAAAAAACGTTGGTTAGCTGTGCCATTAAGTTGCTTACTTGGCGGGTTAATCGCATTTTTACTGGGAGCACCGTTTGAGTTTAAAACAGCACCGGGCTTACCAAATATGAACCCGATGTATTGGTGGGGTGAAAATACTGGTTGGATGTTGGGTTTGCCTACACTTGAGAGCTTTGTGGTGGTATTACCATTTGCGGTGCTTGCGGTTGCGATGTGGTCACCCGACTTTTTAGGGCATCAAGTATTCCAAAAAATTAGTTACCCTGAGCGCACTGAAAAAGTACAAATGAACATTGACGATACTATGTTTAGCGCTTCAATCCGCCAGACTTTTGGTTCATTGTTAGGTGGCTCTAACTTTACCTCGTCATGGGGAACCTACATTGTACCTGCAGCCATTGCTAAGCGCCCAATTCCTGCAGGGGCGGTGTTAACTGCATTATTTTGTATCATTGCCAGTATTTGGGGCTACCCAATGGATTTAGCAATTTGGCAACCCGTATTATGTGTAGCCTTGATTGTTGGTGTGTTTATCCCACTTCTTGAAGCTGGCATGGAAATGACCCGCGAAGGTAAAACCACGCAATCGGCCGCTATTGTGGTATTTTCATCGACTTTAGTGAATCCTGCATTTGGTTGGTCATTAACTATGTTGCTAGACAATCTGGGCTTAATTGGTTGTAAAGAGCGAAGCTCTGAATTATCCCCAATGAGTCGTTGGATCATTCCATTAATAATGTTTATTATTTTAACAAGCGTGATGGCAATGGTAGGTATGCTGCCAGGTATCCCTGCGTTAATGGCAGACTTTAGGCATTAATATAGATTAGGGTAAGGTGATAAACACCTTACCCTTTTTTAAAGCTCTTATTTAAACTTAACTGTTTTTTCGCTGCGGGTGTAAGTACGGGTATCGGGTTTTGTCCATTGACCCTTTTTAAGGTAAGAGGTCGATACCACAAAGCTATTGTTTTTAAACTCGCTTGTCGATTTCACCTTTGTGATCCCTTCTTTGCTGCCTGTCACATTTTCATAAGCAACAAACCGAGTAGGGCTAAGTACATTCATTGTGCCTTGGGTATAAAAGCCTGCTGTAGTGAAGTAATAAAACACCAAAGACTGCTTTTTATTGTCCCAAAAAATCATCGATTCACCACCATATTCACCTTCATTGATAGAGTGAATGGTTTTAATGGCGGTGCCATTGAGCGCACGTTGCCAGGTGCTCACATCTTGCACCGCAGGTTTACCTGCTGCGACATTAAAGTCAGACTGCCACGTGCCTAAGTAAGGCTCAAACACTTTTAGCTTGTCATCAAGTTGTTGCTCTGCTGCCATAACAGAAAGCGAACATAGGCAGATTGATAGTAAAAGTGATTTGAGGTATGCCATAATAGCGCCCCGATATAATTTAATTTATTTTGCAAAGTATAGGTGATAATTCTTTGATTAAGAAAACATTAGTTACATTTTCATTGTTGTTTTTAGCGTTATTATGGCTGATATCGTGGCAACTTAATATTACCTACTTTATTGCAGGCACTTACAGCGTAGCGAGCTTAATAAGCTTTTTGGTATATGGCTGGGATAAACGGTTAGCGATGCAACATGGCGAGCATGTGATAAGAGTGCCTGAGCGTACACTGCATATTTTAGGGTTAATCGGCGGCTGGCCAGGTTCATTAATTGCGCAGCAATGGCTAAGACACAAATCTAAAAAACGCAGTTTTATTGCTGTACTTTGGTTAACAGTTATTGTTAATTGCAGTGCACTGTCGTCACTGTATTACTTGCAACTGATATAAAGTATCAGCAGAAGTGTATTAATCTCTTTCTAATAGCACTGCGCCATTTTGCTCTTCACCTAAATAGTCGTCTTTATTGTAAATAGGGCATTTGGCCATTGATAAGCAGCCGCAGCCAATGCAACCGTTAACGCGCTCGCGCAATCGCTGCATGTATTGAATGCGTTCATCTAATTGGATTTGCCAGCGCTTCGAAAGTTGTGCCCAATCTTGTTTAGTGGGTGTGCGCTGCTCAGGTAGAGTGCTTAAAGTTTGTTTAATGTCTTCAAGGGTTATGCCCATGGTTTGCGCGGCTTTTATTACGGCAATTCGGCGTAATACATCGGGTTTATAGCGGCGCTGATTACCGTTATTTCGCCAGCTGCGAATAAGTCCTTTCGACTCATAAAAATGCAAGGTTGAAACTTTTACGCCACTGCGTTTTGCCACAAAGCCAACCGATAGGTTTGCATCAATAAGTTTCTTATCTGACATAATTTGCTCCAAGGTGTTGACCTAAAGTTAGCTTGAGGTTTTACGCTGCGCACATCATAAAAAAGGAGTGATAGTCATGCAACAAAAACCAATAACAAATACGGTAATTATTTATTCAAGTGCGCGAAAACAAGGTAATACGAGTTTACAAGTTAATGATTATAAAACGCAATATGGTGGTGATGTGGTATGTCTAGATGACTATGTTATCTCGCCTTATTGCTACGATAAGCAATATAAAAATGATGATTTTTATGCGGTATTTGAAGCGCTGTTGAATTATCAACATTGGGTAGTTGCATCTCCGGTGTATTGGTATAACACCACACCGCAGTTTAAAGCATTTTTAGACCGGATCACTGATTACATGGATGATGAAACACTCAGGCCTAAACTGAGAACATTGCGTGAAAAGCAGTTTTCATTGCTCTCAAACGCAGGATCTTCACACGCACCTAACGCGTTTATCGAGATGTTTAAAAACACCTTTAATTACTTAGGCATGACCTTTAAAGCGCATCAACATATTGATGCTAGTTAAACGCGTTTAAACAAGGTAGGCTAGAGTAAAAAACAACAGGAACTTTTATGAAATCAACACTGTTAGGTTTATCTTTAGCCTTATTATCTTCGTTTAGTCATGCAGAGCAAGCTGAGCATGCTATTAAAGGTTTTGGTTTTTATTATGATGTGCCAAACCATGCGCCAATCTCTGATCAAACGGTTTTCAAAGTGGCATTTGATGTAGCTGATGCAGCAGAAAAAGGGGCGCAGAATAACAAAATGAACTCATTAGCACGATTCATTAATATGCATATAGCCCATGGTGTGAAGCCTGAGAACATTCAACTTGCTTTAGTTGTGCATGGTGGCGCAAGTGTTGATGTACTGGAAAACAGTTTTTATAAACAGCGCTTTGACAGCGACAATAAAAATCAGCAACTGATCTCACAATTGTTAGCACAGAACACTGTTGTGTATTTGTGCGGGCAGTCTGCAACGCACATGAAGGTAAAGCAACAGCAGCTTATACCGGGTGTACAAATGGCGTTATCGGCAATGACCGCGCATGCACAGTTGCAGCAACAAGGTTACACACTGAATCCATTCTAATGAATATCTTATGTTTTGGTGATTCAAACACCTATGGTATTTCGCCCGTTGATGGTAAACGCTTGGCTGCTTATGAGCGCTGGCCAAGTTTGCTTGGTATTAAATTAGGTGCTGGCTATGAAGTGATTGAAGCCGGACAGCCAAACCGTACGCTGGTGAACGACCCGCCTTTTAGTGGCGATAAACTGGGTATTAAATACCTCGAACCCTACCTCGCGGCTTATCATTTAGATGTGATTATTATTCAGCTTGGCACTAATGATTTAAAGCGCCGTTTTGCACTGTCGCCTGCTGATATTGCCAATGCCCTCGAAACACTCATTTTAGATATAAAAAACTACTATCTGCACCGCGAATTGCCCAAAATAATGATACTAAGCCCGCCTGCGGTGTATGAAGTTGGCGCGTATCAATCTATTTATGCAGGAGCAGAGCTAAAAGCAAAACTCTTAGTGGAAGAATTTAGAAATGTTGCTGACAGTAACGACTGTAGTTTTGTTAATTGCTTTGAACTTATAACGACATGTCCTTCGGAAGGAATTCATTTGCCAATCTCACAGCATGAGGTTCTTGTAGAACACCTGATAAGTATTCTCTAAAGTAAAACTTTGCAGTGCTCTTTAAAAGATTTGCCAATTTTTATCTTATCACCATTATCTAGCTCTACATGCTCGTTTGTAATAGCTATGACTCTGTTGTTATTCACTATGTATGATTTATGGATTTGAGTGAATGAACCTATTAACTGCTCTAAAAGCTGTTTTAGAGTTGTTGTTGCGAGGATCGTTTGGTCGTCTTGGTGTACTTTTACATAATTACCATATGCCTCAATATATTTAATTGTATCTAAGCTAAGCTTGCGTTTTTCGCGATCTATTTTTAAGGTGATTGATTTGCTTTTAGGAGCCAGGTAAATGCGCTCGCGCACTTTATTTATTGCTTGCTGAACACGTTTTGCAGATACAGGCTTGAGTAAATAATCAGTAACATTAAGTTCAAAGCCTGTGATTGCATATTCTTCATAAGCACTCACAATGATAATTTGAGGTGGATTAGCGAGTGCTTGAATGAGCTCTAATCCTGACAATTCTGGCATGTTTATATCTAAAAATACGACATCTATAGTTGATTTTGCTAATTTGTACAAAGCATCTTTAGCGCTGAAATGCTGAGAAACTACTTTGATATCTGAGTACGACTCTAAATGATGAAGAATTACTTGATGAGCAAGTGGTTCATCATCAACAATAATTGCCTTAATCACTTGATAGCTCCAAAGAGAGGTTGGTTTGCCAAAGTCCATTGTGATTGTGCACCAATAAAGTATGTTTTTCTGGATAAAGCAGCTCTAAACGGCGCCTTAAATTTTTTAGTCCCATACCTGAATCATCGTTATCGCTTTTGCGAGGAATACTATTTTCGCAATATAAAGTTAAAACGTTGTCGTTTAATGTTAGTTTTATCGTTACTTCAGCGTTTTCTTGTGCGTGTTCAACACCGTACTTTATGGTGTTTTCAACTAAAATGATCAGAAGCAGTGGTGCTATAGAAAGAGATTGAGTAGTTTCAGGCCATGCTAGGTTGAATCTACAGTTATTTGCATGCCTTATCTTGTGCAGTTCAAGAAAGTTTTTAATGTAACTTAGCTCTTTTTCGAGTGGAACGAATGGTTTTTGCCCTTCATAAACGGTATATCTCAGTAAGTCAGCCAACTGTAATACCAAATCAGGTGTCTTTTCTGATTTTGTTAATGCAAGTGCATATAAGTTATTTAAAGTATTAAATAAAAAGTGCGGATTAATTTGCTGCTGCAGTAGCTTTAGTTCTGTTTTTATTTGCTGTTTGGCGACTTCTTCTAATTTATGGTGGTGCTGTTGGCGTTCAAACGCCAAGATAATGGGTGTAGAGATACTTAAAAATAAAAACATAGACTGATAATTGTACTTATTGATAATGTTTTGGCTGCCTCCCGGAGTTAGATTGGCGACATATGAGGGTAAGTCATTAACAGGCAATAAGAGCACAATAGCGACAAGTAATGGTGTAAAAATAACTATGCTAATTAAGCATGCAGATACAAAAATGAGCACTCCATGTCTGGCTAATAATTGACGTATTAAAATGTAACGATTAAATAAAAAAATGCCGTGAACGATAATTGCGTAGACCAGAAGCTGAGAAAAATACCAAATAAATTGATAATAGTTTGTAAGTAGCTTTTGAGTATCAAATATCAATGCGAATGGTTGATTTAGCAGGGGTGATTCATGGCTATTAAGTATGCCAGCCATGATAAACGCCCAGGCAAAACATATAAAAAAAACAACTTTATTTAATGTAAACAATGAGCTAATCCAACTGGTAAATTTAGATTTTTGGTTCTTCTTAAAACGTTGGGATGAAAGCCAAAATAAACTTGCTAGGCTGCAAAGTAACCAACATTGTTCTTGTAAGTAATGCCATTTATCATAAGTTGGCAAGCCGTTGCTTAATAGATAAGTGATTATTGGATAACCAATAAACCCTGACAACCACCACAATGAAGCTTGCTTTAAAGAGTGTTGAGATGCTATCCAGTGAGCGATTAAGAAGGGGATACACTCAAAAATTAGCTGTAAATTTACTGTTAGATAAGTACCTGGTGAATCAATTCTCAGTGAAAGATAACGAATATGGCTTTCAAGTAGTATCGCAGCGATTAATGGTAGTAAAGCAACCATGCTTTTTGTGTTTTTAGTTGATGATAAATAGCTAATAGCTGCCAGCAAAATCTACTCCGTTCATTTTTTATTTTTGCAACTTTACATTGTTGTTTTTTCGAACATTTATATATTACCCTAATTTCTAAATAATGTGGAAACTGAGGGCGTAACATACTGATAAAGGGTTACTAATAGATTTAGCTTAACGTTTTTATTGCTTTATTCATCCACATTTTGATGAAAGTTCTTTTTTTGATGACGAAAGCAGAATATTTGCTTTCATCATCAAACTTGACTCATTGATCATTACTTCATAGTAGCGAGCTTTGCCATTCCTTAATCTAGATTTGTGCTAATTAAGGAGCCAATAAATGCTAACACTTGAACATATTTCGAAAACATACCCTGATGGAACTCAAGCACTTAACGATATAACCATTGAGTTACCCAGCGGCATGGTAGGTTTATTGGGGCCAAATGGCGCTGGTAAGTCTAGTTTGATGAGAACCCTTGCATGCCTGCAAACTATTAATTCTGGCCGTATACAGTTTAGTGGCTTAGATATATTAAAAGACCCTGAAAAGTTACGTAAGCAACTTGGTTATCTACCACAACAATTTGGTGTTTACCCACATATAGGGTGTAGAGCACTACTTGAACACATAGCCATATTAAAAGGGCTTGAAATTAAAAAGACAAAGCAACAGATTGATGACCTGCTTACTGCGTTAAACTTAACTCAACATGCAAATAAAAGAGTCAGTCACTTTTCGGGGGGAATGAAACAACGCTTTGGTATTGCTCAAGCATTGCTGGGTGATCCCAGATTAATTATTTTAGACGAGCCTACTGCGGGGCTTGACCCGGCTGAGCGAGAGAGTCTCAATAACTTATTAGTTTCAATGAGTAAGAATCGACTGATTTTGCTCTCAACACACATTGTTGAAGATATAGAAAACCAATGTCACTTTGTGGCGATGATTAAAGGAGGTCAACTGATACAAAGTGGCCATATCGATACCTTAGTAAGTCACCTCAAAGGTAAAGTATGGACATTAAAAACTTTGCCAAACGAACTGCCCAAAGGTGCTTTAGTACTGAGCCAAAGTTATCGATATGGCAGGCCTGTCTTTCGAGTTTATGCCGCAGAACGCCCAACTATAGGAGCTGTTTTGGCGACAGAATCATTACAAGATAAGTACTTCTTTGAACTAAAATCTCAAAGAGGCGAATTATGTTAATAATTAATGAGTTAAAGTATCTTTTTCGTCAACCAATAGTTTGGGTGTGCTTGCTTATTGCGCCAAGTTTTGCATTTTCACTTTCTTCAGGGCTTGCAACAAGTAATGTTGACCCGTTACAGCAGTATCAATTGCATTTAGTGTCATTACACATGATGCAATTGGTTTTATTGGTTGGAGCATTATCGCCAGCAATTTTTTTACGTGATCACCTCTTTCATATGGACGAAATTATTGCTGTTGCATCAGTAAGTTCAAGACAAAAAAACTATGTTCGAATAGGTGGTTTTGTAAGTCTATTAATGATGGTTTTATTAAGCAGTACGTTGGTTATGAGTTTCGTAGATTTTCAAAATAATGGATTTAGTTGGCAAATACTTGGTTATACAATTTTTTATAGTGGTTTTGTTTTACTCATAAACTGTTTTTTACTTATTGCTTTGGCATTTTGGCTTTGTCAAAGGTTTCGAAGCTCAATGATTATCTATGCCGTTTTTGCAAGCATTTGGATAGCTTATTTGTTCGCTGCGAGTATAACGGGTAATCCAATTTTGGCAGGTAGTAATGTACTTAACGAAACGTTTTATCAGTTATTCATCTGGTTAGATCCATTTGCCTATACAACGGTAATAGCAAGTTTTAGCGAGTCGCAAAATATTCCTTTTTATATTAATCGTTTTGTTTGTTTTAGTCTGGCATTGGTTATTTTTACTTTCGCTGTTGGTTTGTACCCCCAAGCACATGCACGGGCAAAAAAAGCGGAGGAAAGGCATCTTGAGTCCGATTTTAGGCCTAACACTCACTATCAAACGGTAAAGCCTATATTTCGTCAAAGCTCGATTCTATTTGAGCTATATAAAGCTGCAATTTTAAATATCTTAAAACAACCAATAACAATCATTTTGTTACTTTTATGGCTAGGGTTGGTGTTCAATAGTGTTGCATCCTCCTCTCAGTATGCAGAACCAATGAGTGTTATAAAAGCAACCAGCATTGATGCTGTTAATCAATATGCCTTTGATATGTATATATTGCTAGGGTGTTTACTGAGCGCTCTATGGAGTTGGCAACTTAGTTGTAATGCTAGGCACTATAAAGTAGCAGAGATAATTGCGGCAGCGCCTATTAAGACCGCTTCAATTTTACATAGCCAATTATTGGCAATAGTGAGTTTGGTGTTTGTTTATTCGTTAATTGGCTTAGTTGGCGCATCTCTAGCTGAACTTTTTATTGGCAGTGACTTTGACTTCTATCAACATATTTATATTTTAGCTTTAATGGGGCTGCCGCTGGCTATTATTGCTTCAGTATTTGTATGTATTTTCAATTTAATGCGCTCAGAGCTCGTTGCATCTTTAGTGGTTTTTGCCATTTTGTTACTTAAATTTACTCCAGTAATGACTTATTTAGGGCTAACACACACGTTTTGGAGTGTAGCTTGGACACCATTGCAGCCGGCTAATGAATTTTGGGGCTATCGCGCAAGTTTAAGTAGTTACTGGCCTTATATTCGCGCATGGCTAGTGTTATTACTTAGTGTTGTGCTTGTTAGTCAGGCTTTTAATCATCGTGGTACAGGGTTGGGCCGCAGGGCTTTTAAAAGTAAAGATGCTTGGCTGTTAACACCTGCAGTTTTAGCTATCAGTTTATTTTGGCAGCTGCATGCTAATTTAATTTCAGAAAAGCCACTAAGTAACTCTCATAAACGAGAAAGATTTAAAGCAAACTATGAAAGAATGTTTACTGGTTGGAAACATAAAGCTCAGCCTAAAATCAGTCATATTGATGCAGAAATAGATTTTTACCCCTATAAGCAAGCAGCACAATTTAACTTAACCTACTCATTTACTAACCCTCACAAAAAACCAATAAAACAGGTATTGATAGGTCGCGCAGGTTTTTATCAATGGGCAGATATTAAGATAGAAGGAGCTGAGCAAGTCGCATTTTATCCATCAATGAATCAAGCTATTTACGAGTTTAAACCCGCACTTCAGCCATTCGAAACAAGGCAACTTAAAACGCAATTTGAAGTTAAGCAAGCCAAATTATGGCCCACGCAAGGGCATCAAATCATTACGCCTGAATTTAGTTATATTCGTTCTGTTCCACTTTTACCGACGCTTGGATATCAAAGAAACTATGAGCTAGGTGATGAGAAGTTAAGATTAGATTATGGCCTTCCACTCTATGTTAAAACACCACCTTCAAAGCTTTTTAATACTACATACCAAGTACCGGATAGCTATGAGCGTATTACTATGAAAAGCAAGGTTACCACCGCAGTAGGTTATCAGGTCGTTTCACAAGGTAAAAATACAGAGCATATTATTGAAGGACAAAGAGCCGTTTTTAAATTTCAGACGACAGTGCCAATTAACAACTTACCTGCTTGGATGTCGTTTCCATTTGGAGCAACTGAGTTAATTTATGAGGGGGTGAAGTTACAGGTTTTTACTAAATCAAGAGCAACAGAAGCTGATCAAGATGCTGTAAAAGTTAACTTACAAGCTATGAGTGATACGCTTTCTTGGTTTAAGAGTAATCTTAATGCGTACAAAGGTTCAAAGCTCAGTTTGATTGACTCTACAGGTTTTGGTGGGACTGGGTATGCATTACCTGAAATTATTTTGATTGATAATAAAGTCGGTTTTAGAGCAAAACCAAGTGAGGGAGCAGGTTTTGATCAACGTTATCGACGTGCAGTACATGAAACGGCTCATCAATGGTTTGGTCATGATATTGGCAATAGTGTTCCTGAAGATAGCGCTTTTTTGATTGAATCATTAGCTAAATATATAGAGCTTGTGGTGATTGAAAAGCGTTACGGAAAAAAGGCTGTCGATGCATTAGTCAAATATGAAACTCAACGATATCAACAAGCTTCTAGGCTAGATATTTCGACAAAGCAAGCATTGGTAGATTCATCAAAAAGTTACGATCAGTATTCCAAAGCCACTCTTGTATTTGCAAAGCTTAGGAATGAATTTGGGGATGCAGTGATTGTGACAGCTTTAAAATCAGTATGGCAAAAATACGCATTTCCTAATCGACCTGCAACGTCAATGGATTTTATTAGAGCTTTACAAGAACAGCTTAATGAACAAGATAAAGACGTAATTAATAAACTTTTTTTGGAAGTATAAAAACAAAAAAGCCACAGGTTTTAAAGCACTGTGGCTTGGGTATTGATTGCATAACAACCAAGGGAGTTAGGTGAGTTTAAAACTCATAGCTAATGCTTAAGCGTGTAGTACGAGGCATAATATATCGTCCATTCGGTGCGTCAGCATTACGAGGATCACCTTCAGTGATACCTTGCTCGTCAGTTAAGTTATCAACCGCTAACTGCACTTTAATACCTTCCATAGGTTCAACAATTAAACCAATGTCTACTTTTTCGTAACCTTCTAAAACAACCGTATTTTCGTTGTCGCCGAAGCGATCATCAACCGCTGAGATTGTGCCGTATAAGGTGGCATACATGTCGCTTACTTCAAAGTCATAGCTTGGTGTTACACGTACTTGCCATTTTGGCTGGCGTTGGCTTTCGTTGCCTTCGTTGCTCGGGCTTTCTGTTATCTCGGTTTCTTGAAGCGTTGAGTTTAAGTTAACTGAGAAACCAGATTCGTGGTTGTAGTTATAATCAAGCTCAATACCGTATGCTTC
Source organism: Pseudoalteromonas sp. NFXS39 (assembly GCF_040148775.1). Lineage (NCBI taxonomy): Bacteria > Pseudomonadati > Pseudomonadota > Gammaproteobacteria > Alteromonadales > Pseudoalteromonadaceae > Pseudoalteromonas > Pseudoalteromonas sp. NFXS39. Next base: position 605,361 of record NZ_JAGDEC010000001.1, on the reverse strand, counting down.
GTTTGTTAAGATTTCAGCGGGTACACCTGGGCGGCGAACAAAGGTGTCACCTTTTACTTCATTAGTGAATAAAGTTGCGTAGAAATCGGTGCTATCGGTAAGTAACTTATAACCAAACTCGGCTTGTGTTACTTCTTTAATTAACTTTTCGCCACCTTCGTATGCACCAAAGTTATCACGAAAATCATCGAAGTAAGGCATTTTATAACCGCGGTTTACACGAGCAAATACACCCATGTCATCGTTAATTGAGTAGTTAATACCTGTTGTCCACGATGTTTTACTTTCGTCATATTGAACTGACTTGTCGATTACGCCATCAAGACCTTCATCAACTGAGTATTCAACTTCGTGGCTTTCAAAACGAACACCCGCATCAAGTGTAAAGTCATCGTTGAATTTATACTGAGCGGTTGTATAAAACGCATTGGTGCGTGCATCACCTGTCGAATTGATATCGTAGTTAAAACCACAACCCTCAACACTTGCATTACACTCGATGCCGTCTAGCATTTCGCCGCCTGCTTCAAGTACGTGATACGCAGTGTTACCTAAGCTCCACCAGTCATTTGCTGATGTGCTTGCTGTGTAATAACCAAATGCTAGTGATAAGTTATCTAGCTTTTTAGCGAATGCTAAATCATTTGTGAATGCGCTAATTTCTTTTAAAACCACCCAACGGCCAAGTTGTTGAACCGCAGTGCCTGCATCGTATTCTGTGCCAGTTACTGAACCTGTTGCTGTTTCACCGTTATCAGCCACTGCACCAACCGTTGTTGCAGAGCCTGCCGGTACTAAGCCGTAAGTGTTTGCATCACCCTTGGTGATGTTGAAGCGATCTGTGAAGCTCCAACCGTTATCGAATTCAAGCTTAATGCTACCGCCTGAAACATGACCTTTCCAACCACGGCCTTCACCTAAATCGATTTGTTGCTCATCATTATTTGCGCCTGTGTAAATTATCGCTTGGCGATTTAAAGTACCCAGTTGCGTGTAGCTTGCATCAACACCATCAACATTTAGTGGCGTAGGTAAGTACCAAGCACCGTGGTCGTCTGTTTGACGGGTGTATAAATTAATGGTGCCGTTTTCTAATTCTTTAGTGATATTAATTGTGAACTGGCTGCCTTTTTCTGATGTAAAACCAGCATCACGAATACCTGGAGAGCTTTTAACATAACCTCCCACCATGAAATATAAATCATCAGAAATCTCACCACTAACCATAGCGTCAAGGCGTTGTAAGTCATAATCTGAGGTTGTGTACTTGAATACACCTTCGGTATCTTCACTACCACGCTTAAGGCGGAAGTTAGTTGTTAAACCAGGTTGGCCATTTGAAACAACAGGGTTTGGACCACCACGTAATGCTTCCATTGTTTCAATGGTTTCGTCTAAACGGAATAACGACGAGTTTTCTAAAAATGACAAAGTAGGCGCAGGGTAAATTGGCGAACCTTCAAGGCTTAAGGTTAAAAATGGTGCATCACCACCGCCAGGAAAACCACGTACAAATACGTTAGCACCAGATTCACCACCCGAGCTTTCTACCCACACACCCGGTACGGCTTTGAATAAATCAGCAGTACTTTTTGGTGATAATTTAACAATTTGATCAGCATCGATATTGGTAACGGCATAGCCTGCATCAATTTTACGTACGCCAATACCCGCTGGCGTACCAGATACAATAATTCGTTCAACTTTTTCTTTAGCTGGTTGCTCAGTTTGCTCTTCAGCCATAACTGTCTGGCCACTCAAAGCTAGCAAAATTGCAGAGGCTAGCGCACTGCGTGTGTATGTAGTTGTCATTGTGTGTTCCCATTTTTTATGTTGTTAAAAGCAATGTATTAGCGAATATTTTGAATTGTTAACACCTTGCTTTTATAAACCATAGAGATTTATGCAAACGTTTGCAATTTGTTTTTTCAGTTTTTTGTCCTTTTTTTACTCACAGAATGAGTTTGCCTGTTTATGCTTACTGAAAAAATATTATGCTTAATGGCGCAGCGATTTAGACAAAATGGTGGTATATTGCCAGCCTATGTTTTAAAGGAAGGCAGTGTTTCAGTTTCATGAACGATAGAAAATTAAAGTTAGCCGATCTTGCTAAGTTAGCCGGTGTTTCTACGTCGACAGTATCCCGCGCGCTTAATGATAACCCATTGATAAAACAGGAAACTCGCGACAAGCTCCAACAGTTGGCAAAAAAACATAACTTTAGTTTAAACACTGCTGCTAGCCGCCTTCGAACCCAAAAAACCAATGTTGTTGCGGTTATTATTAACCTTGATGGTGATACAGAGCAGTCTATTAATGATCCTTTCTTACTTAAAATTGTCGGTGAAATAAATTTAGCGTTAAACAAATTTGGCTTAGAGTTATTACTTTCTAACTCATTTATGGCCAGTGATGATTGGGCTAATTACTTTATCAATAGCCGCCGCGCAGATGGCATTATTGTGGTCGGCCAAGGTAAAAGCCAAGCAAATATTGAAGCTGCAGCGAATGCTGGTGTTCCTTTAGTTGTGTGGGGCGATCCAAAAACACCCAGCAGTTACCCAATTGTTGGCAGCGATAATTATTTAGGCGGTCGCCTAGCGACTGAGCACTTATTGAAAAATGGCGCTAAAAACATTTTGTTTTTAGGCGACCCTGGGCATGCTGAAATTAGTGAACGGCATCGTGGTTATTTAGATGCCATTTCTGCAGCAAAAGCCACACCTCACGTACTCTCTATCGATATCACTAGTAGCGCTGCTTACAAAGGAATTAACCAATTATTGGTAGAAAAAGGGCTTTGTTTTGATGGCATTATGGCATGTAGTGATATGGTGGCTTTCGGTGCGATGAAAGCCCTGAAAGAGCGTTACATTAGCATTCCAAATGACGTTGCCCTTGTGGGCTTTGATGATATTGCTATGGCGGATATCAGTCATCCTTCGTTGTCGAGTATCAAGCAAAACACTCAACGTGCCTCAGTCATTCTTGTTGAAAAGTTGTTAGCTCAGTTAGCAGGGCAGTCGGTAGAGTCTCAAGTTGTTGAAATAGAACTAGTAAATAGGCAATCTAGTCAGCGCTAAACCTATTGAATGTTAGCGACATGTGTAATTTTAAATGCAAACGTTTGCATTTTATTTTTCGCTAAACTAGACTGAGTAAAAATAATCATAGGTTGAAGTGAATGAATCCTATAAGAATAACCATCGCGCTGGCATGCAGCTATTTTGTCTTTGCTTTAATGCTCAATAGTGTAGGCACTGTTATTTTACAAGCAATAAATAGCTTAGATGTAAGCAAAACACAGGCGTCTGTTCTTGAAGGATTTAAGGATTTAAGTATTGCTATTGTGTCATTTTTAGTGGCGTCATTTATTCCTCGCTTGGGCTATAAAATTGCCATGCTCGGTGCTTTATTACTGGTTGCAATTATGTGCTTAGTTGTACCGAGCATTGCTGAGTTTTGGGTATTAAAAGCACTATTTGCCGCAATTGGTTGCAGCTTTGCTGTGATGAAAATCTCTGTTTACTCTGTCATTGGTCAAGTGACTGATAATGCAAATAAGCACTCTGCTTTATTAAACACTATAGAAGGAGTGTTTATGCTAGGGGTGTTATCGGGCTATTGGATTTTTGCGTTATTTATAGATGCTGATAACCCGCAAAGTAGTCACTGGCTGAATGTATATTACTTGCTTGCAGTGATTGTTGCTGTAGCGTTTGTTTCAGTCATTGCGGCTCCAATAAAATCACCAGAACTAAAAACAAATCAGCAATCTCAGCTGCATGACTTTATTGATATGCTAAAGCTGGCCTATCAACCATTGGTGCTCATTTTCGTTGTAAGTGCATTTATGTATGTACTTATAGAGCAGGGAGTAGGCACTTGGTTACCTACTTTTAATAATCAAGTTTTAAAATTACCCGTAGATGTAAGTATTCAACTTGCTAGCTTGTTTGCTGCGGCACTGGCGCTGGGCCGTTTAGTGGCAGGGCAAGTACTTAGGTTTATTAGTTGGTTTAGTTTATTAATGGGCTGTTTGGTCGCTATGGGTGTACTTGTAGTGTTGGTGCTGCCTTTAACTCATGATGTTGATGGTAGCCAAGTGAAAAGTGTTTTTGATGTGCCTTTTGCTGCATATATGTTGCCGTTGATTGGCTTTTTTATGGCACCGATTTACCCATTACTTAATTCTGTGATGCTTAGTTCTTTAGCGAAATACAAGCACGCCGCTATGACTGGCTTAATCGTCGTTTTCTCTGCATTAGGTGGCACAACGGGCTCAATTATTACGGGCTTTGTATTTGATAAGTTCAGTGGTCAACACGCGTTTTATCTGACATTAGTGCCAATAGCCTTGCTATTAATTACTGTTTCAGTATTTAAAAGAATCACCTTACAGCCACAGTATTTAGAAGCATCAAACGTAAAATAAGGGATTATCATGAATTTCGTTAATAGCCAACTATTTAAAGACGTACAGTTAGCAGAAGTGTTTGCTGATTCAAAAATGTTTGCCGATGCAGTGCCAAAATTGTCTTGGCAAAGTGCGTGCGAGTTATATCAACTTGTTGGGCCTTTAAAAGGCGATGAACTACGAGAATTTGTGATGTCGAATTTTATATTTGCTGATCAATCTATTCCTAGTGCCACATTAGATTCCACATCAGTTAAGCAATATATTCTTGATTTATGGCCACACCTACATAGAAATGCCGATACTGATTTAGCAAGCTCACTTATGCCACTGCAATTTGATTACATTGTACCAGGTGGCCGTTTTCAGGAAATTTATTACTGGGACAGTTACTTTACCGCACTTGGTTTAGAAGATATTGAAGACTTAGCAACTATTGAAGCAATGGTAAATAACTTTATTGACCTGCAAAAGCGTAATGGCTGTATTCCGAATGGTAACCGTGTTTATTATAGCTCACGCTCACAGCCTCCTGTTTTAGCGTTGATGTTAGCGATGCTGTGGGATGCTAAATATAAATTTGAGGCTGATTTAACTTGGCTGGCAAACGCTGTAAAAGCACTTGAAGCAGAGTATCAGTTTTGGATGACTGGCTGTAACGACCTTAGCATTGAAACGCCTGCCATTAGGCGTGTTGTTAAAATGCCTAATAAGGCTATTTTAAACCGCTACTGGGATAGTGCGGCAACACCTCGTCCAGAGTCATTAAAAGAAGATTTACATGACGCTGAAGGGCTAACAACTGAGCAGCAGCAAAGCTATTTCCAGCATATTCGAGCTGCATGCGAGTCTGGCTGGGATTTTAGTAGCCGTTGGCTACGCGATCATAGTGACCTAAAAAGTATTGAAACAACCAATCTCATACCGATTGATTTAAATAGCTTATTGTATAATGCAGAACACACTTTAGCTCGCTTCTACCGTTTACTTGGTGCAGAGCAACAGAGTCAGTCCTTTGCTGAGCTGGCTACACTTCGCCTAGATACTATCAATACCTATTGTTGGAATTCTGAGGCAGGTGTTTACCGTGATTACAACATTCGACTCAATCAGCAAAGCAGCGTTGATTCAATGGCAATGGCCGTTCCTTTGTTTGTTGGTGCTGCATCTGTACAACAAGCCCAGCAAGTAAAACAAAAGCTGATGAGTGAGTTTTTAAAACCAGGTGGTTTAGTTACAACATTATGTAGTACTCCACAACAATGGGATAGCCCTAATGGCTGGGCGCCGCTGCAATGGTTTGCTGTAAAAGGTTTAACTGATTATGGTTTTGTCAGCGAAGCACAAGCGATTATGAAAAATTGGTTGAGCATGATTGAAATGCGTTTTGCAGAGGATAAATGCCTGCTTGAAAAGTACAATGTGTGTGAATTAGTCAGCCGTGCAGGTGGTGGTGAGTACACAGTGCAACAGGGGTTTGGTTGGACAAATGGCGTAACATCACGTTTTTATAAACTACTTGATGACAACCTTTGAGCTGTTTGTTCAGATCACGATTTAAAATTTATAGTAAGTGTGTCTGAAGGCATACTTACTATTAGATAAAATTTTTGATTTATTTCGTTCATTGAGACTGTTTTGTATATTTATTCATAAAGTACAATGGAATACATAGTATTAATAGTCCCAGCCATTGCCATAATGGAGCAAAAACAAACACCAACGCTGATTGTGCGTCATGAGAAAAATAAATTGAACCTAAGGTCACAATACCAAATAAGACACAAATGATAGTGACAATAAATGAGGCAATCTGTGTCATTCTTGTTTTACTGTGTTCAACCATCCACGCCATTAACAGGTAAGGTGAAATCCCCCATAGAACGAAGCCAATTGGAAGGCTTTGTGAACTGTCAAAATTATCAATGGTTATGAGTACAGTAATAATTATGGCTAAAACAGTGAGGGAATAAGCGCATTTGGAGAAAGTAATCCATTTCATAAATAAACTTAATTGACTGAATGCTATAGGTATTTACCTCTGATGGAGAATTAAGCAGAAAGTTCAATACATGGTCTTTTATTGTTTTGCTTTATTGACCTGCTAGCTCAAACAGAGCGGCAATGATTAAGTTTTCGAGATTTTTACTCGCAGCTACCCCTATGCATCCTTACCACGAGTATTAACCACACACTTAGGAATATATTTACATGCAAAGCGTTGCCGTTTTTGAATTACATGAACGTCTTCAAGTAATACGCTGCAACGAGGGGATGTTGTAAAAGAGTTTTGGGTATAACCCACAGCTACATCATTGTCTTTAGTGAATGTTGAAGCGCTGATTATAAGAGTAGGTGTGTAAATAAATTTCATATAAACCTATTCATAAGTCGTCAAGGCATTTGCATTTTATAGCAGTCTTTATGTGAAGTTTTTTTATTAGGTAATGCTGAGCGCTTTTATTAGTGTAATAGACTTTAACTATTAAATTCACGTGTACTTTAATTTGTATTACAAAATGAAGTTCTCATTAAAACTGTGTATAATTTGCGCCCTTTAAATTATCTATTCACTTGTTGTATTGATGTGGGGTCGTTAGTGAAAGTATTGTTTAAACAGCATGGTGTAATATTTATTCTTCTAAGTATGCTAACAGGGTTAATGGGGGCATTCGTTAACCCTTTGATGAGCTTATTTATAGTTGAAGGGCTGCAAACACCGCCCATTTATTTGGGGGTTTATATGGTGTCGGTAACCATTACGGGTTTAGTTATCAGTCAGTGGCTGGGTGGCATGGCTGATAAAGGCACAAGTGCACGTAAGTTATTTATGGTGGCTGTAGCAGGCATGACGTGCGCGTTAGTGACCTTTGCAAATGCCACTGCATTTTGGCAAGTGCTACTCGCAGGTGTGTTATTTCTAGCGATGGGAAATGCGGCAATCCCGCAAATGATGACGGTTGCACGACAATGGGCTGGACGTCAACAGAATATAGACATTACCAGCTTTAATTCGCGTTTACGTGCTGCTATCTCATTTGCTTGGGTGGGAGGCCCTCCGCTGGGCTATATGTTAGCTGCAGGGGGGAAGTTTAGTCACTCGTTTTACTTCGCTGCATTTTGCGCTTTGATTGCGCTAATCTTTGCATTTAAGTTTATTCCTGACTACAGCGCTAAAAAATCGCAAAACGGCTCAGAGCCTGCAGCCGCAGCGAGTTTATCATTTTGGTTGTTAGGCTTATCGATAATGCTTGGTTCAACGGGTAATATTATGTATTCATCGGCACTGCCACTTTATAGCATTACTGAACTTGGGTTTGCTGAACATACCCCAGGACTGTTTATGGGGGTCGTGGCACTGTTAGAAATTCCTATCATGCTGTATGGAGCAAAACTAGCTAAAAAATACAGTAAAGTCTCGATGCTTGCGGTGGCATTTTGTTGTGCCATTGTATTTTATTTAGGAGTTTTTTTTGCCACTCAAGTGTGGCATTTAATCGCGCTGCAAGTATTGAACGGCCTGTTTTACGGTATTTTTGCAGGCATTGGCTTAACCGTATTACAAGATCAGCTTCCTGAGCGAATAGGGTTTACCTCAGCGTTTTACACGAACGCCATTAAACTTGGTGTTATGTGCGGGGCAGGGGCAACAGGCGTTATTGCACAGTTTTATAGTTTTAGATTCGCCACTCTTGGCTCTATGCTAGCTGCAAGTTTAGCCCTTGGATGCTTAATGTTGTTTAGCTATGTGAAGCGCCAAGAACAACAAAGTGCTGTAATGCCGGTGCTGCAAGAAGGTTTAGTTGAGTAACTTGCTTAAATAGATCAAAAAACCGAGCATCTGAGCTCGGTTTTATTATTTTTGTAATTAGCCGTTAGCGATTTGATCAAGTATATGCATGACACGCTCACTTGCTGCTTCCATTTTATTAATGTGATTAATAGCTGCGTCTTTATTGCCTGTTTGTAGCATCACTAACGCTTCAACACCATTACGGTGCACTTCACGGTGTGGCTCTTCTAATTGACGATAAGCATTGAGCTGTTTAAAGCCATTTGATTGTTCAGAGTTATACCATTTACCTAGTCTACACATGGTATGATCTGAAAAGTCATCAATCGACTTGTTACTTGTACCATTGGCAACCGCATATACTTCACCTTTCCATACAATATGGTCTAGTTTTACAGTTTGCACAAATGAGCGAGTAGCGGCATTAATAATAGTTTCTTTCATTGAATTGCAGTGATTCATGATCGAACTATAGTCGTTGTTCAAGGTATCAAAGCTTGTTGAAAGCTGGGTGTTATTTTGCTGAATATCTTCAACCGAGGTGACAGTTTCACCCGTTTTGTTAATGATTTCTTTTACTAAATCAGACACTTCTTGTGCTGATTTATTCGTGTTGGTAGCAAGCGTACGTACTTCATCAGCAACAACACTAAAGCCACGACCAGCCTCACCAGCACGAGCTGCTTCAATGGCGGCGTTAAGCGCGAGTAAGTTGGTTTGATCTGAAATTTTTGAAATGGTTGATACAAAGGTATTGATGCTATCAGCCATATCAGACAAGCCAGTAATGTTGCTGGTCATGCTCCCCATTTTGCCTGCCATACTAGCCATTTCACTGACGATATGCTGCAGCGCATTATTTGAGTCATTTAATAGTTGACTGATCTGTAAAGTGACTTGGCTTTCTTCTTCAATAACAAGGTATGAGTCGAGAACAGTTTGGCGTACGCCCTCAATTTGCGTGATACATTCAATCGAACTATTCAATAAATTAGCAAGGAACAGTTGATCTGCATCATCAGCATGATGATGTAATTGAGCTTCTAAGCGCTCGTTTTCATCACGCAGAACGTGATTGTCGGCTTTGAGTGCCTCAACTTCAGCTAATAGCGCGTTGTATTGATCTTGGAGTAAAGAGTGGCTTTTGCGTGAGACAAACATGCATGTTCCTAATTCAAATGGTTAAACCAATTCGCAATAATACTTAATCATTTTAAGGGATTAATACTTGTGGCGCACGTTGATTATAGAACAAAGTGATAATTTATTATCTGTTTTTTTACTAGAAAGGGAGTAATTACGACTATTTGCTCAATTGAGGCTGGAAAGTTGGTTATTAAAGCTGAAAAAGCCCAGTAAAAACTGGGCTAAAACAAGGGAGTTTAGTGATTAATAAAAAGAATATTTTAAAGTAAGTGACGTTGTACGGCCGTTAATAGTACGGGCACGGATAATGTCGTTATCTGGTACTGAGCCTTCTTCTGCTTCTGTGATACCTATGGTGTCAAACAGGTTGTTCACATTAAGCGATAGGCTTAAGTTTTCAGACAAGTTGTAACTTACAAAGCCATTTACTTGTGTGTAGCCATCGAACTGAAGATCATTACTATCTTGTGCGTAAGCATCTGTTGTACCAATAAAGCTCAGACCCGCTGCACCTTTGTCAAAGTTGTAAGTGGCCATTAGTGAGTAGATAAGGTCAGCTTGACGACGTGGTGTATTACCTACTAACTCCGGCGATAACGCATCTTTAGCGATTTCTGCATCTGTCCATGTAAAGTTACCACGGAAATCCCAATCGCCTACGTAGTAAGTTGATTCAACCTCAATACCTTTGGCTTCATATTCGCGGTCAAAGAATTTTTGCGATGTGGCTTCGAAGTTTTGTTCTTCAGTTTCTGCATAGAATGCTGTTGCAAATACTGATAGTGAATCAAAACGTTTTTTCACACCGAATTCGTATTGATTTACTTCATCAATCGCATCGGCTTCAGCAACTGAACCATCCGCTTCTACTTTACCGAATAGTAAGCGATCTGCATTTGCACGGCCGCCTTTACTAATACGAGCAAATGTCGCAAAGCTTGGATCAATTTGGTAATTAGCACCAATTGAGTATGAGCTGTAGTGCCAGTCATAGTTAACAATGCTTGGGTTTGCGTTATCTATACCAACTACACTTTGCTCCGGAATTGAGATTGTACCGTCGCTATTCATATCAACAGTTGATGTTACGGCGCCTGCGTAGTTACCACGCGCTTCACCTGAATCGTAACGAGCACTTGCATCAATGCTTAAGTCACCAAATTTAGTTGCTAAGTTAATGTAAGGTGCACGTGTTTCGTACTCTGTATCATAGTTGCGTTGACAGCAGTTACCCCAATAAGGAGTGCCATAGGCATATAAGCCATTATCAGAATAGCTATCACCATTAGCAGCGTACACATCGAGTAATGCTGCGTTATCGCCTTTTAGCTCCATAACATATGAGTTCCAAAGCCATGACATATCAATTGATTGGCTTGATGCAAAGTAACCAAAGGTCATGCTTGTGTCATCAGAAAACGATTTAGTTAACTTAAGGTCGTTAACTATTGAACCCATGTCGTTTAGTGTTACATCAAATGTGTGGATGCGCATTGCTAAATCGTCATCGCCATAAGCTTGGCCTGCTGAGCCACCATTTGCGTAAACAAGTGATGCGCCATCACCAGCAATGCTAGAGGCAATTGAGCTTGCACTTGCTACTTCAGCTGGAATAAGAGAAATAAAATTACCGCTTACAGATGATGTTCTAAAACGGTTTTCGATGCGCCAGTCGTTATCTAAATCAAAAGCAGCTTCAAAGCCAACAGATGTAACAACCGGATTCATACCATCAGTCATGTCACCAGTGCTAATTTGATTATCACCATTTAAACGCAGTGTTTGTGTGAAAAGTGCTGAATGTGGCGTATCTGATTGTGCATCAAAACCAGGGATTGAATCGCCATTTGAGTACATAGGCATAGGTAGGTAACCTACACTTTTATCATCAAGGTGCTTAAAGTAAACACGCACATAGCCGGCATCAAATTCTTTAGTAAGGTTCGCCTTAATCTGGCCCCCTTTATTTGATGTATATCCAGTTTCACGCGGGCCTTCGCCTTGGCGAACAAAACCACCTATGTGATAACGCACACTGTCGTTAAGATAAGTACCATACTCAAAGTCTGTGCGAATTGAGTCATAATCAAGGCCTACAGTGGTTGATACACTGCCAGACTCGTTCTCACCGGTTTTAGAAATAAAGTTGATGATACCGCCTGGTGCATCACTTGCCGCTGTAGATGCTGAGCCACCACGGATTGATTCAACACTTTGTACTGTTGAATCTAAGCGCATGAAGATATCTGCGTTACCAAAAGCAATATCGCCAAACTGCATCACAGGTAAGCCGTCTTCTTGTAGTTGTAAGAATTTGGCACCACCCGATGCAACTGGTAAGCCACGTACTGCGATGTTGGCGTTACCTTCACCGCCAGTTGATTCTGAACGTACACCCGGGATTGTTCTGAATGCTTCTGCGGTAGAGCGTGGTGTTGATACTTCAATTTCAGCTAATGTAACACTGCTAACTGAAGAACTTGATGCCATAATTGTCGTACGGCGCGGTACACCTGTTACAACAATCGTTTCAAGGCCGCTTTTTTTAGCCTCTGGTTGTGCTTGCTCTTCAGCGTGTAAGTTTTGACTTACTGCTAATGCAAGCGCGCTTAATGTATAAAGGGCATGTTTGTGTGTTGTCATAATGTGCCTCGTCTCAATCCCAGATGGTTTGTTGTCTAAATTGTTATCTTAATCGATTAAGTAAAGATAACAATAATTTTACATAATGCAAGTTTTTTAGCGAAAAATTTGCACAATTTATGTTCGATAATTGATTTTTAAGAGTTTTATTTAGTGGCTTAGCGCGCTGTGCTGCGCTAATGCTTGCTCAGCAGGGTCACGTAAATAGTTATATAGCATGGCTAAAAACAATAAACATGCGAAACCTGTTGCGAGATAAAAGCCGTAACGAATGTGACCAAAGTAGTCACTGATCACACCCATTAATAACGGCCCCGCTGCAGCCGAAAGGGCGGTAAAAAACAAAATAACCCCAGCGACCGCACCGTGTTGCTGAACCGCAAAGCAAGAAATACCTTTCGAGTTTAAAGTTGGGTAGATCATCGACATAAACAGCCCCGATAATGGTAATAAGAATACCGCCCAATCAACGCCACCAAAAATTAAGCCTAAATAACAAAGAGCAATGCCTAAGCTTAGATACAGCATTGCCGCTTGCCAACTTAAATGATTTAACAGCCATACCGCTAAGAAACGCCCTGCAGCACGTAAAATGAAAAATAGGGTTAGCGCATATGTTGCCAGTAATTGCCATGGGCCGTTGTAATCACTAAGTAAAGTGGGCATCCATACATATATAGCCACTTCGGTCGCAACATAAAGAGCAATTGCTAAGGAAAAGCCAAGTGCATAGGGGTTTTTCATCATACTCATTGTGGTTGCAAGTGATGCTGGTTTAGCATGCTTTTCAAGCTTTTTAGGTTTAGGGTATTCTGCACGCCAAGCGATTAAGGTCAAAATTAAGCATAAGACCCCAGCGATGACATAAAGATAAGTCCAGCTTACCTGTTGGGTGATTAAAAAGCTGACAAGTGCAGGGCCTACAATGGCTCCAACACCAAAGAAGCCTTCGACCAAGTTCATTGTTTTTGTATGCTCTAAATTGTTTTCAGAGATGTCACCTAGTAACGCCAATGCGCCGGTTTTGAACAAGCCAATAGCAAGGCCAATGCAGCTAAGTAGCACTACAAATATACTAAAACTGCTGCTAACGGCAAATAAGAAACAACTTATTGTAAATAAGCCTAGTCCCAGCATTATGGTTTGCTTGCGACCAAAACTATCAGCCAAAAAACCTAAAAATAGGCCGCTAAAGGCAATTAATGCCATTGGTGCATAATGAAAGGCACTGGCCTGAGTCATGCTTAAGTTAAATTCATTGATAAGCTCTGGAATGATCATACCAACCGCATCAGATGTCATAGCAAACATAAAAAACATCATGTATGTCAGCCATCTAATGGTTTGCAAAGGATCGTGTGTTCTATTCATTGTTGTATCCCCACCGAAAGGTCTGCACCTTTACTATATATATTAGTGTATAAAAATTGTAAAAACTGCTTGAATAATTTGCTGTCGTGGTTAAAGATATATCTTAATCGATTAAGTTTCAACTTGGTATTAACAATTATGATCAACAATAAAGTGCAATTAATCACCTACGCAGACCGAATTACAGGTCAAGGTATTGATGAATTAAGTAATTTATTAAATGGCCCACTTAACAATGTGTTTGCAGGTGTACATTTGTTGCCATTTTATAACCCGATTGATGGCAGTGATGCTGGCTTTGATCCCATTGATCATAGCGAAGTAGACTCGCGTCTTGGTAGCTGGGACGATATTAAAGTGCTTGGTGCCAACTATGATTTAATGGCTGACTTAATTGTTAACCATGTTTCAGCACAGTCTTTTCAATTTAAAGATGTATTAGCTAAAGGCAAGAAATCTGAGTTTTGGGATTTATTTCTAACCAAAGATGATGTATTCCCAAATGGTATGTCTGAGGCTGAACAACAAGCGATTTATCGTCCGCGTCCTGGTAGCTGCTTTACGCCAATTGCATGCGGCGATGGCCAAACCTATGATTTTTGGACTACATTTACCGATAATCAAATTGATATTAATGTGAAATCAACGGCGGGCATCGAGTACTTAAATACTGTACTTGGCAAATTTGCTGATAATAATGTTAACATTATTCGTTTAGATGCTGCTGGTTACGCTATCAAAGAAGCAGGCACAAACTGCTTTATGCTTGACCAAACATTTGAATATTTAAATAAGCTTTCTGCGCAAGCTAATGAAGCAGGTATGGAAACCATTGCTGAGATTCATAGCCACTTCCAAACTCAGGTTGAAGTCGCAAAGCGTGTAAATATGGTATATGACTTTGCCTTACCACCACTTATTTTACACAGTTTGTTTAGCAATGATGCGCAAGCTCTACTGAACTGGCTAACAATTTCGCCGCGTAACTGTTTAACGGTTCTCGATACCCATGATGGCATTGGTATCATTGATGCGGGCCCTATGGGTGATAAACCGGGCTTATTAAACGCCGCGCAAATTGATAACTTGGTAGAAACCATTCATGAAAAAAGTGAAGGGCAAAGTCGCCTTGCAACTGGTGCAGCTGCAAGTAACGTTGATTTATACCAAGTAAACTGTACATATTACAATGCATTGGGCGCAGATGACTTTGATTACCTACTAGCGCGTGCGATTCAATTCTTTGCACCAGGTATTCCACAAGTTTATTATGGCGGCCTGTTCGCTTGTGAAAATGATATGGAATTACTGGCTCGCACAAATGTAGGTCGTGATATTAATCGCCCATATTTAAATGCACAAGACATTGATGCAGCGCTTGCTAAACCTGTCGTTAAAGGCTTGATTAAACTCATTCAATTGCGTAATGAGCACTCAGCTTTTAATGGTGAATTTATTGCTAAAGGTGAAGGCAGTGTATGTCGTTTAAGCTGGCATGATGATAGCAGCTCAATCGAGTTAAAGGTCGACTTTGCAAGCCGTGAAGTGATGATTCTTGATCAGCGAGATGGCGGGCAAAGCATGACTAATTTAGCTGACTTATTAGCTTAACTGCTTTGACCCAATTGCAGCTGATAGTCGATTTCGGCTGTTTGCTGCTCTTTAGATATAAACAAGGTCGCAGCAATGCGGCCTTTTTCTTCGCTATTTTGATGGACAGTTGTGAGTTTTGGCACAAATCGCTGTCCTTCATCTATACCATCAAAGCCGACAATTCTGACATCCTCAGGAATTGATAACCCCATTTTTAATGCTTCGCGCATTGCGGCAAGGGCGATTAAATCACTCATACACAACAATACATTTGGTCGTGGGGTGCTGCTAAGTGCTTCTTTAGCAGCAATGCTAGCGAAGCGTTCGCTACTTTCTGGAATATTCCATGTTCTATCATCACCAAGGGTGACGCCAGCATCGCTGATTGCTTGGTGATAACCGCGCAGTCGTTGATGAGCGATAGACTGACCAGCCTCAAATTCATGATGTTCGTAAACTCGGCATAAAACGTCGTTATCGAGTAAGCGCAGGCCTAAAATAGCAACCCGATCATCATTATTTTGTAGTGCGTGTTTGGCAATATCAAAGCTGGCTTGTTGGTTGTTTACGTTTACAGAGGCATCGCGACCGATGTTAAAATCGACTGTTACCACATGTTTTGGTACTTGTTTCAATTGTTCAACAAGTTGCTTATTACGTGGGCGACCGTAGCAAATAAAACCATCAACAAAATCAACCACGCTATTTAGGTTATCGTTGTTACCTGAAAATAATAAAAGATTGATGCCGTTTTTTTCGAGTACTGCTGACACACCACGCATAAAGCTACTTGCAACCGGATCTGATACCATATATTCAACACTGTCTGGTAGCACTAGGGCAACAATATTAAAGGTGCCACGACGTAATGATTGCGCCGCTTTATTGGGACCAAAATAGCCTAGCTTTTTACATGCAGCTAAGATCTCTTCACGGCGCGCCTTAGATAATTGATCCGGGCGGTTAAACGCATTTGATACGGTAGCATTTGAAACACCTAACTCTTTGGCGATACTTTTCAGCGTCCAACTTTTTAGCTTTGTCATTATAGCTTCTTAATCGATTTACTTAATTGTAAATTACCATATAAAGAGTCGAAAAAAAGTGTTTTTAGTCATAAAAATTAACGTACCATAAAAGAATGAGTAAGAGAGCAAAAAAAGGCGAGTAGCGAGTGATTTCTAAGTTACCAAAGTGGGTTGAGATTGGGGCATTTATTTTGGCGTTGGTAGCCGGTTGCGTGAATGCAGTTGGGTTACTTAGTTTTGAACATCAAGCTGTATCACATTTATCAGGAACTGCAACTTTGCTTGGCGCAGATCTAATGCATGGCAATAGCCTTGATGCTTTACATTTATTAGGCGTATTACTGTCATTTTTAGTAGGTTCTGGTATTGCAGGGTTTTTACTGCATAGCTCTGCACTTAAATTAGGTCGTCACTACGACACCGCATTATTAATCGAAGCAGGGCTTTTATTAGGCGCACTTTGGCTATTGTTTAATGGCTCTGGTTATGGGCACTTTTTGGCCTCTGCGGCATGTGGATTACAAAACGCATTGGCAACGACCTACAGTGGTGCAATCGTTCGTACCACTCATGTGACAGGGATCTTTACTGATTTAGGTATTATGTTTGGTCGTTTTTTCCGAGGTGAGGAGCTTGATAAGCGTAAGGCTAAGCTATTTGGCCTAATCATCTTCGGCTTTATTTTAGGTGGCTTATCAGGTGCATGGTTATTTGCAAAATTTAGCTTTTCGGCGCTTTATGTACCAAGTATTATATGTATTTTATTGGCATTGACCTATCGGGTTTATACTCGTTGCAATCCTAGGTTTAATGGTTAGCGATACTCTTTGGGGTTGCGCCAAAGGCTTGTTTAAACACACGACTAAAATGGCTCGGGTTATTAAAACCTAATTGATAACAAACCTGACTAATAGCCTCACCTTTTTCGAGCAGTTTGTATGCTTTTTGTAAGCGTAATTGCTGCTGCCAAAGAGCTGGGGTGACACCAAATGCTAGCTTAAATTGCTGATAAAACTTACTGCGGCTCATACACGATATCTTACATAACACATCAATATCAATATTCTCTGCGAGATGCTGTTCTATATAGCTAATTACATGGCTCATTGGAGTTGCAAGTTTACCTTTCTTACAGCTTGCGATCATTAAATCTCGGCTTTGTTGCTGTAATAGGCGGGTTATTAACTCATTGAGTGATAGATCAATTAAGTAATCACGGTGTTGTTCATTTTCGCTAAACAGAGTAATCATCCGTTCAAGCAGTTGTTGGGTTTGCAGGTTATGCTGTGTATGGACTAGCTTCGTTTGATATTGGAAAAAGTCATCTTGTGTAATTTGCTGATTAAAATTAAGTATATCGACTACTTGGCTTATTTTGTCTGTACTAATTTCAATCGCTAAACAGGTTGTTGGTTGGTTGAGCGAAGCATTTGGAAAATCGATTAATACACCTTGCTCTGGGGCCAGTACAAATGACTGGTTTGGCAAGAACTCTTCATGATAATCACTGTCAGCAACATGCATGATTTTTTTGCCACTGATCATGCCGCAAAATAATAATTCAGTGGAATGCAGCGCTACTTTTTGCGCATCTAAATATGTGTCGTAAATACTTAATTCAGCATGCTCTCCAGCAAAACTTACTTTATTTTCAATAAGCACATCAATACGTTGCCGTTTCTTATCTAAACTTCTGCTGCTAACTGATGTGTTCATTGTTGCCTCGCTGTCGCCCTAAATTCTGGACAAATAGTCAAAAAGT
Organism: Pseudoalteromonas sp. NFXS39; assembly: GCF_040148775.1. Classification (NCBI taxonomy): domain Bacteria; kingdom Pseudomonadati; phylum Pseudomonadota; class Gammaproteobacteria; order Alteromonadales; family Pseudoalteromonadaceae; genus Pseudoalteromonas; species Pseudoalteromonas sp. NFXS39. The sequence goes on along the minus strand of NZ_JAGDEC010000001.1, from coordinate 587,608 downwards.
CTGGACTAGGAATCAAGTGTACTTCTATTAACTAAGCTAACTTCAAAAGCTAGCGGTTCATTAAACAATAACCTACCGCGTAATTTAGTCAATGCTAAATAAAATACAACAATTTGAAGAGAGAACACATTATGATTTATGCAAACCCAGGTAGTGAAGGCGCAAAAGTTAATTTTAAAGCGCAATACGAGAATTATATTGGTGGCCAATGGGTTGCCCCTGTAAAAGGAGAATACTTTGAAAACATCAGCCCTGTGAACGGTAAAGTGTTTTGTAAAGTACCTCGTTCATCAAAAGAAGATATCGAGCTGGCACTTGATAAAGCCCATGATGCAAAAGCAGCGTGGGGAACAACTTCAGTCACAGAGCGCAGTAATATCTTATTAAAAATAGCCGATCGCATTGAACAAAATCTAGAGATGCTCGCGGTTGCAGAAACCTGGGATAATGGTAAAGCAATTCGTGAAACTCTGGCGGCAGACGTGCCATTAGCGGCCGATCACTTTCGCTATTTCGCAGGCTGTGTTCGCGCACAAGAAGGCTCTATTGGTGAGATTGACGAAACCACCGTTGCGTATCATTTCCATGAGCCACTGGGTGTAGTAGGGCAAATTATTCCTTGGAATTTCCCATTGCTAATGGCTGCATGGAAGCTTGCTCCAGCTCTTGCTGCGGGCAACTGTGTTGTTTTAAAACCGGCTGAACAAACACCTGCATCAATTTTAGTGCTGCTTGAAGTCATCGGTGATTTGTTACCAGCAGGTGTTCTAAATATTGTGAACGGTTATGGTAAAGAAGCTGGCGAAGCCCTCGCAACCAGTACTCGAATTGCTAAAATTGCCTTTACAGGTTCAACGCCGGTAGGTTCACATATTTTAAAATGTGCTGCTGATAATATTATTCCATCAACGGTCGAACTAGGTGGTAAATCGCCAAATATCTTTTTTAATGATGTAATGGAAAAAGACGATGAGTTTTTGAGTAAAGCTATAGAAGGGGCTGTACTTGCATACTTTAATCAAGGCGAAGTTTGTACCTGTCCATCGCGTTTATTTATTCAAGAAGACATTTACGAGCAGTTTATTGAGCGTGTTCTTGCCCGCACTTTACAAATTAAACGTGGTAACCCACTTGATACAGAAACCATGGTCGGCGCACAAGCATCGCAAGCTCAGTTTGATAAGATCCTAAGTTACATCGAAATTGGTAAACAAGAAGGGGCTGAAGTACTCGCTGGCGGTGAAGTAGAGCGGCTGTCAGATGAGTTTAACGGTGGCTACTACATTCAACCAACACTGTTAAAAGGCACCAACGACATGCGTGTGTTCCAAGAAGAAATCTTTGGCCCCGTTATTTCAATGTCGACCTTTACAGATGAAGAGGAAGCATTAGCGCTTGCCAATAGCTCAGAGTTTGGCTTAGGGGCTGGTGTATGGAGCAGAAATATGAATCGTGCTTATCACTTTGGCCGTAAGATTGAAGCGGGCCGCGTTTGGACAAACTGCTATCACATGTATCCAGCGCACGCTGCGTTCGGCGGATATAAAAAATCAGGCATTGGCCGCGAAACACATAAACTCGCCCTTGATCATTACCAGCAAACTAAAAACCTATTAGTAAGTTACAGTGAAAATCCACTGGGCTTCTTTTAAAAGCAATTTCTTATTGTTGTCGAAACTACCCAAACGCCACGTCTAGTGGCGTTTTTATTTTGCGTAAATGTATTCCCAAATCTTCTTTTCTGTTATTAATAAATCCTTGTTGAGTAAGGAATTTCAAACATGATTAGAAATACAACGGTTGATGATAGTAAAGCCATTGCTGCAATTTACAATCACTATGTTCTCAATAGTACGGTTACATTTGAAGTTGATGCTATCACAGACGTTGAAATAGCAAAGCGGATACAGGCTAATCTTGCCTCTGGCTTACCTTGGTTGGTTGCCGAAATTAATGGCAAGGTTATTGGATATTGTTATGCAACACCTTGGAAAGCACGTAAAGCTTACCAACACTCAGTGGAAATTTCGATTTATTTAGATGCTGGTAGTCATGCAAAAGGGGTTGGTACACAGCTCTACGCTGCACTGTTTGCTCAGCTAAAAGCGCAAAATGTACATGCTGTTATGGCAGGGATTGCATTACCTAATGTAGCAAGTATCGCCTTGCATGAAAAATATAATATGCAAAAGGTCGCGCATTTCCAGCAAGTTGGAAAAAAGTTCGCTCAGTGGGTTGATGTAGCTTATTGGCAAGTTATTTTATAACGGGCATAAAAAAGCCTGGCGAACACACTAGCCAGGCCTTTGACAACAATTTGGTTGAGTCACCGCAAGTGCCATGACTCGGAATAAAAAAGCTTAGAGAACACACAAACTAAGCTTTTGACAACAATTTGGTTGAGTCACCGCATGTGCCATGACTCGGAATAAAAAAGCTTAGAGAACACACAAACTAAGCTTTTGACAACAATTTGGTTGAGTCACCGCAAGTGCCATGACTCGGAATAAAAAAGCTTAGAGAACACACAAACTAAACTTTTGACAACAATTTGGTTGAGTCACCGCATGTGCCATGACTCGGAATAAAAAAGCTTAGAGAACACACAAGCTAAGCTTTTGACAACAATTTGGTTGAGTCACCGCAAGTGCCATGACTCGATATATGAAAAAGCCCAGAGAACACACAAGCTAGACTTTTTGTGACAACAATTCCGTTATAAAGCTAAGTTTTTCTTAGCGCGGTTTAGGTTGTGATTGACTAAATCATTACCCGATATTTTTACCGCTTCATAAAAATCTGACAGTGCAGCTGTGTCGTTTTTCGACATGATGCGTGCGATACCTCGATTACTTAAAGCGAAAGAAGTTAGCTCTCGGCGTTTATATCCGCGTACTTCGCTTGTATTAAGAAGCTTGATAGCTTCAGTACAAAGTGATTCTGCATCGCTGAAGTTTTTAGACTTCACACTTGCTGCGCAACGATTGAATGCAAGTTCGTATTGGCTGTTTGAGTCAGTCGCTTGAGCTGTGCTATTTAACACTGCATCATATTGGCCTTGCATAATTGCTTGCGATGAATCTGAGTCGCTAATTACCATTAGTTTGTAGTCACTTTGATCAGCGATTGCAAAAGCTGAACATGTCAATAAAGAGCTAAGAGCAAGTCGTTTTAAAAGTGGTTTAAACATGATTGGTTTCCTCGTTAATCGCAGCATCGTTTGCTGATGAGTTAACTTTAGAGTAATCCATCTAAATCGACAAACGATTAAAATAAACCTGATAGATGAATTTTTTTAATCTATTCATATGTGAAGTACTTTTCATTGCCACAACAATGTCTTAGTGATTAAATAGGGTGTTTTTTGAACATAATGACTATTTAAAATGGATTTTTATGAAACGCTTGGCGCTTTACTCATCACTTATCTTTACAGCTCTTAACTTTAGCTCACTTAGTGTGGACATATGTCGCGCCAATGAGGCTAATACAGTAACTAACTCTGAAATTAATTGGTCTGAGCTTGCTATAAAAGATGTTGAAGCGGCTTATCAGTTATCGGTTATAAACCACCCTGGGATGCATGATGTGCGTAACCCTGGGTTTGTAAAACAGCTCGAAAAAGCAAAGCAAGAAGGCTTAAAGCTGGCTGTAAAAGCGCATAGTTCACAAGGTTTTTCTGCAGCTATTGCACGTTTTAGAACCATACTACAAGATGGTCATGCGGGAGCGGTTGATACCTTACCAAGTGAACTAAAGCCACAAAGAAGTTGGCCGGGCTTTTCAACTGTTTGGCGCGGTGATGCGTTGAAAGTGTATTACAGCGAACTAGATACAGTTGCCAAAGGCGATAAGCTCGTGAGCTGTGATAATAAAGCAATTGATACTTTGCTAGTTGAGCGTGTTTTTCGCTATTACGGAGAAGTAGAACAACCCGGTAGTTGGTGGAACCATGGTTGGCGACTAACGATTGATGATGGAAATCCATTTTTGTCGCCTCTTGAGCGCTGCACTTTCGAAAAAGCCGACGGCTCTGCTTACAGCTTAAAGTTAAACTGGCGTATTAGGCCTGATACTGTCAGTGAAAATCTTAAAAATGCTTACAACGGCGATAAATTACCAATTGAGCTTAATTGGCCTTTAGAGGATATTGCTTGGATCAGCATGCCAACTTTTGCACCCAATGAGCAGCAGCACGCGGATTATCAAGCGATGCTGAGCGCTATTGAACAGCAACATGATAAGTTAATGCAAGCTAAAGCTGTGGTGCTTGATCTTCGTCATAATCAAGGTGGCTCATCGATGTGGAGTGAGCAAATAGCCTCAGCACTTTGGGGCAGTGAACAGTTTAAATATGGCCGCTATGAGTTACACAAAAATACCCAAGTGTGGTGGCGAACTTCTAAAGGTAATACTGACTACTTAGGTGATGTAGTCGCAAGCTATGATAAGGCTAGCCCGTGGTATCAATGGCTAAAGACGACCCACGAAAGTATGCAGGCGGCTTATGAAAAGGGTGAACATTATTATGTCGAGATACCTGCAGCAGAGCGACAAGCAATGCCAAAAAATGCCAGCAAATTTACTACACCGGTTTATGTGATTGTGCCAGGGCAATGTGCTAGCGCCTGTTTAGATGCACTGGATAGTTTTAAGCTGTTTGCAAACACACAATTAGTAGGCGCACCAAGTAGTACAGACTCTACCTATATGGAAGTGAGGCTCGAAACCTTACCTTCAGGCTTTGCTAAAGTCATTCTGCCGATAAAGGTCTATGTAAATAGACCACGTGAAAAAGGCTTTTATTATCAACCTGATATTAAATTCAATGAGCTTGAATGGACAACACAAGCGCTTGTTAAAATGATAGCTGAGTTGTAATTAAACAAGTTCTCCTTGCTTTTTTATGTAATATGAATACGATCTGTATATGTTTTATATATAGGTCATATGATGGGTATTGTTAAAATTAGCGATGAGCTACACGAAGAAATCCGTAAAGCAAGTACAGCGATGGTGCGCTCAATTAACTCGCAATCTGAGTATTGGATTAAAATAGGCATGCTTGCTGAGCTTAATCCTACCATGACCTACAGCGATATTATTAAAGAGCAACTTCGCCAAGCTGATGTGAAGGCTAAGGATGTAAGTGATGAATAAGGTTGTGATTAAAGATGCAGATGAAATTGCTTTGATGCGAGAGTCTGGTCGATTACTTGCTGATGTATTTGCTTATCTTGACCCTTTAGTAAAAGAGGGCGTGACTACAATGGAAATAAACGATCTCGTTGAACGCTACATTGTTGAGCAGTTACAAGCAAGGCCATCAAGTAAAGGGCAGTACGACTACCCTTATGTATTAAATGCCTCTGTGAATGAGGTGGTATGTCATGGTTTTCCAAGCGACAAAGGCATTTTGAAAGCAGGCGATATTGTGAATATTGATATCACTCTCGAGAAAAATGGCTATTTAGCTGACTCTAGCAAAATGTACTTAATTGGTGATGTATCGCCTTTAGCAAAACGTTTGGTAGACACCACCCAGCAAGCCCTGTGGCACGCAATTAAAATGGTAAAACCAGGTGTGAGGCTGGGGGATATTGGTAATGCGATTGCAAATTTTGCTCATCAACATGGTTATAGTGTGGTTAAAGAGTACTGTGGTCATGGCATCGGCCAGCAAATGCACGAAGAGCCACAAGTATTACATTACGGCAAGAAAAATACGGGGCTTGTACTAAAAGAGGGGATGACCTTTACGATAGAGCCAATGATCAATCAAGGGGCAGCTAAGGTAAAAACTAAGCCAGATGGTTGGACTGTAGTTACAAAAGATAAAAAGCTTTCTGCGCAATGGGAGCATACTTTAGCGGTAACGGCTGAGGGAGTTGAAGTGTTGACCTTGCGTGAAGAAGAGCAACACTTTTTAAACTAAATTGTGTATTAACAGGCTAATTCAGTAACAGACTCTTCTGCTAACCAGTTTAGGGCCGCTGTTTTTGACTTAAACACATTCATTACCATGCCTGCTCGTTTATACAAATTGCAGTAGGTATCGGTAAGTAAGCTTCCGCCTTCAAGCCCCTCTTTGATGACAAAGGCTGTTTTTGCTGGTGCAATGCCTTTACGTCGCAGTTCTACAAAGTACACCATTAGCTTTTCGAGTGCCCCAGGAGTTGCCATGCATGAGTTTTCAAACTCAACCAATTCAAACCATTGGCCATAATCAGTGGTGAGTTTATTAATGTAATCTTTTTGCATAAAAGAGTGCGCGTCAATAATTTCTTCGTTGAAAGGCCCTATGGCAGTCGTTAAAAGAGTATGTTCATGTTGATAAAACTCGACAAGGCCATGTGGTTTAAAATCTTTGAATGGATAATGGTTGGTTGATACTTTTTTATGCATCCGTTCAATCCCTGAATGTTTATTGAGCTATTGATAATAGCAGTGAAACAAATTAATTCAATCTTTAGGTTTAATCAGTTATTAAAATAATAACAAAAGTATTAGTTTCGATTACCAAGTAGAACCCGCCTGAATGTAAATTGCGTTTTGTTCAGGGCCATGCGCAACATCTATGCCTATGCTAATACCGTAATGTTCATCAATTAAATAACGAAAGCCTGCGCCAACAGTATCAATGGTTTCAGCCTTAGATAAATCAGAAAAATTATCGGCAGCCCAGCCCATGCCAGTAAATAAATTAAGCTTTATTTTCTGCGTAACTTTATAACTTGCTTCTGCTTCGGCCACAAACACATCAAGGCCTTGATATCGAGTTGCAGATACACCCCGTAAGCTAATACTTGGTGGAATATAAACCGGTAAGCGTTTTTTACCACGGTTATTTACTGAGTCATATTGCATGCGCAGGGCAAAGTTAAATTTATCGGTGTAACGCCAGTAATTTAAGGCGGTAAGCTTTAGGCTGGTGTAATCAACCTTACTGCCAATAGCCTCATCATAATATAAATATTCGGCCTTATAGTTAAAGCCCCGCTCTGGGTTCAGCGGGTTATCTCGGCTATCGTATTCTAGTAACGGACCAATGCCTGAGGTATTTACATCAAGCGATAGATGTTCCTTGATAATATCATTTTCGAGCAGAAAATCTTCGATAGGGTTTTCGGCTAAGCTAATATCAACTTGACGATATATCTGCTTAAAGCCATAAAAGAAGTTACTGTCGTCATAACGTAACTTAAGGTTTTGAAACACCGCAGGGCCTTCAATATTCAACGATAAAGGTGTAAGCAGTTTAATCTCGTCAAAGGTGTAAAAATCAAGGTTTATACTCGCCCAGCCAACAATCCCTTGATAGCGAATTCGGTCTTCATCCCAAAACGTAATGTGGCCAACAGCGCCGCCTTTGGTACCATTTTTAGTGCCCATTAGGCCTACTAAACTGATGCTTTGTGGCAGGGTCGAGCCTTCTTTTTTCTTCTTTTTAGCTTTCTTTTCGTTGTCATGAAAAAATAAACCAACGACCCCAAGGCCTGGCCCTACAGCAGGCTCTGTAATAAAGGTTGGTATAGGAAGAAATGAAATAGGTTCATCAACTTTTTGTTGTTGATTACTTAATTGCTGCTCTGCGGGTTTTATTGCATATTGATCATAACTCGATGCAAAGCTTTGTGTGCTGAGCAAACTTGCTGTAAGCATATTTATTAGTACAACGTTTTTCACTTAATCCCTTACCTTGTTGTTTCTTTTTACTTCACATTTTAATTTATAGCTGATAGTTAAATTCGAGACGATGATCGCCATCTAAGAAGTCAAGGTTTTCGTTCCAGTTTGCGAAATAGCGTAGATTCATACGTGGGTTAATTTGATAACTGGCTGCAAATTCGTGAGTCAAAATATGGCTTTGGTTTAAACCATAATAGTGATCTTTATAGTTATCGCTTCCGCCGATAGTTGTTAGCCAAAATGGATTGTAGTTAAGCCAAATTTTATCGTTAATAGTAATTTTTGCGTACATACCCACTAAACCATATGCACCCATAATGGAATAACCACTGTCACGACTGCCGTCATCTTCTAGGGTATTTTCACCCAGCGATGCACCGACCCCAGCTAATGGGTAAAACGTAAAGCGTCCCATAGGTTTAAGGGCTTTAATGTAGCTATATGAGACATCCATGCTTTCGTCAGCAACAAGGTTGGCATTGAGGTTATAGTTAGCATCAATCTGTGTTGCACTCATTGAGCTTAAGTCAACCGAGAAATTACGAAAGCGAAATGAGTCAATAGAATCTGTCGTTCTGCTATCGCTTTCCCAACCAAGCACATCACCATAAATACCTTTGACTTCAATAACATTCATGCCAGCAGTTGTAGCTATACCTGTATCGTATGCTTGACCCACTTTAAAATTAAGGCCCTTGTTTGTCGCACCGGTACCGGCTTGTGTATAAACAGCCAGTGGATCAGACATGTCTTGTACTTCTTTTTGTTCAGTTGCAAAGCATGAAGCTGAGAAAATGAGGATAAGTGGAGTAAATTGAAGAGAAGTCATGTGCTGTCCTTACACAAAATATTAGAATAGATATACTTTCTTTCGCTACTTATAGCTTATTTATTAATCGAGTTCAATTGTCTAAAGCATATAATACTTGCTAAATTTAAAAAGCTTCTTTTAGCCTCTAACTATCAATTAATTGATGCTATTCATCATTTCTAGTTGCTTAACAAATTGCTGAACTTGTTGGTTGCCAGGTACTAAACGAGCGAGGTTTCTTGCATAAAACAGCGCTTGGCTGTAGTTCTCTTCTGCCACATACCACTGCGCCAAACTGTAGTTAATATCAGGGTTATTCGGTGTTAGATTAAAAGCACGCTCAAGGGCTGATATTGCTGCTGGCATATTACCTAAATCTTGTAGCAGCAGCGCATAAGTATACTGGTAGCTTGCATTATCTTCTGCGAACTGGGCAGCTTTTTTTAAATGTGTAAGTGCTATGTCTTTTTGTTTGGAGCGAATAAGGCTCATGGCGAGGGCATAATGAATATCGGCGCTTTCTATATTAACCGTTAAGCCTTGTTTTAAGATTTTTTGCGCTGCCTTCTCATCGCCTTGATTGCGGTATAGATCAGCTAAGTTAACATAAGCAGGAGCAAAAATAGGCTCAATACTGATTGCTTGTAAGTAATGTGCTTTGGCTTGCTCTGGTTCTTGTAATGTGAGCGCAAGATTACCTAAATTGGTATGTGAGTAGCCGCGCTCGGCTTGGTATTGTTGGAGGCCTTTGTATTCATCAAGCGCTGCATTTAACCGTTTACTGTCTTGCACATTAAGACCGGCCGGAAACGGTTGAATTAACATGGCCGACAGAGCTCTTGCGGCTTCGGTTCTGATTGGTAAATGCTCATCATCAAGCAATGGGTTTAACAGGCGCCAGCGCTGGTTTATATCAAGCGGCATCGCTGCTTCAATCGCAGCTTGACGCTTTAAGGGCTCGCTGTCTTTTACTGAGCGAGCAATCGCAACAACGGCATTATTATCGGGACTTGCTGCTAAACGGCTCAGTGCTGATGCACGGATAATCTCAGGGAAATTTTTATCTTGCACTATTTTAGTCAGCATAGTTGACGCATTAGGCAGGCGGTTATCTGCCGCATAAAACGCCTCAGAAAAATGCGCAGTGCCAAGATGTTTTGAATTTGGATGCCAGTCTTTCATTTTTGCGACGGCCCATTGTGGTGTTTTATCTTCATGGCAACTATTACACGCATTAGGGGCATTGGTTTTTAATGTTAAATCTGGGCGAGGTACTCTAAAACTGTGGTCACGTCTGGCGTCTACTTGCATATAGGTGGTCGCGGGCATATGACAATCGACACATTGGCTACCCATACTTGCCATTTTATGGCCGTGATGTTTTGGTGTATCGAACATCTCTTGACTATGACATTGCGTACAGGTTTGATTGCCCGGTAGCTTTAATTTACCCGAATGAGGGTTATGACAGTTACTACAGGTTACCCCCGCGTTGAACATTTTACTTTGTAAAAATGAACCCCATACATAGTCTTCATCCCATACTTGACCATCAACGTGGTAAAGCTCAGGAGTGAGTAATGAGCCTTGAAAGCTTTGTAAAAAACTATGCGGGTCTTTGCGGTCATCAAGCTGTGAGCGCCGAGCATGACAGGTTGCACAGACTTGCACTTGATCGCTTTTTACAAGTGGCTGTACGCTTTGCATCCTGCCATCGGCCTGTTGGGTAAACAGCGGGGTTTGCTTTTTAATGTTATGAGTAAAGCCTTTATCGGCAATGCTGCTATCGCCATCAGCCCATTTCAAATGAGCTTGGGTATCACCATGACACGCTTTGCAGCTCACGTTAATACTTGAGTAACTTGAATCAAAGCTATTCGTTTTAAGGTCAAATTGTTTTTTGAAATCAGTTGAGTGACAATCAGCACACATATGATTCCAGTTTTGGCCTTTTTGCGACCAATGAAATAGGTCATGCTTTTTCTGCTCAGGATGCAGTACAAACCAGCGCTGCCCGCCGTCTGTTTTACTGCGTGAGTCCCACGCAAAGGGAAATAGCTGTATGTGGCCTTTGCCCATATCAAACATGTATTGCTGCAATGGCTCATAGCCAAATGTGTATAAAACAAGGTAGTCAGTCTGCTTGCCATCTAGGTTTGGCATGCTTATAAAAAGTTGTTGGTCTTGTTGATAAAAGCGCGCTTGCTGGCCCTGGTAGTTAAGGGTTTGCTCATTGAAATTACCAAGCACCGAGGTGGGAGTGGCTTTTTCCATAGCATGAAAATGATGGGATGTTTGCCAGTCTTCAACTTGGCTTTGATGACAGTTAATACACTGGGGTTCTGCAAACGCATTAAAGGCGAAAAAGCTGCATAACAGCCAAGCCAATCTTATCACTGAATAAATCCTTTTTATATTTACCACATGCACTTAAGAGTTATATCAGTTTGTTGCTGATAAGCAAAGTCGGCTTATAAAAACGAGGGCGTAAAAAAGCCCGAGAAACTCGGGCTTAGTAAGTTATAAACTTTTCTTCGGTGGCAGCGCGACGTTAGCAAAGATAAGCCCCGCCACTAATGACATGAAAATCAAAAAGGTTTGCTGGCCAATATGGTCTGCATAAACGAAATCTTGGCCTTCTATCAATGAGTTTAAACCAATATAGGTTTTACTACCTGGTACCAATACGATCAGACCTTGCATAGCTACAATGGAGGCTGGAGCATTGACAACGCGGTTGAATAAGTTGCTAAAAACGCCCACGGCTAATGCGCCTACAAATGTGCCTAATGTGTAGTCTAGGTACATGGCTGAACCAATACTTGTACCATACGCTATAAAGCCAGATGCAATAGACCAAACAGCATGCTTTAGCTTGGTTCTAAAAATGACGATTAGGCTGCTACATAGCATGAAAATAGCTAGCCAAGCCGTCCATTTAGGTAAAGGCTCGGGTTGCACAAAGTCACTTTGGCCAAAAATAGCAAAACCAATACCGATACCAATAAAAGCACCAAAATACAGCTTAAACAGCAGCATGAATGAGTCCATAACCCGAGCTGTACCAGACACTAAATGCCTAGCTGCTAACTCTGCTAAACCGAGGGCTAATGCTAAGCCGGGTATAAACACAATGATGGCTGAAAGTACCACCAGTCGTATGTTAATTTGGGCATCAATATAGACACTAATAGCACAGGCTATAATCGCCGATACAATGGCAACTAATGGTTCAAGCATATGTGCAACACGCTTAGAACGCGTTGACCAAAGAACAAATAAATACACAACTAAGGTAATGAGTGCTGACCAAAATACATCATTCCAGCTAGTCCCCATCAACATGGCAAATGCCCCACCTGAGGTCGCAAATGCAACGCCAGTCATAAATTTATTATATGGGTTTGGCATGGTGTAAATAATATCGAGCTGTTTATCGACTTCTTGTAACGTCAGCTCCCCATTTAGCATTTTGTTTACTAGGTCATCGGTATCTGCCAGCGAGCCTAAGTCATGATCGCCTGGATCAACACGCGCAACATGGGTGTACTCTTCTTCATGGCCATCAGTCCAGATCACAAAAGTCACGGATGTTGGCGACATAACAAAAGATGATTTCAAACCGAGGTAAGTCGCAACTTCCATTAAGTGTGCTTCTAGTCGGTATGCAGGTGTACCGTATTTATGAAGCATTTTGCCAAGCTTCACGATAAATTTTCGTTTTTCAGTAAACGTTGCGGTTTTCAAAGGCGTTTTGAACCAAAGGTTAAATTGTTCAGTTAAGGATAGACCAAAATTCAATAAGATATAGTCTAATAGCTAGACTATATCGCTTAAATTGACCAGCGCGATTTTAGCGACAAAAGCCGCTATGTCTAGTGTTATTTACGGCAAAATTACTTATTTTTTGCTTCAATCCACTGCGCCATGTATTGGGTCGAACGCATGGTGTGATGTTTAAGCATTTGGCCGGTAAAATTTTGCTGTCTATGCTGCGCTAATGACTCACTAATGGCGGTAATTTTAGCGATTAACTGCGACTGAAGTTTTGATTTATCATAATATTTTTGCAATAACTGCTGGCCATTTTGCTGTGCCTGAGTAAATAACGCTTCATCTTGATAAAGTGCTACTGCAGCATCTGCAAATTGCTGTGCATCTTCACAGATTGCGCCTGACCATGGCTCATCTTGATGCATGCCTTCACTACCAATAGGGGTTGTTACGCTCGGCGTTTGCATGATCATCGCTTCGAGTAACTTACCCTTAATACCAGCCCCAAAACGCAGTGGCGATAAACACACACGGGCATCTTCCATTACTTTATAGGCATCATCTGCCCAGCCCTTAATTAAAAATCCGGTTTTTGGATTGTTAAGCGCTGTTGCCTTTGGTGGCGGGTAAGAGCCATAAATGTGGAGTTCGGTATCGGGTAATTGTTTGCGGATCAGCGGCCAAATCTGTTGTAAGTACAACACTGCATCCCAGTTTGGCGCATGACGAAAATTACCAATAGTCATGAAGTGTTTGCGCTCAGCAAATGTTTTGGTGCTAGTGGGAATATGCTGCAAATCAACCAAAAATGGTAAATGGTGAAGTAGGGCAGAATCGACTTTGAAAACGTCATTGAGTAACTGCATCTCGTAGTGCGAGATAATTAAGCTGATATCTGAGCGCAAAATTGCGGCGATTTCTCGTTTTGCAATATCGCTGTGTAAATCGCTTTGGCTGAATTCCCGGCCTGCTTTATGAGCTTCGTGACGGGCATTTCTTAGACACTGTAAATCTTCTGTATCAAGAATCTTAAGTGCGTTAGGGCAGTATTTATCTACTCGCCAACCGAACTGTTCTTCCATCATAAAGCGGTCAAACATCACAATATCAGGGTTATACGCTTGCACGTACTCATCAAAGCTAGAGCAATTTAATGCAATTACCTGAGTGGTAATGCCATCTTCGCTGAGTTCCACCATATGTTCGGTTTTTTGCGCAGGACTGGCAAATTCAACTTGCCAGTTTTCTGCACGAAAGGCGCGCAGGAGTGACATCATGTGGGTGCCGGCTGCCGACGAATTAGGCTCAGGCCATACATAGCCGATCACTAACACTTTTTTCATTGACTTGAGTCTCGTATTTTTAAGTTAACATCCACCAAGGTGCGAACTGGCGGTGTTGATTTATCTAATAGTTCTTTTAGCACCTGACAGGTGCGTTTACCGATTTCATCGGCATTAATGGCGATGGTTGAAAGAGAAGGCAACATTAAGCGCGAATCTTCTAAGTCATCAAAGCCAATAACTTTAATGTCTTTACCCGGCTCTAGGCCGTGTTGGCGCATAGCTTCAATCGCGCCGTAAGCAATCACATCATTAAAACAGACAATGGCCTTGGTATTCGGTGCTTGTTTTATAAGGGTATTAAAGGCTTCACGGCCACCTTGTCGGTTTGTCGGTGCCTTAATAACGGGTTTTTCGTCAGTGATATTAAATTGCTCAAGCGCAGCTAAAAAACCACTTAAACGTTCATGATAATCAGATATTTCTGCGGTGCCGCCTAAAAAGGCTACCTCTTCAATACCTTGCGATAAAATATGGCTGGTCGAAATATGTGTGCCTTTTTTGTTATCAGGCAAAATACAGGGTGCTGCTGAAAATGGAATTTCACGCATGATATTAATAACCGGAAAACCACTATTTATTAAATCATCTTGCCACTGTTGCTTAGTTCCCGGAGCCGGGCACATAATAAACGCCGATACGTTGTATTCTTTTAAGGTTTTCACCACTTGAGTTTGCCTTTCGACAGACTCCGCAATATTCACCAGCATTGGCAGCATGCCAAGCTCAAAGATGTGTTTTTCGAGTCCAACAGCAAGTTGAGCTGAATAAGGGTTGGTTAAGTCATTTATAACCAGCGCGACTAAGTTTGAGCGCTTGCTACGAAGTGCTGCAGCATCACGGTTATACACGTAGCCAAGCTTATCAATGGCAGCCAGTACTTTTTCTTTACTTTTTTTACTGACCTTATCACTGTTGGTAAGGACCAAAGACACCGTTGATTTTGAAACGTGTGCTTGTTCAGCAACATCCCAAATTGTGACTTTGCCTGTCGATTTTTTCATTTTTATTAGCAAAAGTGGCGAATAGAGTGCTTTTATTTTAGCGTAATTTAGCTGTTTAAGTCACTGATTGGCTGCCAAAAGGGTCGAAACTCTTTATGAAATGCTGCAAACATGTTCTAATTGTTTACAGAATCGAAAATAAAAACGAAAAAGGAACGAACATGAAAGCATTTAAACTGCTTTTTGCGCTAGTTATTGGCGCAGCTGTTTGCACACCCAGTTTTGCTAATCAAGGTTATCAAACTCCATCGCCTGCGCTAGCTGCAGTGGTTGACGCTAAGCTTGCACCGAGTAGTTATTTATCAAATGATGGCGAGTGGCTGGCATTATTTGATAGAAAACGCATCGATACCTTACAAGATTTAGCCAAAGAAGAGCTAAAACTTGCGGGCATTAAGCTTAATCCTGCTAATTTTTCGCGCTCACGAGTACGAAATAAGTTTACGTCGTTAGTGCTTAAACATGTAGAAACCGGTTCTGAAATTGTTGTATCTGGTTTGCCAAATGGCATTTTACGCTCACCAAGCTGGTCAAGCGACAGTCAATACTTGGCGTTTGTCGTTGAGCAAGCATCGAGTGCTAATTTATGGGTTTATAATGTAAGTACTAAGCAAGCCCGCCAGCTAAGTGATACACCTCTTAATTCAGTGTTAACTCGCACACCTTATACTTGGTTGCCAGATAGCAGCGCCATTGTTGCTAATGCAGCGGTCAATATAGGTAAAGCTCGCTTAAGCAACGACAGCTCGCAGGTTGTGCCGGTTATTCAACAAAGTAGTGGTGAAAAAGCGCCTGCCCGTACATATCAAAACTTACTAACAAGCCCTTATGATGAAGCGCAATTTAAGTTCTTTGCCCAAAGCCAGCTGACTTATATTCCGCTCAGTGGTCAAGGTCAACCGATTGGTCAGCCGGGCTTAATTAAATCGTTTTCTGTCTCACCAGATTCAACCAATATTTTGGTTGGCATGATTGATGAGCCATTTTCGTATCAAGTGCCTTACAGTCGATTTGCAGCTACTTGGCAAATTTGGGGCATGCGTGGCTATACGTTAGCAGAGCTTGCTAAGCAGCCTTTAGCTGATAACATTCCACAAGGCTATGACAGTGTTCGCACTGGTCGCCGTGACTTTCAATGGCGAGCAGATCAAGGGGCTGAGGTAATTTGGGCAGAAGCACAAGACGGCGGCGATATGAAAACCGACGTGCCTTATCACGATCACCTTTATAGCCTAAGAGCACCTTTTAAACGTGATGCTAAGTTATTTGCTAAAGTTGAACGCCGATTTGATTCAATTACTTGGGGTAATGGCAATGTTGCTCTGTTATCTGAATGGCGCTTTAGCGACCGACAAGTTCGCACATTTGTTATTCAACCACGTAATGCAGATAAAAACCGAGTGCTATTTTCTGAGCGTAGCTATAACGATGCTTACAAAGATCCAGGTTACCCAATATATGAAAAAAATGATTTGGGTGCTGACGTATTGAAAGTTGTTGGCGGGCGTTATCTTTTCTTACGCGGTAACGGTGCATCTGAACAAGGCAATATTCCGTTTTTAGACCGTTATGATGTAAAGACCAATACCACAACACGCGTTTGGCAATCAGAAGCGCCATACTATGAACGTATACGTGCCATGCTTGATGACGAAGGCGAGCGTTTAATTACTATTCGCGAATCTAAAACTGAGCAACCTAACTTCTTTATTCGCGACCTAGACGATAAAACCCTGACTCAACTTACGACCTTTGAGCACCCTTACCCAGAATTTAAAGGAGTGACTAAAGAGTTAATTCGATACAAGCGTGATGATGGCGTTGAGCTCAGTGGTACGCTTTATTTGCCGCCGGGTTATGATTCAACTCAAGGCCCGTTACCGGTTCTAATGTGGGCTTATCCGCTTGAATATAAAGATAAAGCTGTTGCGTCACAAATGCGCGAGTCGCCGTATGAATTTACCTATATCGGTTATTGGGGGCCAATGCCTTATCTTGCAAAAGGTATTGCCGTATTTGACGACCCGAAAATGCCAATTGTGGGTGTTGACGGGAAAGAGCCAAATGACTTATTCCGTAAACAATTGGTAGCAAGTGCCAAGGCTGCGGTAGACGTGCTTGTAAAAAAAGGTGTCGCAGATAAAGACAAAATTGCCATTGCTGGTCACTCTTATGGTGCCTTTATGGTGGCGAACTTATTAGCCCATAGCGATTTATTTAAAACCGGTATTGCCCGCAGTGGTGCTTATAACCGCACCCTAACGCCATTTGGTTTCCAAGGTGAAGAGCGTGACTTTTGGCAAGCACAAGATGTGTATGCGGCTATGTCACCGTTTTTCCACGCTGATAAAATCAATGAACCTATGCTGATGATCCACGGTCAAGAAGATCCCAATTCGGGTACCTTTCCAATGCAAAGTGAGCGTATGTACGCTGCATTAAAAGGCTTAGGTAAAGAAGCCCGCTTAGTGATGTTACCTTATGAGGCGCATGGCTATCGTGCTCGTAAGAGCTTGCTGCATGTGCTTTGGGAGCAAGAGCAGTGGTTAGATAAGTACTTATTAAGTGACGAAAAACCAGCAGAGCCAGTTGCCGCTGAAGGCGTTACTCAGTAATTAGAAAATTACTCTTATAAAAAATCCCCGCCCTTTAAGCGGGGATTTTTGTATTGCCTACTTGCATATTCTTATTCGTAGATAAACGGTAAGCAAATAAGAGGAAATATTGTTCATGTGCGCACATTTAAAGTCATGAAGTGGACTAATAATCAGGCCAGTTACCAGCAAGCATTATTTTTGATAGTGTAACTAGTCTACGTACTTACATTGATGAACAAGCAGGTGAACAGCACTTGAAGGGAAGATACAAATCGCTAAGTTTTTATATACCCAGCTAATTTTAGCCAACTAAAACAGGCCTTTGATGAGGTCGTTACAAAACAAGGATGCTCATGAATAAGTTTATAATTCTAATATTGTTTTTAATATCGTCTTGCTCATTACATGCAAAACAAACTAAAAGTTTAGAATTTTCTAAAGTGCTAGATAAAGAGATCCCTTTAATTCTTGAAAAAAGCAAAGCGCGTGGTATTGCTATATCGATTGTTCAAGGGAAAGAGGTGGTTGGTTCATATTATTATGGCTATGCTGACGCTGAAAATAGAACTCCAATCACACACAAAACTTTATTCAATGTTGGCTCTATTTCTAAAGTGATTACAGCTTGGGGCGCAATGAAACTAGTTGAACAAGGTAAAGTTGAACTTGATAAACCAATTAATGATTACTTAAAAAGCTGGAAAATACCGAATTCTCAGTTTGATGCTAACAAGGTAACTTTACGTAATATTCTCTCTCATACATCAGGGCTTTCATTAAGTGGGTACAATGGATGGAGCGCTGAAGATCCATTACCTACTCTTGTAGAGTCATTAGAAGGCAATAACACAGGGGGGGGAGCCGTTAAAATTATTCATGAGCCTGATACTAAATGGTCTTATTCAGGTGGTGGTTACACGATAGTTCAGCTGTTAATTGAAGATCTGACTAATCAATCTTTCAGTAATTTTATGACTGAAAACGTTCTTTTACCCCTCGGAATGACAAATTCTTCGTTTGATATCAACCGTGTTTCTTCAGCAATGCTGGCTAGTCCTTACGATGAGAATGGCAACAAAACAGCGATGGTGTATTTTACAGAAACTGCTGCCGCTGGCTTTATAACAACTGCGGATGATTTAGCTAAGTTTAATCAGGCAGTGCTAAAAAATGAGCAAGGTAATTACCTTGGTTCAAATATTTTATCAAATCAGCTTATAGCAAATATGATTCAAGCTCAGCCTCATACAGGAGGGCGATGGAGTATGATCTATGTCATAGACTCTGAGAATAATAGTTTAGGTTTTGCAGGTTTTAATAGAGGCTGGACATCATTAACTCGCTCTGTGACAGATAAAAATATTGGTTATGTAATTTTAAACAATAGTAGCGTTGGTGGAGTGAATAATGAAATTGATCAACTTCTGCTGTCTGTAATTAAAGGTAGTTAAACTGAAGCGCACATAGCAACCATCTTAGCTCTGCGTAATCGGTTTTAACTGCTCGCTTAACCAATCAATAAAAACGCGAGTGCGCCTTGGTAAGTGACGTCTATTTGAGTAGACGATATTCATAGGCATGGGCGGTATGTTTTTATAACCCTGTTAGCAATCGCGTGTTTGTTTGCTTATTTAAGTGAATGTGATTTAATCGCTTTCTCTTTTTTAGCTATAAACATGTGATTGCATTTATGCTCGATTTAGCAGTACTCGCGGTTTTTATTCCGACCTTTTTCTTTGTTTCAATTACACCTGGTATGTGTATGACGCTCGCCATGACGTTAGGGATGAGTGTGGGTATTCGGCGTACGCTTTGGATGATGGTCGGTGAGGTGTTAGGCGTTGCCACGGTGGCCATTGCAGCGGTGATTGGGGTTGCCAGTATTATGCTTAATTACCCTGAGTTATTTGCCTTTTTAAAATACCTAGGTGGCGCGTACTTAATATACTTAGGTGTTAATATGTGGCGCGCTAAAACCAGCTTCAAACCTAAGGATGATGCACAGCAACAAATTGGCCGTGGGCAATTGTTTTCGCAAGGTTATATTACTGCTATTGCAAACCCAAAAGGGTGGGCATTTATGATTTCTTTACTGCCTCCATTTATCAATGTTGATTTAGCAGTTGCCCCACAGCTTGCTGTGTTAGTGGGCATTATTATGTTGAGCGAATTTATCTGTATGTTGATTTACGCAACAGGCGGAAAGAGCTTAAGGCTGTTTTTAGATAAAGGCGACAATGTGAAGTGGTTAAACCGTATTGCTGGTGCGCTAATGATGTGCGTGGGCGTTTGGTTAGCGCTTGGATAATACTAATTTGGATAATACCCATCCGCATACTGCAAATTGGTATTATCCATGTTGAGTCTTAATCAACTAATTCGACTTGCTTTGACACATGGTTAAAGCACAGTTTCAGAGTATCAATGGCCGTTTTTGTTTTTGCCGCTAAGCTGTCTCTGGCTGGTGTTACCGCATAAACAGTGTAATTAGGCATTGCCCATTCCGGCGCTATTTCAACCAGTTCTTTCGATTTTAGTAAATGCCTTACTTCTGGCTCTGGTAACACGCCATAGCCAACACCATCACACACCAGTTTAATTAAGCTTTGCATATTATTTACGGTGATCTTCGCTTTCGGTAATGGCTTGCTTGCCAGCGTTAACGGGTTAAACGCATTACTGTCGGCGTTGCTATGTGCAATACGCGCAAACTTGCTTAGATCTTCCCAACTGGCTTCATCTAATTTGCTAATCGCATGGTCTTTATGGGCACAGAGCTTTAACGGCCAAGTTGCTAACTTACGAGCAACAAGGTTAGAGTCAGTTAACGGGCCAATGGCAATCGCTAAGTCAGCGCCGCATTTGATCATATCGATAGGCTCATCTGTTAGAATTAACTGAATACGTAAATCATCAAATTCATTGATTAAGCGCTCCAATGGTTCACTTAATAGCCCACCCCCAAACCCCACGGGAGCCACTAATTTTAACTCACCACTCGGTTTATTTTGTAAATTCTGTAATTGCGTACTGGCTTGATCAGCAAGTGCCAGCATTTTTAAACAGCTTTGATAATACAGCTGACCAGCCTCAGTTAAAGTGAGCTCACGCGGGCTGCGATTAAATAGACTTAGTCCGATTTCTTGTTCTAATTGCTTAATGTGTTGACTGACAGCCGATGTAGTCATCGATAATTCAGCAGCTGCGCTACTCATGTTGCCTGTTTCAACAGTACGAGAAAATACACGTAATGTTTTTATCAGCTTGGAATTCATAGTTCAGGCCTTCTTAATTCAGTTTTAAGAAATCGTAAATTGTGAAAATTGGGACTTCTCACTAATATGCGAACGCTAATTATTATCATTTATAAATAAAAAGTCACGGAGTATTATTATGACGAGGGTTGTTTCTTCTGTTTTACCACTCACCGCTGCTGTGTTAGCAGGTCTTTCCCATTTTGCATACGCTGATGACAAAAAACAAGACATGGAAGTAATAGTTGTATCGGCTTCCGGTTACGAGCAAATGCTTAAAGAGGCGCCAGCCAGTATCAGTGTTATTGACCGTGAGCAGCTTGAAAAGCGTTTTTACCGTGATTTAACCGATGCGATGACCTATGTGCCCGGTGTGGTGGTCACGGGCGGAGGCGACAGAAAAGATATCAGCCTTCGCGGTATGGCTAGTCAATATACTTTGATTTTAATAGATGGCCAGCGTCAATCCTCTCGTGAAACTCGGCCAAATAGTGATGGACCGGGTGTTGAAGGCGCATGGACTCCACCTATTTCAGCGATTGAGCGTATCGAGGTTATCCGTGGTCCTATGTCATCACTATATGGCTCAGATGCAATTGGTGGTGTTATCAATATTATTACCCGTAAAACACCAGAAACATGGTACGGTGAACTACGCTTAGACAGCACTATTCAAGAATCAAGTGACTCGGGTGATATCAATCAAGGCAGTTTCTTTACTGCAGGTGGTCTAATTCCTGAGTTATTAGGTATGCAGCTATCGGGTCAGTTTTCAAAGCGTGACGAAGACGATTTTGAAGCAGGCTTTCGTGGTAAAGAGCAGAGCAATATTAAAGCTAAGTTCATTTTAACGCCCTCTGATAACCATGAAATTATGCTCGAAGTAGGTTCTGCAAAACAAAAACTCGACGAAACATTAGGTAAAACAGTTGCGCCTTTAGCTCAAGGTGAAAGTTGTGGCCGTAATGGTTGCCCAGAGTCATCAACCACAGAGTACGACCAAGAAAGCTACTCACTAAGTCATAATGGTTTTTATGATTTTGGCTCATCACGCAGTTACTTAAAGTACGATAAATTCGATAATACCTCTCGCGAAATGTATGTCGAAAATACCGATGCGCAAACAAGCTGGACTTTACCATTTAGCAATCATAATGCTGCATTTGGTGCGTCATATTTAAAAGAAGAGCTGGACGATTACACCAGTAACCGCATTAGTGACTTAACGCATGTTGAGAACGAGCAGTGGTCAGTATTTGCAGAAGATGAGTGGGCTGCAACGAAGCAGTTTAAACTCACTAGCGGTCTTCGTTATGATCATGATGGCAATTTTTCAGGTCATTTCAGCCCACGTTTATATGGTGTGTATACAGCAGCTAAGTCGTTGACGGTTAAAGGGGGTATCTCAACAGGCTTTAGAGCGCCGAATATTCGTCAATCTACCGCTGCGTGGGGGCAAGTGAGCCGAGGTGGCAATATTTATGGTAACCCTGATTTAAGCCCTGAAAAATCTGTAAACTACGAAATGGGTATATACTATGATGCTAGCCGTGATTTATCGCTTTCAAGCACGGTTTTTTACAACGAGTTTGAAGATAAAATTACCCGTATTTCGTGCCCACTCACTCAGTGTACTGATGGACCAAACCAGTTTGGTTCAATGCCAACGACCTATGTCAATGTGGATGAAGCCGTTACGCAAGGCTTTGAGTTATCAGTATCTTATGACATTACCAGTGAGCTTGATGTAAGTGCCAATTACACCTACACCGATTCTGAGCAAAAAACCGGTGCATACAAAGGCAGCCCACTTAACCAATTACCTAAGCATATTTTACAAACTTCAGTTAATTGGCGTCCGGTTGATAAACTAGGCACGTGGCTGCGTGTTCATTACCGCGGTGAAGAAAGCCAACCGACAACAGGCCCGTCACAAAGTAGCTTAATTGCGCCAGATTACACCTTGGCTGATATTGGTGGTAACTATGATTTAAGCCGCAGCATTAAGTTAGGTTTTGGTGTTTATAATCTATTTGATAAAGATATTACCGAAGGTGAATACGGCTATGTTGAAGATGGCCGCCGTTATTGGGTATCTCTAGGTTTTAATTTTTAACCGCATAACATAGTAAAAGCAAAGCCAACGTATTGCGTTGGCTTTGTTAATGGAATTGGGTTTAGTTTCGAAAAAAAGCAATAAATGCAGGTGTGATATCTTAGGGTTGTATTTTAATTAACGTATAGCACTATAGTTATAGTTCGCTTTTTAGATAGTTCTACTACATTGGGTTAGTCATCAACTGACAGACAACAATGATAACGACTATAAAGGCGATATATGCAAAAAGTAACACAATCATGTAAACGAAAATCAGCGTCGTTTACTTTGCTCGCAGTGTTCTGTGCTGCTATTTTCTCACAACCAAGCTTTGCTGGTAGTTGGCAACAAAATGTCAGCATTGGCGGTTTTAATAATGTTCATATTTACACTCCTGATACGCAATCAAGCATAGGCACTGGTCATTCTTTGATGCTGGTGCTACATGGCTGTGTACAGCCTATCAATAACTACTTAACGGCTAACCTTGAAGATGCAGCTGAAGCTCATGGCATGGTGATAGCAGTCCCTGATGCAATGAATAAAGCAGGTTATAGCTGCTGGTCATATTGGCAAGGGACAATCAATCGCAGCTCTGGCGATTATAAGAATTTGATTAATTTAGCCAATGCATTAAGTGGTGATTCAGCCCGTAATATTGACCCTAAACAAGTGTATATTGCAGGTTTATCATCTGGGGCGGCAATGGCTGCACAAACAGCTTGTGTAGCGCCTGATGTATTTGCAGGGGTTGCTCCAAGCGCTGGGCCAACCATCGGCACAAGTTCAAGTGGGGCGATTTCAACCTGTGAAACGGTTTCTGAAAACACCTTTGTATCTCGCTGTGAAAGCTATGCTGGCAGTTATAAAGATCACTTTGCCACACAAATAGCGGTGATTGGCCACGGTACTGCCGATACCACAGTAAATACCTGTTATAACCAGCAAAACGCAGATGGTTTTGCTGCCCTTTATGGGGTTAATCAACTTTCAGGTACGACGACAATAAGTGATGATGCAACACGCACTGCCGAGCAATCACTTTGGCAAGATAATCGGGTTGCTATGCTGTGGTTTAATAATTTGGATCACTCGTGGTCGGGTGGGCAAGGCGCGTCTGGCGATTATGTTGCTGCAAACAGTATTAATTTTGCTACTTATCTAGGTGAGTACTTTGCGGCTAATAATAAACGAGTTGATCGTAATGCAGGCCCTGAAATTAGTAATTTAAATGCCTCAGACAGTAATAACCAGCTCACCATTACAGGAAGCGCAATCGACCAAGAAGGCAGTGTAACCAATGTTGATATTAACGTGTATAGCCTAGCTGGTGGTGTGCCAAGCTTAATTGAGTCACTCAATGTGCAAGTCGATGCGAATAATACCTTTAGTGGGGTGACAAGTGCACTCAGCGATGGACTTTATGAAGTGCGTGTCAGTGCCACAGATAACGAAGCGAAACAAGGTGATGAAGTTAATCTTACGGTACGCGTTGGGCCAGAGCCTGCGGCTACAGCACCGGTACTTAGTGATATTGCTGCTAGTGTAAACGGGCAGTGCGCTACAGTAACGGGCACGGTGATTGATGATAATCAAAACTTAAGTACCGTAGTGGTCAGTTTTAGTAATGGTGATGTGACAGCTACAGTGAATGGGCTTGAGTATTTTGCTGAGCAATGCAATCTAGCAGGTGGCAATAATACGGCAGTGATCACCGCAAGCGATGATACTGCGCTTACATCAACAGATAGCATTAATTTTGTCATCGATGCTGGCGTGACAGGCGATTACAATCTTCATATCAACGAAGGCCATATTAGCTGGGGCGAGGGTTATTCTGCCTGTTATTTAGCGTTTGGTACCGCTGCTTTTACTATGCGTGAATATTCAGCGGGTACAAATCAATGTCAGTGGATAGCTGATGATGATTCAAGTTGTGCAGGGCCGTTACAGGCATGTAAAACCACCACAGAACCTAATAATGACGCAGACAACGACGGTGTGCTCGACGGTATAGATAATTGTCCAAATGTAGCGAATGCTGATCAAGCCGATAACGATAATGACGGTATCGGAAATGTGTGTGACAGTACACCTGATGGTGAAACAAGTGACTCCGACAGCGATGGTGTCAGTGATAGCCTAGATAACTGCCCGCTGGTGGCCAATAGTGAACAGTTAGATAGTGATGCAGATGGTGTGGGTGATGCGTGTGACTCAACACCGAATGGTGATTACCAATGCACTGAAACTACCTCAAGCAACTATGCGCATGTGCAAGCAAACCGCGCAACCACGAATGGCTCTTACGCCTTTGCGGTGGGCTCGGGCGATAACCTAGGTCTTTATAACACCTTTTATACCAGTACTTTAGCGCAAACTAGTGCGGGGTATTACGAGTTAGGTAATTGCCCTAATTAATAAATGTGTGTCGCCCATACGGGCGACACTTCTTCTAATCAGCGTTTAGAACTTATAAGTCAGAGTTAGGCTACCGTTTGTTGGCGCGCCATAATAACCCACGGTTTGTAAGCTATTGATGTACTGCTCATCAGTAATATTATTAACGTTAGCTTGTACTGCAACTTGGTCATTAATATTCCAACGCGCGAAGGCGTTTAGCAGAGCGTAACTACCTTGCTTAACATTGTAATCAGTGCTTTCAATTTTAGATTGCCAACGACCATTTAAGCCAACAACTACTGCGTCTGTTAATGCATAATCTACTGTTACACCGACAACATCGCGAGGCGCCCATTTGTTGGTGTCATCACCATTTTCATCAGTTACATCAATATGCGTGTAAGATGCGACGATATTCATAGCGTCGGTGATTTTACCTGTGACTTCAAATTCATAGCCTTTTGACTCAATAGACACGCCTTCATAGTAGTAGATACCATCTTCAGTCAGGCCTGCGTATTGTGCAAAGTTATCTTGTTCAGCAGTAAAGTAGGCAAACGTTGTCATCAGGGCATCATCAAGCCAAGAAGCCTTAACCCCCGTTTCAAAGTTAGTGCCTTTAGTTGGTGCTAAGTATTGGCCATTGAAATCAGTTTGCTCTTGTGGCTGATAAATATCTGAGTAACTTGCATATAGGTTTAAATCGTCGTTTAACTTATAGGTAAAACCGACATATGGGCTAGTCTCGCTCTCGTCATTATCAATCGATGCACCTGCATTCATGCCTGAGCGCTCAAATTCAATAGTGTTAAAACCAACTACGGTGAATAGTTTATCAGTAATATTTAACTGAGCAGAGCCGAAGTAACGGGTTAGCTTTTGTTCAATATCTGAATACAGAACTGGCGTTAACCAATCAGGCTCTGGGATCGCATCTAAATCGTATGGGAACGCAGGAGTTGCTCCATAAGCCGGTGTATTTGCAAAATCAAACGGGTGTTGATACATCACATCATCACTTTTTGCATGGCTTATCCCAAAACTTGCTTGATGCTCTTTACCAAACATTTCAAAGGCACCAAATGCTTTAATTTCAAATAAATCAGCATCTACTTCGCTGTCGTAACGACCAGGAGAACCTACTAAGCCAAGGTTAGTATCTTTATCAAT
This sequence comes from Pseudoalteromonas sp. NFXS39, assembly GCF_040148775.1. NCBI lineage: Bacteria > Pseudomonadati > Pseudomonadota > Gammaproteobacteria > Alteromonadales > Pseudoalteromonadaceae > Pseudoalteromonas > Pseudoalteromonas sp. NFXS39. The sequence continues at coordinate 561,465 of NZ_JAGDEC010000001.1, read as the reverse complement.
AGTGCCATAGGCATAAAAAAGTTTGTCTTGCTCTTCAAAACCACGGAAGTTGTAGCTTGCTTGAAGCTGCCATGCGTCTGCAAAAACATAGTTGTATTCAACAAATGCAGAGGTGTTAATGGTGTCCCACATTGTCCAGTCTTGGGTGGTTGTGTCGCTGACATCCCATTTAGCTTGCGAACCATCTGTGTAGTTATAAACTAGACCGCCCCAGGTGTTGCCATCGGTATCTGCGTCTTGATATGAGTAACCTAAAGTAACAGTTGAGTTATCTGTAAGCTGACCATCTACCACCGCAGAGAAAAATTCGCGGTTGTTCTCAAGGCCATCAAGGTATGACTTTTTATCTTCTGCGGCAGCTACAAAGCGAGCAGCCCAACTACCAGACTCTGTCAGCAATAATGAGTAATCAGCCTGTAAACGTTTAAAATCCCATGAGCCAATAGAGACACCGAATTCGCCGCCGTTTTCGTTTTTAGGGCGCTTACGCACATAGTTTAAAGTACCCGATGCATTACCTACACCGGTAAGTAAGCCATTGGCACCACGAATAACTTCAATTTTTTCATAGCCGTATGCTTCCATTGCGCCGGTAACGATACCCCAGTCATTCGGTAAGCCAACGCCATCGATTTGTGTATTTTTAATTTCGAAACCACGTGATGTATAGTTAGTACGGTTGGTTTCCCATTCTTCAACATTGATACCTGGCGCTAAGCGTAAAGCATCATTGATATTAAATGCGGAATAATTTTTTAATTGCTCAGCAGAGATCACACTGATTGATTGCGGAGTTTCATCAATTTCTAGTGCTAAACCTGTAGCGCCTTCACTAATACGGTTTTGTCGTATACCCACAATTTCGATTTTTTCGAGATTAGCCCCTACGTCAGCCGTTTGTTCTGCAAAACTGATTTGAGGATTCAAGGCACAAAGAATAGCGGTTGCAATAGGCAACTGAGTGAATTTCATTTTATCTCCGCGTGTTATTTAGCAAATTTTTATAGGGTTATTGTTTTTAATAAGGAAACAATCGCGGGTAAGTTATCATAAGTGATAATGATTATCATCATTGTTTAAGAAAAAGGTGATATATTAATACAAATAAATGTAACAAATTATGTCAAAGAGTTTTGTGTATATGAAAAGGCAAGTTTACTAATTGGGTATGAAAAAAGCGCCCTGAGGCGCCTTGATAAATTTATTTATTATTCGACATTGAGCTGCCAACCGAGGCGGTAATCACTAATAAAATAGCTAGCCATTGCCACATGCTTAAAAACTCACCTAGGATCATAAAGCCAGCCAATGCAGCAATGGCTGGCTCTAAACTCATCATGATGCTGAAACCTTGCGCTGGCATATTGCGAAGCGCAACCATTTCTAGTGTGTATGGTAGTGCACTAGACATGATGGCTACTAAAAGACCCAGTGGTAACACTTCCCAACTCAATAGTGCAGCCCCTTGTGAAACGCCGCCATAAGGCACAAGTACAATCGCGGCAACGCTCATACCCATGGCAACGGTCATCCCGCCTGAGCCTTGGTTTCCGGTCTTTTTGCCAAACAATATATAAAACGCCCAACACGCTCCTGCCGCAAGGGCTAAAATAACACCTATAGGGTCGAGGCTGTCTTCGCCTTTCATATCGGGTAGCAATAAAATAATGCCAGCAATGGCGCAGGCTACCCAAAATAGGTCGCGTTTTTTACGTGACGAAAGTAGAGCAACCGCAAGGGGACCTGTAAACTCTAGCGCAACACCTATCCCTAAAGGAATACGTTCAATGGCATAATAGAACAGAATGTTCATGCCACCTAAACTTAAGCCATAAACGATAATCGGCATGCGCTGCCCGATAGGCGGAAATGCTCGCCAAGGCTTAAAAACAAGGCACAAAATAGCTGCTGAAAAACCTAAGCGCAGTGCGGTTGTGCCTTCAGGGCCAATTAAAGGAAATAATTGCTTTGCAACAGAGGCTCCAGATTGAATGGTAACCATTGCAAGAAGCACGCAAATAACAGCAATAAAAAACGGTGGAATGGTGCGCAGCATCACTGTCCTTATGAAAGTTAATAGCTCAAGTTTGCGGCGATTCTACTGATGTTTTATTGGAGAAGAAATGTTTTTCGTTAAACGGACACAGATTTTCGATAAAGCAAAATATGGGTATCAAATTGCTTTGATATCTAGAGAAGCTAGCCTTGCTTATTTTAAGGTGAAAATGATGGTTTGTTTAGGCTGATTTTTGCTGATGACGTTTAGTCATAAACTCATTACAGCGTTTATAGAAGGCTTAAGATAACGAGCAAGGGTCGGTAAGCGTCTATATCAACGATGCCTTGGATGAAAAACTTATACCTCACAAGAGCCTGTCAGTGGTCGTCACCCACAAGGCTATATGGCCGTTGTTAATCCACGAACAATCGGTGCATCTGTTACTTTCCGATTTTAAGCTAATCGCTAATCGCTGGTATACTCAGCGACTAGCTTAATTTAAAGCGATTAATTTGCCCGTTTAAGTTATTTGCCAAGTTAGCCAATTTACTTGATGAATCTGAAATACTTTGCGTTTGTTGCTGTGACTTACGGCTTGTGTCTTGAACTTCGTTTAAGCGCCGGGCGATTTCTTCTGTCACTTGAGATTGCTGCTCAGATGCAGAAGCTATGGTCATATTGGCATCAGAAATAGCTTTTGCTTGAACGCTAATTTCATCGAGCATATGGCCAACTTTTTCTGAATTTACCACAGCCTCTTTTATTTGCGCATCACTTGAGCGGATCCTTTGTGTCACGGCATTGGTCGCCGATTGTAATGAGTCAATTTTCTCTTGGATCTCAAGGGTTGAGCTTTGTGTACGACTAGCCAAGGTCCTTACTTCATCTGCGACAACCGCAAATCCTCGGCCTTGTTCACCAGCTCGTGCTGCTTCGATTGCTGCATTGAGTGCCAGTAAATTAGTTTGTTCAGCAATGTTACTTATAACACTTAAAATAACAGTTACTTCATTTACTGAGGCTTCCAGTTGATTAAGGTCCGTTAGTGATTTGGTTAAGGTGTCGGCCACTGATTCAACAGAACTAACACCTTGTTGCACTACCTGTAGACCATCTTGAGTTTTTTGATTTGCAGATGTCGCACTGCTTGCCGCTTCTGCACAGTTTTGTGATACTTCCTTAACGGCCGTTGAGTTTTCGTATACTGAGCTTGAAATAACCTCAATTGCTTGGCTTTGAATATCATTCAACGTTTTAGCTTGCTGCGAAATTTCATCTAAGCTTCTCGCTGCCACTTGAGCTTGCTCTGATTGATCGTGTATTTCTCTAAGTAGTTGTGAGAGCTTATCGACCATAATGTTAAAGCTACTAGCAAGCTGACCTATTTCGTCATCGGCTTTGTGGTCTATATAACAAGATAAATCCCCCTCAGAGATACGCTTCGCTTCATCGATCAAGGCATGGGTGGCTTTAATCACTTTTTTTTCTAATTGCCAATAACACAATATTAAGGTGGCAATAATAATGAGCACTAAAGCTGTACTTATTAAACTTAGGGTGACGACACTGTCATGATTGCTTTTTACATCCGCTGCACTTTTTTTCTTGATTGAGCTTAAAAAGGCTTGAACAGGCTGCTGAATTTTCTCAACTTCGGCCATGTATGCATCGTTGGTTAAAAGCTCGATAGCATGCACCCATTTTTTGTGCTCGGCTGGACTCAAATTATTAGTATCTTGACCAATCAAATTACTGACTAAACTAAATGCATTTTCTTCTGTTTCAATCAGTTTAAGTGATAAATCGTTTGATTTTTGTAAAAGGGCTAAGTCGTCAGCGGCAACATTATAAGCTTTTAAGCGCTGTTCATAACTTTTCTTTTTACCATTAAGCCAAGTTGTTTTTCCTTGAATTTGATCAACAAGCTTATAGTATTCGTCTTTATAGCGGTTATCTAAAGTCACAACATGTTGACGGGCAAGTTCAGTAAGGTGAATCGAATTTGAAGATGAAAGCTGTGCAAGATGGCTTAGTTCATAGCGCTGCTGGGCAGAGTATAAACTTTTATCTTGGCCTGCTTGCAACAATAAAATTATGACGAGTAGTCCTGCAGCAAGGGTAATGGTTGCTGCGAAAACGGCTCTTAATAAAAATCTTATAGACAAGGCTAAGTCTCACAAATTAAATAATGCATAATTTAAACATAGTGCAATAACCTACAACCGCAAAAATATTGTTACAAATGAACATTCATTAAGAAGGTTAATTCAAGGAAAGTTGAAAACTTTTAGTTACTAATAAAATGGTATGAGTTTTGCTTCGTCTAGTCTTTTTGCCAAGGAAGACAAAATGTTGACGATCAATTCGCCACGACTACGCACGCCAAGTTCACTGCAAAACACGCAATCTATTACCTCAACCTATGAGAAATTAGCTTCGGGGAAACGTATAAACTCTGCAAAAGACGACGCTGCTGGCCTACAGATAAGTCATCGATTAACAACACAATTAGCAGTGAAGCAACAAACACTTCGAAATTTACAAGATGGTATTAGCTATGGACAAGTTGCTGATGCTGGTTTATCAGAACTCACAGATACGCTTCAACGCATGCGAACTTTAGCTCTTCAAGCAGCAAATGGCTCAAATACAGATATAGATAGGGAAGCGTTAAATGAAGAGTTTTCACAATTACGAGATCATATAAACAGCGTTGTAGTAAATACAGAAATTTTTGGTAAAAAACCATTAATGTCTAAGCCTGAACTAGAGACGAATTTAGATAATGTTCCGGTATTAGATGAAGTGTTTTCTAATAATGTTCAGCAAGGGATGAACTCAGGAGATATTTCTTTAGGCCTAATACCTGCGGGTTCAACGAACGTCAGGATTCAAATAAATGATAATGGTGCGAATGATGATTTAAATCTATTTACCCAAACTGGCGAGCATTTAGTTGGGCAAGATTTATCGTCTGTGCAATCTAGAATTGAGGCAAATTTGTTTACTCCAGCAAATGGTTACCAAGGCACAGAAACATATAGCAATGGCAATTTATTTACGGGGGGAGGTTTTAATTTCCCAGCTGTAAATAGTCAAACTATTAATGGAATGAACTTTACCTACTCGGGGAATGGTAACCCAAGCTCAGGTAGTTCAAATGAAGAAATATTCATTGATAATGTAACCGAGCCGCTGCTTCTTACAGTGATTGGCTCGGGTATGTTTCGAATTACTGCCAGTTGGGACTCTCTAGGGAGTTTAAATTCATCATCTGCTGAATCAAGTGATGGTCCGATGATGGTAACATCAACAGACCAAGCAATTGGCGAAGATGGTTATATTATATTTGAAGATATTGATGCCAGTGCTGGTTCTTTAACAATTGAGGGCATTACTATAGGCCGCGAAGACTTGGCTCAAAATGCAATTGCTAGAATTGACACTGCATTGTCGCGTATCGGTGTGTTCAGAGCTGAAGTCGGGGCAAAAATGAATGCAATTGAGTCGACTATACGCAATGAATCTAATCAGTCGTCGATGCTAAGTTCAGCAAACCAGCGAATTGAAGATACCGATTTTGCCAAAGTAATGGCAGAAAAAGTATCACTAGATATTGTTCAACAAGCGGGTGTTAGTGTTGCTATGCAAGCGAGGAATATTACTAAGGATGGAATTTTGAGTTTGCTAGGGCAACTAGAATAGCTGCCCTAGGTCATTATTAGCTTTTGTCTGCGGGGTATACAACGCCAAGTTGACTTCGTGCTTCATCAAGCACTGCCATAACTTGTTTTGACAGTGCATGGGTATTAACTGAAGACTCAATTTGTCCGGCATTCGCCGCTTGAATGAAATGGCTTACTTCATGACGCATAAAGTGTTCATCAAACTCCTCAGAGAGCTCTTCGACAGTACCATCGTTGCCGATAAACTGCATGCGTTTTAATAGTGATACTGCTTCGATACGAATACGGCCTTTTTCACCTTGAATTTCAGTAAAATTATCGCCTTGCGAGATTTTAGAGTAGCTGATCAGCGCCTGCTTATCGGCATAATTTAATAATACGTCGCCAGCCCCATCAACACCGGTTTCAAGTAATACGCCACTGGCTTTTACTGTTTGTGGGGCACCCCAAATTGCAAGTAAGATATATAGCGGATAAATGCCTAAATCTACTAATGCGCCGTTAGCAAACTCTGGCAAGAAAGTATTTGGGCGCTCACCATTTTTATACTTATCGTAACGTGATGAGTACTGACTATATTGACCAATATATTTTCGTGGTGTACCAATTTTTGTGATGGCATTTTTTAAACGTGTAAAGTTTGGTAAATGGGTGGTCATCATCGCTTCCATGTATAAACGTTGATGCGTTTTTGCTGCTTGAATAATTGCCTCAAGTTCTGTGCTATTAGCAGCCGAAGGCTTTTCACCTAAAACGTGTTTACCGGCTTTTAAACACATTACAGCGTAGTCTTTGTGGAAGCTATTTGGTGCAGCAATGTAGACGGCATCGACTAATGGGTCTTGGCACACTTGCTCAATGTTGGTAAATACTTTTGCGTTTGCAATGTCGTGCTTTGCAAGGAAAGACTCACCTGTTTGCTGCTCTCGAGAGCAAACGCCATATAAGGAGAATTGTTCAATTTGTTTGGCTGCACTCAGTAGCGTGTCGCTTATAAAATTGGTACCTACAATCACAAATTTCATATTTACTCCTGGTTGTTTTGTGCAAGCCATGCTTGCCAATCCTGTTCAAATTTTTCCATTTGTTTATGTTTCTTGCTTAACAAATGTTTGTCTTCATCTTCTTGTGCCATATAAGGGCCAACGCGGCATAAAGCACAGTGTTTATCACCTAAATAAGCGGGTAAAGTCAGCTTAGAGGTAATGTCATGGTCAGTTTTTTCGCTAAATACATAGGTAATGCCGCTGGTGTCTTTAACGTGTTTATCGCGATCAACATTGCGAATTTTATAGCCCGGAAACACGCTAATATCGAATGGCATTTGGCCAAGATACTGGCAATTAAGTCCTTGATTTAACGTGCCTTCAATATTCCATTCGCGATACGGTTTTACATCTTTAGAGGTGATGTAACACAGCATTGGGCCATTTTTATCTAATGCGAATTGGCTTGCGTAGTCTAAGTAGCGATGCAACAAAGCGCGGTTTAAAACATTCATACCACCTTGTTGGGTATTTGCTTTGAATGCTGCTTCACCTTTAAACGCAGGTATAAGTGGAAATTGAAAAATAACCAGATCGAAACGTGCCTCGCCTAAGCGCAGCCATGAATCGGGCTGTGTAACATCAAACTCAGTGAGTGTTGCTACATTTAGTTGTTGCAAAGCGCTTAGTGCATTGTCGGCATATTTTTGCTCTATAGTGTTTGCATCATCATAGGTCGAAGCAACAAGCTTAGCGGGGTTTATATGACGAGCAATGGAATGCGAAAATGACAAATCACCATCCCCTACCGTCAAAATGCGCCAACTAGGGTCTAAAAACATGTTGTTATTTGCCTTGTTTTTGCGCTTTTTCAACTGCGATTTCAGGACAAAGCGCTAAGCGAGTTTTAAGTCCTTCAATCGCTATTTGCTTAAATATTAAGTTAAAACTTATTAAAACGGCAATAACGATATGAATAGGACCGTGCGTAAAGCCTGCATCTGTGTCAAAGAGCATTAACCCGAATAATAAGAACATAGTAGCTAAAAATATTTCAATCAACTGATTGGAATATAACTTTAGAGTACCTTGGTTTTTGTGATCTTTTTTGATGTGGATAGCACAAAAAAAAGGAATCACTTTAATTTTAAAGTGAGCGCCTTTTTCAACGTAATTTTCGCCGAGGAGGTCTAGTTTGGCGCGCAATTGATCTATCATAGCAAGTCCTTAAGAAACTGAGCCGCGGATGTTACCGCAAACAGGGCTAAAGGGCTACTCAGGATAGATACTCATACCAATCACAAAAATGTGGCATACAAATACAACTGAGGTTAAAACAAATCGCATTTTTTGATAATCAACGTGATAGGTTTGCCACTGCGGCGAGCTTTTCTCGAATAATAATACAAGCCAAAAGCTTGCCGCTAGCCAAGCGAGAGTCCAGGTTGTTGGTAAAAAACTTAAAAAGCCAATAGGTAAGATAGGAATGATCGCTTTAAGGGCATCAGCATGCGTTTGCTGGCCTGCATGCCATAAGTTACCAGCCATAAAGGCTAAAATAGCGATGCTATAAAAAGTGAAAAAGTCTAAGTTGACAGCATTACTGCCTGCGATGAGTGGCCAGCCAACGCAGCCTAAAAACGGCAGTAAACCTAAGTAACCGAGTTGAATGTGATTAATAAACTTTTCCATAATGACCTTAAAACCGCTTAAATTAAAAAGCATACCTAACGGTATGCTTTTATCTTTTAACTATTTTATACCAGTTAGGCGGCTAAAACGATCGCTTTATTGTTGGCGTAACTCTCGACGTAGAATTTTGCCAACCGTCGATTTAGGTAATTGTTCCATAAAAATGATTGATTTAGGCACTTTATAAGCACTTAAGTTTTCGCGGCAATAGTCACTCACTTGTTGCTCATCAATATGCTCTTTTAAGGTAATGTAGGCACAGACACGCTCACCGGTTTTTTCATCTTTTGCGCCAATAACGGCGGCTTCGCAGATAGCAGGGTGCTGACAAAGCACATTTTCAACTTCGTTAGGGTACACGTTAAAGCCAGAGACAATAATCATGTCTTTTAAACGGTCTACAATTTTGTAATTACCACTTGGGAGTTTTAGACCCACATCACCGGTTTTGAAAAAGCCCCGTTTCATGCATTTATCGGTTTCATCTTGACGCTGCTAATAACCCATCATCACCTGCGGGCCTTTAACAACTATCTCGCCAGACTCACCGTCAGCAACAGGCTCGTCGTTTTCATCCCAAATTTCCACAGTGGTGTTTGAGAGTGGGCGGCCAATGCTACCAATTTCTTCTTTTTTAAAGTCGTTTAACGTTGCAACAGGCGAAGTTTCTGATAAGCCATAGCCTTCTGTGATTGTACAACCTGTGGTGCTCATCCACGCATCAGCTGCAGCATGTGTTAAAGCTGCGCCGCCAGAGACAGTCATTTTTAAGTTTGAAAAGTTCAGAGCCTTAATCCCCGGGTGCATGCACAAGCCAATAAAAAGGGTGTTAATACCTGAAAAGTAATTAATTTCAAACGGTTCTATTTGCTTCACTAAAGCATCGAGGTCACGAGGGTTTGGAATAAGTACATTAAATTGCCCCATGGCAAATAGGCCAACCATATTCACCGTAAAGGCGTAAATATGATAAAGCGGAAGTGGGCAAATACCGGTTTCTTGACCTGGCTTTAAAATATCGTCAAAGCGCTCATTCATTTGCTCGGCATTGGCTAAGATGTTGCCATGACTTAGCATTGCGGCCTTGGCAACTCCAGTTGTCCCGCCAGTGTATTGTAAAACAGCAATATCGTCACGACTTGCCTGATGTGCGCTAAGTGGTGTGAGCCTTTCACCTTGGCGAATGAGTTCATTTAATGAAAATTGACCCTCTTGCAATGTCGGCTCAGCAACCGCGGCTGCAACAATAACGGTTTTGATCGACGTATCATTGATAATCGTTGCTAATTTATCGGTAAGGGCGTCAAGAATAACAATGGCTTTAACATCTGCATCATTAAACTGATGCAGCATTTCACGAGCAGTGTAAAGCGGGTTGGTATTTACAACGATTAATCCGGCTCGAAATGCTGCATAGGTAACGATAGGGTAGTCAACAATATTAGGCAGTTGAATAGCGATTCGATCCCCCGCAACAAGACCGCTTTGATGCTGAAACCACTGTGCTAAATAGCGAGATTGTTGTTCTACTTGAGAAAAAGTGAGCGTTTTACCTGCACTGTTATAGGCAGGAAGAGCGGCATACGTCTGACATGTATGCTCAATTAATTGCGTGAGGTTATCATGTGTGTCCATGGTTGTTCCTTAGCGTGTTGTTCTTATTAGTTGTTGTTTGATGAGGCGATCAATCACAGAACTCATTATCCAATTCGGTAAATAACGGCTCATGATATAGGTTAGTTTAGATTGTAAGCCTAAGATCACCATTAATTTTTGCTTATCTAAGCCTTGTAAAACTTGCTTAGAGGTTACGGTTGAGTTTTTAAGTAAAGTGTCAATTTTATAAGTACAAATTAAGCTGACTTTAATATTGCTTGGTTTTAACTTTTGACGTAGCTCCTTTGTAAGAAGTAAGAAGCTGGGGTCTGGTGAAAGTTTGTTTGCATTGGTGGTGGGAGTCGTTAAAGCTAGGTGACTATTCATATCAAGGTAAGGGCTTATTGCATTAGCAAAATTGTGACTGGCTAAACCAAGTTTGTGACAAGGTTGCTCACTGTTCTCAAAACAAAATTGTGAGCACTCTATTGCTAATTCGGGTTTGCCTATCGCTGAAATAGCATTGTTTACCTGGATTTGTAACGCTTCAAAATCGGCAATGTTGCTCGCAAAAAATTCAACGTACTGATCTGTATTTTTAAGCTCAATTAAGGCATGTCTGGTTTTATCGCTAAACTGAAAACCGAAGAGAGCTACATCGTCACCTCGGCGAATATAATGCTTTGCTAACTCGAACCCAACGCCACTGTTGGCACCTGTAATAAACACTCTTCTTAACATGCATGACCAATAATTAGCGAAACTAGCTAGTCAATATATATAAGTTGTTAACAGAAAACTTAGCTTTAAACGACTTGTTTTTAACTTTTTACGCCATTAACAGGAGTGAGACTTACGATAATTTTTTGGTGGAATACCATACCAACGCTTGAAAGCTCGAGTAAATTCGCTGTAATTAGAAAAGCTTAATATATCTGAGATGTTTGATAAGCTGAGGCTAGATTCAGTTAAATACTGATGTGCTAAATTACAACGCACGTCATCGACTAATTCACGAAAGGTTGTGTCATGCTTTGTTAAGTGCCGCTGCAAGCTACGTGCACTCATTGATAGCTTTTCGGCGATCAGATTTACACCAAACTCTTCATGAAGTAGATATTGTTTGATCAGAACTTCAACGTGATCAGAGATGTTTTCTCGTTTCGTGTCTTGAAGGTGTCCGAGCTGTTGGCTAAGTATAGAAAATAACTGTTTATCTGAATTTTTAATAGTGAGCTTGAGATATTTTTTATCAAATACAACTGCGGTGTGTGCGCAGTTGAATGTTGGAATTTGCCCAAGGGCTTGACGATAAACACTAGGATTTTCATCGCAACTGTGGGGAAGCTCCAAACGATGCAGTTTTATTTGATCATCGGTTAATTGCTTTAACAAATTGACCCCAACACTTAAAGCTAAGTCGGCACCATGGTAAACACTCAATTTTAAGCTACTGCGCACTAAAAACGACAGTTTTACATAGTCTTGGTCTACTTCAAGGAGTAAGTCAGCGCTATTTTGATGCACATGATAGTACTTAGTTAAATTTTTTAACGCCATTTCAAGGGTGTCGCAATTCCCCATCAAATAACCCACTGACCCCAAAATGTTCAAGCTTTGCCAACGGCCTAACTCTAACCCGAAATAGGGCAGGTTTAATTCTTTCGCTGTGATTTCTAACAACTGGATGAGTTGCTGATACTGCACAAAGTTATTGGCATCTTGTAATTGCTTTCTGTCTAAACCAACGCGCGATAGTAGTGCGTCAGGGTTCACCAATTTACTTTCAATCAGTTCAATATAGCCGTGTAGAGCAGATACTCTAATTAGATCAGGTGCTTGTGTTAATCGGGGCATAGTGTGCTCTTTTTGAATGTGCTGGCGTAAAAAGTAAAAACAATTGCGCGAAAAGTAAAGTAATAGAGGTCATTAAAGTTTAACAATGTATTAACTGATTGGTCTGAGAACGGTGAATAGGGCCGCAATATACTTAAGAGGAACACACAATGCATTACTCAAAAGTTTTTATAAGTGGCGGCAATGGTTTCATTGGTCGAACACTTGCGCGCTACTTTAAAGCGCATGGAATCGATGTATGTGGGGTTGATTTAATTCCCTGTGAAGAGCTCAATATTATTGCAGGTAATTTAAATGAGCCAGCTAGCTGGCGCTCATTAATGAATGACTGCGATTTAGTTATTCATACAGCGGCAATTGTTTCAAACGCGTTTAGTTACAAGCAAACCTGGCAGGCGAATGTCGGTTGGACGAAAAATTTGCTTGATGCAGCTGTGGCAGCAAACACCGTAAAACGTTTTATTCATATTTCGTCGACCGCAGTCTATGGCAGTGATTTGCAAACTGACATTAAAGAAGATGCACCTTTGTTTCCTGATGGTCGAGCCTATAACGACTCGAAAATGATGAGCGAGCATTTATCGCTAAGCTATCACGCCAGTAAAAAACTCAATGTCACGATTATTCGTCCTGGCGATGTATACGGACCAGGATCACGACCTTGGATAGCCTACCCTTTACAAGAAATCGCAAAGGGGACATTTATGGTGCCCGAGGGTATGTTTGGACCTATTTATATTGATGATCTAGTCAAAGGCATTTACTTAAGCGCCATGAGCGATGATGCAAGCGGTGAGATTTTTAATCTATCAGGACCTGAGCAAGTGACTAATCAAACTTATTTTAATTACTTGGCTCAGGCGCAAAAGAAAAAGCAGGTCAAGGTTGTGAACTATGCCTTAGCAATAAAGTTAACAGGGTTTATCGAGTGGTGTTATCACTTGGTCGGTAAAACTACCGATATCAACCCATCAACAATGCGTATGCTAAGCCGTAAAAGTGCGGCATATAGTAATGAAAAAGCACATCGTATTTTGGGTTATAAGCCTGAATTTACCTTACAGCAAGGTATGCAACATGCATTGCAGTGGGCGTATGAGCAAGGGCTTTGCAAAGAAGAACTGCGGATAAATACCGCTCCAGCAAATTAAAGAAATATTAATAGCAAGTGAAAAGAGGGCACACACATGGCATTACCAGATATTATTAACCATCAAGATTTTTTACTGACAATTCATACCAACGATGAAAAGCTAATTAAAAACGCCTTACCTGGCGTGCACATTTACCCATTGATGCTAGATTCTGAGAATGGGGTATGGGTACTACGTGTTTTATTTGAACCAGGCACGGTTTTACCAAGACATTTCCATACTGGAGTCGTGCACTTATATACGCTTGCGGGGAGTTGGCACTACACAGAATATCCAGATGATTTACAAGTGCCGGGTAGCTATTTGTTTGAGCCAGGCGGTTCGATTCATCAATTTCAAGTTCCAAAAGATAATACTGAAATGACCGATACCTTTATGGTGGTTATGGGCTCTAACATTAACTTTGACCCTGATGGTAACTATATGAATATTATGGATGCCGGTTGGATTGAGCAAGTGATGTTAGCTGCCGCAAAAGAGCAAGGAATTGAGCCTAACTATATTAAACCAAAAAGCTTATACGGTTTTAGTAAGTAATTTTATTCCTTTACGTGAAAGCCCTTTATCATGTAACTGGTTGAGGGCTTTATAGTTTTTATTATTTCTAGCTGTTCAATCTAAAAAACAAATCAATTTAATCTAAACAATCAATTTTATTTTAATCGCTCACACCTCTATTGTATTAATCAAGCAGACGCAAGACTGCGTTAATTAAACATTTTTAAAACATCAATGAGGAATACTATGAGCACTTCATTAATTAACACAAAACTACAACCATTCAATGCAACAGCTTACCACAACGGTGACTTTGTAGAACTAACAGAAAAAGACGTGCTAGGTAAGTGGTCAATCTTCTTCTTTTACCCAGCAGATTTCACTTTTGTATGTCCTACAGAGCTTGGTGATGTTGCAGATTACTATGAGCAACTTCAAGAAATGGGTGTTGAAGTTTACTCAGTATCAACTGACACTCACTTCACTCACAAAGCATGGCACGATACGTCAGACACAATTAGTAAAATCAAATTTCCAATGATTGGTGACCCTACAGGTCGTATCACACGTAACTTCGGTGTGATGATCGAAGACGAAGGTCTTGCTCTTCGCGGTACATTCGTAATGAACCCTGAAGGCGAAATCAAAGTAATCGAAACTCATGACCTAGGCATCGGCCGTAGCGCGAAAGAGTTAGTACGTAAAGTACAAGCTGCTCAGTACATTGCTAACCACGACGGTGAAGTATGTCCTGCATCATGGCAGCCAGGTGAAGAGACACTTGCTCCTTCACTAGACCTAGTTGGCAAAATCTAATTTGCCATAGCATTAAACGATAGCAAAGCCTCGCTTTGCTATCCAAATGTAACTTTAACTGCCCATCACAACTCACATTAAGCACATTAGCGGGTGGTGGGTAGTTTCCTAAAATTTTTCTAGCTTATTTATTCTGAACTCAAGGGCTAAGCCATGTTAGATACGAATATCAAAAACCAATTAACAAGCCACTTTGCTTCTATTACCAGCCCTGTTGAGCTGCTTATCGCCTTGGATGACAGCAATAAATCAACAGAACTTAAAAACTTAGCAAACGATTTAGCATCGTTAAGCGATAAATTCTCGGTGCGAGATAACCCAAGCCAAGACGTACGTCGTCCGTCTATGGTGGTATCTTCACCTATTAACAATACGCAAATCACATTTGCGGGTGTGCCTATGGGCCACGAATTCACCAGCTTGATCCTTGCACTCCTTCATACAGGTGGTCATCCAAGTAAGGCATCAGAGAGTGAAATTGAACAAATTAAATCATTACCTGGGCCGCTTAACTTTGAAGTGTATATTTCATTAAGTTGTCAAACATGTCCACAAGTAGTGCAAGCACTAAACTTAATGGCAGCACACAACGAAAACATTACGGCCACTATGATTGATGGTGCTTTGTTCCAAGACGAAGTGAATGAGCGTAATGTTTTAGCAGTGCCGGCTGTATATTTAAATGGTGAGCTATTTAGCCAAGGCGCAGTTAACCTTACCGACATACTAAACAAAGTAGATACTAAAGCAGCAGCACGCCAAGCTGAAGCATTAAGTGCTAAAGAGTTGTTTGATGTACTTGTTGTTGGAGGGGGGCCAGCTGGGGCTTCTGCGGCAATCTATTCGGCACGCAAAGGCTTGAACACGGGCGTGGTTGCAGAGCGTTTTGGTGGTCAGGTTTCAGATACTTTAGCAATTGAAAACTTTATCTCAGTTAAAGCGACCGAAGGCCCTAAATTAGTTGCTCAACTAGAAGAGCACGTAAAAGAATACGATGTTGATGTTATGCAAAACCAACGTGCGACATCACTTACTAAGCAAGGTAATTATCAAATCACACTAGAAAATGGCGCGGTTTTGAATGCTAAATCAGTGGTATTAGCAACCGGTGCACGCTGGCGTGAAATGAACGTACCAGGTGAGAAAGAGTATCGCGGTCATGGCGTTGCTTACTGTCCTCACTGTGATGGTCCGTTATTTAAAGGTAAAGCCGTTGCGGTTATCGGTGGTGGTAATTCAGGTATTGAAGCTGCAATCGACCTTGCTAACATTGTTGAGCATGTCACCGTGCTTGAATTTGCTGATACCCTACGTGCTGACGAAGTTCTTATTCGTAAAGCAAATAGCTTAAACAACATTACTATTATCAAAAACGCGCAAACGACAGAAGTTGTTGGCGATGGTAAACGAGTTACAGGCTTAAGCTATGTTGACCGCATCTCTGGTGATAAAAAATCGCTTGAGCTTGCAGGTATCTTTGTGCAAATAGGCTTGGTGCCAAACACTGAATGGTTAAAAGATTCAGAGTTATCACTGACTCGCTTTGGCGAAATCGAAATCGATAGCAAAGGTGCAACATCATTACCGGGTGTTTACGCGGCAGGTGATGCAACAACAACGCCGTTTAAGCAAATCATTATTGCAATGGGCAGTGGCGCTACAGCAAGTTTAGGTGCTTTTGATTACTTAATTCGCCACAGCGAAGAGACACAAAGCACCGAAGATGCAGCTTAATTAATGACTCTTGATTAGGCAGCTCACACCCATAGCTGCCGTCTTAAAGCCGCCCTCTCCAAAGGCGGCTTTGTTTTTACTGATACTGCGCTGCAGTAATAAACTCCGAGAAACTTTCACACCAAATAACCACTGTATTGTAATCGCTGACATCAATACCTTGTGGCACAGCTAATTTAAAACCATTGAATGAACGCACCCCTGCAACACGTTGCATTGTGCCTTTTTGTGCTAAAAAATCGGCTTCGTTATCGACAAAGTTGCGTGATAGGTAAAGTTGATAGTCAGGACCAGGAGATAAAATGCCTTGCATAGAAATAGCATCATTCGTTAGGTACACCATGCCATCACCATAATGCAAGCGGTCTGAACCTTTAAGATTTGGTTTAAACTCAGCACTAAACTGAGCTCGACCTTGATGCTGTTTCAATATGCCAGCCTCAGGAGCAGGTTGCTCAGTTAAAATTGGTAAACTGTAAACCCCAGCCATAAAACCCGCAGCAAAAATTGCTGATGCCACGATAATGATGAGCAGTGCTTTTAGCATGATTACTCCTTATTATTTAGCGTTATTCTATGACGTTGCTTTAAAGAAAAATGTTTTTCAACATCACCAAAGTATTGCAAATAAAGTTTATCAAGCTCACCAGATTGCTGTAGCTTTTGCATGCCTTGTTCTAACATGTCTCTAATGTGTTGATTTTCTCTACTTAAATAAAAGTAATATTCACTGGGGTATTGCAACATGATGTTTGGTGCAATGACAAAATTGAACTGTTTTAGTCTATTTAGTTCACTGTCAATTGCTAGTACTGAGCGTGGAAAGTAATCACCAAGCCCTGTTTTGAGGGCTTTGATCATACCTGGATAATCAAGCTCTCCATTAACGGTTAAATCATTATTTTTCAGCACGGTATAATCAGACCAGCTCTGTTTTTGCAGGCCAACTAAGGGCGCTAATTCTGCAAGGGTTTTAATGGAGCTAAACTTTTCTTGGTCTTCGTCGCGGATAATCAGTAAACGCTGGCCATGTAAGCCTTTGTAGAGTGGGATAGTTGTTTTTACTAGAGAGTCAGTTTGCTGGAGAGGCAAAGATAACCAAGCTAGGGTAATTGTTTTATTCTGACTCAGCTGCTCTACAATACGTTTATTATTCATTGGCTTAACGTTGTAAAGCAACACAACATTCGCATCCATTGCAGCAAAGCTTTTGTTGAGAATATCGTGGATATATTGGTTTTTTACCGCTTCGATATAGTTTGGTTTTGCAAGCTGAATAACAATTTGCTCATGCGCAAAGCTTTGTAGACTCCACAGAACAAATGTTAATAGTAATATAAATGCTGCCCTGTTCATTAATGTAAGTCCCTGTTTTTTGAGCGCAGCTCTACATTATACTTTGAAAACATGCACCTGCTGTTGTAATTTCGAAGCCAATGAAGCCAATTCTTGGCTGGCTTGCGCATTTTGTTGCGAGCTTTCGCTAACCAGTGAAATGCTACTACTAAATTCATTAATATTACAACTTAGTTCGTTGGCAACAGTGGTCTGCTCATCTGTTGCAGTGGATACTTGGTTGTTCATATCGGCAATAAGAGCCATTTCTTGAGTAATTTCAGAGAGTAATTGTGATGAGCGCTCGGCGTATTCAACACTTTGTTTGGCACTTTCGTCGGCATTGCCCATGGCGGTCACGGCCTGCTGCGCCATTGCTTGTAGTTTACTAATCATTTCATTAATACTCGCTGTGGCTTTTTGCGTGTTGTGCGCAAGCTGCCTAACTTCATCAGCCACTACTGCGAAACCGCGACCTGACTCACCTGCACGGGCAGCTTCAATGGCGGCATTTAACGCAAGTAAGTTCGTTTGTTCTGCAATACCCTGGATCATCATCACCACTTGATTGATATCAGTTGATTGTGTGTTTAACTCATTGATTAGTTTTGTATTCGCATTAACGATATGTGATAAGCGGTTTATTGCATCAATATTTTCCTGCACAGATTGCTGACCCTGTTTGGCTGTTTTATCTGTGTGAGTTGCTTTTTCTGACGTTGATAATGCATTGGCGGCAACTTGCTCAATCGCACTACTCATTTGCGTAATGGCAGTTGCAATCATCGCCGATTGATGTTCTTGCTCTGTGGCTGTGCTGGCTACTTGATCACTAATTGAGTTCATTTGTTCAGCCGCAGATGAAAGTGTGAGTGTTGCGCTCGTTACATCATTTACTAAAGTATGAATGCGTTCCATCATGGCATTAAAGTGATGTGCTGCTTGGGCGATTTCGTCATTACCATGGGTTTTGGCGCGCAGACGTAAGTCGGCATTCTCAGAGATAGAACCTATCGTTTCACTCAGAGATAACAATGGGTTATGAATAGAGCGGTATATAATAAAGGCAATAGCCAGCAACAAAATAATTAAAACTGTGATAGATGCTGTCATAGCGATACTGACCTGAGCAAAATCTTTATCTGCGGCGTTTTTAAACTTGTTAGCCTCATTGATTTGTAAGTTTATAAGTCCTTGATAACTTTCACTGAGTGGGTCAAACACATCATAAAGACTTTTTACGAACACCTTGTTAGGTACTGCTTTAAGTTGGTCACTTTTAACTTGGGTTAAAAACGTGCTGAGTTCGCTTTCGACCACACTGAGGTTCTTTTCAACTATATTTACTAGGCGCTGCTCTTCTGTGGTGAGCTTGGTTCCTAAGTAGCTTTTCCATTTGTTGTCAGCGACTTTTTTTGCATTTTCAACGGCGGCTAGAAAGTCAGTTTTTGAAATTTGCTCAGCGCGGTATTTATGAAATAAATCAACAATGCTAACCGCGTAATTGTCCGATACTGTTTTTATCTGCTCAAGAGGTATGACTCTATCGTCATACAAACTGTCGATGCCTTTTATCAAGTTCGACATAATAGACATTGTAAAAATAGATGTGATCACAAAAACTGTAACCGGTAACAAAGCCAATAAGGCTAATCGCGTACGAACGGTATAGTTATTTAACATGAGCGTGCAAATTTTTGTAAGGACTTAGTATTAAAATTAATAGATAAATGGTTTTAAGCAAATTTTTGCAATTATTTTGAAGCTTTTTATCTAGGTAGGTATTTCATCTTTTAAATAGTTATGAAGCGTGCTTAACGCTAGTCAAGTTAACAAAGCCAGTATTTACACTGGCCTTGTTTTGTACCTACTTTTACATTAATGGCCTCGGTTAGGCAATTGTCTAGGCATTTGTCTTTGTGTATTGCGGCGCATTTGTTGGCGCTGCATACCTTGCTGACGTGCTCTATTTGCTTGATTTAATTGCTGCATACGATTTTGCTGTCTGTTTTGCGTATGCTGGCGTTGCTGCAATGTTTGCCTCGCTTTACTTTTATCTATGCTTTGTAATTTATTTTGCACTTGTTGGCGGTCAATGTTTTGTGACCGATCTTTGATTTGTTGCTGTTTATCTCTGGGTAATGTTTGCCATTTACCCTCTACACGTTGTTGCCATTTATCAACATCATGTTTGAGCACGTTACCCTTTTGATCAGCGAAAACATTATTTGCCTTATCGCGTTGGCTAATAGCAGTTTTTAAATCGCGTTTAACCTGCTGTTTTGAGGCAAGACGAGATTTACTTTGATCGCGCTTATAAATATTAAGTCTTGGCTGTTTATTAAGATGCCCCGGTTTATGGCCGACATTAATTTTGTTGCCTATATTGATGTTGCCATTATTAATAATAACTGGGCCACGGTAACCACCACCATACCAGCCATTACAACAATGATAAGGTCGATAATGGGTTGGCCAACCTACATTCCAATTCATACCTAGATTTAAAAAACCATTGCTCCAACTTAAGCCAAAAGACCAGCCTGTCCAGTTGTTATAGCCAATATTAAAACCCCAAGTCGGTGGGCGGGGGTAGTAGTAGCCACCGCCCCAGTATGGCGGGTAATACCAACCTGTTCCATACACTGGCACGCCATAATAAGGGTATGACCACATGTAACCTGGGTAATAACCGACGTAAACTACTTCAGGGGTTGACTCGTAAATATCAACATATGTCACGTTGTATACAGGAGAACTTGGAGGAATTTTTGCTATGTCGTCTTTTGGAATGCTATCAGCAACAAGCCAAGGCCCTTGTGCGGAGTCTGCCTTAAACCACACCGCATTATCGACAGCATAATATTTGCCTTTAATTTGCAGCACTTGTGCATCGGTATTAATGGCATAAGAAACCTGCGTGCCTGGGATCCGTTCAAACTTAGGCTTGCCATCATAATACACAGTCAAACTGGTGTCTTTACGGCTGATAGCCGCTGTTTGAGGCACTTTAGCATCTAATACAGCCTCGTCAGCTTCTTCAGTACCAGCAACCGAAACTCTGAGGCCACCTAAATCTGATTCAGGTGGAATATTGGCAAAGCTCTCTGGTAACTCATCACCACGTACAAATGTCCATGGGTCTGTTTGCTGTTTAGAGCGATACCAGCGCCCAGATAACAATACGTACATATTGTTAGTTTGCATATCACGCAGCCATGGGGTTTCTGTATTAAACACATACATGAGCTCGCCACCGGTTAGGCTTTTCCATTTAGCTTCGCCATCTGTTGCAATGAGCTCGGTAGGTTTAGTTGCCACAACAATGGCTGGTGGCGCAATAAGACTTGATGTTTCCGTATCTTTAGGGAGCATTTTTACAAGTTCAGCCGGTGGCGACTGAGTATATTCATAAGGCCCTTTGGCTTGTTTTGCTTGATACCAAAATTGCCCATCGGTGAGATAACAAAGTTTGCTTTTGCTATCTTTAATCACTGTCATGGCGGTGTTTAAAGCGCGCTCATATTGGCTGTTTTCAATTTTACTAAACTTAGGTTCACCATCAAAACTAAGTAAAACTGACAATTGCTCTTTGAAAATAATCGCCGGAGGATCGGTTTTTAATTGCGTTAAACTTTGTTCTGCTGCTTCTGCACTTTCCAGGCTGGCGGTGAGTTGCGAAAGAGAGGTTTCGAATTGACTGGCTTTTATTGCTTCATTAACGACAGCAGTAAACTGTTGTTCTCCAGCATCTTTTGATTCAGGCCAGCGTACATTGGTGACAGTCATATTGCGAACGGTGACGGTATCGTTTTCGCGGTCAGTATCTAATTTAGCGGTAAACCAAAATACGCCAAACACAGCGTCATTGCCTGAAACCGAAAATGACATTGCTGCACGGGCTGTTAAAGTATTACCGTTTAGTTTCTCGGGTTGTGGTTGATAAACTATAAGTGTGCCTTGTGATGTTTGCACTTGTTGCGGCCACTCAATAGCTTGGCTATAAAATGAAAATAAGCAGAAAAAAGAGAGTATTAAAACCCTGAGGGCAGTAATAAAAGGCAGGGGGAGTTTCATGGTCAATCCTTGGCTAACATAACTATTTAAAGTATAGCCAATGACATCGAAAACGCTTGAAGATTGTTCCTTTTTTAGTGTATTAGTTCATATAGGGTATTAGGCAATTTGAGTTAAAAAATGTGCACCCGCATTTAAGCCCATTTCATAACCCGCACTGAGTTTTTCAAATGATTTTGTTGTTCGACCAACAGCAAAGTTAGGTGGCGGTGCAATAATATTAATTTTACAATCGCTTGGCGGGTTGGTAATAAAATCAATACTTTGATTGTAATTTTCTGCGCGTCTGAGGGTTGCTTCAGCTAATGCTGGGGTTCTCTTATAAAGACGCTTTACAAGCCAAGGCGCTTTAGCTGGCTTTTTCTTATAGCCAAGAGGTTGAGATAAAATAACGGTGATTTCTTTATTACCCATCTCGTATGCTTTGCGAATTGGAATAGAATCAGCGACGCCGCCATCAGTGAGTTGTAAATTGTCGATAATGGGAAATTCTCGATAAGCAATAGGGAGAGCACATGAGGCTTTTAATTGCTCTTCAAGATGAGCTGCACTAGCTTTTAAGTACTCTGCTTGTCCAGTTTGTATATTGGTTGTAACAATGTAAAACTCACTGGCTTGCTTTTTGAAGGTGTCGAGATCAAGGCGAATATCACGGATGGTTTCTTGCCACAGCCAGTCTAAATCAAACAGGTGGCCACCTTTAATAAAACGAACAAAATCAATAAATTCAGGTCGGCAAGAGTAATCGGTAATCACCGCATGGTTACGTTTGTATTGGGCGCACAAATAGGCAGCAATGTTAGTGGCTCCGGCAGAAACACCATAGCATTGATTAAAAGGTTGGTAATTGGCTTGAATAAAGGCATCCAATACGCCAGTGGCAAAAATACCACGCATTGCGCCACCTTCTACAACCAGCGCCTTGTTATTGTTCATTTTCGCAACCTTGCTTGTAACCGTGAGTGCTTCTAACCATAGCAAACACGGTTACAAAACTAAATAGAGTTTTGACTCTAACTAAGTTATACCGCTTCTACCCAAAGTACGCCAACTTGTTTGTCGGTCACTTTTACAGTACTACCCGCAGCAATGGGAGACTGACTTTTTAATTGCCATGTAATACCCGAATACTGATGCGTGGTTAACCCTTTATCATCAACATCAGCGTTCACGATAAAGGTAAGCTCAGCAAAATCGCTATGTATTGGCTTAGTATCGGTTTTATCTTGCATGCGTTTGAGTGGTTTCCAAAGCACTACAGCAAAGCCTAGAGTAAACACTATATTGCTCCAAAGCGCGGTGGTGTAACTCGTATCAAGTAAGCCTATATTCATTAATAAGCCACTGGCAAATAAAGATAAGCCTAAAAACAGTAGTACATAGGTACTCATACCCAGTACAGCAACTTCAACAATGAGCGCGATAACACCTATAATCATTAATGCTTCGGCTAAATGGGTATCTAAAAATGCCATCAGCTCACCTAACTTTGTTGCTTTTTATTCAAAGAGTTAATAATAGACATCCCTTGAGCAACCAGTGAGCTTGCATCAGTACCACTTTCAGGAAGTAATACCACAGATGACTCACGAGCAATCGCTTCTTTTGCAGCAATAGCTTTAGTGGCGAGATCGAGTTGAATTGCTTTTTGACCTTGCTCTGTATCCGCTGCTTCACCTACTTTACGCAGTGCATCTGCTTGCGCTTCAGCAACTGCGATAATCGCTTTTGCTTCACCTTCGGCGCGTAAAATTTGCTCTGCTTTTTCAGCTTCGGCAGCAAGGACTTGGGCTTGCTTTTTACCTTCTGCCACGTTGATAGCAGATTGACGGTCACCTTCAGACTCTAAAATCTGCGCACGTTTTACACGCTCTGCTTTCATTTGTGCTTCCATGGCTTCCATTACAGAGTTTGGTGGCACAATGTCTTTAATTTCGTAACGTAAAACCTGAATTCCCCAAGGCTCAGAAGCTTGGTTAATCGCGGTAACTATGTTGGTGTTTAACATGTCGCGCTCTTCAAAGGTTTTATCGAGTTCCATTTTTCCAAGTTCAGAACGCATCGTCGTTTGCGATAGCTGAGTAACCGCAAACACATAGTCATCAACACCATATGTGGCTTTATACGGGTCAAGCACGCGGAAATACAGCACACCGTCGACGATAAGCGAGATATTATCTTTCGTGATAGCAGACTGAGAAGGCACATCTTGCGCTTGTTCTTTTAAACTGCGATCAGCGGCAATACGGTCGATAAATGGCACAATAAAGTTTAAGCCCGCTTCTTTGGTTGAATGGTATTTACCGAAACGTTCGATTAACCAGGCACGATTTTGCGGCACAAATTTAACGCTACTTTTTAGTAGCACTAAAACAAAAATTAGAAGAAAGACTTCTACATTTAACAAAAGGTCTAAAATGCTAGAAATGGGATCCATGTACTTTCCTTAATACAGTTAATATTATTTTGCCACTCAGATTACCACCACAAAGCAAAGCGCGCTAATGATTTGTAATCGGTACTGGTTTTAGAGTTGCCTCATTTTGTTGAATACAAACCTACGGCTCGTTTAATCGGTAAGTGTATGTTTTATCATATACATGTGCTGATCAGCTTGCGCCACAATTTCATCGGCTGTTTCTTGTGTGCCTAAAAACATGGTGACGCCAACACTGGCAGAGCCTTTGTAGTTAATATCTTGATAAATAAATTTAATTTCGATAGCGGTTTGTAGTTTATCAGCAACGCGATGGGCGTTGCGTTTGGCTGTTTGCTCATCACGACCTAGGCCTTCAAGTAAGACTATAAATTCGTCGCCACCAATGCGGGCTAAACAGTCTTTCTCGCGCACAGCGGCTTTCATTCTATTGGCAATTTCAACAAGATAAGCGTCGCCTGTATTGTGGCCATATTGGTCGTTTAATTTTTTGAATTTATTGAGGTCAATAAATATCACAGCACCATAACTTTGGTCGCGCTTACTCATTTCTAACGCAAGTGATAAGCGAATATAAAAATAGCGGCGATTTAAAAGTTCAGTTAAGGGATCGGTAGAGGCAGCATAGAGGAGTTGTTGTTCATGGTATTTTCGTTCAGTAATGTCAGTTGCAATGCCTAAAATGCCAATTACTTTGTTTGGCTCTGAGTCACAAAAAATAGGGGTTTTTACTTCCCAAAAAATAAACGTGTGCCCACCTGGAAAAGTCAACTCAACTTCTTCTCGTGTTCGCTCTCCGCTGAGTACTCGTTTATCTATTTTTGCGAGTTTTTTGGCATCTGGGCGAGGGAAAAAGTCGGTATCGGTTTTATATTGTAATTCTTGAGCAGAACATGCAAATAAGTCTAGAGTCAGTTTATTTGCATAAACGTAATGTCCGAGTTCATTTTTTATATAAACGTATGCGGGTACGTTATCGAGTGCAAACTTTAACTCAGCAATATGCACAGGTAATTTAGTTGTATTAAATTTGGCCATAATATGTCCCTATATAACAAGCCATAAATTGATAGTGGACGAAAAAATCTTAATAAACAAGACTAACCACAAAGATAAAATTACAACTAATGATTTAGGTATGATTTTGAAAAGTAATTAAAAAAATAATAATGAAGATGGTTGATGAACTTTGTTATTAAGTTTGGTTAGCTTTTTTTAGTATCATTATTTTTTTAACTATTGTAGTGGTCACTTTTGGCTTTTGTACAGATGTTAGTAAGGCTGTTTTTGTATGCTGAGCGCTAAATAAATTACAAACATTGATAAACCGTTCCAGAATTGCCATGGCAGCATTATTGATTATTGTGCTAGCAATTAAAGTAGCGAGGGTGTCATTATGTAAACCAGCCTCCACTTAAAAGTTCATTTGTTTTTTGTCATATAAGCATGATTTTGGCAAAAGCAGCCCTATTATAGCCATGCTATTAATGTGTAGGGTGTTTCCTTACTCATCGTAACCGGGGCTTTTGCTATTTAATAAGCGTAACAAGGCAGGCCAAGCAATTGCTCCACCCAGTCCCTTAGTGGCAATTTCTGTTTGCCCTTTGATACCATCAATAATCGCGCTAGGTACTTGTACGAGTTGTTCGGTATTTTGTGAAGTACGAGTTTGTACAGCGCATGCAGCTTCAAAAACATACATAAACAAAAATGCATCAGCGACCGTTTTACCTACTGTTAATAGGCCATGATTACGTAGCATTAGAAAGTTATTCGTGCCTAGGTCATTCACTAAACGATCTTGCTCAGCAGGGTTAAGGGCTATGCCTTCGTAGTCGTGATAACCCAAACCTGAGTGCACAACAACAGCTTGCTGAGAGATAGGCAATAAGCCGTCTTTGTTTGCAGACACCGCCGTGCCATTGAGTGAGTGGGTGTGAATAACGCAATGGGCATCATCACGCGCCATATGAATACAGCTATGGATATTAAACCCCGCAGGATTAACAGGGTATTCACTGTCATGCAGCTTATTACATTGCTGATCTACCTTGATGAGACTTGATGCCGTAATTTCGTGAAACATCATGCCATATGGATTTATCAAAAATTCGTTGTCTGTGCCGGGAACACGCATTGAAATATGGGTAAAAATTAAATCATCCCAGCCATATAAAGCAACTAGGCGATACGCGGCAGCTAGCTCAACACGAGCTTTCCATTCTTGCTCTGATACTGTGTGTTTTATAGTCATGGTCTTTTCTAAAATGGTACTTTGCGAACAATAATGTCTTTAAACATTACCCAATCACCAATAAAGCTATAAAAAGGGTGCGTAAACGTTGCTGGACGATTTTTCTCAAAGAAGAAATGACCAACCCAAGCAAAGCCATAGCCCACCACCGGGCATAAAATTATCCAGCTATATTGCTGCTGATAAATAGCGGCAAACAAAATTGCCAAAACAAACCAACTGCCAATGAAATGTAAGCGCCGACAGACTTTATTTTTGTGTTCTTGTAAGTAATAAGGGTAAAACTCTTTAAAACTCGCGAACTCGCGTTTACTTGCTACAGTGCCCATATTGCTGTCTCCGTTGATAATAACATGTTAACAATAGGCTTTTATTATTTTGTTTACTTGATAATATAGGTCATTAAATTGTTTATTTGGGACGCGAATGAGAACCTTATCAAGTTGGTGGCTACGCGCTATGGCTGAATCGTTTAAATGGCAGGGCTTACCAATCAATGAGTTGTTTGCAGGAGCAAATATTCCTTTAGCAGAATTAAGCAGCCAAACAGCCCGATATCCACAAGCCAGTGTTAGTTCGCTTTGGAAGCAGGCGCAAGCGATGTTACCAAACACTCATTTAGGTCTTTATGTTGGCAGTAACATGAATGTGCGCGCTATTCCGGTGGTTGGTATGGCTATTGTTCAAGCAACACATTTACTGAGTGCTTTTCGGCTTATATTGCGTTATCAAAAATTAATGGGTGACACACATAATGTGTCACTCATTGATCATGGAAGTGAGTATGAACTTCGCTTTAACTTTAGTGATGGTGAGCGCGATATGTCGCTGCTAAGCTACGAAGCACCGATGGCGTTTTGTTTAAAAATAGCGCGTACTGTAAAGGGAAAAGAGTGGCACCCAACGCGAATTTGCCTAAAGCGTAAAGAGCCACACAGTGAAATTAATGAGCACTTTAACTGCAAAGTTGAATACGGCTCGCATACCCATAGCCTATTTTTTAGTGAAGAAACCGATAGTAAACCTGTGTTATCAGGTCAGATGAAACTGGTGACGCAAACCAATGTAACGCAGGTGCTGAGAATTTTACTCGAGGAGCATTTAATTCAAGGGCAAACCAACAGTAAAGCAATGGCAAAAGCACTTAATATGAGTGAAAAAACGTTACAACGCCGACTTGCAAAAGAGAGCACAAGTTTTAGTAAAGAACTAGCAAGTTTAAGGCAGCAAAAAAGTGTTTCATTATTAAACGAAACTGATCTGTCAGTAACAGAAATTGCCTTTTTATGTGGCTATTCAGAGATTAGTGCATTTCATCATGCCTTTAATCGCTGGTATGGTATGTCGCCAAAAGTGTACAAGCAAAAAATGGCAATAATAGCTGAATCATAGTTAGTGCTACTTTGATCTAGTTGATGCCTGTCAGGTATTACTTTAATTATTAAATCGGTACAAATTGGTGTTTGTTCCGATAATATTTGAGTTTGATAACTATTTACAAAAAAACAATAATAAAAGCTTAACTAGCAATTGCTTAACACGAATTTGTTAACTAAAATTTCAAATAGGACGCAAGGATGATCTGAAACTAAACCCCCCCATTAAGTATGAGGCTGCTGAATGCGAAACTTATCGCTGCGTACTATTTTTATTAGTTTTGTGTTAATTGCATTGTTTGTTGTCACTGTGGTTAGCGCTTTAATCAATACCAGCCAATTTTCTCGGCTTTATTACCAACAAACAGAAAAGCAATTATTGCCTGACGCTGTGGGTAAAGTGGCTGCGGAAGTTGATGCTCAAATGCGTTACCCCATCTCTGTGTCACAGTCGTTAGCCGAAAATCAAATTTTGCATACTTGGATGACCGAAGGCGAAAAAAGCTCGCCTATTCATCAACGTGTAATGGCGTATTTTGCAGACTTACAAAGAAAAAGCGGTGCCTCATCGGTGTTTTGGGTGAGTAAAAACTCAATGAGTTATTACACGCAAGAAGGCTTTTTTAAGTCTATCTCTAAAAATGAACCAAGAGACAGTTGGTTTTTTGACTTTATCAGTTCAGATAAACGCCAAGCGCTCGCATTAGATGTTAGTGAGCAGGGCGGACACCTCACTTTATACGTGAATACTTTAGTTGAAATAGCTGGGCAACGCCTAGGTGTTGCAGGGCTTGGTTATGATATTTCAGATATTTCTAGCATTGTCACGTCGCGTAAAATTGGCGAGCAAGGTTATTTATTTTTAATTGATGATAGCAAGCGAATTATTGCACACGCAAATGATGCTTATATTGGTAAACAAGTTACCAGTGTGGCTTCATTAAGCACATTACAAGGTTTTCTGAGTAGTAAACACACTGGCTTTACACTATCGCAAGTCGAGCTCGCAGACGAAGATGTTTACGCTGGTGTTATGCCGATTGAAGGTACTGGTCTTACTCTTGTGGCGATTCAGCCACGCCAAGAGATATCAAGTGCAATTAATACTGTCGTTTGGATGTCGATTATTGTGAGTGTCGTGCTTGCGGGCATCTTCTTAGTGCTGACGCTTTATTTTGCGAATTGGCTCAGTAAGAAAATACGCAGTGTTGGTGACGAGCTACTTGGTATGGCGGGCCACGGTGGTGACTTAACAAAACGCTTAGATGACAGTGTTGATAATGAGTTAGGGCATCTTGCTAAGGGCTTTAATGCAATTATAGGTAAAGTAGCCGAGTTGGTAGATGAAATCAGTGTCACTGAGCAAGCAATGCGAGAGGGTATTGACGACCTTGCGAACTTTGCCAATAAAACGTTTGTTGCCACTGAAGATCAACGCGCGCAAACAGACCAAGTTGCCACTGCTATTACACAGATGGGACAAACAATTAATGAGGTGTCTGATATTGCTCATCGCACAGCAAGCGACACAGAAGAAGCGGTAAGAGAAACCGTACAAACCAATCAGAGTATGGCTGCCACAGCACAAACTATGAATGAACTAAATGATATTTTGAGTACGGTTGATCAAAGTATCGGTGAATTTGCAAATCAAGCTGCAGAGATCAACTCGGTTGTTGAAGTGATCAATGCGATTTCTGAGCAAACTAATTTATTGGCACTCAATGCTGCAATTGAAGCCGCTCGTGCTGGCGAGCAAGGCCGTGGTTTTGCGGTGGTAGCAGATGAAGTGCGCTCACTTGCGCAGCGCACGCAAACATCAACTTCTGAAATTAGAGAGCAAATTTCGCGCTTACAAAGCTCGTCATTGCAATCACAAGAAGCGATTGCTGAGGGCACGCAAAGTAGCCAAAAAGTCACTGAACTTACGCATGTTGCGGTGTCTGCACTTCAGTCTATACAGCAGAAGTTTGAAATTATCAGTCAAGGTAATCATCAGGTTGCTGCAGCCACAGAAGAGCAAGGTACGGTTGTTGAACATATTAATCAGTCAGCACATGATATTTCAGACAGTGCCATGCAAATCCATAATAATGCAGAACAGCAACAACGCGGTACGCAAAGTTTATTGTCCCGTGCCCAGCACCTTAAAGACTTAGTAAGTCAGTTTAAAGTTTAATTGACTGCTCTTTAAATCAGCCTTGATTAAAAGACGTTAACAACATTTGTTGTTAACGTCTTACTGTTTTTTAGCTTACAAGTGAGTTTTTAGTTTACTTGTTTACTGCTAATTCCTTTCTTTTTACTAACAAATTGCGCAAAAAACTTTCATAGAGAGACTATTAACTAAGTTTTTAGTGCGTTTAAGAGCGCTGCGTATTACAATTGAGACTTTATATCATTACCGCATTTCCAGCTAATAGGTATTTCACTTCTTCATGACAGATATTACAACACACCAAGCATCTAGACGCCGCTTGTTGATTGCTTTAGCTATAACGTGTTCGTTTATGGTTATACAGATTATTGGCGCCTATTATTCAAATTCGCTTGCTGTACTTGCTGATGCTGGGCATTTGTTTGTTCATAACAGTTCTTTATTTATTGCACTTATCGCCTCAAGCATGGCGATTTATTTTGCGAAAAACTTTAACGATGGCTACCAGCGGGCTGAACTTATCGGCGGTTTGATCAATGGTATTTTATATTTAAGTATTAGCTTAATTATTTTGTATGAGGGTGGTGAACGTTACCTTCATCATAACGATGGTCACGATTTACAAATTAATAGTTATTTGATGTCGGTAATTTCTGCTATCGGCTTTCTTTTTCATGGTGCTGCTGCATGGGTTTTATATAAGGGACGTAAAGCCAGTATCAATGTATATGCCGTCTTTTTACACTCATTTTTTGATTTAATTTCAACTGTTTCAACCTTCTTTGCTGGTATTTTAATTTATCTTACTGAGTGGGCTGAAGTCGATATTATATCGAGTATGTTGATTGCGACCTTTGTGTTGTTTACAGGGGCTAAAGTAATTATTCGTTGCATTCAAGGTTTACTTGAAAACAGAAGTAAATTACCAGATGTGGCTGATATTGAGCAAAGCATAGCCTCTATTGAGCACGTTCAGAATGTACACAATGTAACTGTAATGCGCCAAGATAAAGACATCGTTGTTGGGGCTCATGTCGTGCTAAAACAGCATTGTACCGTTGAAAAGCACGATGAAGCGTGTCGCTTAAAAGTAGAAAAGCTATTACTTTCACGCTTTAAAATCAAAAAAAGTGTGCTGCAAATAGAAAGTCATGAGTGCCATTATGTTAATTAAAGTGGCAAAAAGTTTAATTTTCTTTTAATTTAAAGGTATCACTATGAAGTTAGGATACCTTTTTTGCTTCAAAATAAGTCTTCATATTTTAACTTTTTAGCTGCACTACTGCTTGGTTGTATTGCTGGAGTTGTTAATTTACTGCCAATTTGGTTTCTAGATAGCTCAGAATTTATTCTTGGCCAGTTTTTTGTGATCTTAAGCTTACTGCTGCTTGGCTGGCGGTTTGCAATAATCACTTTCATTTTAAGTACAGGGTTTATTTTTTACCGTTGGGGGCATGCGTGGCCTTCCATTGTATTTGCCTTAGAACTGATATGTTTGCAGTTGTTTTGCTTATCAAAATCGCGCCCAGTTTTTTTAAGAGGCATGCTGTTTTGGTTTGTGATTGGTCTGCCGCTACTTTGGAGCTTTGGGCATTTCTTTTTAGGTTTACCAATCCTAACTATTGCCATTGCGCTTGCTAAATACTGTTTAAATGCGGCTATCTACTTATCTGTTATTGATTTATTGAGCTTCTTTTTTAGCCGCTATTCATGGCACAAACACTATTCGTCTTTATACAAAATTCTTAACTATGTTGTGACCTTATTGGTAGTGTTGGTGGTTATTTTAACCTCAATAGTACTAACCAATAACCATTATTCACGTATTGAGTACGAGATAAATGAGCAGTTAAAAGAGAAAGCGAAGGAAATTGCACGGATGATTGATGCTCACCTCGATCATCATAAAAAAGGCTTGGTATTAACGGCTCGAAGTATTGCCAATGGTGTTCCTCGGCAGATTGCGCTTGAAAATATGGCTAACTTGTATCCTGACTTTCGAACGCAGATCATTGCTGATGCACTGGCCAATGTTACTCATTTTTACCCACAATCGTTAGCGATTAGTTTGCAGCAATCAAACATACGCCCCAATGTGGCTGATCGTGACTATTTTATAAATGCACCGAATAATAAACTTGGTTATATCTCAACAATTTTTAAAGGCCGTGGCTTTGGCTCTTTACCGATTGTTGCAGTATCAGCTCCGATTTATATTGAAGACACCTTTACAGGGGTTGTTGAAGGCTCACTGATGTTTGATTATTTTGCAGGCCTCAGACCAAGCCTATTTAGTCACCAAGGGGAGCTATTGATTTTAGATCCCACCAATAAAGTAGTATTTAGCACCCTGGATGATTTTAAAGAGTTACAACAATTAACTGACGATGAGATAGACTCGTTTGCTGATGAAGCGCGTTTTAAAATGTTTGATGCGGAAGATGAGCAACAGTATTACGCTAGGGAAGCTCGCTCTACTGAACATAATTGGATTGTGATGACCATGCTTAATCGCAAACACGCAAACAATGTTGCTGTGAGTGCATGGGGTCAGTCTTTAGTAATGGTTTTGTTCATTATTTTATTAACTAGTGTATTTATCACTCAGTTAAGTCGCTGGTTAATTGCTCCAATTGAAAAGTTGGCTGAACAAATCGATAAATTTGAACCTGAACGTGCAATCACTGATACCGACTTACCAGAAACCTGGCTCGAGGTAAGTCGTTTGCAGTCTCAGTTTTCGAGTTTAGCAAACAAGCTTGTGCTTAATTTTAATCGCTTACATCAAGCGAACCATGAAAACGAATTATTAAATAATAAATTGACAGATTTTAATTCTCAGCTCGAGCAGCAGGTTAATGATAAAACAAACGAATTAGTCGAAGCTGTGCGTTTAGCGAATCAGGCTAACCGCACTAAATCTCAGTTTTTAGCAAATATGAGTCACGAAATTCGTACCCCACTAAATGGTATTTTGGGGATGACTCAACTATTGTTAGAAAATCCTAATCTGCCAGAAAGTGAGCGCGATGAGCTGGCAATGATACACCAAAGTGCAAATAACTTACTGTTGATTTTAAACGATATTTTAGATTTCTCTAAAATTGAAGCTGGTGCACTTAAACTTGAAAATCGCGCTGTTGAGGTTAAATCGTTACTTGCTCAGTTAGCTAAAATCTTTAGCACTACCAGCGTTAAGCCAGGGGTTCAATTTAACCTTAGTATTGCGGATGATATCCCTGATTATATCCGTTTAGATCCACTCAGATTTAGCCAAGTCGTCAACAATATCTTGAGTAACGCTGGCAAATTTACTGAGTTAGGTGAAATAAACATGCACTGCCAAATGGCAAATAATGCACTAGAAATAAAAATTCGCGATACAGGTATAGGTATTTCAGCGGATCAACAAGTAAAATTATTTACTGAATTTACCCAAGCCGATATATCCACCACCCGTAAATATGGAGGTACTGGGTTAGGACTAACCATTAGTAAGCGCATTATTGAGCTTATGGATGGAGAACTCTCTTTAGTGAGTCATGAAGGTGAGGGAAGTGAATTCACTATTGTCGTGCCTGTGACTGAAAGTGGTGCAGAGGAAAAGGCAGAGCAAAGTATAGACAAGCCAATTCTAAGTGGCATTAACGTATTAATTGTTGAAGATAACCCTGTAAATCAAATTGTGCTGCAAAAGATGATGCAGGACACCCTGTGTACTATTAAAAAGGCCAATGATGGTTTAGAGGCGCTTAAAGAGCTTAAAAGCTTTACAGCAGACATTATTTTGATGGACTGCCAAATGCCGCACATGGATGGCTATCAATGTACACACGAAATCAAACAAAACCCTGCGCTTTATGGCGAAGCAATCATTATCGCTATTACGGCGAACGCCTTTGAAGATGATCAGAAACGTTGCCTTATGGCGGGCATGGATGACTTTATCTCTAAACCAATTAACAAAGATGAGCTATACCGATGCTTAAATAAATGGCTTAAAGCGCGTTTAGTCGATCAATAACTGCCTGAATCGTGCTTTCTGCTATTAGGTCATCGGCCAACATGGGTTTGGCAAAATAATAACCTTGTAAATCTTCGCAGCCCATTTCGGTTAAGAAGCTGATTTGCTCACTGGTCTCAACCCCTTCAGCTATACAATATAAACCTAAATTTGATGACAGCGCATGAATGGTTTTAATAATTGATTCATTACTCTTATCTTGGCCGATATTGCGCACAAAGCTTTGATCAATTTTGATCACATCAATCGGGAATTGGCTAAGGTATGTCAGTGACGAGTAACCTGTACCAAAGTCATCAAGTAATAGTTTGAAACCAGCATTTTTAAGTTTTTGCAGTTGCTTTGATGCTTTCTCTTTATCTTCTAAAAGCGTGTTTTCTGTAATTTCAAGGCGCAGCTGAACAGGTTTAACCATATGATTATTTAAAATCAGTAGTAAGCGCTCAGTTAAGTTCGATTTTAAAATATGCGTTGGCGACAGGTTTAATGACAAATAAAACTGTGGATTAGCACGAAGCATAGGCATCAGCTCAGTTAGTGCTCTATCAAGTGCTTGCTCAGTCAGCGCATCAATTAAGCCAATCTCCTCGGCAATAGGGATAAACTCTGCTGGTGATACAAAACCTTGTTCGTTCTTCCAGCGCATTAAAAGCTCTACGCCGTTTATTTTTTTAGTTTTGGCATTAACGATAGGTTGATAATTATTAAATAACTCATCATCTTTAAAGGCATCTTTTAAGGCATTTTCAAGTAATAGCTTTTTGGTTAGCTGGTTATTCATTTGCTCCGTGAAATATTTAAAATTGTTCCGGCCAGATTGTTTTGCGTGCATCATGGCTATATCAGAATTTTTAATTAAATCATCTGCAGTTTTTGCATCAAATGGGTAAAGAGCCACACCAACACTTGCAGAAATATTAATTGAAAAATCGTCGATAATGACTTTGCTTGCTAGCTCGTCAGTTAACTTTTTAACCAGCTCACTGAGAGTTTGTGGCGAATGTAAGTCTTTAATAAGGACTAAGAATTCATCACCACTTTGGCGGCCTATAACCGCGTTTTCGGGTAAGATCAGGCTTACTCTTTGTGTTATATCACACAGTAATTGGTCGCCTACAGCATGACCGAATGAGTCATTAACCGGTTTGAATTTATCTAAATCTATAAACAGCAATGCTGCGAGTTTATTGTGCTTTTTAGCGTTACTTATGCATTGACTAATTTTTGAATGCATCAGAGTTCGATTTGGCAGCCCTGTGAGTGGGTCATAATTCGCTAAATAGCGTAAATCGTCTTCAGCGCGTTTTTGCTCTGTTAAGTCAGAAATAACAATCACATAATAGCTAATTGTGTGGTTTTCTTTGGCCACGGCAGTAACACTTATATGAACGGGATGTGCTGGGCTTTTTAGAGTGCGAATAACAGCTTCTGTTTTCCAGTTCTGTTTTGGTTTAAGTGTTTTTAATACGTTGATATATTCAATATATTTGCTTCGACCAATTGCAGCAATAAAGTCGCTGCTAGTTAGCTCTGCAATATTGTTTGGCGTAGCGAATGCTTCACCAAAGCTGGCATTAGCAGAAAATGGTTTAAGTTGATTGTCTAAAATTAATAACCAGTCATTTATTTGTCCGAACGCTTCTCCGAGCACACTCGCCTGCTGTGCATTAGCGCGCTGTTCAGTAATATTGGTATAGATACCGGTAATTTTTAGAGGACGATTAGTTTCATCAGTCGCAACAATGCGGCCAATATCTTCGTACCAAAGCCAACCTCCATTTTTATGTTTTAACCGGTAAGTAATGTTCCATTGTTCATTATTAGTTTGTTTACAAAAGATTTGCCACTGGTTAGTAACATAATTGTGATCATGTGGGTGAACTAACTTTATAAATTCTTTAAGGTTTATACCATCTTTGTACTCATCATAACCAAGTTCAGCAGAAAAACGTGTCGTTCTTAAAAATTGTTCTGCAAGGTTTATTTCCCAAACGCCACTTTTGGTGCTACTCAAGGCAAGTTCAGTTTGCTGCTGTGATTTTACTACTTCTGCGTGAGCGCGTCCTATCATTTGTTGACGAGCACGATATTGCCAAAAGATGAAAAATAAAATAACTAAG
Source organism: Pseudoalteromonas sp. NFXS39 (assembly GCF_040148775.1). Classification (NCBI taxonomy): domain Bacteria; kingdom Pseudomonadati; phylum Pseudomonadota; class Gammaproteobacteria; order Alteromonadales; family Pseudoalteromonadaceae; genus Pseudoalteromonas; species Pseudoalteromonas sp. NFXS39. The sequence goes on along the minus strand of NZ_JAGDEC010000001.1, from coordinate 525,666 downwards.
ACGATAATAACATAGCTTGTAACGGCAATAGGAGATGACCAAGGTGCATGTGCAACATTAAACCTTAGTTGTCTAGTTGAAGATATTGCATCGTTTAATTCTGTTGACGATGTTACCGATAAAACATAATCACCTGGTGGCAATTTAGTAAAGAAAACTTCGTTGGTCGTTAGCTTGTTGTATTCAAGTGACGTTGGTCCATCAAGGGTCACTTTATACGATGTTTTATCTTTATTAATAGTATCAAAATTAGAAAAGGTAACAGCCAAGCCCATATCTTCAGAAGTGATCTGAAGAGGCGTGTTTACATATTTGTAGGGGTGATAGTTGAGCTCACGCGATAGTAACGACACATTGGTGATTTCGGTATTTATATTGCCAGCCTCAACAGGGGATGATAAAAAGTCCTCCGGTGAAAGTAAAAGTACGCCACGTGTTGTGCCAAATGCAAGTTGTCCATTATGTAATGTAGTGTCGGAATCAATGTTAAATTCATTTACGGTTAAACCATCACGAATAAAATAACTGTCAAGTTCTAAAGAGCTTAAATCAAGTCGGTAAAGGCCATTTTGTGTACCCAGCCATAAAAAGCCAAAACGATCTATTTGCAATCCAAAAACAGATTTAGCTTTCAACCCTGATTGCATATTAATGCGATGTTTAACCTCATAAGTTTTAGAATCAATGCCGATAAGCCCTTCATCTGATGAACCAAGCCAAAGAGTGTTATTATAATCTATCACCCAGTCATCAATAGTATAGAACGCTAATGGGTTATAGTTTTCTGTTTGGTATATAAGTGTCAACTTTTCAGTCTGCTCATTGTAGCGATACAACTTGCCCGACATACTGAGTACATACTCGTCGGGGTAATCGGGAAGTGGCTTTAAAAAACCATGAGCATTAACTATGTCGACTTGTTCTTTTAATCCTTTAATTGTGACAAGTTCACCTGTTTTTCCGTTATATTTATAAAAGTTTTGTTCATCCAAAAATGCAAATTGATCATTGCCCATTGCACTAAAGCCCCAGTTAGGGCCGTATTCTATAAGGTGTATGGTTTCTGCATTGCCTTTTAAGGGCGCTAATTTGCCAGTTTGTTTATCAAAAAGTACAAGGCCAATATATTTCATTAGCCATAAATAGCGGTCACTATCGTCAATATTTGCTTCAGCAACACCATAAATACCGTGTTGGCCGTGAAATGCTTTCTCATCGTTGCTCACTAAGAATGGTGTAACCTTTTTAGTTGGCTGGTTGTACTTCATTAGGCCATTATCAGTGCCAATCCAAATCGTATTTTTTTGATCTTGTAATACCGTCCAAATATTATTATTGAAGCTAACTTGGTTGTTTTTTAATTCAATATGCTTGAAACGCCTTGCCAGTGTTGACCATGTAAATACCCCTTGAGAGCGCGATGCAAGCCAAAGCAGCCCAGTTTTATCAACCATCACATCTTGGATTGTATTGTCAGTCATTAAGTACTTACTCTGTTCAAAGTTTAAGATGAACTCAATAGACATAGTTTCGCGATTAAATTCGAACAAGCCTTTTTCAGTGACGATATACTCACCGAACGAGCTAACAGAATAGTCCCAAATATTTAAGTTAGGGATTAATAGTTTTACCTTATCAAACGTCAAACGATTGGCCTTTAGTGGGATATTGAACATTCCCTCTACTGTGCCTATAAGTAAGCCGAGCTCAGTATCGACCTTTAAAAATTTAACGTTTTTATTATCTTCTGTGGTATGTGTTTTATCTGTCAGTGGAATATGCGAGATATGTTCATCAGCAAGATTTTTTGAAAAAAGCCCATCCGAAGTGCCTATATATAAAAAGTTGTCGTGTAAGGTGAGAGCTCGCACGATATGCTCTTCCTTATTGATTGAAAATTCATGCAAAAACTTTTTAGATAGTTTGTTGTATGAATAAACATGCTGAGCAATTGCGAAGTAAAAAAAGTTGTCATCTTCAGTAACAGCTAAAATGGGCGAGAAGAAAACATCTTCTGGATCGAGTTTGCCAGAGTAAATTTTTTCAACTTTCAGGGTTTTAGGATCAATAAAAAAAGCACCTGAGAATTCGGTACTGACAAAAATGTTTCCGTCTTCAGTTTTGTGCATTGCGGTAATTTGCCGCTGATCAAGAATGAACTCTCCAGCAAAAGGCGATACCTGATAACCATCGTATCGATTTAACCCTTGGTAGGTGCCTATCCAAATGAAGCCTAAATCATCTTGTATAATTTTAGTTACACTGCCTTGTGTAAGGCCTTCATCAGTCGAAATTCGCTGCATTTGCAAAGCGTAATTTTGCGCAAACACAGTTGAAGTTAGCGTGAAGAAAAGCAGACTGAGAATCAAAAGAAAAAGTTTAGGCACTGACTGATTAACCCTAAATTATTATTTACGCATAATTTTTAACAAAATATAGCACAATTATGACCGTAAATAACGGTTCTGAAAAGTTAAATTAGTAATAAGGTCTACTTGGTATTGAAATTAAAACCTATGCTATAACTAGTTCAATTGTTATTTATCAGAGAAAGTGATGCGCCATTCATTTATAAGTCAAAAAAATCGTGCTTTGTTATTGATTATTGACCTACAAGCAGGGCTTGAGCCGGTTATAAACGATTTTAATCAAGCTGTTAATTACACAGAAAAGTTGATTAAAGCAGCTAAGGCATTAGATATTCCCTATTTATTTACCGAACAAAATCCAACCAAGTTAGGTAAAAGTAGTGAACAGCTTTTACCCTTTATAAATGACAACAATTGCTATCACAAAATACATTTTAGCGCATGCCAAGAAGCGCAATTTAACAATCAATTGGCTGGCTTTAACCGTAAACAAGTGGTGGTAACGGGTACGGAGTCACATGTTTGTGTACTGCAAACTTGTTTAGACTTAATTGCCAATGGTTATCAAGTGTTTGTAGTGGAAGATGCCATCGCATCACGTAATGAAAAACATAAAGAGCTGGCGATTAAGCAACTATTGGCAGCAGGTGCTATTATTACATGTACAGAAAGTGTGATATTTCAATGGCTAGAAAAAGCAGGGACAGATCAATTTAGAGCACTATTGCAATTAATAAAGTGAACCATGATTCGCATCAAACCGTATTGGCTCGATTAATTGTGTTTTTGTAAATTATCTAATAATTAAGGCTTTATCTATGACGAGCGTGCGCCGCCTTTTTACTTATTTGTTCCTTCTCTTATTTATTGAGTCTTTGGTTTTAGGCTTCATCTATTCGACTTTGATAACGGGTGTGGTAACCGGTTTATTACTGCTGTCTTTACCGCTTTGGATGCTCCATAAATACCCAACGAGCAAATTAACAGCCCATGTTGTTGCTGCCGGTTGCATGATGTTTTCGTTTTTACACATCCAACAAAGCTACGGCCTCATTGAAGTTCACTTTGAAATTTTTATTTTAATGGCCGTATTGATCATGTTTGTTGAATGGCGAGTGTTCATTACAGCACTTACTTTTGTGGCCGTTCACCATTTGAGCTTTTACTTTTTACAGATAAACGAAGTCGGTTTATACGTTTTTGACCCAGACAGATTGTATTTTAGCACCGTACTTATTCATGCCGTATATGCCATTGTTGAAGCAATTGTAGCGGGTTACATTGCTAAAACCCTCCATCTTGAACGCAGTTCAGGCTTATCGTTAAGTACAACGACAGAGCAGATAATGGCCGACGAAAACAGCATTAATATTAGTTTAAGAGCGGATGATAGACATAGTGAAGCTGTGGCGGGTTTTAACCGCTTACTGGGTTTTGTATCCACTGTGATAGGTGATGTTCAAAGTCAAAGTAGTGTTTTAAAAAATCAGTCTAAACAATTACTTGAAGTACATGACGAATTACATGAGCAAGCTGTTAAGCGTGAGCAGTTATCGACGGATATAGCGCAGTCGGGTGAACGAGTTTCTGAAGGCTTTGCTCATGTTGAACATGAAAGTAATGAGCTGCAAACACAGTTTGAGCAGCTCCATTTAAGTGCAACAGAAGCACTAAATGAAGTAGCGAATACAGACAGTAAAACAGCTGAACTTGCCAATAACCTTCAAGAAGCAGACCAAAACATTAGCCAACTTGTAAGTGCATGTTCGCATATCTCTGAATTACTTAATGAGATTTCGTCAATTGCTGAGCAAACGAATTTACTTGCGCTAAACGCCGCAATTGAAGCTGCTCGAGCTGGTGAGCAAGGCCGTGGCTTTGCGGTTGTTGCTGATGAAGTAAGAAATTTGGCAACACGAAGTAAAAATACTACAGATAAAATAACCAATACACTCGAAAGCTTGATGCAAAATAGCGCATCATCAACCAAGTCGATGCAAGGTAGTGTCGCACTTATCGAACAGTTATCAGCAATTAGCTCACAGATGAAGCTGCAAATTACAGAGATGACAGAGCAGGTTAATGTTGCCGCAAGTAGTTCACAATCGGTTGCACATGTAGTGCAAAATCAAGCGGGGAATACACGTGCCATTGCCGAGAATTCACAAGCCTTAATTGCTAACCAAGCCAACGACAACCTGATGATTGAAAAACTCACCGATCGCGTCCAGTTAATTGATGTAAGTATCGATGTGCTGGAGCAAGGTATTGCTAAATTCAAATAGTAAATGGGTAATAGTGGCAACCCTGGTTTGGGTTGCCTCTGTGGCATTGGCCTTGGTGTTTGCTTACTCTCAACAAGCTAGCACCTTTGATCCAGATAAAAAGCTAGCCACAGCCAACTGGCTACCTGCTTTTCAACAAAGAATGGGGCTTGGCATCACCAATACAGATACCTTGTACATTATTGATGAAAATACCTGTGTATGCTCAACGCGTTCACAACCGCACATAACAAGCCTTAGCAGCTATGCAGCAGAACAAGGTGTTAAAGTAATAAAACTTAAACCAACATCTGCGGTTGCTGAAATTTTACCCGCTCAACCTGCCGCAGTACTTGTTTCAGAAAATCAACAGCTTGTATATGCAGGGCCATTATCAAAAGGACTCGCGTGTTCAAGTCAGAATGGCTTTGTTGAGTTAGTAATCGCAAACTTACGAGCAGGTTTTAATAGTCGGTTTATTAATTCAGATGCTGAGGGGTGTTATTGTAAAATTAATTGAGCTAGAAAGGTAAGTTAAAGAGGCCAAGTATTTTGGCCTCTGACTCTATAAAATTATTGAATTTGGCCGCGTATCTCACCGTTTGGGTTGGCAGGCGTATGGACATTTACATAATGACCGCCTGAAGCTAAAACTGAGAAAATCTCAGCATTGATCATTAAGCCAGTGCTACTCATCCAGCGATTCATATCATCACTGTCTTGAACAAGAGGAGCTAACACAGGGCCATTTTCACCTGCTACGCCGGTATGAATATGGGCTGCACTTGCATCGCTTACACCCGATGTAAGTACTTGCAGCTCAACGCTATAATCGTTTGTATTAACAAGTGCATAACCATCGCCAGATGCATCTGTTGTAACCGCGGGTACTTCTTGTTCACCACTTAACGGGAAGGTTACAAACACATAGTTATCAGTAAGGATTTGACCGCGTAGTTCACCACTTGGGTTAGCAGGAGTATGCACATTTACGTAGTGGCCACCTGATGCAAGTACTGCAAAAATATCTGCATTAATCATGGTGTTTTCAGGTGTTTGCCATAGATTCATGTTATCGCTTGATTGTTCTAACGCGGCAAGTACGTCGCCATTGGTGCCTATACGACCTGTATGAATGTGCGCTGCAGTTGCATCACTCACACCCTCGGTTAAAGCTCTTAATTCTAGATGGTAATTATCCATATTAACTAATGCATAACCACTTCCTGATGCCATGGTATCGACCGCAGGTACTTCTTGCATACCACTAAGTGGGAAGGTAACAAGCTGATAGTTGTCTGTTAGTATCTGACCTCTAATTTCGCCACCAGTGTTAGCAGGTGTATGCACGTTAACGTAATGACCACCTGATGCAAGTACCTCAAAGATCTCAGCGTTTATCATGGTATTTGCTGGTGTCATCCACATGCCTGCGTTAGTTGTTGACTGCTCAAGTGCAACGAGCACATCGCCATTTGTGCCAATTCGGCCAGTGTGAATGTGCGCTCCTGTCGCGTCATCAACACCCATTGTGTTTACCACAAGTTCTAAAGCATAGTTATCCATGTTAATTAATGCATAACCTTCACCGCTTGCATCAGTTTCGACAGCAGGGACTTCTTGCTCGCCGCTTAGTTTAAAGCTCGTAAAGCCATAGTTACTAGTTAGGATTTGCCCGCGAAGCTCGCCGCCAGCATTATCAGGTGTATGAACATTGACATAGTGACCGCCAGAAGCAAGCACTGCAAAAATATCAGCATTGATTTGTGTATTACTTGGTGTCATCCAGACATTGCTATCATCCATTGATTGTTCAAGCGCCACTAATACATCGCCATTAGTCCCGATACGACCTGTGTGAATATGCGCAGCGCTCGCATCGTCCAAGCCTGACGTTACAACAGTAAGCTCTACGCTGTAGTCAGTAGTATCAACTAGGGCATAACCATCACCATCAGCCATGGTGCTCACCATGGGTACTTCTTGATTACCACTCAAGTCAAAGGTCGCAACTGCGTAGTTGTCTGTTAAGATTTGGCCGCGAATTTCGCCACCGGTAAATTCCGGTGTGTGAACGTTAACATAGTGACCGCCGTCTAAAAGTACTGCCAGAGTGTCGCTGTCTATCATGGTGCCTTCTGGCACTACCCAGTCGGTCATTACTTCATCGTCTTGCTCTAAAGTCACGAATACATCACCATTTGAGCCTAATTTGCCGGTGTGGATGTGAGCAGCTGTTGCGTCATCAACACCCATTGTCACTGCGCGAAGTCGTAATTCTGTTGTGGCACTGTCATAAGATGCGTAGCCATAACCCATAGCATCACTGTCATTCATAGGAACTTGCTGATCGCCGTTTAAAACAAACGTGATGATGCTGGTTGTATCTGGCACAATTTGCGCACGAAGCTCACCGTTTGCATACTGTTCAGTATGAAGGTTAATGTACCAATCACCATCCATTAAATCAGCGATTAAACTTTCATCAAGGTCGGTGATTGCGACTTCATACACACCATCGGTAGTGGCTTCAAATGCAAAAGCAACATCGCCATTAGCGCCTAAATCGCCGTCGTGTATGTGTGCTGCGCTAAAACCTTCGACTGAGCTTGCATCAAGCGTTGCACGAAATTGCATTAAACTTTCGTCAAGCTCTACTGTTGCAGTCGCTGTTTGCATTGAATCATTCATTGGCACTTCTTGTTTGCCACTTAAAGTTACAGCATAGGTTTTACTTGGAGTGAATTCTTGAACTGGAGGAGGTGGCGGTGGTGTGATGACTTCTTTGTTATCATCGTCATCGCTACAAGCAGTTACCAGGAGTAGGCTGCTTAATAAGAGTATGTATTTCATCGTTCTTCCTTATATCTTTGTATGTTCGGACGTTACGACGTGTCCATTTCAATAAGGCTTACGGAAGATGTTTAAAATGCGATCAAAAAAGGTTGCATAAAAGTTAATTTTTAATTCTTTAGTATTGGTTTTTGGTGAAATTAAGAATTTAAACTTTTTAGCAATTATTTGAAAATGAATATTTCTAGCAGTTTGAATTAGAGATGTTTGGCTTGTTAATGGGTACGAATTATGCATTAGATTTCTTTTCGAAAATTTCTTTGTTAAACGCCAATAAATAAACGATAGGAAAACTATGCAGCTAACTTCGTACACATCCTCATTTCTAAAAGAGCCATTATTAGATCAGCAAAATAAAAATGAGCTAAACCCAGCAAGTGAAAAAGCAACAAACCTTCAAGGCTCAAAACGTCAAGAAACTGATGTCGATTCTGATCCTGAAGTAGAGACTAAATCGAAAACATCACAAACACAACAAGAGCTAGTAGCTAAAATAAAGGAGTTACAAAATAAGATTAATAGTTTAAAAAGTAACGAAGAGCTAGCTCCAGAACAACGAGAAAGTGAGTTACTAGAGCTTAATAAACAACTTGATGAAGAAATAAATACAGTCCAGCTTGCCGTAAAAAGTAATGTTTCTACGATGATAAACTCTTTGTTTGCTCCTACTTCTAGTAATCACTCTGGTATGCTGTTTAACAATAAAGCGTAAGTTCAAGGCAAAGCGCTTGTTCGCAGTGACTTTGCCAATTGCATATTTATAAGTCCGCTAAATTACATATTTTATAAGTGAGTAGATGAAAATACACATAAAAGTAAATAGGAAGAACCATTTTATGTGAACTGTTATTGGTGACCCGCGTTTGGCTGTTCTTATCATAGTGACTGGGTAATCATACTCAACAAGTGTCTTGAAGAGTTCAGGATGTTCTAAGCTCCAGTCATTTAAAGGAATTGAATCACCATAGCGAGTTTTAAAAATCACAGAAAATAGATAGGCACGCCTAGGTTGTGGATCGTTAATATCGTAGCCGCTTTTGGTGCGTGTAAAATTCCATACGGCCTCAACATTTAGTAAATCTTCTCTTTTAATTGTTCGTGGTTTTCTGTCATCGAATAAAAGTGCGGGCAGGTAAACCTGTTCTTGGTTTATTTTTATTTCGCACAAGGGGGATTCACGGATGAAGTAACGCTTATTGGCGATAAACATCTGAATTAAATAGTAACTGAGGTAAGTAATGATCACAGCGGCAACTGCACCTGCACCGGATTGTGTTTTCCAAACAAGGAGGCATGCAATGATGAATATAGCACCAGTGATTAACTTTGCTTTGAATTTCTGCGCTTTAGGTAAAGGGACTGCGCATCTCAAGATAGGTATTTCAGGTTGCACTTTCGTTTTTATGAAAGTCTGAAAAAAGATGGAGTTAAAGTTCTCACGAGTTAATTCAACTGTAGGCGCTTCCATGTGTCCTCGGTTACAGATTAAGTGTTGGATAAAAATAGTAAAAGCATTGCTTTATTACCAACTAAAGGGTTCGTTTTGTTGTTTTATTAAAAATGACTTATTTATCAAAACTAATTACATGAAATCTAGCATGCATTTCAATCTAAAGAATAGCTTATCTCTAGAGCGAAACAATACCTAAAAAGTTAAAAATTTTTTCTTTACTCGCCTTGATCTAACTGCCCAAATCATAAGGGAAAATTTTTAGCTGTGTGCCATTTTGGAAATTTCGGTATAAAAGTTATGCAAATATTGCCTATAACACTATTGCGAACTATTACTGTTTAGATTAATATACTGACCATCAAGAGAAATGAGAGTGGTTTGCATTCATGTATATCTGTTTATGTCATGGTGTGACTGATAAAAAAATCGAACAAACAATTGATGATGGCGCAATGACAATGCGTGAGTTATCAAAAGAACTGCAAGTGGGTAGCCAGTGCGGCAAGTGTTGTGGTTGTTGTAAAAAAATTCTTAATCGCAAACTGATCGAGATTGCAGATATTACTGAGCAAGTAGCGTAATTACTTGCTCTTAAGCTTGCTTGCTTAACTATTTTTCCTTCGTTTAATTCTTCTAATTTATCCGCTTACTTACGAGTTTTTATTTGCTTTTAACCCCTTCATTTATTAGGGTTATAACAAAGCAGATACGTGTATCACACGGTCATTGGTAGGAAGCCATGATAATAGACTCTTCAAAATCACTTTTTTGTGTAGTACTTATTTTAATCACTGCGGGCTGTGCGCAGCTACCTTCACGAGAGTCCATTCAACCTAGCTATGCCATTGCAGCAGATACACCCAGCACCATAGGAGATGCAGTGGGTAATAATCATCCTGGGTTATCAGGGTTTTATCCTTTAGCAGATGGGGTCGATGCCTTTGTAGCTAGGTTAGCACTCATTGATTCTGCCGAGCACACCATTGATGTGCAGTACTATTTATACCACAGGCAGCAAACTACCATTTTATTTACGGCCTTTTTGTTAAAAGCCGCAGATAGAGGGGTAAGAATTCGCTTGCTGCTCGATGACTTGTCACAAGCTGACAGTGAGCTTGATTTAGCTGCACTGGCTGTTCACCCTAATATTGAAGTTCGATTATTTAATCCATTTCCTAACCGTCGTTTTAGAGCGCTTGGTTTTGTTACCAACTTTAGCCAGCTTTCTAGACGCATGCATAACAAGAGTTTTATTGTTGATAATCGAATTTTTATCACCGGTGGGCGCAACATAGGTAATGCGTATTTCTCGGCTGAAGATCACTCTGAATTTATTGATTTAGATGTTATGAGTGTTGGCGAGATAGTGCCTGAGGCATCAAAGGCATTTGATTTATATTGGAATCATCAGCTGTCTTTCCCTGTTGAAGACTTGCACGGTGAGCGTGATGAGCAATCACTTATTGATATCACTAAAACCTTATCGACCTATGTTGAGCAAAATCAGCAGAGTAATTACGTTGAGCAATTACGCGAAAGCGCCTTTGTAAAACGCTTATTGCACGATGAAATAGAATTCGATTGGCAAAAGTCTGTGTTGTTTTATGATCATCCCGATAAGGTGATGAACGACGTCAGTGAAAAATCGGCCAATATGTCGCCAATGTTATTTAAAGAAATGGGCGAGCCAAAACAAAAAGCAATTATTGTGTCGCCGTATTTTATTCCCCGTGAGCAGGGCGTTAAATTGCTAACAAACTGGGCTCAGCAGGGCGTTGATGTCACTGTACTCACTAATTCTTTAGCTGCTACCGATGTATCTGCGGTGCATGCTGGTTACAAAAAGTACCGAGAAGATCTTATAAAGGGTGGGGTTAAGCTGTGGGAGTTAAAACCCAGTGACTTAATGGCCATTAAGCGCAAAGCGGGACGTAAAGTAACCGGGTCATCACAGGCAAGTTTGCACGCAAAAACCATGACCTTTGATGATGAAAAGATTTTTGTGGGTACCATGAACCTCGACCCCCGCTCAATTGATTTAAATACCGAGATGGGTGTATTAATCGAAAGCAAAAAGCTTAGCCGCTTTTTGGCCCATTGGGTTGATAATCAAATGCCCGAATATGCTTGGAAAGTCGAGCTTAAAGAGGATGATTTAGTTTGGCTCGACACAGTGAGTAATGAGCAGTTTGATGAAGAACCACAAACTTCTTCTTGGCGACGTTTTCAAGTGTGGTTTATTTCGTTATTCCCCATCGAAGATGAGCTCTAAGCCATTCCTTCAGCATTTATACCTAAGCCCAACTTTTTAGTTGGGCTTTTTGTTATCAGCCTTTAGTTGTTAACCATTTCGGGATAAAAAAAGTATTTGAGCGTACACGTGTAAACCCAATATATTCAAGTGCTTAGCATGCAAAGAAAAAATAAATATAAAAAAATGTTAAAAAAACTGGTTGGACCAATTGATCTATTGTTCATTTTATGACGTAATGTAGGTATTACTATCTGGTCGGATGAGTTTATTATGAGCTTACGTACAAAATTAAAAAAAGTATTACCTAGTATTTCAATTACAGAACAAGAAGCGTTAGATGCGGGTGATGTTTGGTTAGAAGGTTCAATCTACCAAGGTAAACCTGATTTCGATGCACTTCGTGACGTGCCTGCAGCTAAGCTAAGCACTGAAGAGCAAGCATTCTTAGATGGCCCAGTGAAAGAATTATTATCAATGATTGATGATTCTGAAATTCAAAACGGTGTTCATCTTCCTGACTACATTCTTGATTTCTTGAAAAAAGAGCGTTTTTTCTCGCTTATCATTCCTAAATCATTCGGCGGTTTAGAATTCAGCCCTTATGCAAACTCTACAATCGTTGCGACTATCGCGACGAAGAGTTCTGCGGTTGCGGTAACCGTGATGGTTCCTAACTCATTAGGCCCAGGTGAGTTATTGCTTCACTTTGGTACAAAAGAGCAACAAGATCACTACTTACCACGTCTTGCAAATGGTCGTGATATTCCTTGTTTCGCACTAACTAGCCCAGAAGCGGGTTCGGATGCGGGTGGCATTCCAGATATTGGTGTTGTTAAACGTGGTCAGTTCAATGGCGAAGAAGTGTTAGGTTTAGAAATTACCTGGGACAAACGTTACATCACACTTGCGCCAATTGCGACAGTGTTAGGTTTAGCATTTAAAGTTGTTGACCCTGATGGTTTACTAGGTGGCAAAGAAAACCTAGGTATTACCTGTGCGCTTATCCCTAAAGATCACCCAGGTGTTGAACTTGGTAATCGTCATGATCCTATGGGTATCCGTTTTTATAATGGTACGACACGCGGTGAAAAAGTATTTGTACCAATGGACTTCATCATTGGTGGTCAAAAGAACATCGGTCGTGGCTGGCAAATGCTGGTTAGCTGTTTAGGTGCAGGTCGTGGTATTTCGTTACCGGCGCTTGGTGTTAGTTCATCACAAGTAGCATTTAAAGGTGCTTCAGAGTACGCAGCAGTACGCGAGCAGTTTGGTCTTGCGATTGGTCAATTCGAAGGTATCCAAGAGAAGCTTGCTGATATCGCAGGTAAAACTTACCTTCAAGAAGCAATGCGTGTATTAACAACAGAAGGTTTAGGCATGGGCTTAAAACCATCTGTAGTCACTGCAATTGCTAAATACCATATGACAGAAATTGGTCGTAACGTGCTTGATTCAGCAATGGATATACAAGCAGGTAAAGCGATTCAAAATGGTCCACAAAATACATTAGCAAGTGGTTATGTTGCACAACCAATCGCAATCACGGTTGAAGGTGCAAACATTCTTACTCGTAACTTAATGATTTTTGGTCAAGGTGTAATGCGTTGTCATCCTTATCTACAATCTATGGTTGAGTCTATCCACAGCGAAGACAAAAATGCAGATAAAGAATTCAATAGCATTTTACGTAAAACAGTAGGCTACAGCGTAGCTAACAGCTTACGAGCTTTCCGTTTAGGTGTATTACCGTTTACTGCGGGTGCTAAATCGTCACTACCCGAAGTACGTGAATACGAAAAAGCAGCGCACAAACTATCTGCAAAACTTGCAGTTTATGCTGACTTCTCGTTATTGGTACTTGGCGGCAAACTTAAACAAGCAGAAATGTTATCTGCACGTTTAGGTGACGTAATGAGCTTCTTATATGCTGCCATGGCATCGATTAAATACTACGAGCAAAAAGTAGCAAGCAGTGAACGTGAGCAAGCTGCGCCTTACTTCCACTATGCGACTCGCTTTGCACTACAAAGCGCTGAAGAAGCATTGCATAAGTTCTTAGATAACTTCCCTGCAAGTGGTACTCGTAAGTTTATGCGTTTCATTACTATGAACTATTCAATGAAGATGCCTAAGATCAGCGATGATTTAATTCGTGAACTTGCAACTCAAGCGCAAATGGATACCGCATTTAAAGCGCAAATCACTCACTTGGTTAATCCAATTGAAGGTGATGGTCATTACATTAATGAGCAAGCGTATAAAGCGAAAATGGCGTGTCTTGATTTACTTAAGAAAGTTAAAAAAGCACTGCGTGCTAAAACTATTAAGCCGGGCGTTCGTTTTGCAGAAACGCTTGATAATGCACTAGTTGCAAGTGTTATCAACGAAGGAGAGTACGCAAAACTGATTGATTACAACAAGAAACGTGAAAAAGCGATTCGTGTTGATGAGTTTGACTTTGATATGAACTTACTGGATGACAATGCAAAGCCAGTAAACCCACTTAAAAGTGTGGTAAACGAGTAATTCAACAATGCAAGTCCTGAGCAGTATTAGGACTTTATCTTCGAAAACCCGTGTTTAGCACGGGTTTTTTATTGCCTATAGGCCGTTGTGCCAGTAGCTAATTTCACCTACCATTGCCATCAGTTTATATAAATTACAGAGCGTTATGGATCTTAGGCAATTTGTTACATCTCACTTTTCAAACATTACAGGTTTGCAGCAAGCGGCATCAGTATGGAGCGGTTGCGGTGAGATTATTCGTTGCCAAATGGATGGTACTGCTGCGGTAATTAAAGCGATTGAAGTGCCTAGCCAGATCAATCATAGTCGTATAAAACAAAGTGATTTTGCGCTTGCCAGAAAGCGCCAATCTTACTTAGTCGAATTTAATTGGTATCGGCGTTACGCTAAGCAATTACCCCATGAAGCTGCGGCTATCCACTGCATTGAGGCAATACAAGAGGGCAGTAAGCAAGCGCTGTTATTTAGTGATTTCAGTGCACTTGGCTACCAGCAAGCAAGTGCTACACACATCGACATTCAAGCAATTATAAACTGGCTTGCACATTTTCATGCTTTTCATTTAGCAAGCTCTGCTGGTGGACTTTGGCCGCGAGGTAGTTACTGGCATTTAGCAACGCGGCCTGATGAGCTACAGCGTATGAGCGATTTAAGCTTAAAAGCGCAGGCACACGCTATTGATACTGCGTTGAGTGAGTCACCTTACCAAACGTTAATTCATGGTGATGCTAAGCTTGCCAATTTTGCTATTTTGCCACAAAACCAGCACGTTCTTGGCTATGATTTTCAATACGTTGGCAAGGGAATTGGGGTGATTGATGTGATGTACTTTTTAGGTAGTTGTTTAGATGATGCAGCATTAAAATCAGTTGCAGATGACTATTTAAATCGCTATTTTGATACCTTCACACAAGCACTAAAGCGCTATCAACCGAGTGTCAATCCTGCGCATGTCGTTAGCAGTTGGCAAGCGCTTTGGTGTTACGCATGGAGCGATTTTTATCGCTTTTTAGCAGGTTGGAGCCCTGATCATGCAAAAATAAACGGCTACATGCAGCAGCAATTTGTAACGTATTTAGAAATAAAGGATTAACAATGAATAAGCCAATGCGATTTGCCATTATCGGCTGTGGTGCAGTAACCGAACTGAAAAGCGGCCCTGCTTATCAACAAGCAGAAGGTATTGCGCTTATTGGGGTGACACGCCGCGACCTTGAAAAAGCCCATGATTACGCTAAACGCCATAATGTTGCAAAGGTGTTCGCATCGCCAAGCGAACTAATTAACGATAACAGTGTTGATGCAGTATATATAGCCACGCCGCCAGATAGCCATAAAGCGTATGCTCTTGAGGTTGCAGCGGCAGGTAAACCTTGCTGTATTGAAAAGCCGCTGGCACCGAGTTATCAAGATAGCCTTGACATTGTCGCAGCGTTTAAAGAGGCAAAACAGCCGCTATTTGTGGCTTATTATCGCCGTTCGTTACCGCGCTTTAATCAAGTTAAACAGTTACTAGAACAAGGTGTTATTGGTAAGCCTCGTCATGTTAGTTGGCATTTAAGTAAAGCTCCTAACGCCCTTGATTTATCGGGTGAGTATAACTGGCGCACAGATCAAAACGTGGCACGAGGTGGTTACTTTGACGATTTAGCCAGCCATGGCCTTGATTTACTTGCCTACCTTTTAGGTGATTTTAATAAGGTGCATGGTTTATGTGCCAATCAACGAGGCTTATATTCTGCATTTGATGCTATTACTGCGCACTGGCAGCATCAATCTGGCGTTACCGGCACTGGGAGCTGGAACTTTGCTTCAGCGAATCGTTTTGATGATGTAATGATTTATGGCAGTGAAGGCGAGCTTAGCTTTAGTGTTTTTGATGAAAAGCCGATTGTGCTTAACAACGCACAGGGCAAACAACAGTTCATAGTTGATAACCCTGCACATATTCAACAATATCATGTTGAAAACATTGCAAACTATTTTCATGCTCAGCAGCCACACCCATCCACCGGTGAAACCGCACTACATACAAGCTGGGTTATGGAACAGATTTTATCGGCTTAGTGCTCAAACGCTGCATTGAAGGCATTTACAATTTGGGTGTTTTCACCTTCATGAAATAGTGCCATTAGCCGCTCGCTAATTAAAGTGCGTATCTTTTCGGTTTTAAGCGCTTTGTCGAACATCGCGACTGCTTGTTTGCCGACCTCTGTTGGTGAACAAGCAATATAACCAAACACCGCGGCTTTTTCTGGCTTAAGGCTGATATAGCGAATACTACTTAGATCCTGTGTTCGTTTATAACGGTTACTAAATATAGTTTGATATTCTAAAACGGCATCAATTTTATTTTGAAATAGCATTTGTCCGAGCCTTGGTGCATTTCTTGCCCCATCGAGTATGAAAAAATGCTCATCATTTAAACGTACAAACTGATCAATCTCTTCTGAGTATGACCGACCTTTAACTATGCCTATTGTTAAATCGTAATGAAAAATAGCTTGCACTAGTGTGATTGAGTCTGGAATGGTGGGCTTATTAAATACCACTAGCTTATTAGGGGGAAAAGCCATTATTGGGTATTGGCTGAACACAGCATGGGCCTCGCGCTCAGGGGTTTTTAATTTATTGTACAAGCAAGCATTATTCATTTTGCTTAATTGCTGCCATTCTCTTAACCGGCTTGCAGGTATAAAGCGCAGGCTGATTTCATCGCCTAGCTCAGTTGCAGCAGCAAGTAAGAACTTGGTGGCTTCATTTTTTGGATTACCACCATCTTGCGGAACAAAATCAGCCATAACTTGAATATCGAGTGTTTCACTGTGGGTAGGTAGGCAAAAGCTACAAAGTAGTATCGAAGTAAGGATAAACGTTTTCATTACTGCAGGGCCAAAAATAAATAAAGTGTTAAAGATTGCCGATACGTGTTGTTGCAAAAAAATTAATATTTGCAATGTCCTGTATGATTTTAGACCAGAACAAGAAATTAATGCAGTGAGTGTGCATTTTTTGCAGTCGAGAAGACTATTTTGCGCTAAAATAGGCGTAATTTATTTCATTTAGGTTCTACTTATGTCTATCCATGTAATTACTCATCCGTTAGTTCAACACAAACTTGGCCTTATGCGCGCACAAGGTATTAGCACAAAAAGTTTCCGTGAGCTTTCGTCTGAAGTAGGTACCTTGCTTACTTACGAAGCAACAAAAAACCTACCATTAGAAAGCGTGCAAATCACAGGGTGGGATGGTTCAACTTTAGATGTAGAGCATATTAAAGGAAAAAAAATTACTGTTGTGCCTATTCTTCGCGCCGGTCTTGGCATGATGGATGGCGTAATGCAATTATTACCTGCTGCAAAAGTAAGTGTGGTAGGTCTTCAGCGCAATGAAGAAACACTTGAACCAGTGCCTTATTTTGAAAAACTAGTTGGCAAAATTGATGAGCGTTTAAGTCTTGTTATTGACCCAATGCTGGCAACGGGCGGCTCAATGATCGCAACTATCGATATGCTGAAAAAAGCAGGCTGTAAAGATATTAAAGTGATTGTATTAGTGGCTGCACCAGAAGGCGTAGAAAAAACCCTTGCAGCGCACCCAGATGTTGAAATTTTCACAGCATCTTTAGACAGTCACTTAAACGAAAAAGGATATATTATTCCAGGCTTAGGAGATGCCGGTGATAAGATTTTTGGCACAGTGTAAGGCGCTCACGTGGAAAATCATCAAACATTTTCGTTAAAAACCATTCTAACAGGCGCGCAAATGCTGTTTGTAGCATTTGGTGCATTGGTACTTGTGCCGTTACTGACAGGCCTTGACCCAAATGTGGCTTTATTTACCGCAGGCTTAGGAACGTTACTGTTTCATGTGGTTACCAAAGGCCAAGTTCCTATCTTTTTAGCATCGTCTTTTGCTTTTATTGCACCCATTATCGCCTCAGTACAAATGTGGGGCATTCCTGCAACAATGGGCGGTTTAATGGTGGCAGGCTTTTGCTATTTTGCGCTTAGCTTGATTGTAAAGTTTAAAGGCGTAAATGCTCTGCATAAAGTGTTACCGCCTGTGGTTGTTGGCCCAGTTATTATGGTGATAGGTTTAGCCTTAGCGCCGGTTGCCGTGAATATGGCAATGGGTAAAGCTGGTGATGGCAGTGCGCAATTAGTTCCTTATGCGCAAGCTATTTGGGTTTCAGGTTTATCATTACTGGTTACGTTAATTTTTGCTGTTTGGGGCAAAGGTGTATTTAAACTTATCCCTATTCTCGCTGGCGTTATTGCAGGTTACCTTGCTTCGTTATTTATAGGTATTGTTGAATTTAGTGCGGTTACTCAAGCAAACTGGTTTGCTGTGCCGGCATTTACTTATCCTGAGTTTAAGTGGCAAGCTATTTTGTTTATGGTACCTGTGGCAATTGCTCCGGCCATTGAACATATTGGTGACATGATGGCAATTAGCCAAGTAACAGGTAAAGACTATTTAAAGAAACCGGGTTTACATCGCACTTTACTCGGTGATGGCTTAGCAACCTCTGCGGCATCGGTTTTTGGTGGTCCACCTAATACTACTTACTCTGAAGTAACAGGTGCGGTTATGCTTACGCGTAACTTCAACCCTCGAGTGATGCTTTGGACTGCAATCATCGCAATTGTGCTCGCGTTTGTGGCAAAAATGGGCGCAGGATTACAAACTATTCCGGTTCCTGTGATGGGTGGCATCATGATTTTACTATTTGGTTCTATTGCTGTTGTTGGTTTAAATACCTTAGTAAAATCAGGTGAGGACCTTACTGCGCCTCGTAACCTGACTATCATCGCACTGATTTTAGTGTTTGGAATCGGTGGTATGCATATTGGTGATGACGAGTTTAGTTTGCAGGGTGTGAGCTTATGCGCAATTTTGGGGATTATTTTAAATGCTGTCCTCCCCAAAGCAGTGCAACAAGCTGATTAGAACTGAATAACTGCTGGAATATTGCACCAAAAAAGCGCATTAAATATGCGCTTTTTTTGTAACTATATAAAAAATAAGGAATTATAAAACTGGTCTACTAACTGCATTTATCTCTATGTCATACTGGTAGGAGCGATTATGCAAGAGGCAAATGTTGTGGATATTACCCCGTTTTTAGCGAAGCATCAGTTACCACTCAAGTATCAATACTTAAGTGAGCAGTTTTTTATACCCCTCGCGCACGATATCTTAAGCGCAAAAATGACCGGCCAACCTATGTTGGTGGCTATCAACGGCTGCCAAGGTTCAGGTAAAACAACTCTCGCTGATTTTTTAGTGACTTGGGTTAATAGTAATACCGAATTTAATAGCGTGTCATTATCAATCGATGACTTTTATTTAAGCCGTGATGCACGCAATGAGCTTGCTAAAGATGTTCATCCTTTGTTTGCGAGTCGTGGGGTACCGGGTACGCATGATACGCAATTAATGGAACAAACCTTATCGGCTTTGTTGGCAGGTAAAATGGATGTGCCACTACCTCAATTTGACAAGCTAACCGATGATCCTGTGCCACAATCGCAGTGGCCTAGTAACCAAAAACCGATTGATATCGTGTTTTTTGAAGGCTGGTGTGTAGCCAGTACACCGCAGCAACCTTATCAACTACAAACTCCAGTTAATGAATTAGAGCAACTAGAAGATGCCGACGGCATTTGGCGTCGCTGCGTAAATAGTTGCTTAGCGAATGAATATCAAAATGTATTCGCAATGGCCGATTACACCATTATGTTAAAAGCGCCTTCATTTGAAGATGTGTATGCTTGGCGGTTAGAGCAGGAGCATAAGTTAATCGCCAAAAAAGGCGAAGGGCAGGGTACCTTTGATGAACAGAGTTTAAAACGTTTTATCTCTCATTTTGAGCGTATTACGCGTGAAAATTTAGCAACCCTCGCGCAGA
This sequence comes from Pseudoalteromonas sp. NFXS39, assembly GCF_040148775.1. Taxonomy (NCBI): domain Bacteria; kingdom Pseudomonadati; phylum Pseudomonadota; class Gammaproteobacteria; order Alteromonadales; family Pseudoalteromonadaceae; genus Pseudoalteromonas; species Pseudoalteromonas sp. NFXS39. The sequence continues at coordinate 506,033 of NZ_JAGDEC010000001.1, read as the reverse complement.
GTGTAGATGCTTTATTATTGCTCGACACAGAGCGTGACATCACTAAGATGGAACTACTCGCTGACCAAATTGCTCAGCCACTTATTTTTACTGACTTAGACGGCACATTGCTCGATCACGATAGCTACGAATGTGAGGTGATCAAACCATTTTTGGCAAAGTTGAATGATACCGGTGTCAATGTCATTTTTAATACCAGCAAAACCTTTGCTGAAGTCACTGATATTCAAAACGGTTTGGCTCATCATCAACCTTTTATTGTTGAAAATGGCGCGGCTGTTTACATCCCGAAAGACTATTTTAAAGTAAAGCCGATTGGCTGTGATGAATATCAAGGTTATTGGCGCTTTGCTATGACACAAAGTACCGATAAATTGCATGAAGATCTTAAACGATATGCGAGTGATTATAGTCATTGTGTACGCTTATTTAGTCAATTTAGTGCACAAGAAATAGCCAAATTAACAGGGCTACCCGTCGATAAAAGTGAACTGGCTTTACAAAGACAGTACTCAGATCCGGTTTGTTTCTCGGGCAGCGATGAAGAAAAACAAGGTCTGATAGATGCAATGAGCCAAGCTGGCTACGAAGTGCTTGTTGGCGGGCGTTTTATCCATTTAACCAAAGGTAACAACAAAGGGCTTGCACAAAAGTGGCTGTTAAATCAGTTTAAAAAAGCCTATCGCAATCCTTTTACTGTGATTGCCCTTGGCGACAGTCAAAACGATGTAGCCATGCTAAAGGCGGCCGATACCGCCATATTAATCAATAACCCTGGCAGCCAAGTTCAATCACAAATACTACAAAAAGCCTGGCAGCTCAGCGAAAAACCAGCCCCTGCGGGTTGGGTTCAAGAAGTTTCTGCGTTAACTATCATCAAAGCGCGTTTTGCAGCAAAACAGGAGCAATCTCATGGCTGATTTCTATCAAAATGGCATTATCACTACGCTACACAATATTGCTGATCGCCCAGTAGAAGAACTAGAAAAAGAGTTGTTGGGCTTTTCTAAACAACGCCCAATGGGCCTTATATTACCCTCGCTTTACAGTGAGTTAGAAGGGCCAGCTTTGCAAAATATTATTGCTGAGCTGAAACATGTGCCTTACTTATCGCAAATAACCATTGGCCTTGATCGCGCCGACGAAAGCCAATATCGCCATGCACTGCAGTTTTTTGCAGAGCTTGATCAACACCATAAGGTACTTTGGAATGATGGCCCGCGTCTACAAGCCCTTGATAAAGAACTTCAAAAGTTAGGTGTTGCGCCACGAGAATTAGGTAAAGGCCGTAATGTTTGGTATTGCATGGGTTATAAACTCGCCACCTCAAAAGTGGAATCAATTGCATTACATGACTGTGATATATTGACATACGATAGAGCACTTTTAGCTCGCTTGATTTACCCTGTTGCTCATCCTCGTTTTAACTATGAGTTTTGTAAAGGGTTTTACCCTCGCACTGCAGAAGGCAAAATCAATGGCCGTGTATCTCGTTTATTAGTTACGCCATTACTGCGTTCATTTAAAACGATCTTGGGCAGTAGTGATTATCTAGAGTATATGGATTCGTTTCGATATCCATTAGCTGGAGAGTTTTCATTCCGTCGCGATGTACTCAACGATATCCGTATTCCAAGTGACTGGGGCTTAGAAATTGGCGTGTTATCAGAGATGTATCGCAATTACTCGCATAATCGTTTATGTCAGGTTGATATTGCTGATAACTATGACCATAAACATCAAGACTTATCACTAGGCAATCAAGCTGCTGGCTTGTCGAAAATGTCGATTGATATAACTAAAGCTCTATTCAGAAAGCTGGCTACTCAAGGGGTTACTTTTACGAGCGAAACAATTCGTTCATTAAAAGCAACGTATTATCGTATCGCCCTCGACTTTATTGAAACATATCACAATGATGCGCTTATGAATGGTTTAACATTGGATATTCACCAAGAAGAGAAAGCCGTTGAAATGTTTGCACAAAATATTATGAATGCGGGTCAGCATTTTCTAGAAAACCCAATGGAAGCACCATTTGTGCCGAGTTGGAACAGAGTAGCCTCGGCAATGCCAGATGTATTTGCTCGCTTAGAAGAAGCCGTAGAGCTTGATAACAAAGAATATATTTAACGGGGAAGGCACGTGACTTTAGAGCTACTCCAACAAAGGGTTATTCAGCATTTAACCTGCATCTACGGCGAGGTTGAACTATCAACAACGCTTGAACAACTCGCAGACAGATTAATCGATACCATGTTAGGTGATGATCCTGTTCGTGACCCAACGCCACATAAAAACCGTTGGGATGAGCAAGATATGATTTTAATCGCCTATGGTGATTCGATTATTCGCCATGCTAACACGGATGAAGCGGTTGCTAAGCCTGAAGAGCCGCCTTTGCATACCTTACATCGCTTTGTAAAAAACCAATGCTTGCCTGAACTTAATGCATTACACATTTTGCCATTTTACCCGTATAGCTCAGATGAAGGCTTCGCGGTAATGAACTATGTGCAAGTGAATGAAGCGTTAGGCAGTTGGCAGCATATCCGCGATATTTCGAAGGATGTCAGGTTGATGGCTGATTTAGTGATCAATCATTGCTCTAGCAGAAGTGTTTGGTTTGAAAACTTTATTCAAGGCAAAGAGCCTGGTAAGAGTTATTTTAAAACAGCAAGCCCGAGTGACGATCTTGTTCAAGTTGTTCGCCCGCGAACATCGCCTCTTTTACAAGCGGTTGAAACAAAAAACGGTTTGCAACATGTATGGTGTACGTTTAGCCACGATCAAGTCGACTTTGATTTTGCCAACCCAGATGTGCTCAATGAGTTTGTCAGCATTATTCGTCATTATTTAGATAATGGTGTACGAATTTTCCGCCTCGATGCGGTGGCATTTTTATGGAAAAAGCTGAATACCCGCTGCATTAACCTACCAGAGACTCACGAAGTGATCAGATTACTTCGCACCCTGATAGAGCATTTTGAGCCTAACGTGATTATTATCACTGAAACCAATATTCCAAACCGCGAAAACCTCTCTTATTTTGGTAATGCCAACGAAGCACATTGTATTTACAATTTCTCATTACCGCCTTTGCTATTACATACCTTACTGAGTGGCGATAGCACCGCATTAAAGCACTGGATGATGAGCATGCCACCCCCTCAAGAAGGGACTGCATACTTTAACTTTATAGCATCACATGATGGTATAGGTTTAAGGCCTGTCGAAGGGTTATTGGAGCAAAGTGAAATTGCCGAAATGGTCAATACCACGGCTAAATATGGCGGTAAAGTATCATTACGTACCGCACCAGATGGCACCAACACCCCTTATGAGTTAAACATCGCATTGTTTGATGCGCTGCAAGGTACCCATAAAGGCCCTGATAAATGGGGGGTTGCACGCTTTTTATGTGCGCATGCCATTATGTTTGCACTTGAAGGTATTCCAGGTTTGTATATTCATAGCCTACTCGGTACTACCAATGATTATGAACGCTTTGAAAACAGCCAACATAACCGAGCGATTAACCGTCACCGCTGGCAAGAGTCAGATTTACTTGCCAAGTTGAGTAACGAAAATGCTCATCATCGTACTGTGTTTAAAGCGATGAAAAACCTAATGGCTATTCGTAAGGCACAAAGCGCTTTTCACCCTAATGCAACGCAATATACATTACATTTAAGCGAGGGGTTATTTGGTTTTTGGCGACAAAGTATCAACCGTTCGCAAAGTATGTTTTGTGTTTATAACATCAGTGACGAGACGCAAATTCTTACTCTTGCCGACTTAAATTTGATTGGTACTGAGCAGTGGCGTGATTTAATCAGCGGTGAGCAAATTACCGAGCAGACAAAAACCATGTCGCTAACCCCATACCAAGCTGTATGGCTCAGCAATAAATGAAGGCAGGCACTGTAAATGCCCTTTACAGTGCGCTTTTTGTTGCCTCTAAGAGAAGAGATTCAACACTAAAAGGAAGAGGTGTTATATGTGCTTTACTGAAAACGCGAAAGTTAATTGCCAAGTTATCACTGTGAATTTGTTCAACGAGTTTAAGCGTTTGTTCGTTATGTTGACTGAAAATGGCCACTTTTTGATGAATAGGTCCAGAGGAGTGTTTATTCAGTAAGTCATGAATATTCACCACTGCTAAAGCCCCCAGCGTAACATGACCACCGATAGTGACGTCTATTTTTTCTGCTACAGCTCGAAGCGGCCAGTTAATTGCACCAACTAATACTTCTTTGCGTTTGTTTAATTCATCAAGCGCAGCAATCGCTCCTAAGGCCATAGCATCGTTGGCTGCCCAAACAATATTAATGGTTGGTTGATGGCTAAAAAAGCCAAGGCTATGACGATACGCTTGTGTTGCTGACCAGTTGGCAACAGTTTTCGCCGTGATGTGCGTATTATCATGCGTTAATACACTTTGTTTTAAACCTTGCTCCCTATCAAGAGCTGCATGAGTGGTGTAATCGCCATTAATCGCAAAAACATTAGCAGCTTGTTGACTATTTTCAATCAGCTTATTGGCAAGAAGTTGCCCCGCTTGTTTATTATCGGGTACCACGCTACCTGTGATATTAATACCATGATCAATCAATCTTTTTAGTTCTTTTTCAGATGGGCGGTTAAGTAAAAAGTAGATCGGCGTAGAAGTGTGTTCTATGCTCAAAAGATGTTGGGTTAGCACGCTTTTCTCATCAACTAAAATCAGCATATCTGGCTTTGCTTTAATCGCTTTAGCCACTAATGACTTCATTTCAATATGATTTCGGTTGGCATAATGAATCGTTAAATCGAGATCAAAGTCTTTGGCAGCGTCACGCATCAACTGCGACACTTCAAACCAAAACGGGCCCGTGACATTAGTATCGGCATGGCCAGGATTTATAAAAATAACACTTTGCTTGGCAAATACACTCGGTAAGCAAAATAGGCAGATAGTGAAAAATACCGTTTTTAGCATGGGTAAGTTAAGTTAATTGACTGATTTGCCCTAGTATATAACTTGAATTGATAGGTTTTAAGTAATGGATTGGAATAAGATCGTTTTTGACTTCTTAAATGAAAAAGGGCTGCATAAAAGTGCAGCCCTAAGAGAATCAAATTTTTTACGATTAGAAGTCGTAAGAAAGTCTTAAGTAGCCGAAGCGGCCAATGTTGTCATAACTCGCACTTCCTGAGCCAGTACCTATCGTACCGAATGGAAGTTTGCGGTTAAAGATGTTATCAACTCCTAGCTTAACGCCAAAACCGTTTTCGAAGTTATACCCAACTGTTGCATCAGAGATAACATAGGTACCAAATTTAGTTAAGCTATTTGGATTCGGGTTATCTTCTAGATCTTGGTCTGTATAAAGGCTTACCTCATCAATATAACGAGTATCAAGCGTAGTGAAGAAACCATCACGCTTATATGAGATTGAAAGGTTTGCCTGCCACTTCGCTTCGCCAGTTGTACCTGCATATTCGATATAATCTTCAGGTTGATCTTGGAAAGGATAGTCTTTACGTTCAATTAAGTACGTACCAATTAAACGTGTAGAGAAGTTACCTTCTAATGCATCAAAGTCATAACCTAACTCAAAGTCAACACCCGATGCTTCTTGACCAGAAACGTTTAATACCGAGTTTTGAATCAATGTAATTTCACTTGATGCGCTATCACGCGTAATTAAATTACAGTATTGGTTATTGATACCGCCTTCAGCGTCAACACAGCGATCAAGAATTTCTTGAGATGCAATTGTTGAGATTGCGTCTTCAAGTTCAATTTTCCAATAGTCGATTGTAACAACTGAGTTTTCTAGGAATGAAGGTTGGTAAACTAAACCAATAGTCGTACTAGTTGACTCTTCACCTTTTACATCTCGGTTACCACTTACTAAACCTTCAAGGGTTTGTGCATCGTAATCTGATTCAAAATCTGCAGGCACACCAAGGGCTGCACAGTTCGCGCGGCGTACTTCTGAATTTTGTAAATCATTTAAGTTATCAGCTAAACAAGGATCGTCAACACTGTAGAAGGTTTGGCTAGGTGCACCGAAGATTTCGCCAATGTTTGGTGCACGAAGAGCTTCAGATTGTGTTGCACGAACACGTAATTGGTCGTTAACAGTCCAATCTAAGCCCACTTTCCAGCTTGTTGCATCGCCAATTGTGCTGTAGTCAGCGTAACGTACCGCTGTATCTAGAACTAAGTCTTGTACAAGAGGTAAGTCGGCAAGAAGTGGGATTGATGCTTCGAAGTAAATTTCATTTACGTCAAACTCACCTTTGTCTTCACCCAGCGCGTTAAAGAACGTACCTACTGCGTTGTCTGGCTCTTCAGTTTCACTTTCTTCTTTACGGTATTCAACACCGGCAGCAAAACCAACATAGCCAGCTGGTAATTCATAAATTGCAGAGTTTGCAAGTGATGCTGTTACAACAGTTTGGGTGATTGTTGACGTACCTGTTGATACGGTATTGATATAGTCAATTGCTTCTTGGCTAGGTGCACCAAAGCCCATGATATTTACTGGTACACAGCCATCAGCACGTGCTTCTTCACTACGACAAACAATGTTGCCTGAACCATCATCAATAGCATCCAGGGCATTGTAATAGTTCGCCATGATCATATTTGCGCCATTAACGCGCTCTAGATCTGTTTGACCGTAAACAACCGATGCATCTAATTCCCAATCTGTAAATACAGTGCCTTTTAAGCCTGTAACAAAACGGGTTGTTTCACGTGTGTTGTTTTCTATACGACGACCTAAATCAGTCATCATACGGTTAACCATAATAGAGCTAACACCTTCTTGTTCCATTAGATTTTTAACACTAGAGTCAAGATAAGGGTTGTCAATCTTAATGCTGTTATTTGGATTAAAGAAGAAGAATGCTGGCTGACCTATGCTTTGGCCTTCGCTGTTAACGTATTTTGCTTCAAAGTAAGCATTCATATCTTCAGCAACGTCATAGTTAACTTTAAAGTTTACGTTGTAACGTTCAAATTCAGGTTGAATCTCATTGAATTGTGCAAGGTTAAACGAATCACAATTAGCACAAGATAAGCCGTCGACTTGGTCGCCAATATTGAGTTCGCGATAAGTGCCATCTGGGTTGAATGAGTTCACATAGCCATTACTTAACGCGAAAACACCTGCATTATTGATTGCATAGTAGCCGGCATTTGGTGTGTAGATAAAATCAGGGAAGTTTGGATCGTCTTTGTTTTCTTCAGTTTGCGCAGTGTTACGCATGCTACGATAAGAGCCGTCAGTCCATGGGTGATCAAGCGCATTGAGCGTATCTTGTGCTGAATACTCAACAGCAAAGGCTACATTACCACGGTCATTATCGAAGTTTGTGCCATATGAGAATGTCGCTTTTTCGTTATTGTAATCGCTAAGGTCAGACTCACCGCGAGTTACACTTGCACTAAAGCCTTCAATGTTCTTTTTCAGAATAAAGTTAACTACGCCTGTTACAGCGTCGGCACCATATACTGCAGATGCACCACCTGTGATGATCTCAACACGCTCTACCCATACACTAGGAATTGTATTGGTATCAACTGATTGAGAGCCCGCAGAGCTAGATACATGGCGTTTACCATTGACGAGTACTAGCGTACGGTCAGTACCCATGTTGCGTAAATCAAGAATGTTTAGGCCTGCAGTACCGATAAAGCGACCTGAGTTTGAAAGGGAAAAAGTATTACCAAGAGCTGGTAATTTATTTAGTGCCTCACCGATATTAACAGCGCCGGTATTAACTAAGTCATCACCACTGATAACCGTTACTGGAGCTGGAGCTATAGCACCTTCGCGTAAAATACGAGAACCTGTTACTTCGATTCGGTCGATTGATTTAGCACCTTGATCTTCAGCAGCCATCGATTGGCTAGAAATGGCAAGCGCCGATGAGCAAAGAGCGAGCTTGATGCTGGCACCTAAATAATTATTTTTTATCATTGTTTCACCTGTTATTTTATTGTTCTTTCCCTGGAAGGGTTTTGTTAAATATCGTTTCCAATATGTTAACGGTTGTTACTCTATCATTGTCCCTGTTTATTTCAAATAAAAAATACGTAGCAAAATGTATTAAGTTTAATTCATTTGTTTCAGTCACTTACGGGGAGGCTTTATTTTTCATTTCAAAATTTAATGTTGGATTGTTTTTGTTTCTATAATTATGGCGGGATTATTGATGTGTTTATTTGTATAAAGATGATGTGTTATGAACTTAATCTAAATGTCAGAATTAGGCTGTGCCTGAGTTTCGGTTTATAATGCTGCAATAGTTATATATATGAGAGTTTTATGAAATTTTTTATCGTTAGCTTATTGTTGTTTTATTCGAGTGTTGGTTCGGCTACCAGTATAGATCTTGAGGCCAATATGAAAAATATGGGACTTGCTTATAAAAACTCTGTACGTGCTAATGATCTTGCCACCTTTAATACAGCTATTGATGAATTTATTGAATTGTTAGAGACAGCTAAAACTGCTGATTTTAAACAGCATAAAACGGCGTCTTTAGAAGGGCTGAATAAAGTAATAAATCAAGCAAAACAAGCTAAGCAGCTTGCAAGTACTCATGGCCTTGAAGCTGCTAAGGCGCCGCTTAAATCTATTGATGAGCTCAGAAAAAAATATCATGAGCTACATGAGCCACCAGGCTTTTGGGAGTTGTTATTTGGTAAGTAAGTTAGATTTACTTTAATTTTAAAAAGGTGCATCGGCACCTTTTTTAACGCTTTTTCATTTTACCTTGAACTGCTTTAAAACGCGGATTGTCTTTATTAATAACATAGACACGACCCTTACGTTTTACGATTTGGCAGCCCGGGCGGTTCTTAGCACTTTTTAATGAACTTAATACTTTCATGTTCTTTCCTTATAGTAACTATTTGCTCGCTAAGTTTTTGAAACGACGATTAAATGCTGCTACACGTCCATCGCTTGCTAGGGCTTTTTGTTTACCAGTATAAAACGGATGAGAGTCGCTTGAGATATCAATTGGTACATAAGGGTAAGTTTTTCCCTCAAGTTCAACCGTACGCGAAGTTTTGATAGTAGAACCGATAATAAAGTAGCTGTCTGCTGCTGTATCATGAAAAGCGACTTGCTGGTAATCAGGGTGGATATTGGGCTTCATAATTTAACTCTATGTTATGTGATAATGTATCAACTATATGGTGGTTGTGTATTGATATCAAGATGAAAATAATTCTTATTTATTGTGTTCTGTTTTAAATTTATACAAGCTGAGCAATCAATAAGCAGTTAGCTTTAAAAAGCTGGATATTGTCGATAAGGCTGTTATAACTAGGTATGCGTGCTTATTTTAAAGAAGGATATGGAAGTGAATGATAAAACTAGCCGTGAAGAACTAGATCAAAATGTAATGAACATGCTTCGCGATAAAGACCATTCTATTTTAGCTAATCATGTAGATATTTTGTCTTGTAGTCACAACGATATTATTGAGCTGTTAGCACAATATTTAGCACTAAGTGAACAAGATGATGATGAACGTTTTGATACTTGGTTTGATAATCTAAGTAAAGAGCAACATACCGTCGTTAAAACTTTTGAAGTTTATCGCGGGCAGTATGAGCATTTAGATTCTTAATACCTATTCATGCTTGAATATATTGTGTTTAAGCATCATGTTTTATATGAAAAAAGCCACCCGAAGGCGGCTTTGCTGATTAGCGCTAACTAATTATTTGAGCATATAAGCACGTAATGTAAATTGCTCAGCTGTGCTTGTGCCATAATCACTTACAACAGTACGAATGTGGACAAAATCACCTGAGTTGCCATCATTTGGAATTGTCGCAATCCATTCACCATCAATATTTTGTATCTGTGCATCAACCCAGTTTTCTGGGGAGAACTTGTCTGATACAGGGCAGTAGATATATGCAGGAATTGAGGTAATTGCACACTCTTGACCATAGGCATATTGGAACTGTACGTCTGCTAATGGAACTTCGCCAACACCATCAAGTAAGCCTGATAACTTAACCTGTGCAGCTTCGCCTACATTCATCGTGTTTTCGATGTCTACAGGTAAATCAATCATAGGTATCAGTACTGGTTGTATACCTTGATGCTGCTCATTGGCAGTAAAAGTATAGAAGCCTTGGTATAGTGATCCTAGGTTGTCTTTAACAGGAGAGCGCTCACCAACACCACGTGCGTATGAACGCACCTCGAGTGTAATTTGGTGGTCGCCAGGCTCAAGAGTTAGGGTCCCTTGATAAGGGGATACCGGCTTACCATCTAAAGTTAAACCGAATGCCGAACTACCCATATAGCCAAACATCCCGTCGTGATTAGAGGCATCGCCAAAGGCTGCAATATTGAAGTGGAGTAAGTTAGTATCTCGGCGGATAATTGGCGAACCACTGCTGCCTAAGCTACCAGCACGAGGGCCTTTGAACCATGTTGTTGTTTCTTCTTCTGCGGGTGTCATTGTACGTGGACCATCAAAGTAAGCGCCAGAACTTTGCATTTGATAATTTGGCATGACGATATTCGTCCACGCATTCTTCGTTGTGGCTGTGTAATACTCTTCACGTACATGAGGTAGCATGATCATCTGTGTACTACCTGTAGAGTAAAACTCACCTGTACTGTTGGTCATTGCCATCGCATCAGTCCAAGACGGACGTTCATCATTTTGTGAATGATAAGAAGCGGTGATCTTATGCATCTTATGTTCAGTGATATTGATTTGACCTGATTGAATACGACCATCAGTAATATGATTAATAGAGTAGGCATAAGGTGAGCGTTCGGCTGCAATCCCTGACCAACTTACCATATTATTACCTGCTTCGATCTCAGTCATAAGCGTTTCACCTTGCTCAGAACTAATACCAATTACAGGTATTTTAGGTGTGCCTGTAATGGTTCCTTTATAGCGACCTGCACGAGATGGACGATAGAAGATTACGCCAATGGCGCCATTCTTCATCGCGTTACCAACCATGTAAGAAGTTAGATAATAAGGGTTAGTAATAAGGGCTATTTTACCTTCTAACTGAAATTGACTCCAGTCAGTGCTATAATCTGCATCACCTACTGGTACTACTTCAGCAGAGCCTTCGCCATGAAAAGAAAGTGCTAAGCCTTGCTTAATATAGTCAAGCTCAACGCCATTTTGCATTTTTACCGTTGTTTCTGGTGCAAGTGCGCGTGTAGTGACAAATGAGCGGAAACGATCATCATGACCTTGAGACCATGCAAACATATCACTTACATAATCTGGTGCCATTTCAATGCCGGCTAGTTTCGCTACTTTTTCATCGTCTAGGGCATAGGTGAAACCAAAAGAATAACCTTGAGGAGCAAGAGGTTGTTCAGCTTTGAAGGTTACTTGTTGAGCTGTTCGAGCATCTAAATCAATTACTGTAGTACTATCAATTTTTCTATTTAGAACGGCCATTTGCGCTGCTGAATCAACGAGACCTGAATTTGAGTCAGGGTTATCGTAAGTCATGATATTAGCCACAATAGTATAGTAACCAGCAGGTACTTCAGCTTCTGCTTTCCCACCATTTAGTCGGACAAGTGAACCCCAATCATCTTCTTCATTAATTAGATACACCTTTGAAGGAGCACTTGCACGATTACCCCAACGGTCAGTTAAGTTGACTGTGAGAGAAACTTTTGGTTGATCTATCCAAAAAGAGACGGGAACAATAAGTTGCTCATTGCTTTGGCTTGTTGAAGTACCTGTAATACGACCAGTAATCGCTCCGTATGCACCGTTTCTCAATGCAACAGACGGGTCGATCCACATTGGTACTTGCGCTTCGCCATTGGCTGGTATTGTAATTGATTTAGCAGCTAGTCCTGCCAGTGTCGCTGGTAATTGTGTTTTACCATCTTCACCAATTAAATCGAGTTTTAATTTTAGGGTGATATCTTTATGCGAGATATTTTTTAAGGTTACTGATGTTTCAGTAAAAGCATCGTTTTCAGTATGCTTAAAAAAGCCAAGTTCTCTGTTAGGTGGGGCAATGATGGCTTGATCAATCGCGCGATTGATATCCATCGGGCCTGCGCCTTGCTCAAGTACATGTGAATCGGTTATTTTTACAGATGAAGTCAGTACATCTTTTATTTGTTGTGGTGTTAAATCATGGCGGGCCTGCATGACAATAGCTGCTCCTCCAGCTACGTGGGGGGCTGACATCGATGTACCAGAGTAAACTCGGTATGCAGTATCACCTAAGCCACCCGATGCAGCTGCTACAACTGACACACCTTGTGAGGTAATATCTGGTTTTGCTGAGTGACCATCTGGTGATGGACCGCGTGAAGAGAACGAAGCTGTATTACCGTCACGATCTATAGCACCAACGGTTAGTGCACTTGGAGCACAGCCCGGTGAACCAATAGTTTCACGGGTAAAACTATTACCTGCCGAGATAATAAATAATGCCTTCTCGCTAAGAGCTTCAACCATGTCAACGAGTGGGCCACTACAAGTTGTTGCCGTACCGCCGAGAGACATATTAACAATATCTGCTTGTTCATCCATGACAGCCCAATACATCCCATTTAGGATTCCTAGTGTTGAACCGCCGCCATTATTACCAAGTACCTTACCGATTATAAGCTCTGAACCGGGTGCAACACCGACCCATTTACCATCAGATTCGTGACCATTACCAGCCACGGTTGAAGCAGTGTGTGTACCGTGACCATTTATATCGTCAACACCGTTACTTGAATATGTAAAATCACGAGATGCAACTACACGTCCATGTAAATCAGGGTGTTCAGTGTCATAGCCTGTATCAAGAACGGCTACTTTAATACCTGCTCCATTGTAGTTAATGGCTGCTTCACCATAAGCGCCGGTTAAAGGTACTGTCGGTGTTAATGTCTCTGACTTTGAGACTTTATGAGCATGAACGATAGCATCTAACCAAATACCTTCTACATCAGCTTGTGATGCTAGCGTTTGCCAAGCTTGAGCGGCTTTATCTTTACTAATTGCGAATGCTGCACTGTCGATAAGTTCTATTTCGCTAGTCAATGATATGCCTGCAAATGTCTTTGGTACTGCCGTACCTGCAAGGCTGCCATCGCGATATTCAACAATTATAGGCAGTACATCAGTAGATGCATCATCATAACCAGACTCGTAAAGTTTATTGATATTAAATAATTCCATATCAATTGATTGTGAATTTACAAGGGCTTGTGCTTGCGTTGGGATAACATAAGTACTTTTACCACGTTTAAAAATACTCGTAATTGCATCAGAGCCATCTGCATTGAGTAAACGAATACCACCTAACTCACCGTTTTTATTGACGACCGCAGATACTTTGTCACCTGTAATCAGTGTAAAGGTAAGCGCATCTGTTTTTGTTTTAGTGATGGCAACATCTTGTGCCATTGCTGGTTGCGCTAAACTCAAGCCGAGCATAGCCAAGTAGGTCGCATTTATGCGACCAAGCCTTGAAAAAGGTTTCATCTTTCAATCCTTCATTTATGATTTAATTAGTTGAGAAGAGAAGAGCACTGTTCATTGTTAATGTGTATTGCACTCGCAACTTAAGTAACTCAACTAGATCAATCTAACGATTAAAAATATGAAAACCTACAAAACAAAAGTAGCAAATTGTATTAACTAAACGGTAACAATTTAAACGTTGTTGTAACTTTGTCCGGTCGTTCAGTTTTGCTTCATTTTAGAGTGGCAAATTAATCGGGTTATTTTATTGATAGGTCGTATTTAGTGACCACGTTATCTATATAACGATGTCTTAGAGTGTTTTTACCCTCGTTTCCAGTACCATAACTTAAAGCGCGGTTCATTAATTTGAGAGCTTTATGTAAGCTTTGTCGCTCCTCCAAAGTTAAGCCGATTTTAGTGCGTAGCTCAGTAATATCATCAATAAGTAATTTAGCGACATCTAGCTGCACTGCTTCTTCAACTAAGCCATTTTGTGTGAGGACGCCATATTTGCTGCATAAAAACTGTTGCCATACTTGTTGTAAATGTTCCTCAATTTCACTACCAAACAACTCTTCATTTATTGCAAATCCTTGCTCGGCCAGTTTACTCAGATGATTTGAATATTGCTGGGCAAAATAATTAAATGCTTGGCAAGATGAAGTAATGTCGTGCTTAATAATTAATTGCCCCCAACTCGCCGCGCCACGAGGGTAGTAGTCTTGATATTCTTCGCATTGGTAAATACCTGAATATGAACTGCACTCTAACTGACTCTGCAAACAGTAACTTGGCTTTGGAAATAAACTACTTTGCTGCCATTCTGATAAGGTTTCCTCATCAATTGATAGGGTCTGACACAGCTCTTCGGTAGTGTAAAAGTAGGTTGCCAAAAATTTAGAAAGTTGCATTGTCAAATACTCGTTATAAATACTGTTAATATATACAGTGTTTGATTTTGGCTTAACTTTGATTTTTTCTCAAGTATTTTTATTTATTACAGCTCACTACTCGGAAAATGGCTGTGTTTATGATACAACTAGCGCAAATTTTCCAAACATTAAAAAAGTTATGCGCAACCTAGAAACAATTAAACAAGCAAGTTTGATCACCGCTATAAAAACACCATATTTAACGAATGGTGAAATTGACCTTGCTTGCTATGACGGCCTTGTTGAGCAACAAATTGCAGCTGGCGTTGATGGCATTATTGTGGGCGGTACCACAGGTGAAGGCCAACTAATGAATTGGGAAGAACACTTAATGCTGATTGCACATAGTGTTAGCAAATTCTCAGATCGTTTACTAATTGTAGGTAATACGGGTAGTAACAATACCCGTGAAGCGATTAAAGCAACCGAGTATGGTTTTGCTACAGGGATGGATGCTGCGCTACAAATCAATCCATATTACGGGCGTACGTCTTTGGCCGGAGTAAAAGAACACTTTAATCGTTTACTAGATATTGGTCCTGCGTTTATTTACAACGTAGCAGGTCGTACAGGTCAAGATCTAACCCCCGATATCATTGAACCACTCGCTAAGCACGAAAACTTTATTGGTGTAAAAGAGTGCGGTGGCAATGAGCGAATTGCTCATTATGAACAGCAAGGCATTGCTTGTTGGTCAGGTAACGACGATGAAGCGCATGATGCAAGACACATTCATAAAGCCCACGGTGTTATCTCGGTTACATCTAATATTATTCCAGGCTTATTCCGTCACTTGATGAATGAAAAGAATGATGCATTAAACGCAAAATTACAGCCTTTAATGGGGTGGTTGTTTTGCGAGCCTAATCCAATTGCGATAAATACTGCTCTGATGATGACAGGTGCGGTGAACCCTGTTTTCCGTCTACCTTATGTGCCACTATCAAATGAGCAACAAAAAATAGGGTTAGCATATATTAACGAACTTGATATTGCTGATATAGTAGGCGAAAAAGCACAACTTTTAGCTGAAAAAGACGTCATTTTACGATAAAAATGAATGAGTGCTTAATTACTTTTGTAATTAAGCACCATTGTTTTACTTTTTTGTAGCTAATAGGTAAAATTAGCAATCGTTTGGCGTTATAAGAATAATACTTGTGAAATTTGTTGTTGATAATCTGTGTTTATGGGTTGCACCCGAGCAACAAGTAGCAGGATTAAGCCACCTCGATCTTCTCGACCTTGATTTAAGCTGGGTTGCACCTATGCAGCGTCGCCGTTTAAGCCCTTTCATGAAAATGGCTCTTCATACTATGCATCAAGCACAAGGGAATCACGAGCAGCTCGCCGTAAATTTTTCATCGCGTCATGGCGACTTACCAAAAACGGCGAATCTATTACATTCACTAGTTGAACAAGAGCCTCTTTCTCCTACCGCATTTGGTTTGAGTGTGCACAATGCCGCAACCGGGTTGTTCTCTATTATTGCAAAAAATAAAGCACCAATGAATGCCATCGCAGGTGGGCAAGACAGTATTATTTCTGCCATGATCGATGGCTTTGCACGTGTTCATATTGGTGTTGAGCAGCAAATTTTAATAGCCCATGCCGAAAGCGTATTACCCGATGAATACTTACCATTTAGCGATGAGCAACAAATTGCTCATAGTGTGTCGTTTGTATTATCAAAAGCACAGATCGGTAAGCCGTATTTTGAATTAATAAAACTTCCTGAATCAGAACATACGCAAAGTGACTCATGTTTACCATTGAGTTTGCAATTGGCAGCTGCTTTAACAAGCAAAGGAACACAATCGCTGCTTTCACATCAACAATCAGCTTGGATGCTACAGTACCATGGCGACTAACTTTTATATAAAGTTGAATAAAATTTGGCGTGTATTGGCAACGGGGTTTTGTTTTACTGTATTTGGTTTTGGCGGTATTCTTCTAACCTTATTGGTTTTACCTATCCAACGCTTATTTGAACCCTGCCAAGCAAAACGTAAGCAAAAAGCGCGTTTAACGGTTCATTATAGTTTTAAATTTTTTGTTGCCTTGATGCATTACACTGGTGCTATCCATTTTTCGGTGCATGATAAACAGCGATTTCATGATCTTAAAGGGCAACTTGTACTTGCCAATCATCCTTCATTAATTGATGTTGTGGTGCTGATATCTGTCATTAAAAATGCTGACTGCGTGGTCAAAGCACACCTATTTAAAAATCCATTTATGTGCGGTGTAATTAAGGGCACAGGTTATATTAGTAATGAAGACCCACAAGAGTTACTAAACGAATGTGAAGCATCACTTGCTGCTGGAAATAACCTGATTATCTTTCCTGAAGGCACTCGCACAACCCCTGGTGAACAGTTAAAATTTAAGCGTGGCGCTGCGAATATTGCTGCTCGCTGTAAAGCCCCTATTACCTCAGTGCTGATTAGTATGAAACCAAGTACTTTGACCAAAGGCACACCATGGTATTGCGTCGCAGCAACAAAAGCGCATTTTGAAATGCGCTTTGCCAGTGACCCATTTACATTTAATGACACACTTAATAATGAACAACCCGCTATGCAAGCACGACAATTAACCCGTGATTTGCAACATTACTTTTCAGAGGAACTCAGGCACCTATGACTGAACTAAAGAACAAAATAAAACAATTAATCATTAGCAGCTTAGATCTTGAAGATATTACCGTGGATGATATTGAAAATGACCAACCTCTATTTGTTGATGGTTTAGGTCTAGATAGCATCGATGCGCTTGAGCTTGGTTTAGCCATTAAAAAAGAGTTTAACGTTAAAATTGACGCAAACTCAGAACAAACAAAAGCCCATTTTGCATCAGTAGATGCACTGGCAGAATTTATTAACCAACACCAATCATAATACAGACTTAGAAGTAGGAATAAGCATGAAAACCGCTGCTGACATTTACAACGTTTTACAGGGCATTTTAGTAGATGAATTTGAGATTGATGCTGATGATATCAGCCTAGATGCGCACCTGTATCAAGACTTAGATCTTGATAGCATTGATGCTGTTGACTTAGTTGTAAAGTTACGCGAAATCACTGGCAAAAAAATTGAGCCAGATGCATTTAAACAAGTGCGTACTGTGCAAGATGTGGTAAACGAAGTAGAAAAACTCGTTTCATAAACATTATTATGCTCAAAGCGATAACCACAACACTGCTCTTAGTGTGCTTATCTTTATACCCGTTTATTGTGTATTTTGGATTACAGCATATCTCATTAAGGCAAGTGAGCTTGGTACTGATGGTATTGGTCGGCTTAAGGCTTTTGCTTAGCAAAAAGCTGCTCAAATCTATGCCATGGATAAAACCCGCCTCTATTTTGGCAATTATCGCTTTAGCAACAACGCAGTTTTTTAACAGTGATCTGGGCTTAAAACTTTACCCAGTCATTATAAATACAGTAATGGCAATCACCTTTGCTTATTCGCTGAAAAATGGCCCAACAGTCATTGAGAGTTTTGCTCGAATTAAAGAGCCTGATCTTGATGAAAAAGGGGTTAATTACACGCGCCAAGTTACTAAAGTATGGTGCGCGTTTTTTATTATTAATGGCAGTATTGCGTTATACACTAGCCTATTTACTTCGTTAAAGACATGGACTCTGTACAACGGATTAATAGCCTATATTCTGATAGCTCTCTTAGGCCTTGTGGAATGGCTTGTAAGACAAAAGGTTAAAAGTAATGGTAGCGAGTAACCTGAAATTTCACCCAGACGCTGCATTTGTTGTTGCAGGGCAGCCAATAACACAAACACAGTTTTATGCTGATATTGCGGCTTATCAAAGTAAGCTCACAGCGCTGAAAACTGGCAGCCATGTAGTGTTATTCCATCCTGATACCTACCAATTTGCAGTGCGCTTATTTGCTTTAGCCTGTAGTGGTCATAATGTCATTTTGCCACCTAATGGTCAGCATGAAACACTAAGTTTATTGCTTGCGCAGTCTGCTTTTTTTGCTGGTGATGCAACTAATATCGATGACGATGTGTTATTTACCAACCTTGAACAAAGCCTTGGTCACACGCCTTTGCAAACTAACCGTTTACAATGGCCAACAAACACTGCTGTTATATTTTATACGTCAGGCTCATCAGGACAATCTAAACCGATTGTGAAACCGTGGCGGGTATTAAATAGAGAACTCGCAGTATTATCAATGTCATTTGACTTACCACGTCAATTTACGTTTTTAGCGACCGTATCGCATCAACATATTTATGGCTTATTGTTCCGTTTACTTTGGCCGTTGTCTAAGGGTCATATAATTGATAGCGAGCAAATTCAGTATCCAGAACATATCGCGCAAAGGTTAAAAACCATTCGATATGCTGTGCTCGTTTCAAGCCCAGCACAGCTTGGCCGTTTATGTGCTGATAATGTGTTAATACCTGAACGCGACAAAATTAAGTGGTTATTTTCCTCTGGCGGACCACTCAATAATGAGCATGCCGAAACTTTATTTAATCAGTTAGCTCGCCCAGCAACACAAGTCTTTGGTAGTACAGAGACTGGCGGTATTGCTTATCGACAAGTTACGCAGGCGGCGGTCGATGTACCATGGCAGCCGTTTAATGGTAATTTTTTATCGTTAAATCATGAAGGGCGATTGATGCTAGATTCTGCGATTTTAGAGCAATCGAACTTTCCTTTAGATGATAGAGCACTCGTTCATAAAAATGGTCAATTTAAACTGTTGGGCCGTATAGACAGAACGATAAAAATTGAAGAAAAACGTTTAAATTTAGATGAGCTTGAGAGTTATCTGCAAAACCATGACTGGGTAAAAGAAGTAAAAGTAGTGGTTATTCCAGCCAAGCGTGTACAAATTGGTGCGGTGGTTGTGCTCAGTGATGAAGCTAATAAAGAGCTTGAACAACACGGTAAATTAGCAATAAACCGCGCATTACAAGCGCACCTCTCAAACCGCTTTGAACGTATTTGCTTACCACGTAAATGGCGCTACATCGATGCACTTCCTTTTAACAGCCAAGCTAAATTAAGTTTAAAAACATTGGAGCAGTATTTTGCCAAGCCTGAATAACGTAACCCCAGAGGTGGCCGTTTTATCACAAACTGAAACTAGCGTGAGTTTAGCGTTAACCATTGCAGCTGATTTAGATTATTTTCGCGGCCACTTTCCAGATGCGCCAATTTTAGCAGGCGTAGTACAGCTGGATTGGGCAGTAAAATATGCTCAGCAATATTTGGGTTTTGGCAAACTTGTACAAGATTTAGAAGTGTTAAAGTTTCAGGTAGTAACAACCCCTGATATGACGGTAAACCTAACCCTTGAGCGTAATGCAAAAGGTAAGTGCTTGTTTAGCTATCAATCAGACAAAGGCCAGCATGCGTCTGGTCGAATTGTATTTTGTGATTAAGCCATGAACCAGTTTTGTATTGTTATTCCTAATTACAATCATACACATGCTATTGCTGCTGTACTCGATGAGCTAAAAGAATTACAGCTGCCAATTATCATGGTTGATGATGGTAGTGACGAAGATGCCAAGCAAGTATTTGCAGAGCTTGACACTCAGTACGACTTTTTAACCTTGATAAGCCATGCTCAAAATCAAGGTAAGGGTGGGGCCGTTCAAACTGGGTTGTTGGCTGCCTATCAACAAGGGTTTAGCCATGCTATTCAGGTTGATGCAGACGGTCAGCACTCGTTAGCAGATATTAGTAAGTTGATTGAACTGAGTAATGAATCACCGAAAAAAGTGATCAGCGGTTGTCCAATTTATGACAGCTCAGTGCCTAAGCACCGTTATTTGAGCCGTTATATCACCCATTTTTGGGTTTGGGTGGAAACCCTAAGCTTTGATATTGTCGATTCAATGTGTGGGTTCCGGGTTTATCCATTAGCAGCTGTTGAACAATTAATGACAAAGCAACCGCTTGGCAAGCGCATGGACTTTGATATCGAGATTATGGTCAGGCTTTATTGGCAAGGTGTAAAAGTCACGTTTTTGCCAACCCAGGTCATTTACCCTGAAAATGGCGTATCTCACTTTCGAGCCTTACACGATAACGTGGGAATTTCTTGGCTACATACGCGTTTATTCTTTGGCATGTTGCTACGCTCACCTAAGCTACTTTGGCGTAAGGTGGCTGGCTAATGGCTGTAAAGCACTGGTCAAAAATGCAAGAACGTGGCAATCGCTTTGGCATGCAGATATTGCTTGTGTGTTATCGCGTATTTGGTCGTAAAGGCTTGTGGCTGGTGCTGTTTCCAGTGGTGTTTTATTTGTTTTTAACAGGCAAAACTGCCCGCCAAGCATCACATACATTCTTAACCCAAGCGCGTAAGGTGAATGGTAATAGTAAAGCCGTTACTTGGCGTGACAGCTTTCGTCATTTTCGCTGCTTTGCAGACAGCGCTTTTGACAAAATAGATGCTTGGCTTGGGCGGATACAGCAACATAACATTCTTTACACTAACGAAGCGCTTTTTAAACAACTTGATGAGCAACAGCAAGGGGCTATTTTTATCGGCTCGCATCTTGGCAACTTAGAGGTATGTAGGGCCCTTAGCCAACACAGAAACAGTAAAACGATTAATGTATTGGTGTTTACGCATCATGCTGTTGAGTTTAATAAATTACTGAAAAGTATTAATCCGGATGTTGCGGTAAACCTCATTCAAGTAACCGATCTTGGCCCAGATATGGCGATTATGCTCAAAGAGAAAGTCGAGCAGGGTGAAATAGTGGTGATTGTCGGTGATAGAACCAGTACCACCACAGGAAGAGTAATCGAAGCTGACTTTTTAGGTAAGCCAGCCCCTTTTTCACAAGGGCCATTTATTTTAGCTGCGCTGTTAGATTGCCCGGTGTTTCATCTGTTTTGTTTAAAAGATAAAAAGCCAAATGGCGAAATATTTTACCGCGTGATTTTTGAAAAATACGCCGACAAACTCGTTCTACCGCGTAAAACGAGACAACAAACATTACAACAAATTGTTAGCGATTATGCGCAAAGGCTCAGTTTTTACGCTGCGGCCTATCCGTATCAATGGTTTAATTTTTATGATTTTTGGCAAAATGACGAGCAAGTGTCTCGTGGTCAAAACAAGGAGAACTAAGGTGTCAGAGCACACGACTACCGTATTTGGCGAGCAGCGTTTATCGATTGAAGATATTGTTCATATTGCATTAGAGCAAGGTGCTGTAGCGTTAACATCAGACCGTCAATTTGCGAATAAAATAGACAGCGCCGTAGCGTTTTTAGATAAGTTGCTTGAAGATGATGGCGTGATATACGGCGTTACCACAGGTTATGGCGACTCGGTAACCGTAAAAGTGCCACTTGATTTAGTGAATGAGCTACCACTGCATCTTACTCGTTTTCATGGATGTGGCCTTGGCGATGTTTTTAATCTAGCCCAAGGACGCGCTATTTTAGCGACCCGTTTAACCTCGCTTTCACAGGGGTATTCTGGTGTTAGCTGGGATATGTTGAACTTATTACGTGACTTTTTAAATCACAATATTGTACCGGTAATTCCGCAAGAAGGGTCGGTGGGAGCCAGTGGTGATTTAACCCCGCTTTCGTATGTAGCCGGTGCCATGGTTGGTGAGCGCGATGTGTATTACAAAGGCGAAATTAAAAACAGTCTAGAGGTGATGCAAGAACTTGGCTTAAAGCCATTAAAGCTGCGCCCGAAAGAAGGGCTGGCAGTCATGAATGGCACGGCCGTGATGACAGCTTTGGCATGTCTTGCTTATGATAGAGCAGATTACTTAGTTAAATTGACCAGCCGTATAACAGCCCTTGCAAGCCTTGCATTAAAAGGTAACAGTCATCACTTTGATGATATTTTGTTTTCGGTGAAGCCACATCCAGGGCAACAGCAAGTAGCTGCATGGATCCGTGGAGACTTAAACCATGTAGAGCACCCGCGTAACGCTGACCGCTTGCAAGATAGGTATTCAATTCGCTGTGCCCCACATGTTATTGGTGTTCTTCAAGATAGTTTGCCTTGGTTTAGGCAAATGATTGAAAATGAACTAAATTCGGCGAATGACAATCCAATTATTGATGGTGAAGGTGAACACGTGCTGCATGGTGGCCATTTCTATGGTGGCCATATTGCAATGGTGATGGATAGCATGAAAACGGCTGTGGCAAATTTAGCAGACTTAGCTGACAGACAAATAGCATCGTTAGTGGATACACGCTATAACAATGGGTTACCCTCTAATCTATCGGCAAGTAACGATGAGCGCCGTTACATTAACCATGGTTTTAAAGCGGTGCAAATCGGTGCTAGTGCGTACACTGCTGAAGCGCTAAAACTGACCATGCCAGCGAGTGTGTTTTCTCGTTCGACCGAGTGTCATAACCAAGATAAAGTGAGTATGGGAACCATAGCAGCGCGAGATTGTTTACGTATATTGCAGCTTACTGAACAAGTTGTTGCTAGTACGTTGCTCGCGAGTATTCAAGGTCTACGTTTACGTATTAACAGTGGTGAGCTTGAGTTTGCTAGTTTAACTAGTGATGTACAAAGTATGTATCAAGACATTAGCGAGTTTTTCCCGCTGCTTGATGAAGACCGTCCACTAGAAGCTGTTCTTCGCTATACGGTTGACGCTATTCAAACAAAACGTTGGAGTTTATATGCATAGTCGTGGCTCGTTGCTGAGCACTCATGTTGAGATTGAAATTCCTTTTCATGATTGCGATCCAATGAATGTGGTATGGCATGGTAATTACCCGCGCTATTTAGAAGTCGCGCGCTGCGAATTACTGCGTTTGTTTGACTATGACTATGTGCAAATGCAAGAGTCTGGCTATGCGTGGCCGATTATTGACATGCATATTAAGTACGTCGGCTCAGCATTGTTCACACAAAAAATCCGCGTTGATGCGTACTTAAAAGAATATGAAACACGATTACGTATCGATTACGTAATCACTGATTGCGCTACAGGTAAAAAGTTAACCAAAGCAACGACTATCCAAGTTGCGGTTGATATAGAGAAAAAAGAAATGCAGTTTGTTTCGCCGCCTGTTTTACATGAAAAACTTCAAAAGGTGATTTAATGCGATTAAGCGTGTTGTTACTGAGTGTGCTAGTTTTTTTTCCTGTGTTTGCATCAAGCGCAGTGACAGAGCAAGGCACATTTAGCCAAGAGAAGCATTTTAAAGGATTTAGTAAACCTTTTATATCAACAGGTTCGTTTGAACTTGCTGAAGATGGCCTCACTTGGCAGGTTGAGTCTCCGGTTAAAAGCACGCTATTAATTAAGCAAGGGCAAGTATATACCCTTAACGCTCAAGATGAGCCGCAGCTACAAAAAGGCGCTGAGCCTTACGTTAATTTACTGCAAGCAATTTTAAAGCATGATGAAGTGGCGCTTGCTGAGCAATTTACGATGACAGACCATGCAGAGCCCGGTTGTCAGACTTTATTACCTAAAGATGACCTGCTAAAGCAGCTATTTAGTCAGTTCGAATTATGTGTAGCAGCAGAGCAAGTGAGCCGTGTGCGTCTTCAAGAAGCAAATGGTAACTTTACTGTATTACGCTTTGCTTATCCTCACAATGAGCAAAAACAGTGAAAGCATGGGGCCTAACGCTCGCTTGGCTGAGCCTATTAGTTAGCGCCTTAGTGGCTGTTTTTATTCTAAAACAGCCTACGTTGAATAATGATATTTTGGCTTTGTTGCCAAAGTCAGAACCGCGTTTACAGCAAGTCGAAGAACATTTTTTTTCAGCTAACAAACAGCAGTTGAGCTTTTCTTTTCGTGGTGAGAATGCAGTAAAAGCTTATGATGAATTACATCAATGGCTGGCGAGCAAACACATTGAGCCTCGTTTTAAGTTACCAGAAATATCCCAGTTGGCAGCATTTTACGGTCAGTACGCAGGGCATTTAGTTTCCGAGGAATATAAGCAAGCGATTGGCGATGCTAATCGCTTTCAACAGTATTACTTTAATCAGTTGAGTAAAGTCGCTGATCCTTTTGTTTCAAGTACTATCAACCAAGACCCTACGCTTGCTACAGCGGGGTTCTTATCCGAGGCAATGGCGCACATGCAGCAATTTGAGCTGCAAGATGGCCGAATTAACATTAACTATCAAGGTGATGAGTATTTAATGTTATTCGTGCAAAGTGCTGACAATGCCTTTTCAATAAATCAATCAATAGCTTTGAGCAATGAGATAGTTACCTATATCGCTGAGCTTGAAAGCCGCTATCCCGATACACAAATTCGCTATGCCGGTGCTTTATTTCATACCGCAGCAAATGCGCAGCAAGCCAAATTTGAAATGACCTTGTTTGGTTCGGTGAGCTTGCTGGCGCTTATTGTGATGGTGGTGTGGGTGTTTCGCTCGATAAATGCATTGTGGCTGGCCTCTGTAACCGTGATAAGCGCCGCTATTGGCGGCACCATTGCGCTGATCAGTATTTTTAGTCAGGTGCATGTATTAACCATGGTGTTTGCAGTGACGCTGATTGGTATTGCCATTGATTATGCATTTCATGGCATGCTTGATTTAACCGAGCAGCCGCAAGGTTTTAGCCAAGGGCTCAAACTGGCACTGGTGTTGTCGTTACTAACCACCACACTCGGCTACGCGAGTTTGTTTTTCTCACCAGTACAGTTACTCAGTCAAGTAGGCGTATTTGTTGTTGCAGGGCTAGTTACAGCTTGGCTTTGCACCCGTATTTTATTGCCTTATTGGCAAGCTGGCTTAACCATTAACACTGCTGCGCATCGATTAGCTAACTGCTTAAGTGGTTATTTAAAACAATTAACGCATTATCGCGCTGCACTCAGCATGCTGATGTTAGTGTTTCTGAGTGCTTTTGCCTTACTAAAACCCCCTGTGATTAATGATGATGTAAAGCTGCTAAATGCAAGTCCTGCGGATTTAATGCAAAACGAAGCGCTGCATATGTCTTTATTAGGTAAAGATAATGGGCAAATCATGATTTTATTTGCCGATAATGCGCAGCAATTACTAGAAAAACAAGAAACACTCAAGACAAAAATAACTGGGCTCAATGGTAACGTATTGATGCTTAGTGACTTAGTGCCTAGTAAGCAATTGCAAAAACAAAACTACGAGCAATTACATTCGGCCCAGCAAGCCATGAGTGTGGTTAGCCAAATGACAGGGACGCCTGTTGAGCTCTCAACATCAATGCTTGATTTAAACGCGGCACTTAATTCACCATTAGCGCCGTTAATCGCTAACCAAGTGATCTCAAACAATACACTCACCGCAAGCTGGTTTATGGTAACCGGTGTAAATAAATCCGAGCTTAAGGATTTGGCCAACGCTTCTACAGACTTAATTGTTTACGATAAAGTTGCGATGATAAGCGAAGGTTTAAGCCATTACTCAAATTCGTTACTGGTGACACTGGCCATTGCGATGATCTTTGCGTTATTACTTTTTAGCGTTAAATTTGGTTTTAAAACAGCATGTAAGCAAATTTTAGTGCTTATACTAACAACTTCAGCAGTACTGCTGCTCTGCAGTGCGCTGCAATCTCAGCTATCGATTTTTAATCTGTTAGGCTGTTTATTGATATTAGCCTTGGCAATTGATTATTTGGTGTTTTATCAAGTTAATAATTTAAGTCCTAGCAATGTGCTTGCAATTAGTTTATCAGCGGCTTCATCGATGTGGGTATTTGGCATGTTGGCCGTTTCAAAAACGCCGGCCATTTTCAGTTTCGGATTAACGGTATTAGTGGGGCTAGTTTGTATCTATATCCTGGCGCCGCTCAGTATTGCATTACCTAAAAATAAGGAAAAATAATAGGTGAATAATCAAGTTCAACAGGCCGATGTTGTTATTATTGGTGCTGGCCCTTCAGGAGCCGTGGCTGCCAGTTTACTGGTGAAAAAAGGTTGGCATGTGGTGGTGTTAGAGCAGCAAACCTTTCCTCGTTTTTCGATTGGTGAAAGTTTATTACCTCAGTGCATGAGCTTTTTAGCTGAGGCAGACCTTGAGCAAGCGGTGCAAGCACAGGCACAATCGCTTGGTTTTCAGTTTAAAAATGGTGCGGCGTTTCAGCGTCGGGGCGACCACACAACGATCGATTTTACCGAAAAATTTAGCGAAGGCCCTGGCACGACTTTTCAGGTAAAACGTGCGGACTTTGATAAATGCTTAGCCGATGGTGCCATGCAGCAGGGGGCTGAAATACGTTACCAGCATAGCGTGTTTGCGTACACCGATTGTGAAGATGGCGCTTTACTTGATGTTACAGATGAAAACCAGCAACGCTATCAAATTAAAGGGCGTTTTGTACTTGATGCCAGTGGTTTTGGCAGAGTATTACCTCGCTTACTTGATTTAGAGTCAGCATCAAATTTCCCTGTACGCTGGGCTTTTTTCAGCCATTTTAAAGATAATATTAGCGATCCCCAGTTTGACCGTGAAAAAATCTTAATTAATGTTCATCCAGAGCATAAAGATATTTGGTATTGGTTGATTCCATTTAGTGATGGTACGGCAAGCATTGGTGTAGTTGGTAAACCAGAGCAGCTTGAAGATAAACTCCCCCTCGCTGGCTTAAATGAATTTATCGAGCAAGACAGCTATTTAAGTGAGTTATTAGCCAACCGAGAAGCTATAGGTGAAGCGCGTGCTATCAAAGGCTATTCTGCTAATGTGTCGAGCTTGTATGGTGAGCATTTTGCACTACTTGGTAATGCAGGTGAATTTTTAGATCCGGTGTTTTCATCTGGGGTGACGATTGCGTTAAAATCAGCCTCATTGGTTGCTCCTTTAGTTGATAGCTACTTACGTGGTGAGCAAGTTGATTTCAAAAACGATTACAGTGAGCCTTTGCAACAAGGAGTTAATTGCTTTAGAACCTACGTTAGTGCTTGGTATGATGGCTCATTTCAAGACGTGATTTTTTACAGTGAGAAAAACCAACAAATTCGCGAGATGATCAGTGCTATTCTTGCAGGCTATGCCTGGGATTTACAAAACCCATTTGTAAAGCAAAGCAACAAACGCTTAAATACGTTGGTTGAATTATGTCGCGATTAACACGCTCTTTGCTTTTAAGTTTGAGCATATTAGTGGCTAGTTGTGCCAGTGAATTTGCTGTAAAAACGGGCGTTGATTTAGCGCCAAATGCAGGAATTTACTTGCTTGATCCACCTCCGTCATTAGTTGCTGATAATTGGCAGCAAGTGCTTGAAGTACGCCATGATGATGAGCAGCATACATTACTAGCGCAGCTGAGTTTAAATAGTGAAACAGGTATTAACTTGGCTGTTATGACAGCTCAAGGTATGCCTATTTTTCAATTAGAGAAAGCGCCACTTGGGCCAATTAAAAGCGAAAAAATGCTCCCAATCAACGCTGTTGATCCTCGTTATATTCTCGCTGATATCATGCTTGTGCACTGGCCTGTTACTGTGCTGAACTCTCAGCTTTATGGCTTGAACCTAGTTGAACAAGGAACGACGCGACGTTTATATCAGGGTGAGCAGTTAATTAGTGAAATTCGCTATTTAGACGGTGCAACAGAACTTGTAAACTATCAGCGAAATTACAAAATTAAATTTCAAAGGGTTAATTGATTATGCCATTTTGGCTTAACGACTTAGGTATTGTTAGTGCATTGGGGGTTGGTCACCAACAGACAATGCAAAGTATCAGCTTACAACCTAAACAAACACTCACAGAGGTGACGTCGCTTGCATTTGAGCAGCGTCCAACCTTTGTCGGCTTGGTTAATGAGTTGCCATTAACAGCATCAATGCGATTTTATCAGCTAATCGATTTAGCGCTGGCGCAAATTGCAGACACATTAGCAAGTATAAACATTCCGAGCAGCCGTATTGCAGTGGTTATTGGTACTAGTACTGCAGCCATTCAAGAAGGTGAAAGAGGCCGAAAATCCCATGCGGCGCAGGGAAAGTGGCCAGAGGGATTTGATTATTACGACCAAGCGCTCGTCGCTCCGGCCAATTACATTGCCAAAAAGCTCGCTGCAAACGGGCCCTGTTATAGTATTTCAACTGCGTGTAGTTCAAGTGCCAAGGCGCTTATTAGTGCTCGCGCCTTACTTAGTGCCGATTTAGCCGATGTGGTGATTTGTGGTGGCGTAGATAGTTTATGCCAACTCACTATCAATGGTTTTGATTCGTTATCTTCTATCAGTGATGAAATTTGTAAGCCATTTAGCGCTGACAGAGCAGGCATTAATATTGGTGAAGCCGCAGCGTTATTTGTTATGAGTAAAGAGCAGCATACAAAACAAAGTATCGCCTTTTTAGGTGGTGGTGAAAGCTCTGATGCCCATCATATTTCAGCTCCGATTGCTGATGGTTCTGGTGCAATCGCTGCTATGACAATGGCGTTACAAGACGCGAATTTAAGGCCATCAGATATCGACTACATAAATGCTCATGGGACAGCAACGCCGCAAAATGATGCAATGGAATCTTTGGCAATCAGTGAAGTGTTTGGCAAAGATACCAAGGTGAGCTCCTCTAAACATTTAACCGGGCATACTTTAGGAGCCGCCGGTGCTTTAGAGGCTGGGTTATGTTGGTTATACCTAGCTTATCCAGAGTTTAATGATTTAGTGTGGAATCAGGTTACTGAGGATGACTCTTTAGCTGAAATTGGCTTAATAACGCAGTCAGAAAAAGCAGAAATTAATCACTGTTTATCAAATTCATTTGCCTTTGGTGGCAATAATGTCAGTGTAGTATTAGGACATCTAAATGAATCACTATAAAATTGAGCAAGTAGTCCCTCATAGCGAACCAATGATTTTGCTCAATCGTCTCAGTAATTACAGCGAAGAGTCAGGTTGCTGCGAAGTTGATATTAGTTCACACAGCCCGTTTTATGACGAGAGCTTAAATGGAGTTGCTAGTTATATTGGCTGTGAATATATGGCGCAAACTATCGCGGCCTACGCTGGTGCGCTGGCAAAGGACAAAGGGGATGAAGTTCAAATTGGCTTTTTAATTGGTACGCGCAAATATAAAACCTATGCCCCGGTATTTAAAAACGAGCAGACGCTTAAAGTATCGGTCACAAAGTTATATCAAGAAGAATCAGGGTTGAGTGTATTTGAGTGTCAAATTCACAGCGATGAAACATGCTTAGCAGAAGCTAAAATTAATGTGTTTCAACCACAGGACCCAATGCAGTTTATAAGAGAAAATCAATGACAAAACGTATTTTAGTCACAGGCTCAAGCCGCGGAATAGGCAAAGCAATCGCTCTTAGATTAGCTAACGATGGCTTTGATATCGCTGTTCATTGTCGCAGTGGTGTGGCTGAAGCAGAGCAAACCTGTCAAGAAATTAGTGTCCTTGGTCGCCACGCAAGCTTATTGCAATTTGATGTGTGCGACAGAGAGCTTGCTAAACAACAAATTGAAGCAGATATCGCTGAGCATGGTGCTTATTACGGCGTGATTTGTAATGCTGGTATCACTAATGATATGGCGTTTCCAGCAATGCAAGGTGATGACTGGGATAAGGTGATCCGTACCGGCCTTGATGGTTTTTACAATGTGGTTCATCCAACCGTGATGCCAATGGTGCAAGGTCGTAAAGGTGGACGTATAGTAACTATGGCATCAGTGTCAGGGATTGCTGGTAATCGCGGGCAGGTAAACTACAGTGCAGCGAAAGCGGGCATAATTGGTGCGACAAAAGCGCTTTCGCTCGAGCTTGCTAAGCGTAAGATTACCGTTAATTGTGTGGCACCTGGATTAATCGAAACCGAAATGACAGACGATTTACCAGTTGATGAAATGCTAAAAATGATCCCATTAAAACGTATGGGCTCAGTTAGTGAAGTGGCTGGCACGGTGTCATTTTTATGCTCAGATGACGCCGCGTATATCACACGCCAAGTTATTTCTGTGAATGGCGGTATGGTGTAATGAAGCGCGTTGTTGTTACAGGCATGTCTGCTATCACCGCATTAGGTGATACATGGGGCGAATTTAAATCAGCTTTGCAAAAAGGTGAAAATGCCGTTCAGTACATGACTGACTGGGATGTTGCACCAGAATTAAACACTCGATTAGCCGCACCTGTTACTCATTTTAGTAAACCAAGCCACTACAAACGCAAACAAGTTCGCTCAATGGGGCGCGTTGCTATGATGTCGACGCGAACCACAGAGCTTGCTTTAGAAGAAGCTGGTCTGCTCGAACACCCAAGTCTAACCGATGGTTCAACAGGTATTGCCTTTGGTTCGTCAACGGGGTCAACGCCACCATTATTGGCTTTTGCGAAAATGATGGAAACTGGTGAAATGACTGGCGTAACGGCAACTAGTTACATCCAAATGATGGCACATACGGCGCCTGTGAATGTAGGGGTCTTTTTCGGTTTAAAAGGCCGAGTGATCACCACTAGCTCAGCTTGTACATCAGGTTCTCAGGGGATAGGTTATGCCTACGAAGCCATTAAGTATGGCCGTCAAAAAGCCATGGTTGCTGGTGGTGCAGAAGAGTTGTGTATCACTGAAGCCGCGGTATTTGACACCTTATATGCTACAAGCACCAAAAACGATGCTGCGAAAAGCACGCCACGGCCATTTGATCAAAATCGTGACGGTCTCGTTATTGGTGAAGGCGCGGGCACACTCATTTTAGAAGAGTATGAACACGCTGTTGCCCGTGGAGCGACTATTTATGCTGAGTTAGTCGGTTTTGGTTGTAACTCAGATGGTCAACATGTCACGCAGCCCACTGCAGAAACAATGCAAGTAGCTATCGAAATGGCACTGAATGATGCACAGCTTACTGCTAGTCAGATTGGCTATGTAAATGCCCATGGTACTTCAACGGACCGTGGTGATATTGCGGAATCTCTGGCGACTTTCAATGCCCTTGGGAAGAAACCAATTAGCTCATTAAAAAGCTATTTAGGTCACACCTTAGGAGCGTGTGGTGCCATTGAAGCATGGGCAAGTATTAATATGATGAATGATGGTTGGTTTGCACCTACTATCAATTTAACTGATGTCGATGCAGAGTGCGCTGATTTAGATTATATCAAGGGTAATGGCCGTGAAATGCAAACAGATTACATCATGAGTAATAATTTTGCGTTTGGTGGCATCAATACGTCGTTAATCTTTAAAAAGTGGCAAGCATGATCAACCGCTGCATTTTAAGTATTTTATTTGTTCTAACTTTTAATGCTTATGCTGCAGAAGATAGTGCAGAAAAAGGTGCTGCAAAAATGGAGCTAGGCGCTGGCCTGTTTTATGCTGATATCCCACATTATTTGGGATCGGATGAAAGTGAGCACTACTTATTGCCTGTGCCTTATTTTCGTTATCAAAGCGATAAAATGGCCATCGACCGCAACAATTTCACTGGTTTTTTGTGGCAACAAGAAAATCTTCATTTAGATTTATCTGCCAATGTGGGGCTTGCGGTTGACAGTGAAGACAATAAAGCCCGAGAAGGTATGGATGATCTAGATTGGGTGTTTGAATTAGGGCCTTCACTTAATTACTACCTAATAGGTGAACCAAACGCTAAACAGCACTTGTATTTAAGCCTGTTTGCACGCAAAGCCATTGCAACGGATTTCTCTGGTATTGATGATATTGGTTGGCGTTATGGACCAAGTGTGTATTATCGAGTGCCGATCATCGAAAAGGCGGATTCACAATTTTCATTAGCGTTTCGTGGCAATATCAACTTTGCTACCGATAAATACCTTGATTACTACTATGGGGTGAGTGACTTACATAGCAATGAAACTCGCCAAGCATACTCAAGCCGTTCAGGTTTTTCTGGTGCTGATGTATCAATTGGGGTACATTTTGACACACCAAAGTATTGGTTAGGTGGTTTTGTTAAATATCATCACCTTGCTGACAGTCAACAAGATGCAAGCCCGCTAGTGAAGCAAGATTATAATGTTTCGGTCGGTTTTGGGGTTGCTTGGAAATTTTATAGAAGGAATTTTTAAATGAAATTATTTATCCTTACATGTGTTTTAGTTGCTTGTTTGTTTTCAGTAAAAAGTTTTGCACGTGATGATATACAAACCCTACCTATACAAGCATTACTTGCAACCAGTAAAGCGAAACAAGCACTGTTAGATATTCCACTTTACTTTGCTGATCAAAGTCATAACACCATTAAAACTAAGTATGGTGAAGTTATCACCAATAAGAAAACCAACGCGTTTAATAAAACGGACCGTGAAGCCTGTGAGTGGGTAATGCTTAGTGCTTTAAAAGCATTACAAGAGCGTGCTGTACGTGAAGGCATGAATGCGGTTGTAAATATTCAGTCGTACTACAAGAAACGTGAGTTTGTTAGCCAAACCGAATATCAATGTGGTGCGGGTACATTTATCGCTGGTGTGGCATTAAAAGGCACTTTAGTTAAGTTATAACTAACTAAAGTCATTTTTTTTCTGTATAATTTGCGACCCTTGATATGATGGCCGCAGGTTATACAGCATGAATTTTAAATCATTTAGTTTTTCTTCTGAGCTTTTACAGGCATTAGAAGAGCTTAATTTCGAAACGCTTACTCCCGTTCAACGTAGTGCAATTCCTGCGGTAAGAAAAGGCAAAGACGTACTTGTTAGTGCGCAAACAGGCACGGGTAAAACGGCTGCTTTTGCATTGCCTATTATTCAAAAGTTATCAGAATCTGCTGTTAGTGATAAGAATGCGCCAAGTGCCCTAGTGTTAGCGCCTACTCGTGAATTAGCAGAGCAAATAGCCAATAATTTTAAAGCGTTTGCCAAATACACGGAATTAAAAACTGTTTGTCTTTTTGGTGGGGTTAATCTTGCAGGCCAAGCTAATGACTTAAAAGCGGGTGTCGATATTGTAGTTGCAACACCTGGCCGCTTACTTGACCAACTTCGTTTGGGTAACATTAGCTTAGCTAAAGTGAAGCATTTAGTGCTTGATGAGGCTGACCGCATGCTAGACATGGGGTTTATCAGCGATATGCAAAATGTTATCAATGGCTGTGATGAAGCGCGTCAAATCTTACTGTTCTCTGCAACTTTTCCAGCTGCAATTAAACAGTTTGCAAGTAAAGTTTTAAAGCAGCCTGAAGTCATTCATGTAGATCAAACAAACAGTACTGCAGAAACAGTGCAACACGTTGTTTATCCAGTTGAAGAACGTCGTAAGCAAGAGCTTTTATCTGAATTGATTGGTAAGAAAAATTGGCAGCAGGTACTTGTTTTCGTAAACATGAAAGAAACCGCTGATGAGCTTGTCAAAGAGCTGAATCTTGATGGTATTCCTGCAGTTGTTTGTCATGGCGATAAAACACAAGGTAATCGCCGCCGTGCTTTACGTGAATTTAAAGAAGGTAATGTTCGCGTACTGGTAGCCACTGAAGTGGCTGCCCGTGGTATTGATATTGAAGGTTTACCACGTGTGATTAACATCGACCTACCTTGGCTTGCAGAAGACTACGTTCACCGTATCGGCCGTACAGGTCGTGCGGGTAAGCCGGGTCAAGCAATTTCGTTTGTGAGCCGTGAAGAAGAAAACACGTTATTCGATATCGAAAAGTTAATTGGTCAGCGTATTAAGCGTATTGTTTTACCTGGTTATGAAGTAAGTAACCGTGATGTATTGATTGATAAAATAGTTAAAAAGCCATCACATTTACGCCGCAGTCGCACAAACAAGCCTTCAGGTCAGGCAACTGGCGAGGCTCGTGCGAAAAACCGTTCACGCATCGCAAATGTTCGCAAATCTTTGAAAGGCAATAAACTAAGCCTTAAAAAGTAATAAATTTTCTACAAAAAGCCCCATTGCTGTTTGGCAATGGGGCTTTTTTTGGCTCTATATATAGTACGAACGGAGTATTTTGTTAATTTTTATGGTGTTAAATGCAGAATTAGATTAACAAATGTACCATGCTGAATTACAATCGCTTTGAAATCAGTCAAGTAGCGTTTCTAACGCGTCAGTGTCTAAATGGATGTTTATGCAGTACTTAAAAAGAATTATAAAAAAAATAATCACCCCTACTTTTTTACTTGGTGTTGTCTGTGTGCCTTTTTATGCCAATGCCTATGATAAAGCGCAATTCTCCCTTGCCCATATAAAAGAGTCCATCAGCGTTGATGGTGTAATGGATGAACCGCATTGGCAAGAAGCCACAAAAGTGTCATTAAAATATCAAAATGAACCAACCGAAAAAGGCACACCGCTTGTACAAACTGATGCCTATATGTATGAAGATGGTAAATACTTGTATGTTGGCTTTATTGCAAAAGATGATGACCCTTCACAAATTCGTGCTGCACTTCGTGACCGCGACACGCTTTGGCAAGATGACAATGTTGCCTTGATGATTGATACGTTCAACGATGAACGAACTGGTTATGAGTTTTATGTAAATCCACTAGGTGCGCAAGGGGATATGCGCATGACGGATATTGACGATTGGGTGGAAGACCCATCGTGGGATGCCATTTGGGATAGTGCAGGGCAAATTAATAACGATGGCTATGTGGTTGAAATGCGTATTCCGTTCACTGCTCTTCGCTTTCCAAAAGATCAAGCTGAGTTAACGTGGAGTTTTGCTGTATGGCGTAATTACCCGCGTGATGTATTTTATCAAATGTCGAATGTTGGTTTTGACAGAGATGTAAAATGTAGCTTTTGTCAGTTTGATAAACTAACAGGCTTTGCCAACATGACTGAAAGCCAAAACATTCAGCTTACGCCAACTTTAACTGCGCTTCGCCATGATACCAAAGACGCAGTGCCTGGTGATTGGCAAAATGGCGATATTGATACTGAAGCGGGCTTGGACTTACGTTGGGGGGTGACGCAAGATGCGGTTATTAATGCCACCATTAACCCTGACTTTTCGCAGGTCGAGGCCGATTCACTTGAACTTGATGTAAATACTACTTACTCAATTTACTACGCTGAAAAGCGTCCATTCTTTTTAGATGGCGCCTCTTATTTTAATACCAGCCAACTAGAGCTTTTATATACGCGAATGATTGCTGAACCTGATGTAGGTTTAAAATTAACAGGTAAAACCGGCGCGCACAGCTACGGCTTTATGTACGCTGACGATCAGAACACTAGTGTATTACTTCCGACGAATCAAGGTTCTGGCTTTGCTAATCTGGCAGATAAAACGCAAGCCGTAGCAGGGCGCTATCAGTTTGATATTGGCCAAAAAGGCACAATTGGTGTGATGAGCACTCACCGTGAAAATGATGATTATCATAATACGGTGTTATCTTTAGATGGCAGCTACTGGTTTAATCAATCAGATAGTTTGCAGTATCAAGTAGCAAGCACAGATACCACTAACTCAGAATTTTTAGTTGATTATTATGGCGTTGATAAAAATCAATCAGATCAAGCTTATGCTATTGAATTTACTAGAACTAAGCGTGATTACGAAGTTTATGCTAATTACGAAAATATAGGTAAAGAATACCGCTCAGACTTAGGTTACCAAGCTAAAGTTGATTACGAGCAAATACAATTAGGTGGTGGGCAAACCTGGTACCGTGATGCTGATGATGCAATCACTGAGTACAGCTATAATGCTGAATGGGATAAAACTTGGGCGCAAAATGGCGACTTACTTGAAGAAGAATACGATGGCTTTTTTACCTTTAAAGGTAAGATGCAATCGCAAACAGAAATTGGCTTTATCCATCGTAATGAATTTTATGCCGGTGAGTTTTTTAATCAAAACATAGGTTATATCTACGGCGGTTTTAGACCCATCCGCGATGTCCGTTTCTTATTATATGCTCAATATGGCAGCAAAATTGACTACAGTAATGCAGCTCTAGGTACAATGGTCCGCATTGAACCTGAGATGACGTGGGATATTAACGATCATTGGCAGGTTCAGTTGGAGCACAGCTACAGCTACCTAGATAACGAGCAAAATGAGCGTGTTTATACTGCTAACTTAACGGATCTACGCGTTTATTATAAATTTAATATGCGTTCAATGCTGAAACTCGTTTTGCAGTTTGAAGATGTCGATCGAAACAACGAAGCTTATCGATTTGATGTAAGCCAAACTAACCGCGATTATGGTAGTCAGTTAGTGTATTCGTACAAGATTAACTCACAAACACTGTTTTATTTAGGTTATTCAGATAAAGGATACCAAGACGATTCGTTGGAAGGTCTTGAGCGTGATCAACGCACCTTCTTCACTAAGCTAAGCTATGCATGGCAGCTATAGCTGAAGCAATATAATAAAAACTTGGTCAGCTTATGGCTGACCAACTTCTTCGTTTACTTTACTTCTTACCACCCCTTCAAGGCTTTTTAAGCCCCACTGCTTACCAATCTCGACAGCTTCATCAATTGGCTTTTTTAAAGTTATGGCATTGTATAGCGCAACGAGAGCGCCAACACGGTTGCTGCTAGCACAGTGAAGTAAGGTGGTTTGTTGTTGATGCTCATTGAGTAAGGCCTGAAGTTTAGTGGCATTTTCAATCGTAATATCAGCTTTAGATTGCACAGGAATATGGTAATAGTTCATGCCAAGCTCAGTCACTAATTCTTGCTCAGACCAATTTGTTTCGTTATCACCACGTAGGTTGATGATGTTTTCAACACCAAGTTGTTTTAACTTGGCAAAATCGGTTTGATTGGGCTGCCCTGAAGTTAGCACATGCTCAGACTGCGCCTTAAGATTTAAAATATCCAGTTGTGTTGCGGTCGTTTGTGCTGCCGATACTGAAAAAGACAGTAAAGTAGCGCACGCTAATAATATGAAGCTCTTCATGTTATTCCTTCTATTAAGTTTAATTTTTGCGGTAGACGGTTTTACCACGGCTAATGGTTTCTAACACTTGTAAGTTATGTAGCTCTGCGGGCTTTATTTTCAACGGGTTGTTATCAAGGATAATTAAATCTGCTTGCATCCCTTGTTTTAATTGCCCTTTTGAGGTCTCTTCAAAGTGTTGATACGCCGGCCATGTCGTCATTGCTTGTAGTGCAGTATACACAGAAACACGTTGTTCAGGACCTAATACTTTATCTGTGCGAGTAGTGCGATTCACCGTTGCATCTAATACCCTTAGTGCATTTGGTAGAGCCACTGGCGCATCATGATGGGTGCTGAACATTAATCCTTGTTTTCGAACCGCATGAGTGGGTGAAATAAAATCGGCACGGGGGTGACCAAGTACCGAATTTACATGCCAGTCGCCCCAATAAAAGGTATGCATTGGGAAGAGCGATGGAAATATGCCCAACTCTTTAAGGCGATTTACCTGATCTTGACGAATTGTCTGACCATGAATAAGTACAGGGCGTCTGTCTTTTTTACCAAGCTTGTTATTGGCATTTTCAACAGCATCTAAAAATTGCTCAATGGCGGCATCACCATTTGCATGTGTCATCACTTGCCAACCATTGGCAAAGGCCGTTTCTACATATTGATAAGCTTGTTCATCATTAAAAGTAGGGTAGCCTGCATAACCTTGCTCTTGGCCTTCAGGTGCTTTTAAGTATGGATGAGATAACCAAGCAGTTTTCCCTTGCGGTGAGCCATCAAAGTTAAGTTTTACACCACCAATACGAAAATGATTTGTGTAGTGTTTACTGTTATAGGTTGAGTCCATAAAACTGCTGCTGGTGGCCATATCAGCATACGCAACCACATCAATCACGAATTTATCAGCCTTTGATGCTCTTACCATCGAATCATAGGCTTCTTGAGTTGCTCGGCCTTCTTGCGCTGTGGTGTAGCCGTATTTTGTGTAGAGCTTTTGTCCTTCTTGTAGCATTAAATCTTGTAAGTCAGGATCAAACGACTGCATGAGTTTAAACAGTAAACCAAAGTGCGCGTTTTCTTCGAGCACCCCATTAGGTTCTTGTGAGTTCGCCATACGACGAATTAGCCCACCTTTAGGGTTTTCTGTGTTTTCGTCGATGCCAGCCAGAGTTAAAGCTTTGCTGTTTGCAACACTTAAGTGCCCCGAGGTATGAATGATGATCACTGGCTTTTCGGTGCTAACGCGGTCTAAGTCCATTTTAGTCGGGTATCTATCAAGCTCAGCATCATCGTAACCAAAGCCTAAGATAGCGCCGGTTTTTTCAATAAATGTGGTGTAATCAGGGTTATTCTGTGCGGCTGTAAGCATATTAACGATTTGCTCAACACTATTGGCATCACCATCTGGGCTAGGTAATACATTGGCTACCATGGCTTGCAAACCAACACCGTAGACATGGCTATGACCATCTACAAAGCCTGGCATCAAGGTTTTTCCTTGTAAATCAATCAGCTTTGTTTTGCCAAATTTAAACTCAAGGGCTTTAGTTTTATCACCCACAAAGATGATTTTGTCACCTTGGGTAGCGATTGCTTGTGCATATTCTGGTTCATCGCCAGTCATTGTAAGAATATCGCCACCATAATAAATGGTATCTGCAGCACTCACTTGCAGAGGTAGCGTTTTAGCTGTTTGTTCAGGGCGATTATCGCAAGCCGTTAAGGCAAGTAATGAACAAGCGATTGCGAGGTGATGTTTCATTTAAATCTTCCATGAATTTTAATTATGTCTAAGAATATAGTCTGTTTAAAAATTTTGTCTTTAAAAAATAGACTTAAATTTCATTAAAGTACAAGACTATAGCTGCACCATCGAGGCTACTACCGTTGTGAATGTTGATACCAATGCCAAAGTTGTCAAACCATGACGTCCACTTTCTACTGTCCCATAAAAAGCCGATACCGTATTCATAAAAGTGATCTGTAGAAAATGCAATACGACCATCACCACCTAAATCAATTCGCTGTCCTTTAATATAAAAAGCTTGCTCAAAAAGGCCTATTTTAAACATGTTAAACTTAGCTTTAATTCCATTGAGTGTACGCCAAGTTTCAGGAGCTGCATTACTCATTCCGTCAGGATGAGACAAGGCCCAGCCATAATAGTAATTAAAGTTAAGTTTGTATTCGTAATAGCCCCAGTGCCTTGGCAGGCGATAAATCATGGTCGCATTTGGATTTAGTACTAGTGCATTACTATTTAGGTTGGTGTAAAGATTATCAGCTAAAGGCTGTATATTACGTCTAGATTCGGGCGAGTTGTACTCGTAATCATTGTTGTAATGTAAGTAGTGACTGTTAAAGCCAAGTTGATATGACCATTTAGATCCAAGCGCTTTCTCTGCATTAACACCGATCATGCTGTTATACACCGTTTCTGAAATATAGTCGTCAGCGACATTGTCATACAGTGAGATAAAATCTGATTGATTTAAATAGCTGACTCTACCGGTCAAACTTAGTTTGTGCTGATAAATTGGCTCATCAAGCTGCCATGTATAAGGAATGCTGTAGAGTTTGAGTTTTTTTCTAAGTGCGATACTGTCTTCATCTTTACTAGCATGTTGCGAGTTAAACAATGTTTGCGGATCAAAATCACCAAACCCCAAGGTAATACTGTCACCATCAGTTAAAACTAACGAGGTTGCAAATGCGGTTTCAAGTTGCTTAGTTGGGCTTGCATAGCTGCTCGCGCAAAACACACACGTCATCATTATGCAAGCAGTTAAATACGGTATGTACTTGTTATTCATTAAAAAATCAACTCTCGCTCAAAAGTATTAAATAGCGAAGGGGGGAAATTTAGCTGTATTAGTCCCTAATTGCTATTCAGATCATACAAAGGTTCTTTCTCAGAACTAATAACAAAGGTTGTCAGAAATTTCACATACCCATCTTGAATCAGAATTTTCTCATTAGAATGGCTAGGATTTTAATCTAATGTAAATGATATGTACAAAGTGGATGTTCGTAATTAACAGTGGATTTGTTGCAATTACAATTAACCTAATAAAGAGGTCTCACTTTGAAAGTGTCATACTTTTTAACTAGTTATAATGGATTGGAACTTAAGTTTTCGACAATCATGCTATTTACTGGCTTATTATTATGTAGTCAACATAGTAAAGCCGAGCAAACTCACTGGTTTGTATCTGGGCAAATAGGTTCAGCTTCCACAGACCTTAGCACAAAAGACTTAACATCATCATTAAGTGAACAAGGGACCATTATTGATTCTGTTTCGATTAAAGACTCGGATACAGGTTACCAAGCTGCAATCGGTTATAAATTCAACTCAATTTATTCACTACAAGTCGGTTATGTAGATTTCGGTGAGAGACATTTCAGCTTTACAGGCGAAGTCACCGATTTAGACTACTTTCACACGGCCATAAAACGAATTTACCCTGAATCAGCAAAGGGGCCTCAGGTATCAATTTTAGCGTCGTGGCCAATCACCAAAATAATATCGCTGACTGGTAAGATAGGATATTTAGATTGGCACCAAGATTACCAATACCAATCAAACTCTTCACAGTTATTTAAAGCAAAACGCAGTGGTAACAGTGCCACCTTTGGAATTGAAGCGAGTTTTGATCTTTTTAAAAATATCCAGATTTTTCTAAGTTACGACCATGCAGCGCTAGATGCAAATGATGCTTCGATGTTCTCAATTGGCGCAAGATATTATTTCGACTAACCCATTATCGATGTATGCGAGGGGCGTACATTTTAATTACCTCAAGGAATAGCTGAAACACGAGTAAACCATTTTAGATGAATTTACTACCAGCTTGAAATTTCTACAGGAACACGACGTCATGCTATCAACAATTATTAAATACCTATACCTCATAGCGCTTATTTCGCCTATGACTATATTGGCTATGCCGATTACAATTATCGCACCTACTGTGACCTTCACACTCGATGTTGAGCCAAGTGACAGCATTGAAACAGTTAAAGGGCTTGTTGAACAGCAGACTCAAATTGTACTGACTAGACAAATCATCACTTTTAATGGTCAAACATTAGAAAATGCTCGGTCATTGTCTGATTACAATGTGGTAAAAAACTCTATTTTGAATGTCACTAAATCGAATTTAGCCCCTAGTTTTTCCTATGAGAATCCATCGCAGCTACTAGGGAGTTTAAGCTTGGATGATTCTCTATATCCAAATATTACTTTAGATAATAATGAAGTCCCTTATATTATTTTAAAAAATACTTTCAACAATAGAGCCGATGTTTATAAATATGTGGATAGTGCTTGGGAATCAATTGATGGGGGGGAAACGCTTGCTGATGCGTATGGCGAAACAGATATTGTCTTTGACCAAAAGAATAATTTATATATTGCTTATATATCTGGCACTGGTTCGTCGCAGACAATAGTTGTAAAAAAACTTGTAAATGGTAATTGGACTGAGCTTGGCTCAGGCCAAATTAGCGGCACAAAAATAGAGCGCATTGATTTAAAGGTTGATGATAATGATATTTTATATCTTGCCTATGATAACTCAACCGTATACGTGAAAAAGTGGGCTAATAATAGTTGGGTTAATGTAGGTACGCAGGCAAGTAATGGAAATGCTAAAAGCCCTGAAATTGCCTTTAATTCGAAAAATGAAATGTATGTCGTTTATAATAAAACAGTAAGTCCTGCCTCTGTTGAGGTAAGAAAGTTTAATGGCACATCATGGATAACTTTAAGCTCATCTGCTTTAGGGACTCAACCAGCGATAGATCCTCAAATAGCGTTTGACAGCCAAGACACACTCTATATTTCATTTATAAACTCTACGACATATTTGGGTCCTGTAAAGGTTTATAAATTTGTAGAGGATAACTGGGTTTCGGTTGGCGATACATCAAACCTTTCTGCAATGAGAAAATTAAATCTATTAATTGACTCAAACGACAACGTGTTAATTGCATTTAATGAACAGAGCACATATGGCCGAGGAAAACTATATGCTTTTGAAGGAGAGGTATGGAATTTAAAAGGGCCAATTGCCCCACCGGAAAAATCATATTATTTCGGCCTCGCAATGAGAGCTGTACTTAATTCAAGCGACATTATCTACGCTATTGACTTAAAGTCAGAGGTTGGTGGACCTTTTGTAATCACTAAGGAAAATGCTTCTTTTAGCAATCATTCTAAGAGCATTATGGAGGGAGCATCAAGCTTTAGGTTATTTGAAAATGTAATAGTTGAGGATGCTGAAAACGATAACGTTACCCTCACAATTACGATTTCAGATACGCAATTCGGGTCATTGTCAGGTACTGCAAGTGGTAACGCAGAACTTAATTATGATTCTAGCACAGGCGTTCTAACACTTTCAGGAACAGTCTCAGATATTAATGCTTCGCTTGAAAGTATTGAGTTAATACAGGCTGCAAATGGTGCAGGTCAATTCACACTCACGTTTTCATTAACGGATGGCACAGATACAAACTCTGCAATTGTGGGGACCTATTCAGTTGTTGTACCCAATAAAGCCCCTTCTATCGATATTAATACGGGCCTTTCATTAGATGAAGGTGCAACGAAAGTAATTAA
The DNA here is from genome assembly GCF_040148775.1 of Pseudoalteromonas sp. NFXS39. Classification (NCBI taxonomy): domain Bacteria; kingdom Pseudomonadati; phylum Pseudomonadota; class Gammaproteobacteria; order Alteromonadales; family Pseudoalteromonadaceae; genus Pseudoalteromonas; species Pseudoalteromonas sp. NFXS39. Next base: position 463,192 of record NZ_JAGDEC010000001.1, on the reverse strand, counting down.
TACTCAGAGCTTATCGGCTTCAGATCCTGATGATAGCAGCACAGGGTTAACATACACGCTTAAATCAGTACCTACTTATGGCAGTTTATTTGTCGATGCCAATGATAATAGCAGTTTAGATGCGGGTGAAAAGCTTTCGTTGAATGGTACTTTTACACAGCAAACACTGGATGATTCAAAACTTTATTATAAACACAATGGCACTGAAACAAACTCTGATAACTTTAAGTTCGATCTTGCAGATGGTGGGGAGGATGATGTTGCACCGATTATAGATCAATCTTTCATTATATCTATTACACCGCAAAATGATGCACCTAAAATATCTAAAGCCGCAAAATGGGAATATGTTGGTGATGCAAATTTTGCAAAAGAACGGATAAGTGATACCGCCATAGCTGTTGATAGAAACAGTGTAGTATATTCAGCTTTTACTTATTATCTCGAACCAGCAGGGTATGGAATTGCAGTAAAGAAATATGATAGCAGGACTTGGCAAAACATAAGTAACACTAATCTCGCTGAGGGCTCGGTTAATAGTAATCTTAGTTTAGCTATTAATCGTTCTGATGAGCTTTTTATTGCTTATGAAGATTCAGGGTTTGAGAATAAGGTTGTTGTAAAGACTCTTAAAAATGGCTCTTGGACAGTACTTGGGGGAGAGGCCGTAAGCGCAGGGGTCGCAAATCACGCTTCTATTGCTTTTGACAGTGCTGATAATTTATACCTCACTTACCAAGATTATTTAAATAATAACACTGCAACAGTGAAAAAATGGGATGGCACAGAATGGACCACTGTGGGTGAAGCCGCAATTGCATCTGGGGTTACATCGCAAATGAAGCTCTCTTTTGATAGTAAGGACACGCCCTATTTGGCATATAAAGTAGATATTAATCAAAATAATATCAATGTAGTTAAATTCGAGAATAATAGTTGGACTCAGGTCGGCTCTGCAAATTTTGAGACGAATGTAATGAGATTAGATTTCACTATTATTAATGATGTTCCATACGTTGCTTTTTCAAAAAAATCATCTCAACTCATATCTGTCAATAGGTTTAATGGTCAAACTTGGGAGTTGGCTGGTAACAGTGATCTTTTGGGCGGCAGTGGTTTCGGGCCAAAAATAGCAGCAAATAGTGACAATATTCCTTTTGTTGCTGTGAATGATTATGTCAACGGTGGAGATGTATCTGTAATGCAGTTGACGGGAAATACGTGGAACCATGTTGGTAAAGCCGGAATAACAACTAAGAGAACTACTTTTCCTTCTTTCGCAATTGATGACAACGATACACTACTAGTTTCATTTGGAGATACAGATAACGACAGTAATGCTTCTATGATGAAGTATGAGCAGTCAATTTTTGACAGCTTCTCTATGACTACCAAGGAAGATAGCAATAAAAACTTACTCTTTGGAGGGCATATAATAACTGATAAAGAAAACGATAATGTTACTCTTACCATCACTCTTGCAAACAATACATCAGGCAAACTTGCGGGTACTGCAAGTGGTAGTGCCAACTTAGATTACGATATTGAAACAGCTACACTCACATTGAGTGGCTCACTAGTCGATGTTAACGCAAGTTTAGCAAGCCTTTCGTATACGCCAGCTGCTGATTATTCTGGCTCATTGGGTATTTCGTTTAAACTATCTGATGGCAGTAACACTGTCACACCTGTAAATGGCACTATAACTATTACTGCTGTTAATGATGCACCAACGATTACTTCACAAGCCTTAGTACTTGCAACTGAAGATACAGCTTATGCATATCAACTTGCTGTCACCGATGCTGACAAAGACGAAACATATAAATTTAGCGCTTCAATATTACCTAGCTGGTTATCGATAAATACATCTACAGGTTTACTCGTTGGAACACCAAGCAATAATGATGTTGGTGAGCATAATGTCTCAATTAAAGTAACTGATTCGGCCGGTGCTTCTGATATTCAAATATTTACCATTACAGTAGCTAATGTAAATGATAAGCCGGTAATTACGTCAACCCCTGATACTGTCGCAGTTGAAGAGCAGTTATACAATTATACTGTTTCAGCTACAGATATTGATGCAGGAGATACGCTTTCGTACACAGTGCTTGGCCTTCCAAGTTGGTTATCTTTTAATGAAGCTACTCGCAGTTTTAAAGGCACACCTACTAATGATGATGTAGGGTCGTATAAGATCACTGTTGTTGTCATGGATATGAGTGAAGAGGAGGCACGACAATCATTTACTCTAACTGTTTCAAAGGTAAATGACGCTCCAGTGTTTTCATCAACACCTATTACAACTGCGATTGAGGACAGCATCTATAACTATACTGTAAGTGCAACTGATGTTGATAAAGGCGATACGCTAATTTATTCAGCCAAGACGCTTCCTAGTTGGTTAAGCATAGATGCTGCGACAGGTTTAGTTACTGGTACGCCAGGTAATGATGATGTAGGCATGCATACGGTTAGTTTAATCGTCACGGATAGTGCAAAAGAAACAGATTCTCAGATGTTTTCTATCACCGTTGAGAATGTAAATGATGCGCCTGAATTTTCATCAACACCAATTACAACTGCAACCGAAGATGAGTTATACAGCTATATCGTTTCGGCAACGGATGTGGATGCTGATGATAGTCTTTCTTATACAGCCCTTGGCATGCCTAGCTGGTTAACCTTTGATACTAAAACGCATACCCTAAGTGGCACACCCACTAATGATGATGTAGGCACGTATAATATTACGCTTGTTGTAACAGATGCGAGTAAAGAGGAGATTAAGCAGGAATTTACACTGAGAGTTGTGAATGTAAACGATGTACCCGATGTGCATGATGATAAAGTAAGTGTTGATGAGGACAACAGTGTTGCTATTAATATTTTAGAGAACGATTCAGATGTTGATAGTGGCTTAAACCCTGCCAGTGTCAGAGTGGTAACAGCGCCAACACTAGGAAAAACAAGCTTAAATACTGCGAATGGGGTTATTACTTATACACCGAATGAAAATGTTAATGGCTCTGATACTTTCACTTATACTGTCGATGACTTAGATAATGGACGCTCAGCTATTGCAACAGTGTCAATTACCATCAATTCGGTTAATGATGCACCATTTGCTAAGATTGATACGGCCATAACTGAAGAAGACATGGCAATTGAAATTGATGTCGCACTAAACGATTCAGATATTGATGAAGGTGATTCACTCGATTTATCTAGCTTAGAAGTTGTCACAGCGCCAGAAAATGGTAAAGCGAGTGTACAAAACAAGCGCATTCTCTATACCCCAAACACAAACTTTACTGGCAGTGACACATTTACATACCGTGTTGCAGATGGATCTGGAGCTATGTCTAATCAGGCGAGCGTAATGGTAAAAGTAGGTGAAGTTAATGATGCCCCAATCGCAACAAACGATGCAGCAGAGCTTGATGAAGACACCTCGATTGAATTGTCAATTTTAGACAATGACCTTGATGTAGATAGCGATTTAACAATTGATAATGTGACAATTACCCAAGCCCCAGCAAACGGCAAAGTTAGCGTTAATAGTACCTCAGGTACTATTGGCTATATGCCAAATGCTGATTTCTTTGGTAGCGATAGCTTCAGTTATAGTGTTAAAGATGACCAATCATTAATGTCAAATATCGCCGTTGTGAAATTAACGGTCAATAGTGTGAATGATGCACCCGTCGCTAACGATGATGTTGCTCAATTGCTCGAAGATACAGCCCATAGCATTAATGTACTGGGCAACGACTTAGATATTGATGGTTCGCTTGATAAGTCAAGCCTTGAAGTTGTTACCGAGCCAGAACATGGTAGTACAAAAATTGTAGACGGCATGATCAGCTATACGCCTAATGTTAATAGTAATGGTGAAGATAGCTTTAGTTATCGTGTTAAAGATGATTTGGGTGTTTGGTCAAATAATGCAAATGTCGCCATCACAGTAACAGCTGTTAATGATGCGCCGCTGGCAAATAATGATGTAATACAAATTGATGAAGATGAGAGCGTTATCATCGATGTAACAGGCAATGATTCTGATGTTGATGGTAGCATAGATGAGGACTCAGTTAAGATTGTTACTGAACCGGCATTTGGTAATGTAATAAATAATGTAGATGGTACAGTTACTTATACTCCAGTAAGCAATTATGTTGGTTTTGATACCTTTACTTATTCAGTGCTTGATAATGAAGGTGCAGAGTCGAATACGGCATCAGTGACTATTACCGTACTTGCTGTCAATGATGCACCATTGATTGAGTCGGCGCCAATCACTTCAGCAACACAGGATGAAGCGTACCGCTATGTACTTGTTGTTAATGATGTAGACAGTGCTGATAGCTATAAATTGAGTGCTACAGAGCTGCCAAGCTGGCTTAATTTTAATCCTGCGACAGGCGAGTTAAGTGGTACACCAAGTAATGATGATGTGGGCAATCATGCTGTTACTTTATTAGTAACTGATGCAGAAGGGTTAACTGATACACAAACCTTTGTTATCACAGTGGCCGATGTTAATGACCAAGCAACAGGTGGTATCAGTATCAGTGGCGAGGCAAAAGAGGGTGAAACCTTACGCGTTGAGTCAACTATTGACGATCCAGATGGTGTGGGAGAATTTACCTATCAATGGATGCGCAATGGGGTGTTAATTACAGGTGCAACACTGTCAGAATACATGCTAACCGATGCAGATATCGGCACGACAATCACGGTTGTTGTTACTTACATTGATGGCCACGGTAATACTGAGACCTTTACATCAGGTGCGACAAGCCCAGTTATTATTGCTAATGTTGCGCCTGTAGCGATTGGTGAACAACTAAGTACTAATGAAGACGAGAGCATCACCTTTACACTTGGGTATATTGATGAAAATGGCGATGCACTGACATTCAATTTAGTCGCACCGGTTAGTAATGGTACGTTAACAATGGATGTTAATCGTTTTATGTATCAACCAAATGCAGATTTTAGTGGCTCAGATAGCTTTAGCTATACCGTATCAGATGGTGTTTTAAGCTCTGAAATAGCAACAGTGACGATTGTGGTGAGTCCAGTCAATGATGCACCTGTTGCTACACCAGATAACTTCACCGTCAATGCAGACTTAAATGAGTATGTAGTGCTTGATGTGTTAGCGAATGACATTGATGTTGATGGTGATGCACTAACATTAGTTAAAGCGCTTGCAAGTGTTGGCAGTATTCGAATTGTTGATAATAAGCTTGAATATTTGGCGCCTGTTGGCTTAAACGCAGAGGTGATCATTACTTATCAAATTAAAGATGCAAGTGGTGAAGTGGTAGATGTAACACTGGTTGTAAACGTTGTTTCAACCTTAACAGATATAACTATCACAGCACCTGAAGATAAAACGATTGCCTCAGAAGGGCTGTTCACTAAGGTGAATATGGGAACAGCAGTTGCAATGGATGCATTGGGTAATCCAGTGCGTGTTACGGCAAGTTCTAAAGGCTTCTTTGCACCTGGAACACATACCGTTGTTTGGAGTGCAGGAGAAGGGAACGAGCAAGTTTCAGCTACGCAATTGATCCATGTAATCCCGCAAGTTAATTTCAGTAAAGATCAAACTGCAACTGAAGGAACATACGTCATAATTAAAGCGATTCTCAATGGTGATGCAGTAACTTACCCTGTTGTTGTGCCATTTACCGTATCAGGTGATGCGATTACAGGAGAAGATCATGACTTATCTGAAGGTGAATTTATCTTTAAACAAGGTCAACGCGAAGCTCAATTGATAGTTAACCTTATTGAAGATGAACAGTTAGAAAGCACAGAAACTTTAACTGTTCATTTTAAAGAACCTAAAAATGCTGTTGTGGGTACGTTAGGTTCACACACACTAACAATTGCAGAGGGAAATGTTGCGCCAAGCGTAGAGTTATTTGCAGCTCAGCAAGGTATGAGTACGCGTCTAATTGATAAACAAGCAGGTGAAGTAACTATCAGTGCATTTGTTACAGATGCAAACCTAGCCGATACCCATGTATTTGATTGGCAAGTGTCTGATGAAGCAATCATCGATGCAGATGCCATCGATGATCAATTTAGCTTTGACCCAAGTTTACTTGCTGAAGGTGTTTATGAGTTTATGGTAACCGTTGATGATGGTGACAAAACTGATACAGTGAAAATTTCACTGACAGTGCTTGATTCATTACCTGAGTTATCAGCCATTGATTCAGACTTTGATGGTATCAATGATGATGAAGAAGGGTATGGCGACAGTGATAACGACGGTATTCCAGATTATCTAGATGCAAGCTCGCTTGCTAGCAATGTTGTTCAAGAAAAGCTGATCGAAAGTGAATTTTTCTTGATGGAGACAGAGCCTGGACTTCATTTGAGCTTAGGTAACGTTGCTTTTAAAGCATCAGGTAGCAACACCGGTATTACTGAAGGCGATGCAGTTAAATACGGACATAACGGATTAGGTGCAAAAGCTGATAATGGGTTTGACTACATAAATGGCGTGTTTGATTTCAATGTAAATGAAATTCCGGTTGCGGGTCAGTCTGTCAGTATAGTGATAGCACAGTTTAGGCCAATACCAAGCAATGCTGTCTATCGTAAATTGATGCCAACAGGTTGGACAGAGTTTGTAGTCGATAGTCGTAATCGTATTGCATCAGCGCCTGGTGCTGAAGGGTTCTGCCCACCACCACAAGATGTGCTTTACACAGAAGGACTTACCGAAGGTCACTGGTGTGTTCAGCTGACTATTGAAGATGGTGGTCCAAATGATGCCGATGGCCAAGTTAATCGTGCAATTGAAGATCCAAGTGGTATCGCAACTTTAGATACGCATAATACTCAGCCAGTAGCTACGGATGATGTTATTACGGTAAAACGTAATATCAGCACCTACCTTGATGTGTTAGTCAATGATACAGATGCAGATGGTGATTTATTAACGCTTACGTCGGCAACCGTTGATATTGGTGAAGTCAGTATTATTAGTAATGAACTGCATTTTAGTCCACAAGCCGAACATGTAGGTACAGCAACAATAAACTATGGCGTATCTGATGGTAATGGCGGCTCAGCATTTGCAGCTGTGACCGTTGAGGTCGTTGAAAACAAAGCACCGCAAGTGAGTGCCATTATTAATGTAATAACCGATGATCAAAGCCCAATTAACATCGACATACTGGCTAATGTTACTGATGATGATAATAATGATTTCACTATTATTTCTGCATCAGCTGATAATGGGACAGTAGTAATCAATGATGATGGTACTATTACGTATACTCCAAATGTGGGTTTTGAGGGCACTGATACAGTGACCTTCATTATCTCTGATGGTGATGGCGGAATAACTCAAGGGCAGTTTAATGTCGTTGTTAAAGCCTATAAACGAGTGAGTGTTGAGCATAAAACAAGTGGGGGGGCGCTACCTCTGAGCTTAATCTCATTATTGTTACTGCTAGTGCTTATTAGATGCTATCAGTATAGGGCTCGCCGTTAGAAAGCAAAAGCCAAGCATTAGCTTGGCTTTTTACCTCTCTAAGAAGAGATTAAGGCTGATAATAAATCGGTGATTCAGGGCCAACTGGGAATCCCAGAACAAATACCCATAAGTAGAATAACGCTACCCAACCAACAAAGAAGATCATGCTGTAAGGCAGCATGGTCGCAACTAGTGTGCCAATACCCATGTCTTTCTTATATTTAGTTGCTACAGCCAGTATCAAGCCAAAGTAGCTCATCATTGGTGTGATGAGGTTAGTAACCGAGTCACCAATTCGATATGCAGCTTGAATGGTTTCTGGCGCGTAGCCTATTAGCATTAACATTGGTACGAAGATAGGTGCAGTTACCGCCCACTGTGCTGATGAAGAACCCAAGCTTAAGTTAACCAATGCACACATTAAAATGAATAGCACGAATACTTCAGGACCAGTTAGGTTCAGTGTTTGTAAAAGAGCGGCGCCGTTAATAGCTAAAATTGTGCCTAGATTAGTCCATTTAAAAAAAGCAACAAATTGCGCGGCAAAGAAAACCAGCACAATGTACATACCCATTGAGCTCATACTTTTGCTCATGGCATCAATGACATCTTTATCGTTCTTCATAGTGCCAACAACGCGACCGTAAACAAAGCCCGGAATACCGAAAGTCACAAAGATAAATACCACAATGCCTTTTAAAAATGGCGAGTGTGCAACAAGGCCTGTTTCTGGGTTACGTAAAATGCCGTCTTCAGGAACAATTGTCCAAGCAAGTAATAATGACACCACTAACAGTGAAACACCCGCCCACTTAAGGCCTGACTTTTCTTTATCGGTTAGGCCAGCAATGTCATTCTTTGGTAAATCATTGCTTGCTTCTTCAGGGTTGTACTTGCCAAGGCGTGGTTCAACGATTTTTTCTGTAACGAAAGTGCCTAAAATGGCAATTAAAAATACAGAGATCATCATGAAATACCAGTTTGCTTCTGCGCCAACTTGGTAATTTGGATCAATCATTTGTGCTGCAGGTGTTGTGATACCTGCAAGTAGCGGGTCAATGGTGCCTAGCAATAGGTTGGCACTGTAACCACCTGATACACCAGCAAATGCGGCAGCAAGACCGGCAAGTGGGTGACGACCAAGGCTGTGGAATATCATCGCTGCTAATGGAATAAGTACCACGTAGCCAAGCTCTGACGCCGTATTTGATAAAATCGCAGCAAACACCACCATAAAAGTAACGAGCCTTTTAGATGCGCCCATCACCATGCCACGCATAGCAGCTGAGAGTAAACCTGAGTGCTCTGCGACACTTACGCCTAATAAAGCAACCAGTACCGTGCCAAGTGGTGCGAAACTGGTGAAGTTGGTAACAAGGCCGGTAACGATACGCTGGAGGCCTTCTGCACTAAGTAGGCTGACAACTTCAATAACACCATCAGGGTCGCGACCCGCAGCGCCTTCCGGACGTGGGTCGATAGCACTTAATCCAAACCAATCGGCGATGCCGCTAAAAACAATAATAGCAACGCAGAACATTGCAAATAATGTGATAGGGTGGGGTAGCATGTTACCCAAAAATTCAACGGTGGCTAAAAATCGATTAAACAACCCATTATTGCCACCCTCATGGGTATTGTGAGAGTTTATAGTTTTTGACATGTCCAGTTCTCGTTATTTCAAAATGGCGCTAACCTAGCATTTTTTACCGGACAGATCATGTTTTAGCGGTGGGCAAAGCTAATAGGTACGTTCCAATACGCCCTTGTATAGCAAGGGATAGCGGCGCAAACGTTTACCAATGTAATCATCGGCTAGAATTTGCGCACAGATTTGGTCTACATCGTTACTTGCTTCAAACACCCAGTCAAATCGCTCAATAGCAAGCAGAAAACCACGTTTGAGGAACTGTTGTTCTCGATAGTAGCTAAGATTATCGCGGATGATATCTAACTTATCAGGGTTATTTTTAAGTTCATTAATAACTTGGTTGATAAACGCTTGCTGTTGCTTTGACTCAGTTTTTACCCGTCGTTTCATTATCTATTTATGGTTCCTGCTCTGCGATATATAGCACTTTCTTTAAAAAGTCTTCTTTGTTTTTTTCATGTTGGTAGTCAAGGTGGTAGGTATTGTGAAAACCAAAGCGAAGTAACACACCACTGCCTTTAAGATATACGGTATAACCATCGATATCGGAAAAAGCACAAATACCTTCGTATAGCTTCCCATCTTCATGATCTTCACCGTGTTGAATGATTTTCTCATATACAGAAAGAATTAATTTACCGTCTAGCTCATTTTTCATGATGACTCCTTTTTTGTGCAATACGTTTCATATCTATAAAAAGTTTAGTGCTATTTTTAATGTTTTGAGTGTTTCTAACCTCTACTTTGCGATAAATCATTAAATCTGCATTTAGCCAGCAGATGTCGAAAATTTACAATATTTTGGCTTACATTACGCTTACGCTTGGTTTTATTTAAGGAACGTACTATGAAATATAAGTTTTTCCTCATGATATTGCTGACAGGCTTGATGCTTGTAAGCCAAAGAATATCAGCGAATACAGACACGCTTATTTTAGAAAATGAAGCAGGGCAAATCGTCAAATTTGAAAGTTTCTTAGGCAAAAAACCAGTTTATTTAAAGTTTTGGGCAACTTGGTGCAAGCCATGTATGGAGCAGATGCCGCATTTTCAGCATGCTTACGAACAATATGGCGATAAAATTCAATTTGTGGCGATAAATATCGACCTCAATGATGATGCACACTCTGTTGCTAAGGTTAAAGAACGTTTTTCACTTAGCATGCCATTATTTACTGATCTCACAGCTCAGGTTGCTAAACACTATGAATTTATGGGTACCCCTTTTCATGTGCTAATTGATAGCGATGAAAAAGTGATTTTTCAAGGTCACGAAGCTGATAAAGCGCTTGATAACACGTTACGTTTGTTATCACACAATGGCAAAGTTGAAAAAGCGCGGCTACTTGGTGAAAAGCAAAGTGAAGCAACGCCTTTGGTTATTCCGAATAAAGGCAAAAAAGTAGTGCTTTTCACCGCAACGTGGTGTGATTGGTACTTGGCCGACACTCGCCCTGCTATGGCAAAGCAGTGCGTATTAGCACAGCAACATGTTAATAAGTTGGCGGAGCAAGGGATTGATGTCGAGGTTAAAGTAAGTCAGTTGTGGACCGATCAAACTGCAGTGCGAGAATATGTTGATAAATTCTCTGCAACCATGCCCGTTTCAATCGATTATGGTAATGATTTATTTATCAAAAATGACATTAATTCGGTACCAAATCTGCTTATATACAGCGATGGAAGATTAGTTTCTAAGCAGGCTAAATTTTAGCTAAAAACTGATTAATTTTGCTTTGTAATTATGTAAATTTAGCCTATGCTCTAGGCTCATTTTTTAGTGAGCCTAGAGCATGATTGATAAGGCATTATTAGCAAAAACACGCGAATTATCAGACCGATTAATTGCATTGCAAACACCCATTCGTATCCTTGATGCAATCAATTGGGATAAACAAATCAAAGAAGAGTTTTTTAAGCACAAATGCCAGAAAAACCCTACGATTGATCAAGCCTATTACCAACAGCGTGACCTTGGTTTTGTACCAAGCGAATTGCGCCGAGGTTTTTCTGATTTAAATCGCGATATCATCAGCCAGTTAGGGCAGTTAAATCCAATCGCCCAATACATGAGCAAGATGTGTACTGAATATAAAACCGTACTCAGTATGATTGAGTATCGTGGTACCCCGGAGTTTCATGATCTATCTGTTGAGTTGTTTGGTCATCCTAAAGATTTATTTCATGCTGGAGAGCCTTCACTTTCTGAGCTTGCAACCATGCTTGAGCAGCCGCTAAAGAGTATGCTTGATGCCGATATATTGCCTGATGATCCAAAAAATATAGATGCCGAAGATGCAGTTAAAATTCTCGCATCACAAGTGTCTCAAACGATGCCAGGTATCGATGTTGAGGTCATTCTTAGTGACGGTATTGTCAGTGATGCTGCAGCCGGTGCAAATAATATAAAACTTAATCAAGATGTTAAGTTTTCCCAGCGTGAGCTTGATATTCTAGAAGTGCATGAAGGCTGGATCCATGTAGGTACGACCCAAAATGGCTTAGCACAGCCTTATTTAACCTGTTTGAGTAAAGGCACACCTAGCTCTACGGTCACCCAAGAAGGGCTTGCTGTGTTGACCGAAATTATTACCTTAAAATCGACGCCTCGACGTTTAGCAAAATTAGTTAATCGTATTCAAGGTATTACGAAAGTCATTGATGGTGCTGAGTTTGTTGATATCTATCGCGACTATATAGCTCAAGGTTTAAGTAAAGACGACAGCTATACACTCACTCAACGCGTGTTTAGAGGAAGTACAGCAACGGGATTACCTTTTACCAAAGATATCGCCTATATCAAAGGTTTCGTTTTAGTGTATAACCTTATTCGTGTGGCAATACAATTAGGTCGCATTGATCAATTGCACTTATTATTGGTCGGTAAAATCTCAATTGATGATTTTAGATTGATATCACAGTTACATGATTTAGGTGTCATTGAAGATCCTAAATTTATTCCACCACACTTTAAAGACTTACGAGGCTTAGCAACTTGGTTGAGCTTTGGTCGTTTTATTGGCAACTTGTCGTTTGAACAGTTAGAAAACGATTACAAACCACTCTTTCTTTAAACAAATACACAAAAAAAATGCAGCTGGAATGAGCAGCTGCATTTTCAGTTTTAAAGCATGTTGCCTTACATGCTTTTAGTCGAGGAAACGATTAACCAGTAAGTGCGTCAACCTGCACTACATCATTGAGAATGATAACGTTTGCACGCTTGAAGAAGTTAAAATCTGTCGCGGTTGCTAATGTGTAAGCACCCATCATACGACTGATAATTAAATCACCATTGTCTAATTTTGGTAGCATGATTGACTCACTCACTACGTCGATACTGTCGCAAGTAGGGCCTGCTAATACTGATTCTACGCGTTCGTTTGATTGTTTTAACGACTCTATTGGGTATGATGCTTCATCAAATAATAAACCACTGAATGAGCCATAAATACCATCATCTAAGTAGTACCACGGCTTACCTTCACGAACTGCTTGGCCCATTACCGATGCAACACTAGTTACAGCACTTGCAACAATAAAACGACCCGGTTCTGCAATCACGCGAACTGTCTCTGGTAACAGTGCTAACGCATCATTAATTGGCGCACAAAATTCATCAATTGGCAGCACGTCTTTGCTGTATGGCACTGGGAAACCACCACCAATATCAAGCGTACTAAGCGCTGGTAATCCTAAGTCAGCTACTTCATTCATTACTTGGTTGCATGCAGCTATTGCTGTTACGTATTTAGCTGGGCTCGCTGTTTGTGAACCAACATGGAACGACAAACCTTTTATGCGAATACCTAATTGTTGCGCGTAAGTAATGATTTCGATGGCCATTGCTGGGCTGCAACCAAACTTTTTCGATAAGTCAGCGAATGACTCTGCATTACGAAAGCTTAAGCGCACAAGTAATTCAACTTGATCTTTGTAAGCAATGAACTTTTCTAATTCATTGATGTTATCAACCACAAATACGTTACAACCGTATTCAAGTGCATCACGGATATCACGATCACGCTTTATAGGGTGTGTGTGAATAGTGCGATCACTTGGCACGCCTTGACTTGCTACTAAGTCAACTTCACCGCTCGTTGCTAAATCAAAGCTTGCACCTTCTTCTAAAAGAGTGCGAACAACCGCCGCCAGAGGAAGTGGCTTTAGTGCAAAGTGTAAAACAACACCTGGTAAAGCACGGCTTAATGCACGGTATTGATGACGAACAGATTCACAATCAAGCACCATTAGAGGTGCGCCATGTTGTGTAACTAATTGTTCAAGAAGTTGGATTGATGGTTGTGCAATTGACTCATTAGCAGCAACCGCAGCTGCAGGTACTTTGATTGTTAAATCTTGTGTTAGTGTAGAAATAGCCATTTTACTCTCCGGCAATTAAGCAACAGCTCGGGAAAATGGGAGTCCGAGTCAGTTGAGTGTCATTAAACGCACTTATTGTTATGTGCAATCAAATTCACTCTTGGATAGTTGCTCTATCGCCTTGCTACAAACAGTGTTTGTAATGTACTCGGATTGGCTATCATCAAGAAGCGGCGAGATAATATATCTGCTTTTTTTATTGTGCAAGCTTTTTTTTTTAGGAAATTCATGAAGCGAAAATAAATCAATTAACTGTTGTTTTTGAAGGATATTTTGTATCTTCTTTTATAAACATTAAGCATTGCTTCGAGATCAGCTGACAGGTTATTGGCTTTATGAATGGCGTACAGATATTCCGCCATAGGTGGCGTCATCATGTATGTATTCATTAATCTAATAGCATGTATGCCCTCAGCCGTTTTACTACATGTGAAATAGCCATTAGTAAACTCAGGATACTCACTAATTGGACGAGAACTTACCAGCTTTAATTGATCTTCGTTTAAGTGAGCATATAGAGACTCAGGATATGCGACGATAAAGTCAATACGTTGATTTAAAAGTAGCTTACTTAATTGCAGAAATGGATTTTCACCATAGATATTAGCAATTTTTGAGCGATATTTTTCAAAAGATGAATCTAATTGTTGATAGCTCGAGGAACCAATAATTCCGAAAATATACTTCTCTTTTAAAAGAGAGGTAACAGAAACAGGGGAAGGAAGATTGTCTATATTTGATTTTAACCCGAAAAGCTGTCTTTGCATGTGCATAAAAGTGGGTACTTTTGAAAACAGCATGTGCTCAGCTCGTTCAGCTGACTTTATTGCATTGAAAGTACAGCTAGGCTCTTTGCTTGAAAGACGCTTAATTAATCGAGCATGATTCGTAAATTGTACACTTAGATGAAATTCATCGCCTAAAGCAGGTTTGATAACTTTAAGAAAATGCTCGTTGATGTTTCTTTTATCAAACTCATTTGCAAAATAGGAGTGGGATAGGATGGTTAGTTTGCGCTTCTCACTTGCTTTAGTATCAGTACTAAAAAATGTTATGGCAAAAAATGAAACAAGAATAAATGCCCAAGCCATTTGTTGAAGGAATTGATTTGTCTGACTGTTAAACCTTGGTGTCTTCATATGGCTCGGGTATTGATTAAAAACTTAATTATCGAGCATTGGTGCTCTCAAATATTTTATCAGCTGATGCAGCAACAAAGCCGGTGTATAGCTCGCCATCTGGTTTTGCATAACGCAGAGCGAATTCATAGAAACAGCTAGGTACAGCTACAACGCCATCACTAAATTCAACTTCACTGTCATCAGCAAGTGTTGAAGATTGCTCAAGTAAAACTTCTGGTGAACCTTTAATTTCACCACCAGATGTATTTAATGCAAAACCTGCATCTTTAAGTGCCTGGTTTACGCTTTCGATGTCATCAAATTTAGCAAGCTCATTGATGCTTACTGTAAAGTGATTAGCACGGTAGCCCCACGCCGACATCCACGCTGCATACTCACTCTCTTCTAATAGCTTTTTGTAAGTTTCTGAACTTACTTGCCAATGTGTACCTGAATAGAGGAAATTATCCGCTGTTACATCGCTTTCGTCAATCTGTGAAACCATATCATTTACGATAGCTTGTAATTCTTCTGAACATTGCTCAACAAGTAGTTCAGAGATAAATACTTTAGGTTGTTTTGGATCAGAATGTTCAAAGTGCTTAGCGTACAATTTCTTTGCCTCAAAATGGTACTCGCCGCATTCTTTATAACCAACTGCTAAAAAGTGCGCAGCTAGCTTTTCTAAACCGATTTTTTCATGATTAAAAGTGCGTAGAGCGATGTGATCGTTAATCACGTCATCTTTTTGAGTAGAGCCTAATAGCTCATGTACTTTTACTGCCGAAGGCGTAACTGATAAATAGTTTTCCCATAGGTTTTCAAATAGGGCGTTTACATCTGTGTGCATGTTTAATTCCTTCAATTAAGGCGGCGAAGCCGCCAATCAATTATTCAATAATTAAGCCCGGCGCAAGGGTCTGTGGTAAGTTAACTTTTTCGGCTTCAACAGAAGCAACAGGGTACGCACAGTAATCAGCAGCATAATAAGCGCTCGCTCTGTGGTTACCACTGGCACCAATACCACCAAACGGTGCAGCGCTTGATGCGCCTGTAATTGGTCGGTTCCAGTTAACGATACCGGCACGAATACGTTTTAAGAAATGTTGGTAGTCATTACTATCATCACTTAATAAACCAGCAGATAAACCAAATGAGGTGTTATTCGCTTCATTAATCGCGCTATCGAAATCTGTGTAGCGGTAAACCTTGATAAGAGGACCAAAGTGCTCTTCATCAGGAATATCTTCAACAGCTGTTACATCAATAATACCAGGGCTTACAAAACCTGTACCCGGTTCTAAATGCTTAAGCTCAACAAGAGAAGTCGCTCCCATATCAAGTAACTGTTGCTGAGCTGCAACCATACCTAATGCGGCTTTTTCGCTGATCATTGCACCCATAAATGGTTGATCTTCGCTGAAGCTATCGGCTACTTTAATTTGTTTTGTTGCAGCAATTAATTTTTCTAAAATTGCATCGCCATTTGCCGAGTTCTCAATGAATAAACGACGAGAACAGGTACAACGTTGGCCAGAAGTAATGAAACCAGACTGAATAATATCGTGAACAGCCGCGCTTACATCAGCGACATCTTTTACGACTAGTGGGTTATTACCACCCATTTCCAGCGCTAAGATTTTACCTGGGTGACCTGCAAATTGCTTATGTAATAGATGGCCTGTATTAGAGCTACCAGTAAAGAATAAACCATCGATATCTTGATGAGATGCAAGCGCAATACCAGTGTCTACTTCACCTTGTACTAGGTTAATCACACCAGCAGGCAAACCTGCTTTTAGCCAAAGCTTTAAAGTGAACTCAGCAACATGAGGCGTTAGTTCTGATGGCTTAAATACAACTGTATTACCTGCTAAAATAGCAGGCACAATATGACCATTCGGTAAATGACCAGGGAAGTTGTATGGGCCAAATACTGCAACAACGCCATGAGGCTTATGGCGTATAAATGCTTTAGCGCCCGGCATTGGGTTTTCTGTAGTGCCCGTACGTTCGTTATAGGCCCTGATTGAAATGGCAATTTTACCCGTCATTGCACCTACTTCGGTACGTGTTTCCCATAATGGCTTGCCTGTTTCACGGGCAATGATGGTTGCGAACTCTTCACTGTGCTCTTTTAGTTCAGCAGCAAAATTTTCAAGAATTACAATGCGATCTTCAAGGGCCATATCAGCCCAGCCAAGCTGAGCATTACGGGCAGCTTTGATAGCATCAGCTACCTGTTCAGCCGTGGCTGTTTTACCTTGCCAAACAACCTCGCCATTACTTGGGTTGATTGAACTAAAATCATGACCAAGGCCTGCTTGCCATTGGTTATCGATAAGTTGAGTTGTTACACTCATTTTAAACTCCTTAAGTGGTTACAAACGGAAGAACCGTGCTGCATCCCCTTGTTTCAATTTAAGTGCATCTGCCACTTCTTGGCTGACGATTAACGTATGCTTAGCGTGGTTATAATGAGCATGTTTGGTGAATGTTGCTCTAAAGTCATTCACGCCCTGGTTGCAGATAGCTAATGTATCTGAGCTCTTCTCATTGATATGGGCAAGCTCACCAATGGTGATAGGGCAAACTTGTGACTCACGAACACTGCGAATATTGCCAAGTTTTGCTTCAACAGTTGGCCCTGCATCGAATAGGTCTACATAACCTCGGTGCTCAAACCCTTCTTTTTCTAGAAGTTTAAGCGCTGGCTTTGTTTTTTCATGGACCTTCCCAATCACAGCTTGTGCTTTTTTGCTCAGTAAGTTGGCATAGATAGGGTACTTAGGCATTAATTCGCTGATAAATACTTTATCGCCTAAACCAACTAAATGGTCTGCCTGTGGGAACTCAATGCTAAAAAAGTGCTCTTGTAACCATTGCCAGAACGGTGAGTGACCGTCTTCATCACTAACACCACGCATTTCTGCGATGATTGTGTCAGCAAAACGTTCACTGTGCTGCGCCATAAATAAGAAGCGCGAACGTGATAAAAAGCGACCCGTTAAACCTTTGCGGTTTTGCTCACGTAAGAACAAAGTACAAATTTCAGAGCAACCTGTATAGTCGTTACACATACTTAGAATATCAACGGTGTTATATACGTTGAGAGTGCGTGAATGGTGAACAGTTTTACCTAGATGGTAATGATACAAAGGAACTGACATACCCACAGCAGCTTCAATAGCCGTTGTACCTATAACTTCACCCGTTTCACTGTCTTCTAAAACAAATAAGTAGGTTTCGTCTTGTGGTTTATTAATGTCTTTTGCAAAACTGCGTTCCGCGCGTTCGATTTTTTCTTGTAGTAAATTGTCGTCAACCGGTAAAGAGGTAAAACCATGACCAGATTCAACAGCAATTTGTTTTAACGCAGCAAAATCATTTGCTGTTATAGGACGTAATACTTGCATTAAGTGCACTCCAATGGCGCATGCTTAAAGCATGCGCCAACTAGGATTAACCGTTTACAACGTCTGCAACCGCTTTTTCAAAGCGAGCTAAACCTTCTTTGATATCCTCTAATGGAATCACTAAAGACGGTGTAAAGCGAACAACATTTGTACCAGCAACAAGACTCATTAAACCATGTTTTGTGCTTGCTACTAGGAAGTCACGTGCACGGCCTTCAAATTTGCTGTTAAGAACCCCACCTAATAATAGACCTTTACCACGTACTTCACTAAACACGTCGTATTTTTCGTTGATTGCAGCAAAACCGTCACGTAAAAGTTGTTCACGCTCTTTAACACCTGCTAGTACTTCTGCTGTATTTACAGTATCAAAAGCAGCTTCTGCTACTGCACAAGCAAGTGGGTTACCACCGTAAGTAGAACCATGGGTACCCACTTTTAAATGCTCTGCAATGCTAGCCGTTGTAATCATTGCACCAATTGGGAAACCACCACCTAATGCTTTTGCTGTCGTAAGAATATCTGGCGTTACATCTAAACCTTGATATGCATATAAATCGCCTGTGCGGCCGACACCAGTTTGTACTTCATCAAAAATAAGTAATGCATTGTGCTTATCACATAACGCACGAACGCCTTTAACGAACTCGTTAGTTGGCGAAATAATACCGCCTTCACCTTGTAAAGGTTCCATCATAACGGCACAAGTGTTGTCACTGATAAGCGCTTCAAAAGCAGCTAAGTCATTATAGTCACAGTGATCGACTGCAGCTGGCTTAGGCCCGAAACCATCAGAGTAAGCCGCTTGGCCACCGACAGTAACAGTGAAGAATGTACGACCGTGGAAACCTTTGTTGAAGGCGATGATTTGATTCTTTTGCTCACCATGGACATCTAATGCCCAACGACGTGCTAGCTTTAATGCTGCTTCATTGGCTTCGGCACCTGAGTTTGCAAAATATACTTTATCTGCAAATGTTGCGTCTGTTAGCTTTTTAGCTAAACGCAGTGCCGGCTCATTCGTCATAACGTTTGATAAGTGCCAAATTTTTTCGCCTTGCTCTTTAAGCGCATTGACAAGAGCCGGGTGACAATGGCCTAAACAATTAACAGCAATACCACCTGCAAAATCGATAAATTCTTTACCGTTTTGATCCCAAACACGTGAGCCTTCACCGCGAACAGGAATAACCTCTGATGGATTGTAGTTTGGTACCATTACGTCGTTAAAAAGTTCTCTTGTTACTTGCATTTATTGCACCTAAATCTGGCTTAGTATGAAAAAAGTTAAATTGCAAAAAATAGGTCAGTTAAGCCGTTCCTGCCTAATTAAGCACGATGAGATTATTTTTCTTATCTATTTTTCTTATTATCTGGGTTAGAGACTTAAATTTGCAGTGCTATTTTGTGAAAAATGACTAAAATAAAAAGCAAATTAACGAACGGAGTAGTCAAATTGATAACTGCACAAGATGAAAAACTATTAGCTATTTTAAGAACCAATGCTCGTGCGAGTATTTCAGACCTTGCTAGAGCGCTTAACTTATCGCGATCAACAGTGCAAAGTCGAATGTTAAAATTAGAAGAAACAGGTGTAATCAAAGGCTATAGTGTAGACTATGGTGATGCCTATTTGAGCCAAATGGTATCGGCGCATGTGTCGATTAAAGTTAAGCAAAAACTCACTACCAAAACTAACCTTGAGTTAAAGCAGATTGATGCTATTTCACAGCTCTATGCAATTAGTGGTGAATTTGATTTGATTGCCGTTGTGCAAGCGCAAAACCTAGAAAAACTTAGCCACCTTTTAGATGACATTGGTAACTTGGATGGCGTGGAGCGAACCACATCATCGGTAATTTTAGAGACAAAGTTTAAGCGTTAACCCTTTTTCAGGTAAAATTGCTTCTATTGTCTATAATAACTCTATTTAGTTATTTAGGCTTGTATTGATGCTTGCTTCATTATTGCTCTCACTCACTGTGGCTCAGCCTTTTCAGTTAGGCACTAATCTGCCCCTTAATGCACCTCACAATGCAATAACTCATGTTGAATGTATTTTTAAGCAAATCAATGTGCCATTTAAGTTACAGAAGTTACCTTGGTTAAGAGCAAAAAGAGAAGTGCAGTTAAATCGACTTGATGGTTACTTTACTGCGAACCTGTTGTCAAAAATGCAGCAATATGGTGAGCTCTCAGCCCCTATGTTTCTAGAAAACTGGTACTGGTTTACCCATGCTGATTCGGCTTCGATAGCCGAACACGATCTTCGTTATGGAGTCGTAAGAGGCAGCCATCAGGCTGATTGGTATCAATTAACTAATCGGAAAATAGAAGTCGAAGTCAACACTACCCAAGAGCTTATCAAAGTATTCAAAAAGCAGCGGGTAGACAGAATATTGCTTGATTTAGAAGAGTTTGAATTCAACGCTGTGCAGTTACAAATAAAGCCAGATGAATATAAACAAACATTCTACCGTTATGTGCCTTTGGGCTTATTTGCTGCAAATAAAACGCTTGAGGAGTTTCCTGAATTTTTAAATGCTTTTAACAGCCACATAAGTAGCTGTTCACAAAGCCCCTTTGTATTGTCAAAAATCGAAAAACAATCCTTAGTGCGAGCGCTTTTTGAACAAATAAAAGTATTAGCTAATGCAGAGCTGGTGCAACAAGCCGTAAAAAAAAGTAACAGGCAACTAATTTCGAGTGAAGAGTTAGAGCAGTTTGATAATCTGTGGGAACAGCAGGTTATTGATAATAAGCCGATTATGGCTGAAAGCTACCTAAAGCTTGAAGGTTCACAATTCTTACAAGTGTGGCAAAGGCAGATGCAAGGCATCATTACTGAAATAATTGTCACAGATAAACAAGGTAAAAATGTCATTATTAGTGCAGTCACAACCGACTATTGGCAGGGTGATGAAGCTAAATTTTTAAATATGTATCAGCAAGAAGATGACTACTACATTGATACCTTGGAGTTTGATGAGTCGACTAAACATTTTCAAGTACAGTTCAGCGTGCCTATATTCGATGAAAAAAATCATCAGATAGGCGTACTGATTTTAGGCGTTGATGTTGAAAAAGCACTCTCTAAATAATGCCTCTTCTCTATTGATTGGATCTGGGCGCTTTGCGGATGACTTTTTTTTCGACTTCATCGAGTTTTATGACATAAGCATTCCCACCTATGCCTTTAAATTCTTCGTCAGTAAAGACAATGGTGTTGTCATCATAAAAGGTGATAGCTTCTTTTTGAGTTACGATACCTAAATCAATACGTGATACATCGGCTGAGAAAAACTTATCGCCTTGAAAGTTTTCAAATAACCAAATGCTGGTGGAATCAAGAAGAACCAATTTGCTCCGGTCTGGGCTGAGGGCCGCAGATGTGATCCAACATAGCTTTTCCATTGTGGTGCAAGTTTGAAACGAATCAATCAATTCAGCATCAAAATTAGCAGCATGATCACCAACTTTATAAACTTTTGTAATACCATCGAATGGTTCAGTACGATTTTTAGTAAATAGGTATAGATGTCGGCCAAGCGCTACAAAGGCTTCTAAATCAAAGTTACGTTGATCAGGTTGAATAGGGCTGCCATCCATCTCTGGGTAAGTAAATTTGATTATCTCTGCTTCTGTGGTGTCGCTTTTGATGTCGATAGGATTTTCTATTTTATAAATGGTTAGCCATTTTCTGTCGTTTTTATTATTGCCAAAATCTCCTAAAAAGAAGTGACCAAATTTATTTTGCGTCATATCTTCCCAATCAATATTTTTAGCATTGGTTACCAAAATTTCTTTTGCAATTGAACCATCTTCATTAAGGCGGTAGAGTTTTGGCTGATCGCCACTGTCATTAATCGCCCAAAGCCGGTTAAATTTATCAAATTCAATCCCTGAAATTTCTCTCAGTTTCGGATCTACAGTTAAACGTTTTTTGCTGTACAGGGTGTAAATGGATGAAGCAATCAACAATCCGATGACGGTGACTGACAAGGTTAATACCGTAAGTAAGCTTTTTTTTAACATTAACAAGGGAGTGGCTTTGAATAATGTGTTCATTATAACTTACTAAAGCGGCTGCTGTATATTCCAAACCCCTGTCCCAGTGACAGACACAAAGTTAATGTTATCCTGCAAGACTTTATGGCCAACATTAACTGATGACTCAGGATGACTAACTAAGTAGCCTTGAACACAGTTAATGCCCATCGATTTAACTAACTCAAATTGAGCGAGTTCTTCAACCCCTTCGGCAACGATTTTCAAACCGAGTTTGCGGCCAAGCTCGCTAACCGAATGCATGATTTCATTATACTTAAGGTTATCGTTAGCTTGTGACACAAACAACTTATCGAGCTTGATCACATCTATAGGTAAGTCTGCAAGGGTACTTAAAGAGCTAAACCCTGTACCAAAATCATCAATTGCAATAGTGATCCCTTCCCCTCGAAGCTTTTCTAATGATTCTATAATCTTATTGCTTGCTTTGATTAAAGTTGATTCGGTAATTTCTAGCATTAGCGCTTTTGCTGGTAGCCCAGTTTTAGCAAGCTTTTCCATTACCCACTCATAAATGTCGTAATGCTTTAATTGGACGCCGGATAAATTAACCGAAATAGAAACTTTATTCATACCGGCATTGTACCAAGCTGACATTTGCCGACATGATTCAAGCATGATCCAATCGCCGAGTTCCAATATCAGGTTTGACTCTTCAGCAATAGGGATAAACTCATCTGGTGTAATGAAACCTTCAACTGGGTGCTCCCACCTAACGAGCGCTTCAAAGTAGTCAATAGCACAGTCATCTACGTGGACTATGGGTTGGAAAGATAGATGAAAACTATTACTGGAAATCGCAAGACGCATCTCTTCTAACAAGTAGTGGTAGCGGCGAATTTTTTTGCCCATTTCAGGTGAATACACCTTAAATATTCCGCGGCCGTCAGTTTTAGCCCGGTACATAGCCACATCTGCCATTTGTAATAATGCTTGTGGAGTAGCTGCACTATCGGGATAAACAGCAATGCCAATACTGGCACTAATTTTTATCAGCTTATTACCTAAGACAAAGTCGCGTTCAATTTCATGCAACACATTCTGTGCAACTTCTAATGCCTTTCCTTTATTATCTTTCAAGTTAATGAAGATAGAAAATTCATCACCTCCAAGTCGAGCTAGGTTTTGTTCTAATTGACTAATTGGTGAAATGTTACTTATTTTATGATGGCGTAAAACACTACTTAAACGAGATGCAACTTGAATTAAAACATCATCTCCAAAGCTATGACCAAAAGAGTCATTAACCTGTTTAAATCCATCTAAATCAATAAATAATAATGCGCAGCTAAACTTATTAACTTCTGCAATTCTTAGCTGTTTGGCAAGATGCTCTATATAAGCATGTCGATCAATAAGGTGGGTCAATTTATCTTGATAAATACTGACTTCAGTTTCGCGGGTGTAATTAGTGATATATGTACTTAGAGATTGAAAGTTATTTTGTAACTGTTCAAGTTGAGTACGTTTTGTATGATGAGAATTGATGGCAATATTTAGGCCACTGAGCAATTCTATAAATTGATTGTTAAGAAAATCAAGTCTTTGATTTTCTATTTTATTTTTGAATCTTAAACTTACTAGCCAACTTACAGCTAACGCTAATAACAGCAAGATGATTATGTTAATAGGTGCTAAAAGCGTAGCAAGTACAAGGTCTGAAGCACTCGTTGTAATTACAGAATCCGCTGTGACATTAATTACAATATAAGCGATGTCGTTGTTGTAAATTAAGTGCTGTCCACTTAAAACAAGATTATACCAAGGGGCAGCAACAACATTTACTTGCCCTTGTTCGAAGGTATGTATGTCTATGCCTTTAGGAGCATAAACTAAATCATTGACTTGTTTAGTCAAAAAGATATTAAAGCCGTATATAAAAGCTATTAGAGTTATAATACATATAGATAAAATTCGAAGAGTATTAGCCATAAATTACTACCGTTTTGGTGTTTTTGTTTTACTATAAAACCTCACCAGTTAATGAATTGAGTATATTGTTTGTGTTTAAGATAGACAAAGTCTTTCTCATACTTTGGGGTTTGGATGAGTGCTTAATGTGAAAATTCATAGCGTTTAGTGTTATGTGTATACAACTTTAAGGTTGCATTAGGGTGGTTTTCCTATAACTTTTATACTATTTTGTTTGTGTTGCTAAAACAATTTTTGTTATTAGTTTTTAAATCTGGTTACTAAAAGGTTTTAAATTTTTACATTTGTACCCAATATCGTTCTGGTTGTTTTGTTTTTAAATTTTAAAGTTTATATATTTAATTATTTTATCCATAGGTTTTTAGTTTTATTTATTATCTATAGAGTTTCAGGTGGTGTTATTAATTTTGATAGAGGTGACTCTGTAAATATAGATTTCTGTGTCAGAACAAATTGCTATTACATTGCAGGTTTAGCAATGCGTACTATAATTTTATGAATGGCTTTCAGCTTTTAATTTACGCTTTTCTACTTATTGTTTTTACACTTTTACTGAGATAATTTTTAAAAACGTTAATTGGACAATGTTGAAGTTAACGGTTGTTTTATAATTTTATTTTTTAATAATTTATGTGGTAGTAGCATAGTAAGTAGTTAAGAATTTAAACTTTGTTTTTACTTATTTTGTTGGTTTATTTATAAAAACAGTGTGGCGTAAACAAGTTTTCATTTTTGGAAATAATTAGCTAATGTTTTTTGATGAGTGAAGTAGTGTCTCTTTTGGTGCTTTTACTCTAATTAATCACTTCAATTTTATTCACTTTACCCAACCTAAATTGTTATCTACTTTTTATAAGTTATGTAGAGAGCTGATAAAAATGACGCTGAAAATAAAGTATATTTTAC
Organism: Pseudoalteromonas sp. NFXS39; assembly: GCF_040148775.1. NCBI lineage: Bacteria > Pseudomonadati > Pseudomonadota > Gammaproteobacteria > Alteromonadales > Pseudoalteromonadaceae > Pseudoalteromonas > Pseudoalteromonas sp. NFXS39. Next base: position 438,205 of record NZ_JAGDEC010000001.1, on the reverse strand, counting down.
CATCAACTTGGTTCAGTTATTGCTCGTAATAATATAGCAATATGATTGTTGTAATTTTGTATGTTTTACGCACTATTTTGGTGCAAAAAATAAACAGTTGCACTGTCATAATGCGTAAATATAGGTTTGATTTACTAACACGAACTTGATGTTTTTGTAAGCAAGATAGCAAAACCTGCAACGCACAGTTTCCGCTCAATGATTTATTAGTGCGGGACTGTGGCAAGGATTAATTTACCAATTGGTTGAATTGGAGCCCACTATGTTAAGTAAACGTTTTTTTAAAACTAAAGACGAAACCGAAGTTACCTTTGAATTCCAACACCCTGACGCTGATGATGTGCAATTAGTCGCAGAATTTACAGATTGGCAACCAGTGCCAATGAAGTTCAATAAAAAAGAACAAGTTTTCAAATACAAACAGCGTTTACCTTTAGATCAAGAATTTCATTTCCGCTACTTAATTAACGGCGAAACATGGGACAACGATCACCAAGCTGATGGTTATATTCCTAACGGTTTTGGTACTGATAACAGCATTGTTAATACCCAGCGCGCTTAGGTGTTTTAATGCAGTCACTTTCGCAGTTATATTACCTGCATGGCATAGGCTATGAATACACTAAGTACACTGGCGAACATGTTATTTTCGATGAAAGTACACGTAAGCAGGCACTTAGTTGTTGTGGTATCGATACTCAAGATGAAGATGCAATTAAGCAACTTAATTTTGCATTAGATGCAGGTACTTGGCTGAATTTGTTGCCTCAAACAAGTATTGTTGAGGCACATCAGCCTATTTTGAAAGTACGCTTAGATGAACGTTTGTTATCACGATCATGCACATTAAGCGTTCCTTCGTTAAATATTTACTTTACCCGTGAAAACTTACAGGGTTTAGAGGTACTCGGAGATTATGGTTTAAATGGCATACGTTATCTCGAACTCGCTTTACCGGTTCCTGACATGCCGATTGGATATCATGACGCGCTAATTTCTGTTGCAGATCAGCAGTCTCACAGCCAACTTTGGGTAGTACCAAAAGAGTGTTTTTCTATTGATGATAAAAAGCGTTTAGGTTTATCTATTCAGCTTTATAGCTTATGTAATGAAGATGGTTTAGGTATTGGTGATTTTGCGGATTTAGAAAAGCTGATTCAAGAAGCAGCAGCACAAAATATGGATTATGTGCTACTTAATCCCTTGCATTTATTATTTGAGCATAGCCCAGAAAGAGCAAGCCCTTATAGCCCAAATTCCCGAGCTTTATTAAATCCTTTATATATTGCTGTATCGCAATGCGAGGACGCCAAAAATAATAAGGTACTTACTAAATTATTAGCAGATAAGCCGCAACCCAATTCGTCTTACATCGATTACACATCGGTCAGTGAATTCAAATATCAAGTATTTAGTTGTTTGTATCAGCATTTTTGCGAGTTTGCCTCACCAGATCGAAAAGAACAGTTCGCGATTTTTTGTGATACGCATAAGCGTAGCCTATCCACCATGCTGGTTGGCGACCGTGATTATGCAAGTTACTTACAATGGCAAGCGCATTCACAATTAAATATATGCCAACAAGCAGCCCGTGATAGTGGCATGGCTATTGGCCTAATCAATGATTTAGCTGTTGGGTGTGCAGGTGATGGTAGTGAGTTTAAAAGCCAAAACGAACTTTTTGCCGAAGGTGCGCATGTCGGCGCACCACCAGATCCTTGGGCTGAGCATGGCCAAAACTGGGGGCTACCAGCCCTTAATCCGCAAAAGTTAAGCAAGGACAACTTTGCATTCTATCGTTCGCTTATCCGAGCCAATATGGAAGACGTTGGCGGTCTGAGAATTGACCATGTAATGGCAATTCGTCGACTTTGGTGGTGCTTCAAAAATAATTCACAGCAAGATGGTTGTTATGTCTATTATCCATTTGAGCATTTATTAGCGGTGCTTAAAATTGAATCTCACCTTAATCAATGTGTGGTGATTGGTGAAGATTTAGGAGTTGTACCGAATGAAGTACGTGAAGCTCTAAAAGCGAGCGCAATATATTCTAATGGACTGTTTTATTTCGAAAAAGATTATCAAGGCGAGTTTTTAGCCGCTGAGCATTTTGCTCCTCAAAGCTTATTAATGATAGCAAACCATGACGTTCCACCTTTTAAAGGTTGGTGGATTGGCCATGATATTACCATTAAACAACAATATGGTTTGCTAGATGAAGGGCAAGCAAGGGCTCTGTTTGATGCGCGAAACCTTGAAAAGCAACGCATGCTAAACTTTATAGCGCGCGAATCAGAACAATATTTATCGTTAGATGCAGACGCTTTCTTGGTATATGAAGCTCTGGCATCGTCTTTAGCAGCAGCACCAGCAAGGCTATTTACTATTCAAATAGATGATTTAGACCAGCAAGTACTGCCTGTAAATATCCCCGGTACAGACAAAGAGTACCCAAATTGGCGGCGTTTATTATCGCGTCCAGCGGCGGAAATTATTAAAGCGCAACAGTCATTCTTAGCCAATTTAATCTCGATAAGGAATCAATAATGCGAAGTCGAGTTCGTCAAGAGCAAAATGCACAACCTATTATTTATCAGAAACAGATAGATGCATTAGCCAGTGGTTGTTTTAGAGACCCCTTCAGCTTTCTTGGGCCTCATAAAAGTGATGACTCAAGTTATGACATACGTTGTTTTTTGCCTGGTGCTAGTAGTGTTACGGTTATACTTGGTACAGAAAAAATCGTTGCGCATCAACAAGGTGATAGTCATTTATTTGTCGCCAATATTAGGTCGAAAACTAAACCCAACTATCAGCTAGAAGTTAGTTATAGCGATGAATTTAACCATCTACAACATGATGAGTACAGTTTTGATAGCACCTTAGATGAACAGGCTATGTATCTGTTTAATGAAGGTAGTTTAGAGTATGCGTATCAACATTTTGGTGCTCATTTTGTATCTCAACAAGGTGTCGATGGTGTACGTTTTACAGTGTGGGCACCGAATGCCAGTAGTGTATCTGTGATTGGTGAATTTAACTATTGGCAGCGTAATCGTCATTTTATGCGTTTTCATCCTGCCAGTGGGGTATGGGAGTTATTTATCCCAGGGCTTAAAGAGCATCAATGCTACAAATTTGCTATCACGACTCTGACCGGAGAAGTGCTTGATAAAGCCGATCCATTTGCGTTTAAGATGCAACAAGCACCGGGTACTGCGTCAGTGCTACAAAAGCTAAAAACAGGTATTCAGCTTTCTGAACAAGCGTTAGCTAATCGTGCAAAACGTAACAGTGTTAATGCGCCAGTCTGTATTTATGAAGTGCACGCGGGTTCTTGGCAAAGAAGAGATAACGGGGAGCGCTATTTAACATGGCGTGAGCTTGCCGATAACCTTATTCCGTACACTAAAGAGCTTGGTTTTACGCATTTGCAATTAATGCCTATCAGTGAGTATCCCTTTGATGGATCATGGGGTTATCAACCCGTTGGATTGTTTGCACCGACCAGCCGCTATGGCAGCTTTGAAGATTTTGTTTATTTTGTTGAACAGTGTCATGAAGCCGATATCGGTCTTATTCTTGACTGGGTACCCGGGCACTTTCCTAGCGATCCTCATGGTTTACATCGTTTTGACGGAACCCATTTATTCGAGCATGCTGATGTTAGACAAGGATTTCATCCAGATTGGAATACGTATATATACAATTATGACCGAGCAGAAGTTCGCAGCTTTTTAATTGCAAATGCAATGTATTGGTTAAATGAGTTTGGCATTGACGGCTTACGTGTTGATGCTGTTGCTTCAATGCTTTATCTGGATTATAGCCGTGAAGAAGGGCAGTGGATTGCAAACCAATTTGGTGGTCGAGAAAACCTAGGCGCCATTGAGTGTTTAAAACAAGTAAATATGCGCTGCTATGCAAAAAATCCAGGCATAATGATGGTGGCTGAAGAGTCGACAGCATGGCCAGGGGTTACACGCCAAGTTGATCATGATGGTTTAGGCTTTGGTTATAAATGGAACATGGGTTGGATGAATGACAGTTTGCATTATATGCAACGTGATTCGATATACCGTTCGCATCATCATCATGAAATGACTTTTTCAATGGTTTACGCTTACAGCGAAAACTATATTTTGCCGCTTAGTCACGATGAAGTCGTGCATGGTAAAGGCTCATTAATAGAAAAAATGCCAGGAGATGATTGGCAAAAGTTTGCAAACTTACGTGCATATTATGCGTTTATGTGGGCGCATCCGGGTAAAAAACTGTTATTTATGGGTGCAGAAATCGCCCAACGCAAAGAGTGGAATCACGATCAATCTCTTGACTGGCATTTGCTTGAGCATATGAGCCATCGTGGTATGCAGCAAACTATCAAAGAATTGAATGCCGTTTACACAAGCACCCCAGCCTTGTATGAGCAAGACACCAACCCTGCAGGGTTTGCATGGCTTGATAGCACTAATGCTGAGCAAAGTATGTTTAGCTTTATTCGCTATGCAAAAAAAGCGAAAGACTTTGTGGTGGTGATTTGTAACTTAACTCCACAGGTATATCACGATTATGTCATTGGCGTGCCAAAATCGGGCTCTTATCAAGTCGTTTTAAATACCGACAAAACTGACTATTTTGGTTCCGGTGTTGAAGTTACCAGTCACGCCGAACAAATCATTACAAGCCAAGCTATAGAAAGTCATGGTTTTAATCAAAGTATTAGTATCTCTTTGCCTGGTCTTGCAACTATTTACCTGAAGAAGGTGAGCGATGAGTCATAGTGTCGAACTCGAAGTCGGGGTGAGCTCTCCTTTAGGTGCGTCTGTTGTTGGCAATGGCGTTAATTTTGCTGTGTACGCCCCTCAAGCGCAACATATGTCGTTGTGCTTATTTGACAGTAGTGGTCATTCTGAGATTCTCACTCTCGCGATGCATATGAACGAAGGCGGGATATGGACGCTAAAAGTGAGTCCTCTGAAAAGTGGTGCTTTGTATGGCTTTCGGGCTGATGGTGAGTATGCACCTGAAAAAGGGCTATTTTTTAATAATCACAAACTACTATTGGACCCTTACGCACGTGATATATATGGCGAATTTACTTGGAGTGAACGCCATTATGGGCAAATGCCTGTTGGGAAATTAAGCCAGGTTAACAACGCGATTGATATGCCTAAATCACGGGTACGGGAACTAACACCTTACGCTGGGAAAAAACCAAATCATTGCTGGGGCAAAACGGTTATTTATGAATGCCATGTGGTTGGTGCAACCTGTCGTCACCCAGAGATCCCAAAATCTTTGCAAGGTAAGTTTTTAGGTTTAAGCCATCCAAGTTTTATTGAGCACCTGCGCAAGATTGGTGTGACTTGCATAGAATTATTACCTGTCCATGCTTTTATAAGCGAGCAGTTTTTAACGGCGAAAGGCTTACAAAATTACTGGGGATACAACACGCTTAATTTCTTTACGCCGCATAAAGATTATCTAGTTAATGATGATATTTGTGAATTTCAAGAAATGGTGACGGCGCTACACAAAGCTGATATCGAAGTAATATTAGACGTGGTTTATAACCACACCGCTGAAGCAGGAACTGATGGGCCTATCTTGTCACTTCGCGGATTAGATAATCTCGGTTATTACCGTACAGTTGCAGAGAAACCAAAACATTACATTAATGATACAGGCTGCGGCAACACGGTAAATATTGATTCGCCTCGGACTTTACAACTTGTGCTTGATAGCTTGCGGTATTGGGTTGAAGTAATGGGAGTAGATGGTTTTCGTTTTGACTTAGCGACGATTTTAGCTCGTAACCCCAATGGCTTTAATCAAGCACATGCATTTTTTCAAGCTATCAATCAAGATCCTATACTTAGCCAAGTTAAACTCATTGCAGAGCCATGGGATATAGGTCCTGGCGGTTATCAATTAGGAGCTTTTCCCTCACCTTGGCGTGAATGGAATGATAAATATCGCGATACTATAAGGCGCTTTTGGAAACAAGAACAGGGTGTTATTGGTGAGCTAGCAAAACGTTTACATGGTTCATTCGATTTGTTTGAACATAACTTACGTGGCCCTCTCAATAGTATCAACTTTATAACTAGTCATGATGGTTTCACGCTTGCTGATTTAGTCAGCTACGAGAATAAACATAACGAAGCTAATGGTGAGCAAAATCGGGATGGCCACAGTGACAATCACTCTTTTAATTGTGGTGCCGAAGGTTTTACAAACGATCCTGCAGTAAGCAAATTGCGCTTACAACAACAAAAAAATATGCTGCTAACTTTGTTACTTTCTAAAGGCGTGCCTATGCTTTCTTTAGGAAGCGAAATGGCACACTCACAAGGTGGTAACAACAACGCTTATTGTCAAAACAATCGCACAAGCTGGCTTGCATGGAAAGACTCACAACTTAGTCACCCTTTAACCCGATTTATTGACGATGTACTGCGCATTCGTAAGCAGTTCAGTATTTTTAAACACCATTTTTTTGTTCACGATAATGACCCACGTTATGAGGTCGCATGGTTTACAGAATCAGGCACTAATATGCAACAAGATGATTGGCATCAAGGCGATCGTCAAGTGTTGATCTACAGCCTGACAGACAAGCACACAAATCAAGCTTTATTGATTATTTTAAATGCAGGATCAGAGCCGGTAAATTGCCAACTTCCTAGTTTAGAAAAAGGAAAGTGGCGATTAGCACTGACCAGTATTCACCCCATGTCAACACAGTTTGTTGATAAGGAACAACAGATTGCTGCTATGAGCAGCTGGGTTTTTACCGCCAATTCAGAGGATCTAAATCATGGCTAAAAATGCCGATCAAGTATGTGTTGTAAAGGGCTGGCAGGATGCGCCTATAGTTGATGAAAGTACCCTAGACGATGATTTATCACGCCATTTTTATTACACCTTAGGGCGTGACAAAGTCGGTAAATCACAACTGTATTTATACCATGCATTAGCCTTAACTATTAGAGACAGGCTTGTTGCCCGCTGTCGTGTTACTAAACAACAAATTCATGAGCAAAAACGCCGTAAAACAGCTTACTTATCACTTGAGTTTTTAATGGGGCGTGCACTTGGTAATGCGATTTTAAACTTAGATCTAGACGAGCAAGTCGCTAAAGCATTACAAGAGTACTGTACAGAACTTGAGCAAGTTGCAGAAGCTGAGCATGATGCAGGTCTTGGTAATGGTGGCTTAGGGCGTTTAGCAGCATGTTTCTTGGATAGCTGTGCAAGCCTTGCATTGCCAGTGATTGGCTATGGTATCCGTTATGAATATGGGATGTTTAATCAAGCTATTGAAAATGGTCATCAGATTGAACAACCAGATAATTGGCTACGTGAAGGCCACCCTTGGGAGCTCAGTGCGCCTGAGCAATCAAAGCGTGTAAAATTTTTTGGTCATGTTGAAAGCTATACTGATAAATATGGCCGTGAGCACCGTCAATGGCTAGATTCTCACGATGTCTTAGCAGTGCCTTATGACGTACCAATTCCAGGATACAAGAACGATATTGTAAATACTTTACGTTTATGGAAATCAGAAGCTACTGATGAATTTGATTTGAGCGAATTCAACGCAGGTAGTTATTCAGAAGCGGTAGCTCGTAAAAACTTAGCCGAACAAATTACAATGGTACTTTACCCAAATGACAGTAGTGAGAACGGTAAGGAACTGCGTTTGCGTCAGCAATATTTCTTATCATCAGCGAGCTTACAAGACATCATTGATACTTGGGTTAGTAAACATGGCGAAGATTTTTCTGACTTTGCCGATTACCATGTTTTTCAATTAAACGATACACACCCAAGTATTGCTGTAGCTGAGCTTATGCATATTTTGGTTGATGAGTATGAGCTTGATTGGCAAGATGCTTGGTCTATCACTACTAAGACCATGGCTTATACTAATCACACTTTACTGCCTGAAGCATTAGAAAAGTGGTCAGTATCATTATTTGCCCGATTATTACCGCGTATCTTAGAAATTATCTATGAAATCAATGCGCGTTTCTTAGCTGAAGTTGCTTTAACTTGGCCTGGTGATGTTGAAAAACAACGTGCATTGTCACTGATCGAAGAAGGCCCAGAGCCACAAATTCGCATGGCGTATTTAGCGATTGTGGGTAGCTATTCGGTTAATGGTGTGGCTGCACTTCACACTGAGCTACTTAAAGCGGGCTTATTCAATGAGTTTTATCAGCTATGGCCAGAAAAATTCAACAACAAAACCAATGGTGTAACACCACGTCGCTGGTTAGCACATTGTAACCCTGAGTTGGCTAAACTGCTTAATCAACACATTGGTGATGAATGGGTTGCTGACTTTAGCAAAATTAGCCAGTTACGCCGTTTATATGACGATCCTAAATTCCATAAACAATGGCAAGCTGTAAAACACAGCAATAAGCAACGCCTTGTTGAGTTAGTGAAAAACCGCTGTGGTGTAGAGTTTGACGCCGAAATGATGTTTGACGTGCAAGTTAAACGTATTCACGAATATAAGCGTCAGCTATTAAACGTACTGCACGTTATTCACCTTTACGACCGTATTCGCCAGGGCGATACAGCAAACATTGTTCCTCGTTGTGTGCTATTGGGTGGTAAAGCTGCACCTGGTTACTACATGGCGAAGAAAATTATTAAATTAATTAATAACGTAGCAGAAGTAATCAACAAAGATCCGCTTGCTAAACCGTATTTAAGAGTTGCTTTTTTACCAAATTACAATGTAACAGCAATGGAAACCATTTGCCCAGCAACGGATTTATCTGAGCAAATCTCTACGGCAGGTAAAGAAGCATCAGGCACAGGTAATATGAAGTTCATGATGAACGGCGCTTTGACCATAGGTACGTTAGATGGTGCTAACATCGAAATTCGTGATGCTGTGGGTGCGGACAACTTCTTCTTATTTGGTGCACGTGCAGAGCAAATTGATGATATCAAAGCGCACTATAATCCAGAGCAGATTATTCACCAAACTGACAGTCTCTATAAGGTAATGCACTTACTTGAGAGCGGTCACTTCAACTTGTTTGAGCCTAATTTATTTGACGACATTATCGCGGCGATTAAGAGCCCGCACGATCCATGGTTAGTCGCTCATGATTTTGCCAGCTTTGTAGAAGCGCAAGAGCAAGTTGAACAAGCCTACTTAGACACTGCTCACTGGACCAAGATGAGTATTTTGAATACTGCAGCCAGTGGCATGTTTTCGAGCGATAGAACCATTAGTCAATACAGTGACGACATCTGGCATTTGGAGCCATTACTGGATACTAGTGCACAGCAAAACACACAGAAGAAAAGCAGCTAGCTTAAGACGGAGAGAGTTATGCCAAGTTATGCAAACCGATACATAAGTAGTTTAACCAGAGAAACGTATGCCCTCATCTTAGCAGGGGGACGAGGCTCACGTTTACATGAATTAACAGACTGGCGTGCTAAACCAGCAGTCTATTTTGGTGGTAAACACCGAATAATCGACTTTCCACTGTCGAACTGTATTAATTCAGGTATTCGTCGAGTTGGTATTGCTACTCAATATAAGTCGCACTCGTTAATTCGTCACGTAAACCGTGCATGGGGCCACTTTAAGAAAGAGCTGGGTGAATCTGTAGAGATTTTACCAGCATCTCAGCGATATGGTGACGAGTGGTATTGCGGTACAGCTGATGCGGTATTCCAAAATATGGATATCATCCGTCATGAACTACCTAAATATGTCATGATCCTCTCTGGTGACCACGTATATTGTATGGATTACGGCGGTTTGTTGGCAAAACACGTTGAGACAGGTGCTGATATGACGGTTTGTTGTATTGAAGTACCTTGCGAAGAAGCTGCAGATACATTTGGTGTAATGACGGTTGATGAAAGCAATCGTGTCCGTCGTTTTGATGAAAAGCCTGCTGAGCCAACGTCTGTACCAGGTAAACCTGGGACCTGTTTAGCATCAATGGGTAACTATATTTTCAATACTGAGTTCTTATTTGAACAATTGAAAAAAGACGCAGAAACTGAAGGTTCTGGCCGTGATTTCGGTCACGATATTATCCCAGCTATCATCGAAGAGCATAACGTGTTTGCATATCCGTTTAGAGACTCTAACACAGATGGTCAGCCATACTGGCGCGATGTTGGTACGCTTGATTCATTCTGGGAAGCCAACATGGAGCTGGTAATGCCAGAGCCTCAGCTTGACCTTTATGATCCAAAATGGCCAATCTGGACTTATCAGGAGCAGTTACCGCCAGCGAAATTCATTTTTGATGATGATGACAGACGTGGTATGGCTGTTGATTCAACAGTATCGGGTGGCTGTATTATCTCTGGCTCTAAAGTTAAAAAGTCACTGCTGTTCTCGAATGTCTATGTTCACTCATTCTGTGAAATAGAAGAATCAGTGATTTTACCTGGTGCAAAAATACAGCGAAACTGCCGAATTAGGCGTGCTATTATTGACCGCAACTGTGAGATCCCAGCGGGCCTAGAAATTGGTTACGACCACAAGGCCGACAAAGAAAATGGCTTTAGAGTCTCGAAAAAAGGGATTGTGCTGGTAACTCGTGATATGTTGAATGAACTTGCAAAAAAGTTAAAACAACAAGAGCAAGATAATAAACGACTTGCTTAAGCAATCGCGCTAAATGAAAAAGGGAGGGCATGTCCCTCCTTTATTTATATTTGAATAATATCAATTTGCTTAATTAAGTATTATTGCTGATTGGTATAACAGTTTTATGGAGTACTGCAAAGCATGCATGTATTGATGGTAGCTGCAGAGAATGATGCATTACCGAATGCCAAAGTCGGTGGTGTAGCGGATGTTGTTAGAGATTGTCCTAAAGCTTTAGTAGAAAAAGGACTGAGTGTTGATGTAGTCATACCTGATTACGGCTTTAGTCATTTAGAGCGTCATCATATTGGTGAAGTGCATGTGCCATTTGCCGGACAAATGCAAAAGCTTGATGTGTGGAAACTAGCTAAAAGTGAAAAAGGTGTAACACAACTAGTTATATCTCACTGGGAATTTAGCCGTCATAACGGTGCTGTTTATTGTAATGATGAACCCGGCCGTCCGTTTGCTACGGATGCAAGTAAGTTTGCTCTTTTTAACGCCGCTGTATGTGAAGCTTTGCTACAAGGAATTATTCGCACACCGGATGTAGTTCATCTACATGACTGGCATAGTGCCTGTGTTGCTTTATTACTAAAAACAGACAGTCGCTACAGAAAACTAGCGCATTTATTCTTAGCCTACACAGTTCATAACCTTGCATTGCAAGGGATACGTCCTTTTAAAGGCGACAGCTCAAGCTTTGAAGCCTGGTTCCCAGGTTTAGGTTATAACGGCGAAAAATTATGCGATCCGCGTTACTTTGATTGCTTTAACCCAATGCGCACTGCAATTAACTTGGTTGATAAAGTACATCTTGTATCGCCAACTTATTGCCAAGAAGTACTGCGTCCAAGTGATGCTGAAAAAGGTTTTTTTGGGGGGGAGGGCCTTGAAGCTGACTTGCAAGCTGCCTATGAACAAGGCCGCGTAGTGGGCATTCTTAATGGCTGCGAATACCCTGGAATGAAGCTTGACGACATTAGTTTAGCGAGTCTTTATCAGCATGCTGAAAATGCATTATTTCAATGGATGGCAAAAAGCCCTGTATTAGATTCAAGCTATTACATAGCTCATCAAAGATTACTTAAATTTAAAACTCAGCCGTTTTCCGGGCCATTAGTAACAAGTGTTGGTCGTTTGACAGATCAAAAAGCACTGCTACTTCGTCAGCCTTATGATAAAGGGCTCGTGTTAGATGAGTTGTGTCAGCGCTTAAAACAGCATAACGGTTACATGATTATTTTAGGTTCTGGGGATGCTGAACTTGAGCAAATTATGACATCGGTTATGGCTCGTCAAGAAAACCTGCTATTTTTAAAAGGGTACGCACATTTTGTTGGTGAATACATGTACCATTTAGGTGATTTATTCCTAATGCCAAGTTCATTTGAACCTTGTGGTATTAGTCAAATGTTAGCTATGCGAGCAGGGCAGCCGTGTTTAGTCCATAGCGTGGGCGGTTTACGTGATACTGTCGACCATCTTGTCAGTGGTTTTAGTTTTCAAGGTGAGAGTTTAGCAGCACAAAGCTACGAACTTGTTACTAGTTTTAGCGATGCGCTTGAGCTTAAGAAATCACAACCAGATAAATGGTGTTCAATATGTGAACAGGCCAAAAATGCCCGTTTTACGTGGCAATCTGTGGCAGAAGGCTATTTATCAGGCTTATATCAATAAAAAATGCGTGATTCATGGTAATTAAGTGACTTTTTTGTCAATTTCAGCTATTAATTACTTAGTGTGAGATAAAATATAAAAAGTAGGTAAAGTGGCTGTATTTGTTGCTAGGCAAGCGGTCTTTAACCGTCGTCAACAAGTTGTCGCCTATGAGCTACTATTTAGAGATAGTTTACAAAATAGTTTTCCTGATGTGTCAGAGAGTACGGCAACGGCTCGACTTATTATGGAAAACCAGCTCAATTTAGGTACCCGTCATATTACGTCGGGCAAAAAAGCATTAATTAATATAGGTCCAGAGTCTTTGAAGCTGGACCTTTGCGCGTTTCTGCCAACTCAAGATGTGGTGATAGAGTTACTAGAAACCATGGAACCTACCGACGAAAATTACGAATATTGTCGTGAGTTGTTTCATAACAATTATAAGTTGGCATTGGATGATTTTGTCTATCAACCTGAGTGGGATCGTTTTTTAAAACTTATTCGTCTTATCAAGTTTGATGTACAGCAAACTCCTTTTGAAGAAATTGCTCCTGTTGTTAACAAGCTTAAAGAACATAAAAAAATAAAGCTTTTAGCCGAAAAACTTGAAACAGCTGATGATTACGACAAAGCCTATAAAATGGGCTTTGACTTCTTCCAAGGCTATTTCTTTGCAAAACCCAAAATGATTCAGCATCGCGATATTGATTACAACTACGCACTCGTATTATCAATTTATGCTGAAGTAATGCGCCCAGATCCAAACATAAGCGAAATTGCTGGCTTGTTCTCGTTAGATACCGCACTTGCTTATAAATTGCTGCGTTTAATAAATAGCGGCGTGTTTCCTATCAAGAGTAAAATTGGCTCTTTAAAACAAGCGCTTGTTTATCTTGGCCATGAACGACTGAAAAAGTTTGTGAGCTTAATTATCACCGCCCACAGTGCCCAATCAAAACCAGCCGAGCTAACTCGGCTTTGTGTTGTCAGAGCACGCTTTTGCGAATTAATAGCTCAGCGTGTTGCTAAGCAGCAAACGGGTGAGGCTTTTTTAACGGGACTGTTTTCGTTACTTGATGCCATATTAGATCAGCCTATGGAAAAGCTATTGGATCGATTGCCGTTTCCTGACGAAATTCATGCTGCTTTAATGCAAGAAAAAAATATTTTGTATTACATACTTGAAACTGTCAAAGCTTACGAAACCGGCAGCTGGTGGGCGCTTGAGCAGGCCGTTGCCTATTTAAGTATTGAAAGTGCAGATCTTCCCAAAATATACGAAAATGCAGTAAATTGGAGCGATAGCTGCAGACAAAACTTATAAGGGATTTATGCGCAATATAAATATGGATGTTTTACGGGGTATTGCGGTACTCGGCTTGATGTTTATGAACATCTACAGCTTTGCTCTATTTGAGTACGACTATACCCCAAGTGCTGCGCCACCCTTTTCAGACTCACTCATTTACACCGTAAATACAGTTTTCATTGATGGGCGCTTTAGAAGTTTATTTTGCCTATTATTTGGTGCATCTTTAGTCATTCAATGGCAGCTTTGGCAAAACGTCGAGAAGCAACATAAACGGCTACAAGTTTTGGCTTGTATTGGCCTTGCTCATGGCTTTCTATTATGGGCTGGTGATATATTGTTTATTTATGCCTGTGCAGGCTGGTTAACCCTTAAATTTAGCCAGCAAGATGAAGAAAAAATACTGCGTATGGGCATATTGTTCTTATTCCTTGGTGCTTTCATTTCATTTTTACTTGCCTTTGTAGAGCCGGAGTTTACCCCTGTAACGCGAAGCTCTGAGAGCTTTTTAATGGCGTATGATGCGGCTTATTCTTCTTACTTCGCAGGATTCGTCAGCAACTTTTTGATGTTTATTATAATGCTTATTGCTGTGCCACTGATCACTATGTGGATGGCTGCAGGGTTAATGCTGGTGGGCGTTTATCTATATAAACAAGGGGTATTTGTTGACGGCTTAACGAAAGCTCAGCTTAACATGATTGTTCCAGCGGCTATTGGTTTAACAGTTGTAAGGTTGATGATAGACCCTAGCAGCAGTGTATTTATGTACGCGATTGTGGAACCGATTAATTGGCTTGCTGCTTTAGCCGTGGCCATTTGTTATTGCCACATCATTATAAAAGTAGTTAAAAATACACCTAGTAACTGCTTGTTGCTACAGCAGGCAGGGCGTATGTCGTTGACGTTATATCTAATGCAAACAGTCGTATTTATCCTGTTTTTTAAAGTCGCATACCCTACCGCAGCACTTAATTTTGATCGCATAGATTATTGGTTGGTAATTGCTGTTGTGCTTGTTTTTCAGTTGTTTTTTTGTAAAGTGTATAGCCAGTATTTTACACATGGTCCGTGTGAATTTATTTGGCGGAAATTGTCTAGATAATTCCTCATATACTACAATCAAAGAAAAACAAAGCGGAGTGGTAATGCGAATTTGTTTGTTGGTTTTTACATTGCTTTGCTATTCACCACTTTATGCTGGCGAGCAATTCTCTGTGCTGTTAGTTAATCCCTCTGTTAAAAGCGATGTATTTTGGCAAAAAGTGACTGATGTGATGCAGGTTGCTGCCAAGCAAAATAATGTTTCTCTCACAACAATTTACGGTGGTGGAAATCGCCACATTCAATTAGCCGAACTAAAACAATACCTGCAATATAACCCTAAACCTGATTACGCCATTTTAATCAATTACCCAGGTGGCGCAGAGCAATCAATGAGTTTGCTTGAACAACACAAAGTGAAATTTATCACCCTTGAAGAAACGATTGTTGGCGTAGAGCGAGACGAAGTGGGTAAACCCCGTCAGCGCTTTAAGTATTGGCTTGGGGAAGTATTTCACGATAACTTTAAAGCGGGTGAGCAACTTGGCAAAGCCTTACTTGATGAGGCAATAAATACGCAGCAAACGCCTCACTTCGTTGCGATTAATGGTCATTATGGCACTGAATCTGACACCCGCAGTGATGGGCTCGTGCACTATCTACGAAAACAAGATGTTGAGCTTGAGCAAGTTGTGTATGCTGGTTGGAATAAGCAAGAAGCCGAGAATAAAGTAAGCCGATTGTTACAACGATACCCTGATACTAATGTGATTTGGTGTGCCTCTGATTTAATGGCACAAGGTGCCCTTGAAGCAGTAAAAGGTAAGACAGATAGAGTCTATTTTATTGGTGGCATTGATTGGCTTGACGATAATTTAAACTTAATTGAACAGCAAAAACTCACAGCCAGTGTTGGCGGGCATTTTATGATGGGTGCATGGGCATTAATTAGCTTGGTCGATCATCATAATGGTAACCCTTATTGGCAAAATCATGATGCGATTAAATTTCAGCTTGGGGTGATCACAAAGCACAATATTCAAAGTTACAACTGGCTAAGAAACATCAAAGACTGGTCGGTTATCCCTTTTGAAACTTTCTTATTGCAAAACAGCAAAAGTACCGAGTACGCGTTCGATTTTGATACTCTACATAGTTTATTGAGCGAAAAGCCTAAAAACGCAGCACTACACTAAAAGTGTAGTGAAAGAGCCTAGATTCTACCTAGCTTGGTAAAGTCTTCTGGTATAAACTAGCGGCTTTAAAATCCAGACAGAAGTGTGCCATGACAGAGTTAAAGCGATTAAATAAATTTATCAGTGAAACAGGTTTTTGTTCACGCCGTGAGGCAGATAAATATATTGAAGAAGGTCGTGTTACTGTTAACGGCAACTTGCCTGAAATGGGCGTAAAAGTCAGTGACGCCGATGATGTACTCATTGATGGTAAACCATTAAAAGCAAAACCTAAGCTGGTTTATATCGCCTATAACAAACCTGTTGGTATTACTTGTACGACTGAGCGAAAAATCCAAAGCAATATTGTTAAAGCGGTTAATTACCCAGAACGTATTTTCCCTATTGGACGCTTAGATAGACCTTCAGAAGGGTTAATCTTCTTAACCAACGAAGGCGACATCGTTAATAAAATTCTTCGCGCTGGTAATAATCATGAAAAAGAATATGTAGTGACGGTTGATAAACCGCTTAACCGCCAGTTCGTGAATAAGATGGCAAACGGGATTCCTATCCTCGATACTGTCACTAAAAAGTGTAAAGTTAAACAAACGGGCCTACAGCAATTTACCATAGTGCTAACACAAGGCTTAAACCGCCAAATACGCCGTATGTGCGAATATTTAGGCTATGAAGTGGTGACTCTAAAGCGCACACGAATTATGAACGTGACCCTAAAAGGTTTAAAAGTCGGGCAGTGGCGTCACTTAACCGAACAAGAAATGGCTGAGATCAATAACTCAATTGCTGACTCAGGTAAAACGGAAGAGCGTTCAGTTGATGAAAATAAACAACCTACTCAAGCTCGTGCCAAGCAAAAACCACGCAATGAAGAAGAAAAAAAGCGCGACTTCTCTAAATACGTGAAAAAGGCACGAGGTGATGCCAAACAAGGTCAATCAAGATCAAAGGCTGGCAATTCTCACTCATCAAAACCAAATCAAACTAAGCGTAGCAGTACAAAACGCACCGGTACATTAAGCCTGAAAAAATAGGCTTCAGAATAATAATGTGACGTTAATTACACTAACGTTAATTAGCCTTCCACTTTAAAACTTAACTAGAGTGTTCACTTTTTAAAGAAAAAGCCCTAACAATTTGATGTTAGGGCTTTTGGTTGAGAGTCAATCTGTATTAATTAGCATGACGCTGTTTAGGTACTTTGATCTTAAACAGCATGGTATAGAGCACAGGCACAACAATCAGTGTCAGCACTGTCGCAAAACCAAGACCAAACATAATGGTTACCGCCATTGACTGGAAGAACACGTCAAATAGCAGTGGGATCATGCCTAAAATGGTGGTAATTGCAGCCATCGCTACAGGACGAACACGGCTCACCCCAGAGTCGAACACCGCTTTGTAAGGGTCTTTGCCGCTATCGAGTTCAAGGTTAATTTGGTCAACTAAGACAATGCCGTTTTTGATGAGCATGCCGCTTAAGCTCAGTAAGCCAAGTAGTGCCATAAAGCTAAATGCAGCATTCATTAGTAATAAACCTGCGGATACACCAACAATAGCCAGCGGCACTGTCGCCCAAATCACTAAAGGCTTTTTAACCGAGTTAAATAGCAGTACAGTTATAGCGAACATAGCTAAGTAACCTAGCGGCAATGAGCCGAAAATAGCTTTTTGCGCTTTGCTTGATGACTCATATTCGCCGCCCCACTGCAATTCATAGCCACGAGGCAGCTCAATAGCTTCTATGTCTTTGCGAACACGTGCAAAAAGCTTCGCTGGAGTTTCATCGCCAATAACATCGTGGTCGGCCATCACAGTGATGGTACGCTTACGGTCACGTCGCATGATCAAGCTGTCTTCCCACTCAACAACAAAATCATCAACCACTTGGGTCACCGGTACAAACACACCTAACACAGGGCTGTAAATTTGTAAGTCACGCAAGCTTTCAACGTTTAAGCGTTCTTCAGCAGGCGAACGAGCAATAATAGGTAGCATTTGTGTGCCATCTTTATAAACGCCCACTTGTTTACCCGATAAGCTAGTTAACAGCAGCTGATCAAGGTCAGATTTAGCAATCCCTAAACGACGGGCTTTTTGCTCGTTAAATTGCGGACGAATTAACTTAGAGCGAGCACGCCAATCGTCACGAATATTAAATGCCCCTGCATCTTGATGCAGAATGTCTTTTGCCTCTTTTGCTAACTGGCGAAGTACCACAGGATCAGCACCAGAAAAACGTGCTTCAATTTTTGCATCAGTGGATGGGCCAATTTCCATACGTTTAACTTTAAGCTGAGCATCAAGTACATGCTCGTGCTGATAATCACGTACTTTTTTGATCATGGTAGTAACAGCTTCGCGGTCTTTTACACGAATAATCAATTGCCCATAAGCTGGGTATGATTTTTCAGGTGCGTAAGTCAGCATAAAACGCGGTGCGCCTTGACCAACCGTTGTGGTTATTTCTTCAACCAGAGGGTCGGCTTGTAAGAATTTTTCAAGCTTTGCAACACCATCCATTGTGGTATGAATATCAGCGCCTTGCGTATGCCAATAATCAACATAAAACATAGGTGTATTTGATGCAGGGAAGAACGACTGTTTAATAAATTTAAAACCATAAACTGAGCTTACCAACATAATAACCATTAGAAGTAGCGTGGTTTTACGGTACCGCATTGCTGTATGTAACACGCCTTTATAGACATTAAAAATAACACCTTGGTAAGGGTCTTCATCATGATGCGGCTGTTTTTCAGTTGCTTGTTTAAACATCAAATCAGCGAAGAAAGGCGTTAAGGTAATGGCTGTGATCCAGCTCAGTAATAACGATATAAATAATACCCAGAATAAGCTTCCTGCAAACTCTCCACTGGCATCTGAACTCAAGCCAATTGGCGCAAATGCTGTAATAGCGATAACCGTAGCACCTAATAACGGCCACTTGGTTTGATCTACAATATTAGTTGCAGCTTGCAGTTTAGTTTGTCCGCGCTTTAGATTTATCAATATGCCTTCGGTTACTACAATAGCATTATCAACCAGCATACCTAAGGCTATGATCAAGGCACCAAGCGAAATACGTTGTAAATCAATAGCAAACAACTTCATAAATATGAAGGTACCTAATACCGTTAGCAGGAGTATTACACCAATCAATACGCCGCTTTTAAAGCCCATAAAGACTAAGAGTACGATAATAACAATGGCAACAGCTTCTAGTAGGCTGATAATAAAGCCACTTACTGACTTTTCAACTTCGGCAGGTTGGTTATAAACGCTGTTAATTTCCATGCCATGTGGTCGTTGATATTCAAGTGACGCTAAATGAGCCTCAATATTTGCACCAACATCAACTACATTGACACCAGAGCTAAACGACACGCCTACCAGTAATGCTTGCTGCTGGTTATAGCGAATAATATTATTAGGGACTTCTGCATACTCACGAAAAACGGTAGCAACGTCACCTAAGTAAATAAGTTCATTCTCACCTGGCTTAGAGATAAGTAGATTTTCGAGCTCTTTTACATCTTTGAATTCACCTGTTGGATGTAGGCGAATTGATTCATCGCCAACGCGCACTTTACCTGCGTTCGACACACTGTTTTGTGTTTGTAAAAGCTGGTAAATACGATTGGGTGAGATACCTAACTGGGCTAGTTTACGAGTTGAAATTTCAACCATCACTTGGGCTTGTTGTTCACCACCTACGGTTACTTTACTTACACCATCCACCAAAACAAGTTCGCGTTTTAGATAATCAACGTAATCTTTGAGTTCATCATAAGAGTAACCATCACCGGTTACCGCATACATCACACCGTATACATCACCAAAGTCATCCATAATCTTACTAGGATAAACCCCTGATGGCATTGACGCTGCTTGATCGTTGATTTTACGACGCAGTTCATCCCATATTTGGCGTAAGTCTTGTTTACGGTAATTGCTTTTCATCTCCACGGTAATTTGCGATTTACCTGTTGATGAAATACTCGTTACGTAATCAACATACGGCAGCTGTTGAATTGCATTTTCGATAGGAAAGGTAACTTCTTCTTCAACCTGTTGTGGTGACGCGCCCGGGTAAAGCGTGATCACCATGGCTTTTTTTAGGGTGAATTCAGGATCTTCAAGTTGTCCTAAGCCAAAGTAAGCGACTGTTCCACCAATCAGTAAAAACAGCGCAAACATCCAGCTAATGACTTTTCTTTCAATAGCAAGTGCAGCGAAGCTCATTATAAGCCTCGCTCTTTTTGCCATGGGCGCACTTTCATACCTTCTTCTAAAGAGTGCACGCCTGCTGCAACAACAATTTGGTCTTGCTCAATACCTGATAGCACTTCAATACCATCACGATGTAACTGGCCAACTTCAACAGCTTGTTTATGTACTAAGCCAGTATTTTGGTCATACAGCCACACATAGCTATTGTTATTTTCAGACTCGGTAGGCTCTGAAAAAACCGCTTCAACAGGCAATAGTGTGTAAGATGATTGTGAGCTAGTGATTTTGCTTAAATCTATATCAACGCGGCCAGTCATACCTGCAAGTAGATTAAAGTCTTCTGGTACAGGTAAAGAAAACACAACTTTGTAGGTTAAAGTGATAGGGTCGGCTTGGGTATCAAACTCTTTTATGGTTAATTGATATGACTTGTTTGGGTAACCATCGAAGACAACTTCAGGTTGATAGTCAACGTCTTTATCGATTCGTGCAATAAGTTTTTCGGGAACTTGAATTACTACGTCCATTAGGTCGCGTGTTTCAAGGCGTAAGATGTTTTGTTTCGCTTGAATGTTTTCAAAGTTTTTAACAAACACCTTTGCCACAGTACCCGCGAACGGTGCGCGTAATTCACTATTATCTAGATTGGTTTTGGCTATTTTTAGCGCTGACTCTGCAACTTGTTTATTGGCCAGCGCTTGATCTAACTCAGATTGGCTGGCAATTGAACGGTTAAATAGCTTTTGGACTCGGTCAAGTTGAGATTCAGCAAGTTCAAAGCGAGCTTTGCGTTCATCATATTGCAGTTGAAAATCTTCGGGATCGAGTTTTGCTAAAAGCTCACCTTTTTCAACATGTTGGCCCGCTAGAGCTGGAAACTCAAGTAACTCACCATTAACTCTAAAGGCTAGGTAAGAACCTTGGTTAGCAACAACTTCAGCAGGAAAGCTGCGAATGCTTTGCTCTGAATTATTACCAATATTAAAAAGTTTAACAGGGCGTACTACCGGCTCTGCTTCAACTTGTTTTGCTTGCTCTGAACATGCCGAAAGTAACAGAAACATGCTGCTAAATAACACGGCGGGTGCCAATCTCATTGTCTTCTCCATAGATAAGAAAGCATAAATTTGCTGCAGGATACGCTGCAAAGATATAAAATAAAAATTATTAAATTTTAGAAACAGTATTAATTTTATTTATATAGTTTGCCATTAATGAATTTAAATCAATTAATCGTTCTAGATGCTATTGTGCAAAGCTCTAGTTTGAGTCAAGCCGCAGTAAAATTGCATAAGACCCAACCTGCTCTAACTTTGGCTATTAAGAAGCTAGAGTCGGAACTAGGTTTTGAGCTACTAGATCGAAGTCAATATCGTTTACATTTAACTGAAAAAGGCCGTATTTTTTACCGAGAAGCGCGCCAATTGATGAATGCAAACAGTGAGTTAAGATCATTAGCTAAAGAACTTGCACTAGGCAATGAGGCTAATTACAAAATTTGTTATGAACAGCTTTGTCATCAACATAGCTATAACCAAGTGATTAGCCAAACCTTTAAGCGCTTTGCCAGTACAGAGTTTAGTATTTCTTCGGGTAAACGCTTTGTATCACTTGAGCAGGTTAACAGCCATCAGGCTGATTTAGGAATTGGTCCTTGGTTTGATTTGTTTCATGCAACAGGGGATTTTGAGAGTCTACCAATTGGTAAATTTGATATTGGTATTGTCAGTGCTCCTGATGTGGTGCCAAATGAAATCAGCTTTGCGGATATTCAAAATTACCCTTGCTTAGCTATGTTTGAAAGCGACTTGAGCTTTGACAGTGATAGGCTTTCTTATACCTTGGGAGCTGCATTGATGAAAATTGATGATATAACCAGTGTTAAGTCGTTTTTATTGTCTGGTGCTGGTTGGGCAATGATTAGTTTACAACACTGCAAAGCTGAAATAGAAGCTGGTTTATTACAGCAAATTAAAATTACTGACCGTGAACACCAGTTTGGCGCAGAAATTCGCGTATTTAGACAGCACTCTGTCCATCATGGTCCTGTTGCTAGAGCTATTTGGCAAGATTTTAGCGAGATCAGTAAACAATATTTGGAGTGTAGTCGTGCAGCAACCAACACACGTTAGTAAAGAGGATTTAATTTATACCATTATTTGTGCAATTCCAGAGGGAAAAGTAGCAAGTTATGGGCAAGTAGCAAAGCTTGCTGGATACCCTAACAATTCGAGATTGGTAGGGCGGCTATTAAAGCTCATGCCTGAAGGCTCAAGTATCCCGTGGCATCGGGTGGTAAATAGCCAAGGGAAAATTTCCTTTCCTGAGGGCAGCTGTAAACATCTTGAGCAACGACAAAAACTACTCAGTGAAGGCGTAACATTTAATAAGACTAAAATTAATATGCGCCTACATCAGTGGGATTAATAAACATATAAACTAATTGATACGTAGTGGCAGACACAGCCAACTAGCACGAATACATGCCAAATTGCATGGCTGAAATGGCGGGTTTTAGCACTGTAGAATAAAGTTCCTAAGCTGTAAGCAATACCACCTGCTAATAACCACCATAATGCACTTAAATCAAGGTTTAAATAAAGAGGATATACAAGCGCCAATGCAAACCAGCCCATTAATAAATAAGTGGCGAGAGAGACCTTTTTATTACCGTTTTTTACTAGCAATTTATAAATAACACCGCCTAAAGCTAGAGACCAAATAAACACTAAAGCGGCAATTGACCATGCCCCTGATAAAGTAATAACTAAATAGGGTGTATAAGTACCTGCAATAAGTAGGTAAATAGCACAGTGGTCACATTTTTTATAAATAGCACGAATTCGTTCTTTAGTACTGGCATGATATAAAGTAGAGGCTAAGAATAATACCAGTAGACTTGATCCATAAACGATGGCACTCACTGTCGCCGATGCGACATTAGATTGTGAAATCAAATCCCACAGCACATATATCGCAAAGAGTACTCCCATGCCGTGAGTGAGCACGTTAAGTTGTTCTTCTTGGCGTGAATAAGGGAGTAGTTTTGTCATATTTATTTACTAATACGCGTGTTTAAAACATTTTCAGTGTACAAGTGTTCGCCGAAATTGGCAACGCTTATTTTTTAACTAAATATTGGTCAAAATATCTAAATCAGTTGGTTTTATTAACCACCACTGAATAGGAATAAAAAATAAATTAATATTTTAGTCATTGAAAATCAATGGGTTAAAAAATATTTTCAGAGTGGCACAACCTTTGATTAAGTAATTACGACTAATTACTTAAAGAGACAAGGAATACCACTATGAATAACTCACTTAAATTAACTACTGCTGCGTTACTTGTATTAGGGTCAACTCAAGCAAGCGCTACTGACTTTGAATTAGATATCAGCAACACAATTACACAATCTGTTAAAAGCTATGTTCAGCAAGCAAGTAACGAACTGAAACAAAGCGTAATGAACAGCATTGAGTTTGATGCTCAAAAGTTACTAGATACTTACATGAGTGAAGATGCAATTACTTCGAAAGAAGAAGAGTTAAAAGTTGCACAAGCTCCAAAAGCAACAAACAAACAGTAAGGAAGCAAGATAATGAGTAGTGAAATCAGCTTATTTTTACTTATGGTTGCACCGGTTTTGAGTTTACTCAGTGCATATGCATCTATCGAATTATTTCGTAACGTTGCACAATGGTTTAACTTCTAAAGTATAAAGTAGATATTAAGATTTCATGAAATATTGATCGGCGGATTAAAAGCGCACGTAATTAAAGGCATGTGGTTTTAGAATAGTAGACTTTATGAAGCGTGCGATTTTTCCTTTACCGGTTTTTATTTTACCTGAAGGGTTCACCAAGCTAAGAATATTTGAGCAACGTTACTTAACGATGGTCAAAGAAGCTGTACAAGATAATACAGGTTTTGTGCTTTGCACTTACCAACATGACACAGATCTTAACTTGCCCGAAATAGGTTGTTTAATGCAAATAACCGATTTCAATCAAGATGATAACGGCCAATTATTAATTGATGTTTATGCTGAGCATGCGGTATCTATTCATAATGCTAATCAGGATAAGCAGCAGTTACGTCATGCTGATATCGAAAGAATTTCGTCACCTTCGTGGTACATAAACACACCAATCAACGATGAAAATACCTTACTAAGCCACACGCTTCGCGCTGTGTTTGCAAATCAGCCAGATTTAGCAGGCCTTTATAAAACCCCACAATTTGATAACCTTGCCTGGGTTGTTGCCCGTTGGCTTGAGATTTTGCCTATTTCATTAGTTAAAAAACAACAACTTGCTTTTAAATCTAACTTTGAAAACTTGCTAAGTTTCCTCCATACTCTAATTAACAACGAATTTACTAATTAATGTGATCTAACCTCAACTTTTTGCCGTATTACTTTAAACGACAATAATTGGATGACACAAAGATGGTAAGTCAACAACTTAACACAGGTTGTAAACCTAACATAGGTCAATACTCTGCCATGCCAGATACACCAAGCAAAGAGCTTGCTGATGCTTTATTTGCTGTTGCCGAGCACCGCGATAAGCGTGCGTTCGCAATACTTTTCCAATATTTCTCGCCAAAAATTAAACGTTTTGGAATAAAGCAATTTGGTTCTGAAGCTCAAGCGATGGAGTTAGTTCAAGAAACGTTAACTTCTGTATGGCGTAAAGCGCATCTTTATCACAAAGAAAAAGGTGCGGCGACAACGTGGGTTTATACAGTTATGCGAAATGCGTCTTTCGATATGCTCAGAAAAATGAAAAGTAGTAAAGAAGAGTGTATCAGTGAAGATATTTGGCCGTTAATTGATGAAGCCCAGCCGGGGCAACACGAGTTCAGTGACCATTTAGAAGATAAACAAATCAAACAATATCTTGATAAATTACCGATTGCACAACGTGAAGTCGTGCGCGGAGTCTACTTTCAAGATATGTCGCAAGAGCAACTTGCTGAGCACTTAAACATTCCCGTAGGCACAGTGAAGTCTCGTCTTCGCTTAGCCTTGCAGAAGTTACGCAATGAAATGGGAGAACACCATGATTAAGCACCATCCAAGCAACGAATTACTTGCCAAGTTTAGTGAGGGTAATCTACCTGCCACCTTGAGTGTTGCAGTCGCTATTCATGTTGAAATGTGCCCAGTGTGTCAAAAAGAGATAGCCGCTCTTGAGGCAAAAAATGCTGACAGTGTATTTACCGAGGTCGCTACCGATTCGGATGACATGTTAGACATAAGCCTTTTTGATGCAATTACTGCAGATGAATCAATTGATGAAGTGTATGAGCAAGCACAGGTTTCTGTTGATGTTAAAGATAAAAGCTACACATTACCCAGAGCGCTTACGCGCATTGGCCACAGTAATTTTATGCAAATAGGTAAACTTGCCCGTTCACGCATTGATTTAGATGATGGTCCATTAAGGGCAAGCCTGTTGCACATTGATGCCGGTGGTGAAATTCCTGAGCACACACATACGGGTTTTGAGCTAACTTTATTATTAGATGGTGAGTTCAGTGATGAAGACGGACATTACGTACCAGGTGATTTTATGATGCTAGATGGTCGCCACAATCACACGCCAAAAACGATTGAAGGGTGCTTGTGCTTTACAGTCGTTAGCAGTGCGCTTCACTTCAATAAAGGTATTAGTAAATTACTCAACCCAATTGGTAATCTTATCTATTAGTAGGGTTTATATGCAGCAATCAACAATTAAAATTGGTTTAAGCGCTTGCTTAGCAGGCGACAAAGTGCGTTTTGACAGTGGACACAAGAAATCTAATTTTTGCATGGATGAGTTGGCTAACCATGTTGAATATAAAAAGTTTTGCCCGGAAGTGGCGGTAGGGTTACCTATACCTAGGCCAACAATTCGCCAAGTGCGTGTTGGAGATACCATCAAAGTGTGCCGCCCTGATGGCACTGGCGATGTTGGCCCTAAATTAACTGAGTACGGTAAACGAGTTGCGACAGAGCAAACCGCAGAATTAAGTGGTTTTGTGTTTTGTGCGAAAAGCCCTAGTTGCGGAATGGAACGCATTAAAATTTATAACGAAGCTGGTACGGGTAATACTTCAGAAGGGGTTGGTTTTTTTGCAGAGCAAATAATGGCACATAACCCGTTATTGCCTTGTGAAGAAAACGGCCGTTTAAACGATATGCATTTACGTGAAAATTTTGTAATGCGTGTTTATACCTACAAGCACTGGCAAACGTTGAGCGAGCAGCCTCTTACAGTTCATAGGTTGACCCAATTTCATGCCCAGTATAAGTACTTATTAATGGCACATAACTATGAAGCTTACCGGAACTTGGGAAATCTGCTTGGCACTTTTGATGGCGAAGACATCCAAACCTTAGCTGATGAGTACATATTGGGATTAATGACAGCCCTTAAAAAGCCAGCATCACGTAAAAATAACGCCAATACATTAATGCACTTGCAAGGTTATTTTAAAAAATCGCTTTCTAAGATTGAAAAACAAGAACTGCGCGATGCAATTGATGAATACCGCCAAGGACTAGTGCCACTTTACGTACCACTTACTCTGATAAAGCATCACTTAAAAGTGCATCCAAATGAGTACCTAGCCAAACAAGTCTACCTCGATCCATATCCGAACGAACTAAAATTACGCTACGGAATTTAATGAATACATTATTTTGGTTTAGGCGCGATCTGCGCCTTTTTAATAACGATGCTTTGTATCAGGCTATCGAAAATGGTTGCCAGCATGCGGTTTTTTTTATTACTGAAAAGCAATGGCAAGCGCATGATGTAGCAGCAATTCAGCTCGATTTACTAAAACGCAGGCTTCGTTTTCTAGGTGAACTTTTAGCCAGCAAAGGTATTAAATTACATGTTATTGATGCGAAAGATTACGTTGGATGCGTAGAAAAATTAGCGTTATTTTGCGATCAACACCAAGTAAAAAATGTATATGCCAATAACGAATATGAGCTTAACGAAGTTAACCGCGATAAAGCTTTTTTACAGCATGCTGACAGTAAAGGCATTACCTTTTATGCTTACGATGGTGATGTAATTGCGCCGCCTGGGAGTATCAAAAATCAAAGCGGTGAGATGTTTAAAGTTTTTACGCCATTTAAAAATGCATGGCTTAAAGTTTATCAAGACACTCATTTTTATTTTGCTGAGCCGCCTAAGATGTTCGAGCCTATTGAGTGGCAGTCAAGTGAGTTGTTAGCCACAGACGGTAGCTCAGATAAATGGCCTGTTGATGATGAAACGCTCAGCCACGTTTGCGCGCGCTTTATTGAAGAAAAGCTAGCAAGCTATCAAGAGCAACGCGATATCCCAAGCATTAAAGGCACCTCGGGTTTAAGTCCTTACTTAGCTCTTGGCATTGTCAGCGTTCAGCAATTATTAGCACTTATTCAACAGCGTCATCCTGATGTATTACGCAGCAGCAAAAGTAACTTGTTTTGCTGGGTAAACGAACTGATTTGGCGTGAATTTTACCGTCACCTTATGGCGATTTATCCAAACCTAAGTAAATACGACAACTTTAACGAGAAATACAACGCTGTGGCATGGCGTGATGATGAAGGTGACTTTCAAGCATGGTGCGAAGGTAAAACAGGCTACCCATTGGTTGATGCCGCTATGAGGCAGTTACTTCAAACTGGCTGGATGCATAATCGTTTACGTATGGTGGTAGCGAGCTTTTTAACTAAACACTTACTAATTGATTGGCGTAGAGGTGAGCGCTTTTTTATGCAACACCTTATTGATGGTGATCTAGCATCTAACAACGGCGGCTGGCAATGGGCTGCAAGCACAGGCTGTGATGCTCAGCCGTATTTTCGAATTTTTAATCCAATCACTCAAAGTGAGCGATTTGATCCAGATGGTGAATTTATCCGTAAATATTTACCAGAGCTGGAAAAAATTCCTGCCAAGCAAATCCATTTTCCGCATGACTATTTAGCGAAACAGGGTAAGTCGAGCAGTTATTGGCCAGCAATTGTTGATCATAAAGCAGCGCGAGAGCGAGCGTTAAACGCATTTAAGGTGTGACATGGAAAAGGCGACCCTTGATAGATTTATTAATGTTTATCAAACACTCAATAAAGATAATTTACAGTTATTGGATGATATCTATCACCCAGACATTCAGTTTGCAGATCCCTTGCATGCAGTAAATGGTCTTGAGGCGCTGCGTGATTATTTTAAAAATCTTTATGCTAATGTGATTTCCTGCGAATTTGTTATTGAAAATACCTATAGTAAAGAGGAAAACGCGTTTATTTATTGGACCATGCAGTATCGTCATCCAAAACTTAAAAAAGGCCAAGCAATTTCAGTTGAGGGACATAGCCGCTTAAAATTTAATGACGACAAAATCATTGAGCATCGCGATTATTTTGACTTAGGGGCTATGCTTTACAGGCATATTCCAGTGCTTGGTTCTGCTGTAAAATTTATCGATAAAAGGGCGAGTGCATAATGACGACATTAATTACAGGCGCAACTTCTGGTATTGGTGAGTCATTGGCAAAGCTTTATGCAGACAAGGGTGAGCAAGTTATTGCTTGCGGTAGGAATACAGAAAAGCTTGCCAAATTAAGTCAGTACCAAAATATCGAGTCTTGCCAGTTTGATGCAACAGACCTTCAGGATATACGTTCGAGCACAGTGGCATATACGCAATTTGATCGTGTCATTTTAAATGCAGGGAATTGTGAATACATTGATGATGCACGTAATTTTGATAGTAGTTTGTTCGAGCGTGTGATCACCACCAATCTACTTAGTATGGGCTATTGTCTTGAGGCATTGTTACCAAAAATAAAACCCGGTGGGCAGCTCGTTATAGTGAGCTCTAGTGTAACTTACTTGCCTTTACCACGTAGCCAAGCTTATGGCGCTTCTAAAGCGGGAGTCAGTTATTTAGCTAACAGCTTAGCTGTTGATTTAAACGATGTGGATGTCACGCTAGTTCACCCCGGATTTGTTAAAACGCCGCTGACAGAAAAAAATGACTTTCCTATGCCAATGGCAGTCAGCGCAGAAGAAGCGGCAAACTATATTTTTAAAGGTGTCGCGAAAAGGCGCAAAGAAGTGCATTTTCCGCACCGTTTTACCTTCATTTTAAAATTTTTAAGAATGCTTCCTACGCCGTTGTGGCTGAAGCTTGCAAAAGGATTATCACGTTGAAAAAAGTGGCTGTTATTGGATCAGGCATAGCAGGTTTAAGCTGTGCGCACCTCTTGCACAAACATTACGATGTAACCGTATTTGAGAAAAATGATTACATAGGTGGCCATACTGCAACCATTGACGTAAAGGTTGATGGCGTTGAATACGCTGTTGATACAGGCTTTATTGTATTTAACGACCGGACCTACCCGTATTTTGAAAAATTACTTGAGCGTTTAGGTGTTGAACGCCAGAAAACGCAAATGAGTTTTAGTGTGCATAATGAGCAAACGGGATTTGAATATAATGGCCACACCTTCTTTAGTTTATTTGCTCAAAAACGTAATATCTTTCGCCCTAAATTTTGGAAACTATTGAAAGACATCGTTCGTTTTAATGAAGTGTGTAAATCATTGCATGCTGAAAAAAATTATAAGGCAAACCAAACTTTAGATGAGTTTTTAGACGAGCATCACTTTAACGAATTTTTCCGTTTCCATTATATCTTGCCGATGGGGGCTGCTATTTGGTCAACAAGTATAAAAGAAATGGCGCAAGTTGGCGTAGAGTTTTTTGTTAAGTTCTTTTATAACCACGGTTTGCTGGATATCACTAATCGCCCGCAGTGGTATGTTATTCCGGGTGGTTCTCGCGAATACATCAAACCGATGATCCAAGGCTTTGCTGATAAAATTCGTTTAAATAGCAATATCAGCTCGGTATCTCGAAAAGATGGCAGTGTGCATGTGCATTTTGATGATGGCCATAGCGAAACATTCGACAAGGTGGTGTTTGCTTGCCATTCCGATCAAGCATTAAACCTATTATTAGACCCAAGCGCAGACGAAAAACGTGTTCTCTCAGCTATACCTTACACGGCTAACTCAGTGGTACTACATACCGATACAACACTTTTACCAAAACGAAAAGCTGCGTGGGCTAGCTGGAATTACCTATTAAACAACAACACAGACAAAGCCGCTGTTGTCACATATCAAATGAATATTCTACAAGGAATTAAAAGCGACACACAATTTTGTGTCACGCTTAACCACCTTGATGGCATTAACAAAGATAAAATTCTACGAGAGTTTACGTACCACCATCCAGTATTTAACAAAGAGTCGATAGCAGCACAGCAGCAAAAATCCTTGATTGATGGAAAAAACAATAGCTATTTTTGCGGAGCATACTGGTATAACGGCTTCCACGAAGACGGTGTCAGAAGTGCTGTCAATGTGGCGCAAAAACTCGGAGTAGAGTTTGAATAGTGCTATTTATATAGGTGATGTTCGTCATCGGCGTTTTGCGGTTAAAGAGCATCACTTTAAATACCCGCTTTATATGATGTGGGTTGATTTAGCAAATCCTAATGAGCTAAATGGTATTCACCCTTGGCTTGGTTCTAGTGGCTTTAAGGCTCTTAAATTTAAACAAAGTGATTACTTTAATTATCAAACTGATATGCAGTTACCACTCAAGCAGCGTGCGCTTAATAAAATTAAAGAGCTAGGCATTTCTAATGAATTTGCCAATGTTTTTATGCTCGGACAAATGCGTTGTTTAGGGCTGTACTTTAGCCCTGTAAACTTTTTCTTCTTTCAAACTAGTAATGGTGACTTTACCCACATGCTTGCTGAAGTAAGCAATACCCCTTGGAATGAACGTCATTATTATGTAGTACCTCTTGAAAAAAAAGTGAACTTTAAAAAGGTTTTCTCCGTATCACCTTTCATGAACTTAGATATGAACTATCATTGGAATATTAGAATGAATTCTGATAACACCATGATTCATATTGAAAATAAAAAAGACGAGACTCTTTTGTTTGATGCAACCCTGCGTTTGCAAAAGCACCTCCTGACGAAGGAGCGGGTTAGTGCCGTGCTTAAACAGTTTCCGGCTATGACGTTTAGTATCTTTAAGGGTATTTACCTTCATGCTTTGAAATTGTTTTGCAAACGTGTGCCATTTATTGGTCACTCGGGCAAATAAGAGAATTCAACTAGGTGATGTGATGGAAAAAGTATCAAATTTAACGCAAGCCGCAACGACTGGGTGGATGACAAAGCTGTATAAAAAACTTGTCATAGGTGCATTCAACAGTATAGATACTGGACGTATTACGCTCATTGAAGGTAATCAAAAAGAGCATTTCGGTGATTTGACAAGTGATTTGAACGCAACGGTTACAGTGAATGATGCTGCGATGTATAAGTCATTTGCTTTATCTGGCAGTGTTGGTGCTGGTGAGGCCTACATTCTTGGTTATTGGGATTGTGACAACCTCACTAAACTTATTGAAATATTTGCCCTTAATCAAGATCAACTAGATGCCTTTGAGAAAAAATTTGCTTTTTTAAGTGGTATTGCGCACAGACTTAATCATCTTAAAAATAAAAACTCAGCCAGCGGTTCGAAAAAGAATATTGCAGCGCATTATGATTTAGGTAACGACCTATACAGTGCATTTTTAAGTGATGAAATGCTGTATTCTTGTGCAGTGTATCCTTCAAAACAAGCCACCCTTGAACAAGCCCAATCTCATAAGCTGGCATTAATTTGTGAGCAAGTTGATTTACAGCCAGGTGATTCTGTTATTGAGATTGGCACAGGGTGGGGCGCCTTTGCGATTTACGCTGCAACACATTTTGATTGTCATGTTACGACTACGACGATTTCTGATGAGCAACATGCTTATGTAGAACAAAAAGTTAAAGAGCTAAAACTTGAGGATAAAATCACTTTACTGAAGCAGGATTATCGTCTGTTAGAAGGTAGATACGATAAGCTTGTGTCAATCGAAATGATTGAAGCAGTAGGTCATGAGTACTTACCAGGCTTTTTTGCTAAATGTCAGTCTTTATTAAAAGACAGTGGTGCAATGCTTATCCAAGCAATTACCATCGCTGATCAGCGTTACAGTCATTACCTAAAGAACTCAGACTTTATTCAGCAATATATCTTTCCAGGTGGCTGCCTGCCTTGCTTAGATGAAATGAATAAGCAAATAAAGCAGCAAACAGACATGGTCGTGCATAGTGTCAAAGATATTGGTGTTCACTATGCAAGAACCTTGGCTGATTGGCGTGAGCGCTTTGTTGCTAGTTGGCCTGAAATAGATAAAGTGAAATTTGACCAGCGTTTTTATCGCTTATGGCTATTTTACTTAGCTTACTGTGAAGGAGCATTTAGAACTCGCGCCATCAGTACCGTTCATTTAGTTGCCCGTAAACCGCGTTTTGGCCATTCTGGCGATGATATCGCGCTCAATTATTAATTTTGCGTTGTTTCAAGGAGTTTGGTTTATGGCCTTACTCCTCGAACACAACTCTCTGATACCCGCTTTAGCTGTTGTAGCTGTGATGATTTTTTTATCAACGCAGCGAAGACAAGATATTTGGCTAATTTTATGCGGCTTACCGCTTGCTTTAGGCTATGAATGGCTAGCGAGTAGTTTTAATTTACTCGCTTTTAAAGAGAGTCCCTTTCCCTTATGGCTTGCTGTACTTTGGACTGCGCTACTTCTAACTATTAATACTTCGATGAAATTTCTACAAAAGTTGCCTTGGTATATTGGCTGGGGTGTTTGCGCGTTATTTGCTCCAGCCAGTTACTATGCTGGGATGCGCTTTGAAGTACTTAACACACAATTTGCTATTTGGCAGTTTTGGCTTATTTATGGTTTAGGATGGGCGAGCATGTTTATGATTATCATCACTATTAATAAGCGATTTTTAGCGTCTAAATGATCAGTTCAGTTATGCTTTACGTAATGATTAATAACACAACTTTTAGGATTTATTGATGTATCAGTCACTTAAATTATCCTTGTTTGCTGCGTTATTTTTTTCAGCAGGGGCTATCGCAAACGGCTTTAAAACAGTAGGACAAGCCAAGATGGAGTATCTATTTTGGGATGTGTATAACGCCAAACTAGAAACGCCAACGGGTTCGTATCAATTTGGTCAGCACCCCAGCAAGTTAACACTTACCTATTTACGTGATTTTGATGCAAAAGACATCGTTAAAGCAACCAACGAGCAATGGCAACATTTAAAGCTCAATGACATGGTAGGTGTATACGACGAACAGTTATTAGCCCTTTGGCCTGATATCAAAAAGAATGATTCGCTGTCGTTTCGTACGAACGAGCAAGGCATTGGTACTTTCTACTTTAATGACAAGAAGTTAGGTCAGGTTGGTGACAATAAATTCGCTAATAACTTTTTAGCAATTTGGTTAAGTCCTGACACTTCTGAACCATCACTTCGAAAACAGCTTATTGGAGGGAAACATGATTAAGCTCAAAGCACTTTTTATTTTTGCTATGGTATTGTTAATTACCAGCTGCTCTGCGCCAAAGGTTGATTATTATCAAGGCACAGAACCTAAGTTTGACTTTAAACAGTTTTTTAGCGGAAAGCTCAAAGCCTACGGCGTTGTTCAAGACCATAAAGGTGAATTAACTCGTAAGCTGGTTGTCGATATGAAAGCAACTTGGGATGGCAATCAGGGAGTGATTGACGAGCAATTTGTTTATGATGATGGCGAAACGCAAACGCGTATTTGGTATATCACCATCAATGAAGATGGCAGTATCACAGGTACAGCCTCAGATGTGGTTGGCGAAGCAAAGGGTGATAGTAATGGTAGTGTGTTCCACTGGACATATTCTGTCGAACTTCCATATAAAGATAGTACTTTAGTGGTGAATTTCGATGATTGGATGTACTTGGTAACACAATCACGCTTGATAAACCGTACCGCTATTGATAAGTTTGGCTTTGAGGTTGGGGAAGTTACCTTAGTTATCGAGAAAATTGAATGATGGTTTGGCTATCATAAAATTTAGTTATGGAAGTTAAATTAAGTCTTTATTAATACTGATGTCACTAACCTTGTGATTGATAGTTAAATAGTAGTCATTTTTGAATAAATTACGTAAAAATAGCAATTTGCTGTTGCTAACTTCTCAAAAATGCATAAAGATAGGTTTTGCGAAGGCAAAATAATAACGAATAGGAATCTAACAATGAATAAAGCTCAATTAGTTGAAAAAATTGCTACTGATGCAGAAATCTCAAAAGCGGCAGCAACTCGTGCACTAGATGCATTCACTGGCGCAGTTACTAACTCTCTTAAAGAAGGTAACTCAGTAGCATTAGTTGGTTTCGGTACTTTCTCAGTAAAAGAGCGTGCAGCGCGTACTGGCCGTAACCCACAAACTGGTGCAGAAATTCAAATTGCGGCAGCAACTATCCCAAGCTTTAAAGCGGGTAAAGGTCTTAAAGACCAAGTTAATCCTTAATAGGGTAACTTACTATTTATTGAAAAAAGGGCTTATAGCCCTTTTTTTGTGTCTGTAATTTAATCGCTACTGCGAAAAAGACTTACGCCTTTAACGCTTTATCACCACGACCAATGCCAACTGCACCTGAACGCACTACCTCAATAATATCGGTTTCATGACGCAGGGTATCAAGGAAAGATTCGATCTTTTCAGTACTCGCTACAAGCTGCAGAGTGTAGCTGTGGCGACCCATATCTAAAATAGCACCTTGAAATACATCTGCAACACGAGTTACTGCTGCACGAGTTGTCTCATCTTGGGCAAATACTTTAACTAGCAACAGCTCACGTTCAATATGCGCCATTTCGGTTAGATCAATAATCTTGAGGACATCTACTAACTTGTTCACTTGCTTGGTGATTTGTTCAACGATACGATCATCACCCATAGTGGTAATGGTAATACGCGACAGAGAATGATCGTCAGTCGTGCCAACAGTAAGGCTATCGATGTTGTAAGCGCGCTGTGAAAATAAGCCAACAATGCGCGATAACGAGCCAGGTTCGTTTTCTAATAAGATTGATAAAATACGGCGCATTATGCTTTTACTCCTTTACGTAACCACATATCATCGACTGCCCCTAGCTTTATTTGCATAGGGTAAACATGTTCTTTCTCATCTACACAGATATCTAAAAATACTAACCTGTCATTTATAGACATGGCTTTTTCAATAGCAGGTTGTAGCTCATCAATATGATCAACGCGAATACCTATATGACCATAGCTTTCAACTAATTTTACGAAATCAGGAAGTGATTCCATGTAAGAAGATGAGTGTCGACCTGAATACATCATATCTTGCCATTGACGCACCATGCCCAGAGAGCGGTTATTCAACGACACAACTTTTACTGCTAAATTGTATTGTAAGCAGGTTGATAGTTCTTGGATGTTCATTTGAATTGAACCATCTCCAGTCACACAGATTGACTCTTTTTCAGGGAAAGCAAGCTTCACGCCCATTGCCGCAGGTAAACCAAAGCCCATAGTGCCTAAGCCACCAGAGTTAATCCATTGGCGTGGGTGTTTAAACGGATAATACTGAGCTGCAAACATTTGATGCTGACCTACATCAGAGCTGATGTAAGCATCACCATTGGTTGCCTTGTAGATTGCTTCGATAACCGCTTGTGGTTTGATTTTATCGCCATCGGTGCTGTAGCTAAGGCATTTTTGTTCACGCCAGCTAATGATCTGACGCCACCAATCTTCTTGTGCAGAACGATCAATTGAAATAGAGCTTTTATCAATCGCCGTTTGTAACTGTTCAAGTACAGTTTGTAAGCAGCCAACAACTGGGATGTGCGCTTTGATTGTTTTAGATATTGAGGTTGGGTCAACATCAACATGAACGATGGTGGCATTTGGGCAGAATTTCTTAACATTATTTGTTACCCGATCATCGAATCGAGCACCTAAGGCTAAAATAACATCAGCATTTGCCATGGCTTTATTTGCTTCAAGGCTACCGTGCATACCTAACATGCCAATAAAGTTAGGGTGCGTACCGCTGATGCCACCCAGACCCATCAAGGTATTAGTGATCGGTGCGTTTAATGATTCAACCAAGTGAGTTAGTTGCTCAGAGGTGTTTGAAAGTATGATGCCGCCACCTGAATAAATAACCAGCTTTTTAGCTTCTAATATAGCGCTAACAGCTTTACGAATTTGTTTTGAATGACCCTTGGTATTCGGGTTATAAGTTCTAAGCTCAGTCGTTTTTGGAAACTCAAACGGAAACTTTAATTCAGGGTTAAGCATATCTTTTGGTAGTTCAACCACAACCGGGCCAGGGCGGCCTGTACTGGCTAAATAAAATGCTTTGGCTAAGATTGTTGGAATATCTTTTGCGCTACGACAGTTATAACTGTGCTTTACGATAGGGCGAGAGCAACCAACGATATCAGTCTCTTGGAATGCATCATCACCGATTAAACCTGTAGGAACTTGGCCTGAAAGTACCACCATAGGAATAGAGTCCATGTAAGCAGTAGCAATACCTGTAACACAGTTTGTTGCACCTGGGCCTGAGGTTGCAAGTACAACACCAACTTCACCAGTCGCACGGGCATAACCATCAGCCATATGAGTAGCAGCTTGTTCGTGGCGTACTAATATATGCTCAATATCTTCTTGTTGAAATAACGCATCATATAAATCAAGGACAGACCCGCCAGGATAGCCGAAAATATACTTTACATTCAATTCTTTAAGTGCCCGAACAACTAGTTCGGATCCATTATATTCAGTTGTACTCATCCTCATTCCTCTATCTGTGCAGCATAAATGCATAAAAAAACCCCCGCATAAGGCGGGGGTTTTTTAAAAAGCGTGCTTTCACCTTTTAATAGCCTCCCGCTGGGCTTGTAACTAAGACCAGTACGAGAACGTTGACGACTAAAAGGTGGCGGCGAATATTCATTATTTTTAATTTCTTCTAAAAACAGACAGCAGACTAAATGTTTGCTGTTTAAAAAATGTTAGTAGTATTTTTAAGTGTTTTAGAAACTGATGTCAACCGCAAAAGAGTGTTTTTGCATTAATTTTTCCATATTTGATTTTTATGTTGGTTTTTTTTGCATCTGTATTTTGTTTATCCTGATTTTGATGGTGTAACTATGCATTGAATCGTTCGTGTAGTTAATTAATAACTCTACCAATAGATAATGCATTTTCATGTCTGAAATGCATAACTTAGTCACTTTATAAGAGATATTTATTTAGACACCCATTTTAATAAAAAGCTTCTTTAAATTATCTCAAAACATGACACCCAAATTAATTTCTAACAGCAAGCGGTCATTTAGTAAGATGTAAGTCGAGGTCAATAAATTATATAGACTAAGAGGTTTTGTACTATTTGATGGGGACTCTTAAAAAAAGCAATCCAATATGATGGCTTTATTTTTTAAATTGTGCGTACAGGGTAACTCTATTTGTAAAGAAGGGTTCGCCTCCAGTTTGCAAGGAAGCTTAGTTTATAAAATAGAAACTCAATGCCTAACATGCAACTAAGCAAATAAAGCTAAACTATTTGTAATCGAGCTTCTTCGCTGTCGCTTCATGCGATTTGTATATGCATTGATAGCTCTCTCTTTACCCGCTGCATTTTTGAATGATTTTGTAAATGAGGTGGTGAGTATAAGCCAGTTGTCAGCACAGATATTTAATCGTTCTAAGATAGGTAGTGCGTCTTTAGGTATTGCACCGGGTTTACCCTTTTGTATTGAGCGGCCAGTCCAATCAACGAGCTGCAAATATGTTTTAAGCTCAAATGGTAAGCCTTTAGACATATGATTATGTGGCTTACTAGCAAAACGCATCAATGATTTGGGTTGTTTGTCTTTTTGAGCTGATTTAATGCGTGTTTTTATACTTGTATAATCAGATCGCTCTGGTAAATCAGCCACTTTTACTCTTACTGGGTTTAAGTCAACGTAAGCAAGGCAAGCTGCAAGTGCGGCTTCATCTAGCAAGGCTTGCGATTTAAAGCGACCTTCCCAAAATCGCCCTTTGCACTCATCTTCTTGATTGGCCTTTCGTGCAATGCTCTCATTAAGCACACGCATAAACCAACTAATACTGCTGAGCCTTTCTCGATATATATTTACTCTGATATTCACCGCTGAAAGCTCTGCTTGTGTTAGTAATTCGCCATTTAAGAATCGTTGACAAAGAAAAGTGCTTTTAAATAACTTGTGCCACCTAATCAGAATAGCTTTATTATTTAGACGCTTAGCTTTTGCTATATCAATGTGTAGAACCAAATGAGTATGATTACTCATAACTGCATAGGCACAAACATCAATACAAAATATTCGACCGAGTTTGAGTAATTTTTTTTCTACCCATTCGCGCCGGTGTTCATAAGAACGACCGGTTAGTGGGTCTTGACCACACAAATAAGCACGACGAACGCAGCGTGAAATACAGTGGTAGTAAGGTGTGTTTGAAACGCTAATTAAGTTTCTACGAGGGGTTGCCATGCTCTTCTCCTCCATGAGTTGAACAATCTAAGTTTAGGCACAATTTTTAGGAATGTGAAATATTAAGTTGGGTGTCTTGTTTTGCTTTTCTTATCTTGATAAATAAAAGTGGGTGTCTGATTAATTAGAGGTAATAAAAAAGCCAGTCTGAGACTGGCTTTTGGTAGGGGGTTTAAGGGTTATGTTGTCATAAGCCCTAAACAATTGTTCTCTTATAGTCGCTCAATTACAGCTTGAGTGAAGTCTGTAGTGCCGTGGCTGCCGCCTAGGTCACGCGTTGTGCGGTCGCCTGTTTTGATTACATCAGCAACTGCGCTGCGGATGCGCTCTGCAGTGTCAGCCATACCTAAGTGCTCAAGCATTTGGATAGATGCTAAGATCACTGAAGTTGGGTTAGCAAGGTTTTTACCTGCGATGTCTGGAGCACTACCGTGTACGGCTTCGAAGATAGCTGCATCTTCACCAATGTTTGCACCAGGGGCCATACCAAGACCACCAACAAGACCTGCACATAAGTCAGATAAGATATCACCAAATAAGTTTGTAGTAACAATTACATCAAACTCATCAGGAGTCATAACTAGTTTCATACATGTTGCATCAACAATCATTTCTGTTGATTCGATTTGCGGGTAACGCTCAGCTACTTCACGTGCAACTTTTAAGAATAAACCAGATGTTGATTTAAGGATGTTAGCTTTGTGCACAGCCGTTACTTTTTTACGGCCTTCACGTACCGCTAACTCGTATGCAAAAGTTACGATCTTTTCTGCACCTTCACGGGTGATTTTAGACATTGCTTCTGCTTCGTTACCATCTTCAGATACTACTTGACCAAGGCCAGAATACATACCTTGTGTGTTCTCACGAACAGTGATGATGTCGATATCGTCGTAACGAGCTTGTGTACCTGCGAATGATTTAACAGGACGAACATTAGCATATAGGCCAAACTTTTTACGCAAAGTTACGTTGATTGAAGTGAAACCTTCACCAACTGGTGTAGTTAATGGGCCTTTTAAAGTGATCTTGTTACGCGCGATTGTGTCGATTGTTTCTTGCGGCAGTAACTCACCAGTTTTTTCTAGGGCAGCAAGGCCAGCATCAACGAATTCATAATCAAAATCGCAACCTGCAGCTTCAAGGATCTCAAGTGCTGAATCAATAATGCTAGGACCAATGCCGTCGCCTTTGATCACTGTGATGGTTTGTTTAGCCATTTACTTTTCCTATTTATGAGTAGATAAACACGTAAACTCGTCGCGAAATAGCATGCGATTTACTTGTTAGAAGGTTTACGTGAATGTGTTTGAAAATTTAAGCGGCTTTTATAGCAATTTATTCAGCTTTTTGCCAGTTTATCCTGTGAATACTGACTATAAACAGACTAAAGTTCATATTTATTTAACGTTTTCGCACTTTTTAACAACACACTCTAAAAATTGTCTGCAAATTCACAGTTTTTGAGATATGCATAAAAATCTGCTTTTGATTGCCAACCAGCAGCCAATAAACTATCGGAAATAATTTGCTCTTGCCAACTACTAAACAGGGCTTTTGGTTGGAAAACATAATAAGTAAAAAGCTTAATTGCGACCCAATGCTTTTCGTTGATATCAAGTTGCTGTTTTTTATGTTGCTCACTACCTAGTAAATGCTGAGTCCAGCTATTGTCGCCAATCAGCTGATTTAAATACATCGTCAGAGGTTCTGGGTTTAATTGACTAACACCAAATAAACAAGCCAGTGGCGGGCTTATTATCTGTTCTTCGGCTTGTTCAAAAATGGTTTTACGTGAAAGGCTAGTTGCTTGATGCTCGCAAAGGAACAAAACATAGGCATATAACGGCAAAGCAACCTGTTCAAATTGAATTGAGTCGATGTGTTTAAATAGCGCCTGGATAATTCGCACCATATTCTCAAGGCGCTTAGATATATGCTGAAAAAGCGGATGAGAGGTGGTTGCAACTAAGCGTTGAAATAAGACTTTTTGAATAATCGCAGGGGCGTTATCGTATCCGACCATAGATAAACAATGGCGTAAGTCTTTAGCTCTTTGCTGCTCTTTATTATAGGGCTTAACGGCAACAGTAAGCTGCGTAATCAATTCAGGGTAGGGGCTTAAAAGCTTATCTAAGCTACGGTAGCTGTATTCTTTTGATACTTTTAATGTGCTAATTAGCTCTAAATATTGCTGTCTACGTTGCTGATTTAAAGGCTGTGGCTCGGCAAAATTAATGTTTTCACTAAACCATACGGTGTATAGCAAACGAGTATCTTTACAAAGTCTTTGTTTGTCAAAAATAGTTAAGTTTGCTTTAAAGCGGTGCCAGCGAATTTTATCTGGGCAACTGGCATCAACTAAAATATGGCGGCCATGTTCATCTGTGGCTAAATAGATAAGCACCTGCTCTGCGTACTTTACTTCACTTGCTGGAATATAAGGACCAATATGAGCAATCAATGCTTTTATAGCACTTTGAGCAAACTCGTTCGGAGTGCGCAAGTAGATATCAGCCATAGCTTTGTGCATACTAATATGACCACCCGAATCGCGATAAGTCGTATTCATAGCAATAATATTAGCTAGAGCTACTAGGGTTGTTGCACCATCGTAAATCATAATTTTTGGTGCGCTTAATAGTGCTTGTTTATATTTGTTTAAACGAGCTAATAAATGCTGAATAGAAAGCGTATGTGGGCCTGAGTCTTTGAGTAGTTTTGCGGCTAATTGATGACGACACTGCCAAAGCTTTTTATCTTGAGCTGTGAGTGTTTGGCCTGCGGCTAATTTATTGCTTTGTGATTGCACACATAGGTAATTGGCTAAACAACAGCTAATTATCTGTTCACTAATTGCTTGGTTGTAGTTAAGGCTGTGGCATAAAGTACAGGCAATAACACATTGGTTTACGACTAAATTGGTCGTGTAGCCGTGGTTCGCAACATACAAACTTAATTGCGCTTGCATGCCTTTTGGGCAGGCTTGATATAGTAGATAATACCGCTCGGCAAGATTACTTAGTATAGGGAAAATTTGTGACCATTTTTGCTTTTGATGATAAAGCTTGAGTAACTGGTGCGTACTATCAAATAAGCGTGCCAATTCTCGTGGCGTCACGTTTTCCATCATAAGCTGTTAGGTTTCTTGTTGATAGCTTTCATAGGCACTTGGTCCCCATAATACCAGCTGACCATTTTTAAAAAGTAGGCCTGTGCATTCATCTATAGTGGTTATCCCATCAGATTTAACATGCTGAGTGCGATAAAAAATAATTTGCCAAACATTGTCCTCAACTCGTTTAGCATAGGTTAGATCGGGGCTACCTAAATAATCAAGTACAGCATTGAGGTTTTCGGGCTTATCAATAGATAGTTTCGCGATATAGCGTTTATTAAAAGCTTCACGGTCTTGCCAAATCATAGCTTGCGGATCATCTTTATAAAAAGTGATCACTAGGGTTGCTATCAGTGCATAAACACCTAACCCAAGTACCAGATATTGGAAAACCTTTTTAAACATGTGTAACTCTATAAAACTAACGCGAATTTTCAGTATACGCCCAGTTAGCAAACTGTGCTACGAGATTGCGACTAATTGAGCCTTAACTGCTTTAAACTAAAGCCTAAGTTAATATCGGTACGCAGCATGACAAGGTTTTTTGATATCACAAACATGTCCATACCAGCACTAAGCTTACGTTTTAGTGTTGGGTTTAAATCATCGTCATTAATAGCTGCTTCAATCGACTCATAATCATTTATAAGTTGCTGCGCTGATTTGTTACCAATGCCTTTGACCCCAGGTATATCATTGGTTTTATCACCTGCTAAGGCCCAAAAATCAGCGAGCCGATGCTTGGGTACATTAAAACGCTGCTTTATATCTTCAACGTCAAGATATTGCTTTTTAAAGTAATCATATATAGCTATTTGCTCAGATAAAAACGGTAAAAACCCTTTATCTGTAGAGACGATAGTAGAAGGTACATTATTAGTCGCAGCTTTATGAGCAAGGGTAGCAATTATATCGTCTGCTTCGTCATTATCTGGTGAGAAAATCACAATGCCCGTTTCTTCAATTGCTTGTTTAAAGCGTGATAAGTTTTGTTTGAGGGTATCGGGCATCGGTGAACGAGTGCTTTTATATGCTTCAAAATAGTGATAACGCCAGCTTTTTTCACCATCAAACACTGCAATCGCGTGAGTAGCATTCGTTTGCTGGCGTAGTTTTTTGCAAGCATGTGCCACGCGGGCACAGCTTGCTTTTATCATATGTTCTTCACTGTGATGACTCTGATTACTATCAACAGCATAGATGCGTCTAATAAGATTAAGCGCATCTATTAAAAGTAATTGGGTTGTCACATAGGCTCCTATTAAGCTTTGATCTCATAGCAAGGAATATATCTACTGCCTGGTAACTTCATGCGGCCTTGCTCAACAAATGCTGCCAGTAGTTTATCCATATCAGCCATAAGTGCAGGCTCACCACTTAACACAAAGCGGCCATGCTGTTTGATGGCTTGTAAGCCTTCGTCTTTAACGTTACCAGCCACGATGCCTGAAAACGCACGGCGTAAATTAGCAGCTAATTGCTGAGTTGGTTGATCTAAATGTAGATCTAAGCTCGACATATTAGCATGAGTCGGTGCAAACGGTTGTTGGAAATCATGATCGATTTTTAGCGTCCAGTTAAAGTAATATGCATCACCTTGGCTTTTACGATAGTCACGTACCTCGACCATTTTATCTTTTAATGTTTTACCAACACGCTCTGGATCGTCGATTATCACTTCAAACTTATCAAGTGCCGCTTTACCTAATGTTTTCTCGATGAATTTACACAGCTCAATAAAGTAGTTTTCACTTTCTTTAGGGCCTGTAAGGATTACTGGTAAACATTGTTTTTCGTTATCTGGGTGCAGCAGAATACCTAAAAGGTATAGCAACTCTTCAGCGGTACCTGCACCACCTGGAAAGATAATAATGCCATGAGCGGTGCGAATAAATGCCTCTAAACGCTTTTCGATATCAGGCAAAATAACCAACTCATTTACTATTGGGTTAGGTGGTTCAGCGGCAATAATGCTTGGTTCAGTTAAACCTAGGTAACGGTTGTTAGTAATACGCTGTTTAGCGTGGCCAATGGTGGCACCTTTCATTGGGCCTTTCATTGCACCAGGGCCACAGCCGGTACAAATATTTAATCCACGGAGGCCAAGCTCATAGCCAACCTGTTTGGTGTATTTGTATTCAACCTCGTTAATTGAATGACCGCCCCAGCATACGATCATACTCGGGTCACTATTAACTCTAAGTGCGCCTGCGTTTCTGAGCATATCAAAGACCATATGAGTGATGGCTTTTTGTTCTGTTAGGTCTTTTTCATATTTTTGACAAATAAACAGAATATCGCGAATAACCGAGAAAATATGTTCATGAATACCGGTAATAATTTCGCCATCAACAAAAGCGGATTCGGGTGGGTTTTCAAGTTCAATTTTAATACCACGCTCTCGGCTTAATAAGCGAATATCAAAG
Organism: Pseudoalteromonas sp. NFXS39; assembly: GCF_040148775.1. Lineage (NCBI taxonomy): Bacteria > Pseudomonadati > Pseudomonadota > Gammaproteobacteria > Alteromonadales > Pseudoalteromonadaceae > Pseudoalteromonas > Pseudoalteromonas sp. NFXS39. The sequence goes on along the minus strand of NZ_JAGDEC010000001.1, from coordinate 394,033 downwards.
TCTTCGTATTTATTGTAAATTTCTAAGCTTGAATCGGTGTGGCTGCCCACATTGAGAACCGCAAGCACACAGTTCCTAAATAATTTATAGCGCTCGCTGGTGGATGATTGTTCGAGTAGATCAACTTCTAGTTGCGATAGTAAATCCAGTACACCTGTAGGATTCAGTTGTTTTAACATAAGCACTCTCCCGGCTCGTCAATGAGCCTTTATCATTATGTGTCAAAGACCTCACATACTAGATGAGGCCTTTATTTGCTAATGCAAACTTTATTTCGTCCCTCGTTCTTGGCTTTGTATAATGCTTCGTCGGCACGGTCAAAGGCAATTAGCGGGGTATCACCTTTTTTCAACTGGGTTGCACCAGCAGAAATAGTGATTTCTACTTGCTTATCTTTGAATTTAAACGGAATACTTTGAATAGTCTTGCGCAGCTTTTCTAGCGGCACTGTCGCTTTTTCAATCGCCATTCCACTCATTAGTAATACAAACTCTTCGCCCCCGTAACGGGCAATGAAGTCGGATTTACGAATTGATTTTTGTAATGCTTTGGCAATCACTTGCAGTGTTTTATCACCAGCACTGTGGCCATATTGGTCATTGATTGATTTAAAGTGGTCAACATCAATCACTACAAATGTGATGTCTGATTCCTGCACATTAAATAAGTTGAACTCATGATTGAACCGCTCATCGAACGCAGAACGATTTGGTAACTTCGTTAGACCATCCAGTAAACTCTTAAAGCGTTGTTCATTAAGGCGCTGCTTGTAGGTCGAAAGCTTGCTTTCTAAATGACTAATACGGTTGTTAATATCGTTGAAGCTGGCAAGTAAGTTCTCGCGCTCCGTTTGTTCTAGCTTTTCTTTAGCGATTAAATCATCACTTAATGATTTTAACTCTTCTTCTACTAGCTCTTTAAGCGAAGAAATAGATGTAGCCTGCTGTGTTTGCGTATGCAAGTTTTTAATCTTGTTTTCGATTTGTTTGTTCAGCGTATCATATTCGGCGCTGAGAGATTCTGAGTGTTTACTAGTAGAAACAATTGAATGATGTAAATCTTCAATGGTCTGATTTAAAGAAATCAAAAAGCTCTGAGCTGATTGCCGCTCTTTACTCATATTGCGTGTAACGATGCTAATTATATTCAACGCAGAATCAAGTAGGTCGTCAACACTGTCATTATGGGTGATTTTGCTTTTGATGCTATTTATTTGCTCGGCACTTTCTTCCTCGAGCACTAAGTCATTAGCAAGAGATAAAAGTTGCGTGGCAAGTTCAGGTTTGATTTGTGCTTCAGCTTTGCTTGTCGTTGCAAGTTTGGCTTGTAGAGCTTGATGATAGATAACCACTAACTTTGAGAGTAACGGAACAAAGTCATGATTAGACTGAATATTATTTAATTCGTGGTCGAGTAAATATCGCAGCGAACGACGGGCATCATCAGGCAGACCTCTCACTTTTTGTAGCTGCTTACCAGCGTCAGTGACACTATCATTCAGTTCGCGTTGAAGTGCCATTTGCTTAGTTTCCTGGTGTTTTAACAGGCCAAGCACATCATCTATTAGCGGTGAAAGTAAATCGAAATTTACACCTTTTTTTAAAGCATTTCTAAATTTAGCCAATCGATTGTCTAGTTCAATGTCTAGTCCCTTACAGCTGAGTGATAGTTTCGCTGCAAATTGAGAAAGGACTTCAACTTGATGTTTGCGCGCATCTTCGACCACTGCACGAGCGTCGATCGCTTGCTTTAGCTTTTTATTAAGAACATCATGCTGTTGCTGCACCAAGTAATACCGCCATCAAATTTCAAAAATTGCTATACGATAAGTTTACAACAAATTAATACGAAATGTAGTTTCCAAGTCAAAAACTTAGCTATTTTGTCTATCAAACTTGTTGCAATGGTTGTTTATCGGTTTTTAATTCACATTTTTTCTCGCAATTGTTAGTCTGTTTTGCAATTTTGATAGTAATAAAAAGAGTTGTTATGAAAAAGTTTTTGGCAATGTCTATCTTGGCGGCCTGTTCTAACAGTGTGTTTGCAGATGTAAACTACTCACTGTCTATCACTCAGCCAGAGCACCATCTAGGTAATGTAAGTGTTGAGTTTCCCCAAACCGCACAAGCACATTTAGATATTAAACTTCCAGCTTGGCGTACTGGCCGTTATGAAATTTTAAATCTTGCCAATGGAGTACGCTTTTTCGAAGCAAAAGATGATGACGGTAAAGCATTAGAGTGGGAAAAAATTGACCACAGCACTTGGCGTGTTCATCTAAACGAGCCAACTCAAGTAAATGTAGATTACCAAGTATACGCTAACGAGCTAGGTAAACGCGCTCGTCATATTGATGACAGTCATGCATTTATTGATGCATCTGGCTTTTTTATGTTTAGTGAATCATTCCGTCAAGACCCTGTGACTGTAAAACTAAACGTACCAAAAGAATGGCGTTCAGTGTCGGGGATGGAAAATGCGGGTTCTAAACATAGCTTTAAAGCTGCAGATTACGACATTTTAGTTGATTCACCAATCGAGAGTGGTATCAATGAGTTACATAAGTTTAGCGTTGATGGTCGTGAATACGAACTAGTTATCTGGGGTGAAGGTAACTACGACGTAGATCAAATGCTAACCGACCTTAAAAAGCTCGTTACAACTGGCAATGTAATTTGGGATAGCTACCCATATGAGCGTTACGTATTTATGGTACATGCAACGTCAGGTGCCGGCGGTGCAACAGAGCATTTAAACTCAACAATTATACAACGTCCTCGTGATCGTTTTGGTTCTCGTAAAGATTATCTTGCGTTTATCAGCACCGCAGCACACGAATTTATTCACACTTGGAACGTAAAAGCGTACCGCCCTAAAGGGATTGCACCGTACGACTACACGAATATTAACTACGCGAAAACATTATGGATTGCAGAGGGCTCAACCAGCTACTTTGAGGATCACTTAATGGTTCGTGCAGGTATTGAAACAACGGATGAGTTCTTAGGTACATTAACCAAAACAGTTAATCGTCACTTACAAACACCGGGTCGCGAAGTACAAAGCGCAACTGAAACTAGTTTTGATAAGTGGATTAACCAAGGCGGCGATCATGCACGCAACTACAGCACCAATATCTATTTAGAAGGTTCATTGATCTCAATGGCGCTTGATATTGATTTACTAGAAAAGAGCGACGGCAAAATTAGTTACCGCGATGTTCACCGTGCACTTTACAACAAACACCGTTTACCAGATGGTTTTACGCCTGATGATGTTAAAGCGATTTTAAAAGAGCTAACGGGTCGTGATTACAGCGCATGGTGGCAAGCGAATGTGGATGAGCCAGCAGCTATCGATTTTGATTCACTACTTGCAAAAGTGGGGTTAGGTTTAATTCGCCCAGAAGGTGCAAAATCAGTACCTAGTATTGACTCGTTCGCTAAAAACAGCGGTGAGTTATTAACCTTAACTCATGTTCGCCGTGGCGGCGCTGCATGGCAAGCGGGCTTAACTACAGATGATAAAATCGTCGCGTTTAACAAAAAGCATGTTGGTAAAGATTTAACAGCCAGCCTTGAAACGTTTAAAGCAGGCGACACAGTGACTGTTGATTTCATTAGACGTGATGCATTGCAAAGTACGACACTGACACTTAGTGAAGACTTTGATAAAGAGAAAAAGGTACAAGCATTAAAAGATGCAACACCAGCTCAAATGGCATTGTTTAAAGCATGGATGGGCGTTGATCACCCAAACCTAGCAAAATAACTCGTTAATGGTTTTTGATTGGTAAGAGAGGAGCTGCGGCTCCTTTCTTTTTGTTTGGTGTTTGTTGCGCTTTTATAAACTGCTTAGTGTATTTTGCATTTTGTAGAGTGCTTTGGAGTTGCTGCTTTTTTCGTCGCCAAAACGATTTTTTAACTTTGTCTGTTCGGTCTCGAATATCGCTTTGTGGATTATCGGGTTGTGATACTGGGTAGGGCAGCAATGAGTATCCATATACGCCGGTTTCCCAAACATGCTGTAAATCACAATCAACGGGGCGGCCAAATGTGGCTGTGGCCTTTAAAAGTGATTTTGCACCTTCCAAACTAACAGCAGTTGCACAGCAGCCAGACATAAGCTTTTTATGAATGACTAAATGCTGCTCATCAGCGAGTTGTTTTGTGAAAGCAATGTCGCGATTGCGGTCTTTGTAAGCAGCCAATTTTATTAGCTGCCAAGGCTGTTTTAATGTATTAATGTTGTCAATTGCACTGTGAATAGAGCGGTCGAGAACAAAGTCATCTTCTAAAATAATGGCGTAATCTAATTGCCTATCGACAATGGTTTGCCATGCTTTTCTGTGACTTAAGTAACAGCCAATTTCACCTTTGCTCAATGGCTTATGATATTTTTTTAGGTTTAAATCAGCACTATAGTGCTTGGCTATCTCTTTATCAGACAGCTCTCTTCCATCAATTGCATCAAGGCGTTCAAATGCCAAATTCTGTGCGTTGAGCTCATGGCTTACACGGTTTAATCGTTCAGTAGAGCTTGCTAAGTTGATTACAAAAATAGCGGTCATTATCGTTACCTGATGGTCAGTTTGAATCAGGCTAACAAGCTTTAATGACGCTTGGGTGTCAGAACTATTTCGCTTTTATGTCAGGGCGAGGGGTATTTAAAATCACTTTTTTTTCTTGCTCGGATAAAATGATCCAATCAAAAATTTCATCATTACTGCGGCCACAGCCAGTGCAAAAGCCATTTAAGCGATGACATTGGCCGATGCAATCTGTTTTGAATTGGCTGGTTGGTTTTTTTGAATTTGTCATAGTGATGAGAAGGCTATTGTCTATTAGCCTTCAAGGGTATTTTATTTGCCTTCAACGGGTTTACCAATTTCAAGAGTGGTAGACCAAGGCTGTTTACGCGATAAGGTTTTACCCGAATGAATCGAGATAACAGGGTTGTTTTCGTCAAGCACAAACGTGGTGCGTAACGATTCTGCAGACTCTTTTTGTGTTTGATGCCAATTATTACCTGCTAAACAAGCTTGGGTAAAATTAACCGCACGGGTGTGATCGGCCACAGCTTGCTGCTGTTGCTCATAGTTGCCTACACAACGGTAGGTGACATTGTCTTTATCAAGCGCCGTGATTTGACAGTTATCAGCAATAAGGTTGTATTTTGCTGTCCATGTTTCCATGTATTTAGTATTTACACGGCTACGTTTTAAGCCTTCAAAGCGGTTGTCGTAAGCACCTAATAGGGCGTTGATTTTCTCGCAAGGGGTTAAGTTATCAATGGCAACTTGTTGTTCAGTTGTTAGTCCTGTACAACCTGTTAAAACAAGGCCAGTTAGTAAGGCGACGAGTGGCTTTTTCATATCAGGCTATCCTTTTAAATAGCAGTTCCTTAAACGTTTTCTAGAGGATACCTAAGCCCTTGTAAAAATGCTAATAAAGATTGGCAATTACAATGCAAAATGCCCTCACAAAGGAGGGCATTTGGTTATATCTTGTTGTATATTCGTGAGCTTACATCTTAGTTTTACCGGCAATATTAGTTACTTTTACAGAGCCAGAACCATCACTTAATAGTTCAAAGTTTGCCGCAGAATCAACACGAATGCTTCCAGAGCCATCTGAAACGACAACATCACCGGAAATATCATTTAAATCGATACCGCCAGAGCCGTCGTGTACTTCAATATTGCCCTGTGCTTTTGCCACATTAATATTGCCAGAGCCGTCATGAATTTTAATATTACGGCTGACATTACGAACATCTATGCTGCCAGAGCCGTCATTGATTTCTAAAGTGCCTGTAATGTCATTAGCTGTAATTGAACCAGAACCATCGTTGATTACTGTATCAGCTACATGGCTAATAATAATCTCACCAGAACCATCGTGCACATCGACATTAAATGAATGCGGGATCGCAACAGTTAAATCAATGCGAGTTTGCTTGTTGGTATGGTGTTCACATTGTCCTGCACCAAGTGCGGCATTATTGCCTTTAGCTTCAAGCGTTAAGCAGTATTCATCGTGCGGCTGTTCTTGATAAATTTCAGCTTTAACGGTTACTTCATCACTGTCAGTGCCTGTAATGTGCAAAAAACCAGAGCCAGCTTCGACTTTCAAAGCACTTAATGATGCTGCATCTAGCTTAAGGTTTTTGGTTTCTTGCAGAGGCATTTCACCCCAAGCAAATGTTTGGGCTGATAATAGGCCTGCGGCAATAAGCGAGAGTGTTTTTACTTTACTTAACATGGTTCTTCCCTTTCATATTTGAGATGTTTTTAGCTTAGTCGCAGGTGCTGGTACAAAAGGTTTAAACAGTTTATAAACTTTTAAAAAAATAATGCTTCTTAGTTATTTAATATCCAGCTTTTTTACCGTTAAAAGCGTTAACTCTGCCGTAAAAACATATCATTATTTTTTCCTTTTGCTAACTTATAGTATTTGCCCCCAAGGAATAATAATGAAAAAAATAATCTTCCTAAGTAGTTTATTGTGGATCAGCTTTTGTGCTTGTAGTGAGGAAACTGAAGTAACCTTAAACGCTTATGCTGCAGGGTATGTCGCCAACTTTACTTGTAGTGCCACGTTTAATGCTGACAAAATGACTGAGCAAATCGTTACAGATGAACTCACGGGGATTTATCCTTTAATCGCAGACACGGTAAAAACACTGCAAGCAAATATTGATACCAAGCATAGGCGAGTCACTGTCGATTATGATAAAGATAAGCAGCGTATATCAGTGTGGCGTCCGCGTTTAGGTTGTGTTGATTTGCCTGTTGGAGCTAGCCTAGAATCTGCATCACTTGTGCAATCTCCGTTTAAAGAAAACCTAGCTGATCTAAAGGATGATGGTAAGCCATGGCAAACGCTAAATGGTGTTAATAAAACAACGGGCAATAAGGCGCTTGATGAGGTCATTGCTCAGGCTTTTACTCGTCATTATGGCGAAGGCGCACGTACTTCAGCTATTTTAATAGCAAGCCCTCAGGCGATTTTAGCAGAGCAATATAAAGCAGGCTTTACCCCAGAAACCGCACAGCGAACTTGGTCTGTTGCAAAAAGTATTGGCGCTAGCATCATTGGTGTGGCAGTAGAGCAAAAGCGACTTGATGTAACTAAACCAGCGGGGCTTGAAAGTTGGTCTCATTCGCTTGATCCGCGTGGTGAAATAACTCTTGAAAACTTACTTCATATGGCATCAGGCTTAGATAGTAATAAAGCGGGCAACCGGACAGATCGGGTTTATATGGGGGGCGGTTTAGTGTCTGATACTGCAACGCATACTTCGTTAGAAGTAAAGCCTGGCAGCCGCTGGAAATATGCCAATAACGACACCATGTTAGCGCTTCGCACTCTAAGAGAAACTTTCAAAGATGAAGCGAGTTACTTACGTTATCCGTATGAAAACTTGCTCGATAAAATTGGCATGCAACATACTTTTTTAGAATCTGACTGGCAAAGTGACTTTATTTTGTCATCGCAAGTGTGGACTACCTCACGAGATCTTGCTCGTTTAGGACTGTTACACCTAAATAATGGTCGCTGGCAAGGTGAGCAAATATTACCAAAAGATTGGTTAAGTTATATTAGTAAACCAGCACCTGCGCAGCCCCCAGAAGCTGCACCTGGATACGGTGCGCAGTGGTGGCTTTATAACGAACGCTTCCCAGAATTACCAAACGATACTATCGCAGCGCGAGGCAACCGAGGTCAATATTTGGTGATTATTCCAAGCGAGCAGCTAGTTATTGTTAGGCGAGGGTATGATCTTGCGGGTCTTAAAGGCTTTAGTGAACATGACTTTACTCGTGATGTTTTAAAAGCACTTAGGCAATAAGATTTAAGATGCACCTGAAAAGGTGCATCTTAATGTACTTCATTTACTTATGGCGGCCTTGTAAGCAACTCACCACATCGGCCAATGATAAGCCTTGGCGCTGTAATAACACGGTTAAGTGATACAGTAAGTCTGCCGATTCATTGGTTAATTCATCGTTATCATGTTTCATAGCTGCAAGGGCAACTTCGACACCTTCTTCCCCCACTTTTTGGCAACTACGGCTTAAGTCTTTTGCAAATAAAGACGCAGTGTAGCTTTTGCTTGGGTCATCATTTTTACGCGAGACAATAACTTGTTCAAGCTCGGCCAAAAACGATAAGCTAGGTTTTGCATCATCGCCAAAACAGCTTTGTGTACCCAAGTGACAGGTTGGGCCAAGTGGGTTTGCGAGTACTAATATAGAGTCGTAATCACAGTCGGTGTGCACCGAGACAACTTCAAGGTAGTTTTCTGATGTTTCGCCTTTAGTCCATAAGCGCTCTTTAGAACGTGAGAAAAAGGTTACTTTTTGTTTGTCGAAAGTGGCAGCTAATGCGTCTTGATTCATAAAGCCTTGCATTAAAATAACCCCAGTGCGTGCGTCTTGCACAATAGCTGGGATCAATTCGCTTTTGGCAAAATCGACTTGAGTAAGAGTGTCTTTGGTTAATTGCATAGTCTTGCCGCTACATTATTATCGATTAAAAATTGTTTTAGTTCGCCAATATCAATGACGTTCTTGTGAAATACGCTGGCAGCGAGAGCACCATCAACTTGGCTTTGCTGAAATACATCAACAAAGTCTTGCATTGTCCCTGCGCCACCCGAAGCAATTAGTGGAATATCGCACAGTGCACGCATTTTTGATAGCTGAACATTGTCGTAGCCTTTACGCACGCCATCTTGGTTCATGCAATTAAGGACGATTTCGCCAGCACCTAGGTCTTGCACGCGCTTAACCCATTCTTCGGTTTTGTAGCGAGTACGGCTTGATGCATTTGGATCACCCGTTAACTGGTACACCAAATACTCATCAGTTTTTTCATCATAAAAACTATCAATACCAACAACTACGCATTGTTTACCGAACTCATCGTGTAATTCTTTAATTAGCTCTGGGCGAGCGATAGCTGGGCTATTAATACTGATTTTATCTGCGCCACGTTCTAAAACACGTGCCGCATCAGCAACAGATTTAATGCCACCAGCCACACAAAATGGAATATCAATATGGCGCGCAATGTTCTCTACCCAATTTACATCAAGTAGACGCTTTTCGACGCTGGCACTGATTTCATAAAAAACTAGTTCATCAGCACCCGCATCGCTGTATGCTTTTGCAAGCTTTAAAATATCACCAACTACTTCATGACCTTTAAATTTAACACCTTTAACGACTTGACCGTCTTTAACATCTAAACAAGGAATTATGCGTTTTGATAACATGCTAACGCCTCCTCAACATTAAAGGCACCATCGAGTAATGATTTACCTAATATAACACCGCCAACGCCAAGTTTTTTCAGCTTTGCAATATCATCAAGTGAGCTTACACCGCCTGATGCTTGAACTTTAATCTCGCTATTGTGGTTAGTTAGATCTTCATAAAGTGCAAATGAAGGGCCTGTCATCGTGCCGTCTTTACTGATGTCTGTACACAGAAAATCAATTACACCGAGAGCTACGTAAAAATCAACAAGTTCGAACAAACCAAACTTAGATTCACTTAGCCACCCATGTGTCGCTGGTGCCCAGCCGTTTTCCGTTTTATTTACATCAAGTGCTATAACGAAGTGCTTTGCACCAAATTTTTCAATCCAAGCTTGTACTTGCTCGCGCTTTTCAACGGCCATTGAGCCAATCACGACTTGGTTAGCACCGGCTTCAAGCCAGTCGGCAACATCTTGCTCAGAGCGAATACCGCCACCTACTTGATAAGGCACATTAAGCGCTTTGGTTGCCGCTTGAATATGCTGCCACTGTTTTTTATTTGGATCGCGCGCACCTTCTAAATCAACGAGGTGTAGTTTACCTGCGCCGCTATTTGCATACTCTTGTAAGCGTGCGCTAAGTTCGTAAGGGTAAAATTGTGCTGTATCATACTTACCTTGATATAAGCGCACAATTTGGTTTTGTAATACATCGAGTGCTGGAATTATCACGTTTATTTCTCTTATTTTTTGCTGCGCTTACAGCTGCCAATCTAAAAAGTTTTGTAAAAGTCGGGTGCCTACTTTGGCACTTCGCTCAGGGTGGAACTGCATACCTGCGTAGTTATCTTTGGCAACAATCGCTGAAAAAGCTTGTCCGTATTCACCGCTAACTAAGGTGGCATCGTTCACTGTGTGAGCAAAGCTATGCACAAAGTACACTTGATCTTGCGCTGATAAACCTTTAGTGAGGGCATGCTCTTTTAAGACGCTTAGGTCGTTCCAGCCCATGTGCGGTGAAGTTAATTCACCTACATCAAGTTGCTTAACAATACCTGGGATTTTGCCAAGACAATCAACATTGCCTTCTTCAGTTTTGTCACAAAGTAATTGCATACCTAAACAAATTCCCATCAACGGGCGCTGATATTCATCAATTGCTTGCTGCCAGCCACCGTCTTTTAAGCGTTTCATTGCAACAGAGGCATGGCCTACGCCAGGTAAAATCGCACGTTCAAAACCTTTTAATTGCTCAGGTGAAGTGATCACCTCTGGTGTTTTACCTAAGCGTTCAAAGGCAAAACGAACAGAGTTAATGTTGGCACAACCGGTATTAATTATAGCAATCATAAACACCCCTTAGAGCTAGCAGTTTGTTGCGAAGCATCTTTAGCAATCGCAGCGCGAAGTGCTCTAGCAAACGCTTTAAATAGACCTTCAACTTGGTGATGGCAGTTACCATCGCTAACCGACAGAATAAGGCTCATCGCGGCATTATCACTTAAGCTTTTAAAGAAATGTTCAACCATTTGTACGTCTAAGTCGCCTACTTTTTCACGGCTAAAATCGGCATTTAATACAAATGATGCACGGCCTGATAAGTCGATTTGTGCTTCAGCTTTACATTCATCCATAGGCAATGCGAAACCATAACGACCAATTTGCGTTTTTGTACCTAATGCTTGTTTAAGAGCAAGACCAAGTGCAATGCCGATATCTTCAACTAGGTGGTGCTCATCAATGTGTAAATCGCCAGTTGCTTGAATATTAAGACCGATATTGGCATGGGTGCGAATTTGGTCAAGCATGTGATCGAAAAAGCCAAGGCCTGTGCTAATTTCACCATTTTTTGTTTGGTCTAAATTAACTTGCACATCGATTTGTGTTTCTTTGGTATTGCGAGTGACACGGCCTTCACGGTTCGCTGTTGTCAACTTTGTGACAATTGTATCCCAGCTGCCATCATACAAAATGCCTTCGCAACATAAGTTCTTGGCAAGTCCGATATCTGTTTGGCGATCGCCAATCACAAATGAGCGTGCTAAATCGACTTTACCTGAACGCATTAGCTCAGTAAGTAATCCGGTTTTTGGCTTACGGCAGTCACAATTTTGTTCATCAAAGTGAGGGCAGATCAGAACCTCATCAAATTTGATTCCTTGGCTGTTTAAGATATTCATCATTTTGTCTTGAGCAATATCAAAATCAGCTGTTGGGAAGCTATCAGTTCCTAAACCATCTTGGTTCGAAACCATCACAAGGCGGTAACCTGCCGCTTGAAGTTGTAATAGAGCAGGGATCACATTCGGCAAAAACACCAATTTTTCAAGGCTATCAACCTGTTTGTCGGTGATAGGCTCTTCGATAATCGTGCCATCGCGGTCAATAAATAAATACGGGTTGCTCATGATAATTCCTGTTCTACTGTTTTGCTGGTCAGTGATAAGCCATCTAACCAAACTTTTACTTGTTCTAATTCTTGTTCATTACCGATAGAAATTCGTAGCCAATCATTTTCGCCATACAATGTGAAGGCACGCATCACAAGGCCCTGTTCAAGCGCGATATTAAATGATTGTTTGTCTCTTAATTTTAAGGTGACAAAGTTACCTTCACCGCTCAGTACTTTGATAACGGCAGGTGATTGCTCAAGCCAGTTTTTTAGTTTGGCTTTTAAGCTATTGAGAATTGTCACCTGACGTCGCATTGAAGCGATATTGTCACTACTTAATGCGTCTGCTGCAATGCTCGCAACAACGGTTGATACAGGGTAAGGCGCAATCACTTTACGAATAGGAGCAAGTAGCTCATTGTTAGCGAGTGTGAAGCCTGTTCTAAGACCCGCAAGTGCAAACGCTTTAGATAAGGTTCTCAGTACCACAAGGTTACTAAACTCATTAATGAGACTTGCAGCTGTTTGCTCTGGGCAAAATTCTATATAAGCCTCATCAACCACGACAATCGCTTTACCTGCAAGTTGCTGGGTGATTTTTCTGATTTTGTCTAGGCTAGTCATGCTGCCAGTTGGGTTATTTGGATTACAAATAAACACCAGTTTTGAGTCAGCAACTGCGGTTACAATCTCATCAACCGTACCTTTTAATAACAGTTCTTGAGTTAAACCGTTAATCGCAATGTTGTGAGTGTCAGCGGTTACTTTGTACATGCCGTAAGTTGGCAAAAAGAGTGCAATGCTATCTTTAGCTGGACGACAAAACGTACGTACTAATAGCTCAATACCTTCATCAGCTCCGCGAGTCATTAGCACTTGCTCCGGCTCTAAATTAGCATAGCAAGCATAACGATTAATCACTTGCTGAGGCTGCGGATCTGGGTAGCGATTTAAATCAGCTAAATTGATATTTGGAGTACGTGAATATGGACTTTCGTTGGCATTTAACCAAGTAGTGCCTGTGAGCTTTTCACTTTTCGCTGAACTATAGGCTGTAAGTGCAGCAATGTTATCTGGCAACAGCGTTGTTATTTTTGCATTATCGCTCATTGTTCATAGCCTCAAGACGAATTGAAACAGCATTAGCGTGAGCATCTAGTCCCTCTGCTGCAGCTAACGGTAGAATTGCTTTAGATAATTCACGTAAGCCATTTTTACTGATGGTTTGCACTGTGTAAGTTCTAAAGAAGTCCAATAAGTTTAAGCTCGAATAGGTCGCACTGTAACCATACGTTGGTAGTACGTGGTTAGTACCGGACGCATAGTCACCGGCAGACTCAGGGGTGTAATCACCCACAAATACTGAACCGGCATTTTTCACTAAGCTTAGATAAGGCTGCGCATCAGCAAGTTGTAAAATAAGGTGCTCAGGACCATATTCAGCAGACACCGCAAAGGCTTGCTCAACCGAGTCCACTAATATCAAGCTTGAGTTAGCAAGGGCTTGTTCGGCAGTGTCTTTACGACTTAATTTTGCTAGCTGCTCTGTTAATGCTTGCTGTGTTTTTTCAATAATACGTTCGCTGTTACATAGTAAAATAACTTGCGAATCAGCGCCGTGCTCTGCTTGCGACAATAAATCAGCGGCAATAAACTCAGGGTTTGCACGCTCATCAGCAATCACTAACACTTCAGAAGGGCCTGCTGGCATATCAATCGCCATGCCCGGAATAGTTTGCGCAACAAGTTGTTTTGCCATGGTGACAAAGCTATTTCCTGGGCCAAAAATTTTGTTCACTTTAGGCACTGACTCTGTGCCGTATGCCATTGCTGCAATCGCTCCGGCGCCGCCACTTTCTACAATGGTTTTAATACCACATAGTTTTGCCGCATATAAAATGGCAGGGTTGATAGTTTCATCGGCTTTTACAGGTGTAGTAAGCACAACAGTTTGTGCACCACTTAACTGTGCAAGCACTCCTTGCATAATCACTGACGATGGCAATGGCGCACTACCACCTGGCACGTAAATACCTACCGCTTCAATGGCTTGATATTTAAGTTCACACAGTACGCCAGGTTGCGTTGTTAACTTAATGTCTTTAGGTAATTGTGCTTGGTGAAAGCGTTTTACATTGGCATAGGCCGTTTCGATGGCGGCTTTTAACTCGCTTGATAGTAACTGCTCAGCTTGATTAATTTCTTCAACCGGTACTAATAAGCGAGGTGTTTCGCGCTTATCAAACTCTTTTGCCATCTTTAATAACGCTGCATCACCTTCTGTTTTAACTGCATTTAAGATGTCGATACAAATTGCTTCGACCTCTTTACTTGCAGTAACAGCAGGGCGGGTGAGTACCGCCTGCTGTGCTTGTTGATTTTCCTCATTCCAGCGAAACATGGATAATTACTCCATCATTTTTTCAATAGGCATAACGAGAATTGAGTTGGCACCCAATGCTTTTAACTGTTCCATCGTTTCCCAGAATAGGGTTTCGCTACTAACCATGTGCAGTGCTACATAATCGTCGCTACCTGCAAGCGATAGTAAAGTTGGTTGGCCAGTACCTGGTAGCAAGTCGCACACTTCATCAAGCTTTGCTTTAGGAGCGTGTAACATGATGTATTTACTTTCCTTAGCTTGACGAACACCACGTAGACGCGGCATTAGCGTATTGATTAAATCAAGTTTACTTTGATCTGCTAGGTCTTTGTTTTGAATTAAACATGCATTTGATTCTAAGATTGTGTCGCCTTGCATTAAGCCATTGGCTTCTAACGTTGCACCGGTAGACACTAAGTCACAAATCGCATCAGCCAGACCAGCACGCGGTGCCACTTCAACAGAGCCTGTTAACATTACCGTGCTTGCGTTGATGCCTTCACGTTTTAGATATTGGCTTAAAATTTCAGGGTATGTAGTTGCAATGCGTTTACCTTCGAACCAGCTTTTATCTTGTGGGCCAAGTTCTTGTGGCCATGCAAGTGCTAAACGGCAGTAACCAAAATCAAGTTTAGAAAGCTTATTTACTTCGAATGCCACACCTTGGCGTTCGCGTTCAGCTTGTACTTCAACGAGTACGTTTTCACCGACGATACCTAGGTCACAAACACCGTCCATTACAAGACCCGGAATATCGTCATCGCGTACACGAAGTACATCAATTGGCATGTTGGTAGAGTGTGCGATTAAACGTTGTTCACGAAGATTTAATTTAACACCAAGTTGCTTAAGTAACTCTTGGCAGTCTTTTGATAAGCGGCCGCCTTTTTGGATGGCGATTCGTAAACGGTTGGTATTGCTCATTATTCATTTTCCTTTAATTCAAAAACTAAAAACCCCGAGGGAACCTCAGGGCGAAAATAAATAATTTGGTTGATTGCTCGCCAGAGGTTCCTTTTAGGAATAACCTCTCAGCGAAAAACCTGACAGGCTATTCCGGTGAATGATGGTGATGATGGATAGTTGTCAGATTGAAGCGCATAATTTTTCCTGTATTGCACTCGTTTGTATAAACCAGTGCGTAAATCTGTTTAAATAAGTTACGTATATAGATAAACATGCTTTGCCAATCTTTGGCAAGCATTTTTTTGCGAAATTAAAGTATATCTTATAACTGTCGATATATATTGGATAGGTAGGAGGTACAATAGGAGGTACAAATGGATATCATGATCCCCTTTTTAGGTCGAATAACGCGCTTACAGTTGGAGAGTAAAGGTGCGTTTCATATTGCGGGCGTAAAAGACGCGAACGTGCAGCGAATTGAACTCGAAAAACGCCAAAAGCGTGAAATAGAGCGCCGTAAAAAAACTGCTAAAAAAGATGATAAAAGCAACAAAAATGCCATAGAGGAAGATGAAGAGGGTAATAAACACCTAGATACATGGGCTTGATACTCAATATAAGAATTTGTTTTTATGCAACAGGTCGTTTTTTCTGCTAACGTAAATAAACACTTGTGTTGTTCCTTACAAGGCAATTCAATGGAAAAACCTTCAGTACCTTTAAACGAGCAAGCTAGGCTGGAAGAGCTTCGCTCGTTGGATGTTTTAGACTCTCAAAGTGAACCTGCCTTTGACCGAATCACTCGCCTTGCCCAACAGTTTTTCTCTGTGCCTATTTGTGTTATTAGCTTAATCGACGAGCAGCGACAGTGGTTTAAGTCATGTGTGGGGTTAGACGTCACAGAAACAGCGCGAGATATTTCTATTTGCGCCCATGCAATTTTATATAAAGACCCACTAGTGGTTGAAAATGCTTTAAATGATAAGCGCTTTGCAGACAACCCCTTGGTAATGGGTGACCCAAATATTCGCTTTTATGCGGGCTGCCCAATTACACTCAAATCAGGAAATAGAATTGGCACTTTGTGCCTTATCGATCATCAACCGCGCAGTTTTAATAAACAAGAAATTAAAGCGTTAACAGACTTTGCCGCAATTGTTGAACGAGAGTTTGCAATCATGCAGTTAGCGACTACCGATGAGCTTACCTTATTGCCTAATCGTCGAGGTTTCAATAGCACCGCAGAGCATTATCTTGATTTATGTATTCGCCATCATTTAAAGGCAAAATTAGTATTTATTGATTTAGATAACTTTAAAGCAATTAACGACAAATTTGGCCACGCCGCAGGCGATAGAGTACTGAAAGATTTTGCTGGGTTGCTAGAAAGTTGTTGTCGTAAAGCTGATTTATATGCGCGTTTGAGTGGTGATGAGTTTGTTATTTTATTTACAGATTTAAATACCAGCGAATGCGAAGCAATCATGCAACGTTTGTTGCTGTCATTTAATCACTCACCCAATAGTTTTAATAACCAAGTTGAACTTGGCTTTTCTTATGGTATTGCTGATTTTTCAGACCAGCAGCCTTGTTCGTTGACTAAGTTACTTGCAGTTGCAGATGGTCGAATGTATGCCAATAAAGCACAAAAAAAGGCTCGATAATCGAGCCTTTAAAGTAAAAAGCGGTGCTTAATTTTTCGCTTCTGCCGATTGAATACTACTATGGATCAGCGGTGATATTGTTAAACCTTGTACGATGATTGAAAAAATGACTACCACGTAGGTTACAATAACGATTAAATCGTGTAGGTCAGAGCCTGCAATCATTACTTGATCTCGTGGGATCGCAGCAGCCATGGCTAGCGCTAAACCACCTCGTAAGCCACCCCAAGTGAGTATCTTCACTGAGTGCTTATCGTATTTTCGATATTTTTTAAAGAACACAAATGGCGCACCTACACTTATAAAGCGAGCTAGCAATACTACAGGTACTATCAGTAAACCTAGGCCAACTTCTGCAAGGGTAATTGGCATAGTGACAATCAGCATACCGATGATCAAAAACAGCAAGGCATTTAAAAAGCTATCGGTGGCATGCCAAAAATCTTTTACATAGCGGGTATCTTCTGGTCCTGTGCGCTCGGTTGCCTTAGAGCGAGTAATATTGCCAAGTAAAATACCACTTGTAACCATGGCAAGAGCACCTGAAATTTCCCAAATATTTGCTGCGGCAAAGCCAGCGGTTGGTATTGTCAGTGTTAATAGCAAACGAATGTTCACATCGCGACTATTAATAATTAAAAAATGCCCAACTAACGCAATTACTAGGCCAAACACGATACCGCCAATAGCATCCACTAAGAATAATTCAGCAACGTCAGTAAACGTGGCTTCGGTACCATAAAAGGCCACTGAAAATATCGTAGTGAAGATCACTAAACCGATGCCATCATTAAACAAAGACTCACCTTCAACTTGCACAGAAATACCTTCTGGGGCTCGCATTTGTTTAATAATGGCTAATACTGCAATTGGGTCGGTTGGGCTGATTAATGCTCCAAACAACAAGCAGTAAATAAACGGCACTGGCCAGCCAACAAAAGCAAATAAGTAATAGCTTAAGTAACCAACGATGACTGTGGAGGTAATCGTTGAAAATAATACTAATGCGGTTATTTCCCAACGCTGTTTACGAAGGGCTGCTAAGTTTATTTCTAATGCGCCAGCGAACAGTAAAAAACCCAACATGCCTTTTAATAGCAACTGATTAAAGTTGATACTAGAGACTATTTGAGTTATTTCGAGGGCGGTGGTATCACCAAGCATTTTAACAGCAAGAATAAGTAGTAAAGAAATAACAACAGAGCCTGTTGTTATAGCAATAGTGGTTTGCATTTTGAGGATAAATTGGTTAGCAAAAGCAATAAAAATAGCTAATGCTGAAAGAAAACAAATGAGGTACCAAGCATTCATTGTTTGACCTTAAATATTTGTATAACAAGACGCAGAAAGCAGTCACTTTCTGGCGGCATATAGTACGCCTCTAATATAGGTATGTCACAGTGTTTATGCGATTTTTATTGTATTTTAGAGTAAAAATTCAAGGCTCCGATTGCATATGTATAATAGGTGTTAAAAATGTCTAAAAAGAGACATAAAAAACCATACAAATATGCAATTATGATAAGCTCTGTTAGCTCAATCAGCAGGTTTAAATTGCGCAGACTCTTGGCTGGTATTAATAGCCCTAATTGGATAAGGAATAACGATTCCCTCTTCTGCGTAACGTTGATGTAATGCTTTAATAAACGCAGATTTCACCCAAAAACGGTTAAAATACTCTTTTGCTCTTAACATCACTGTAAAATTGATACTGGATTGATCAAAGGTGTGAAATACAACAAATGTATCGTAATCATCTACACCCCATTTGTGGCTTTTTAAAATCTGTCTAGCAACATCCAACGTAACTTGCTCAACCTTATCAAGATCTGAGCCGTAGTGAACACCAACCTCAACAGGTACGCTAAGCTCTTTTTCTGGATAAAAATAGTTAATGATGCGTGATTTAGACAACTGACTATTTGGGATCACTATCATATTATTAGGCAACATTTTTACCCAGGTTGAGCGCCAACCAATTTTCTCAACAAAACCTTGATCGCCACTTTCAAGCTCTATAAAGTCGCCAACCCGAATAGGTTTATCAACCACCAACTGAACCCCAGAAAAGAAGTTTTCGAGTGTAGGTTGTAAAGCCAAAGCAACAGCAAGAGATGTAATGCCTAAAGAGGCAATAATAGGGGTGATAGAAATCCCTAACGTGCCCAATAACACCAGTAAGCCAACACATACTATTGCACAGCGGATCAAGCCTTTAATTATGCTATGGCTATTTGAAACCACAACCGAACGGGCACTGTAATAATCAACGGTGCCAAATAAGAAATGGTCTAAAAATAACACTAAGGCAAAAATACAAATAGCTTTGGCGGTGGCTGAAATCGGTAAGGGGTGCTCAGCCATAAAGCCAGTTGTGTTCAATAATTGACCAAAGATGATCACAAGCACCATCATTGTGCATAAGGTCAATGGCGTAGCAAGTGAGTCAACCAATAAAGAGTCGAACACAAAGTCGGTTCGCTGGGTCCACTTTTTTAAGCAATAAATAATCACAAACTTTAATAAAAACAATGCTATGGCAGCTAAAGTTGTGCCACCAATAACGACTAACCAAGGCTTATTTAGCCAATCGCTTTGTATCAGTTCAGTAATCATGCTTAATCCTTAAACCTTAGTTACTTGGTGTTATTGCAATTTATATACCTAGGCTTTTCTGCAATGAGTTATGTCTTCTAACTATCAAATAGAAAAGATGAGATGATAAAAATAAAAGGTACAAATGTTTAATAAATGTTATAAATTTGTATCATTAATTTTACACCTCAACTCCGTTTGTTAACATTTTGTACATATGAAATCCATTATCATATTGTTATTTAAGGAATAATGTTTTAGAGCTAATACTTTACTTGTAAATTTTTTGTTTCATTTTCAATTTCGCTCCATTCAATCTAGGCTGGTCATTAATCGGGAACAGTGCAGTCCGATTACAAGGAAAACATTAAATACATAACAATCTAACGGAGCGTAAAACGTGAATTTATCTAAAATCACACTAGCAACTCTTGCTGCTTTTGCTTTGACTCAAGCAACAAGTGCAGTAGCTGCGAATAAGAAATACCTAAACGAACAAACAGGGATTAACCAAGCTTTGCAAACCAATGCGTCATCGGTTTTGAGTGCAAATCCAAATCAGTTAGTTGGTTTAGGTGCAGGGAATGATTTAGTGGTATTAAAAGAAATCAAAACCAGTAACGGCAATACGACGCGCCGTTACCAACAAATGTATCAAGGTCTGCCTGTCATCGGCGATACGGTTAGCCTTACATTTGATAGTAATGGTCAGTTAAAACGTGCACATGGTGCAGCTGTGTATGATATTGCCGCAGACATCGATTCTGTGTCTCCGGCACTTAACAAGAAAAAAGCAGTCGCGAAAGGGCTCGCTAATTCACCCGCTGCAATTAAGTCAGTCGGGTTAAAAAAACATAATGAACAATCACGTTTAGCTATTTGGCTAGATGAAGATAGTGTTGCTCATCTGGTGTATGAAGTTACGTACGTAACTTATGGCGAAAACCCATCTCGTCCGTACCAAATTATCGATGCAAACAGTGGTGAAGTATTATTTAGCTTCGATAACCTTCAACATGCCAGTGCAACAGGCCCTGGTGGTAACTTAAAAACAGGCAAATACATCTACGGCACTGACTTTGATAACCTAGATGTTGCTCAGTCGGGTAGTACCTGTACGATGAATAACGCTAACGTAAAAACCATTAACTTAAATGGTGGTACGAGTGGTTCGACAGCGTATTCGTTCACTTGCCCTGAAAATACTTTTAAAGAAATTAACGGTGCGTACTCGCCTTTAAATGATGCACATTATTTCGGTAACGTTATTTTTAATATGTATAACGATTGGGTCGGTACTGCGCCATTAACTTTCCAGCTGAAAATGCGCGTTCATTATGGCAACAACTACGAAAATGCGTTTTGGGATGGTAGTGCCATGACTTTTGGTGATGGTCAAAATACCTTCTATCCACTAGTAAGCCTTGATGTATCAGCTCATGAAGTAAGCCATGGTTTTACTGAACAAAACTCTGGCCTTGTTTATTCTGGTAAATCAGGTGGTTTGAACGAAGCCTTCTCTGATATGGCAGGTGAAGCGGCTGAGTTTTATATGAAAGGCTCAAACGACTGGTTAGTGGGTCAGGAAATTTTTAAAGGTAACGGTGCATTACGTTACATGAATAATCCAACCCAAGATGGTAGCTCAATTGATCATCAAAACAATTATTACTCTGGCATGGATGTGCACTACAGCTCAGGTGTATTCAATAAGGCATTTTATAACCTTGCAACCACACCTGGTTGGGATACGCAAAAGGCGTTCGTGGTCATGGCTCGTGCTAACCAACTTTACTGGACTGCCAGCACAAACTGGGATTTAGCAGGTAATGGCGTGATGGATGCGGCCTGTGATTTAAGTTATGACCCAGCAGATGTACAGGCGGCGCTTGCGGCAGTCGGTGTGACTTCAAGCTTAAGCGCAGGTAGCAGTTGTGGTACGACTGAGCCACCTCCAAGCGGTGATGAAGAACTAACTAATGGCGTTGCACGCACAGGGATCAGTGGCGGTGCTAAAGATCAAATGTTCTTTACCCTCGAAGTACCAGCAGGTGCAACAAATTTACAATTCAATACAACCGGTGGAAGTGGGGATGCAGATCTCTATGTAATGTATGGTGCAAAACCAACACTGAGCAACTTTGATTGTAAAAGCACTTCATCTACCAGTACTGAAAGTTGCGCAATTAGTAATGTGCAAGCAGGTACTTACTACGTAATGGTGGAAGCTTGGAATGAAATTTCAGGTGTATCACTAACTGGTAGCTTTGATTCGGGCAGCGGTGGTGGTGTAACACCTATTAACCGCACTGAGTCTAACTTAAGTGTTGCTACAAATAGTTGGACTCGTTTCACGCAAGACCTAGATGCTGGGTATTCGTCACTTGATGTGACTATTTCTGGTGGTTCAGGTGATGCTGACTTGTATGTGAATTTTGGTTCGCAATCGACTACATCTAGCTATGACTGCCGCCCTTATAAAAATGGCAATAGCGAAACCTGTACATTTACAAATCCTCAAGCGGGTACTTGGTATATCGACCTTCGCGGCTATCGCGCTGCAAGTGGTGTAACACTCACCATTTCGGCTAACTAGCCACCCTTTTAGGGAGCTCCGGCTCCCTTTTTTTATTTTTAATAAGGAGCGATTATGACAACCCGCCTAAAGCAGTGCCTAGTGGGCTTTGCCACTCTGTCACTGAGCCAATTAAGTTATGCAGAACAAGACGAAACAATTTGGGTGACCATTGATGCCCTTGCTGCAGAGCATTTTCAACAAGATACAGTGAGTAAGCATAAACTAAACAGTAATTTTGCGATGCAAAAATCAGTGTTGAATCAAGTTAATTTTATGCGCGTTAACAAACAGGATATAGCTGGTTTAAGTGAATTTATGCACGATAATTATCATCGCTGTGGTGGTTTTGTAGCCCATGACTCATTAGCAGATGCAGAGCTATATACTCAGCAATTAAATACGCTGTCGCAGACTGCGATGAATGCAAGCTTGGTAAATTACAATATTGATAATGCCGCGACAGTCAATGCGCTATTATCATCGATTAATAGTAGTGAACTGAGCGATACGGTTAATAGCATGATGAACTTTCATAACCGTTATTATTCAGTTCAAAGTGGTGTTGATGCGGCTGACTGGTTAAAGAGTCATTGGCAACAAATTGCCAGTAGTCGTAGTGATATCAGTGTTGAGTACTTTAACCATAGTTTTTCGCAGTCATCAGTTATTGTAACCATACCTGGTGCAGAAAAAGCAGATGAAATCGTCGTTATTGGTGGTCATTTAGATTCAATCAATCAGTCAAACCCGAGTAATGGACGTGCTCCCGGTGCAGACGATAATGCCTCTGGCATTGCGGTGCTCACACAAACCTTGAAAGCGATTGTGGAAAATAACTACCAACCTCAGCGAACGATTCAAATAATGGGATTTGCCGCTGAAGAAGTGGGTCTTAGAGGCTCGAAAGATATTGCACAAAGCTATAAATCACAGGGTAAGAATGTTGTTGGCATGGTGCAATTTGATATGACCGGTAATAACGGCAGCAGCACCGATATTGTGATGATGACGGATTACACTAATTCATCGCAAAACCAGTATCTATCGCAATTGCTCGATGCTTATCAACCCACAGTGAGCTATGGCTTTGATCAATGTGGTTATGGCTGCTCAGATCATGCCTCTTGGTATCAGCAAGGGTTTGCCGCCTCAATGCCATTTGAATCTACAATGAGTGATATTAACCCAATGATCCATACATCAAATGATGCCCAGTTTGATGCGGCTCACGCGAGTAAATTTGCAAAATTGGCCGTGAGCTATGTTGCTGAAATGGCAAAGAATGCTGGTGATGTAGTGACTGAGCCAACTAATCAGCTTGCAAATGGTGTAACTAAAACGGGTTTGGCGGGCTCAGCAAAAGAGCAACTTTTCTTTACGCTAGACGTACCCGCAATGAGTAGTAACCTTGAGTTTGTAACTGAGGGCGGCTCAGGTGATGCCGATTTATACGTGAAGTTTGGCAGTAAACCGACATTACAAGACTTTGATTGTAAAAGTACTACCTCTACAAGTAATGAAAGCTGTGTGATGTCGTCTGTTCAAACGGGCACTTATCATGTCATGGTTGAAGCGTGGAATCAGATTTCGAATGTGTCACTTACGGGAAGTTTCAGCACTTCTGGTGGCAGCGAAAACATTGACAGAACTGAGACAAATATTAGTGTCGCAACAGGGAGTTGGCAGCGCTTTACTCAACAAATACCAGAAGGCCTTAGTCATTTTACAGTGACTATTTCCGGCGGTAGTGGCGATGCTGATTTGTATGTTAACTATGGCTCAGCGTCGACAAGTTCAAATTATCTGTGTCGACCCTACAAAAATGGTAACGAAGAAAGTTGTCAATTTGATAACCCGCAAAGTGGTACTTGGTATATAGATTTGCAAGGTTACCGAGCCGCTTCGGGCGTGACATTAACGATTCAAGGACAATGATTTAAGAGCAATCATACTTTTAACCATGAGGAAGCCTTGCTTCCTCATTTAGTCTTGCCCTTGGCAAGTCAGTTACGTAAAATCTGCTCATCACTTTTAATCTATTGGCGAAGTTTATCAAACAACTTTTCAGTGCCACTGGCCCCCTTGCACTTTCTCTTGATGGATATACTCCTCGGCAGCCACAAATTGACATGGCTGTTGCAGTTGACGATGCCTTAAAAAAACGTCACCAATTAGTGGTTGAGGCGGGCACAGGCACGGGTAAAACTTATGCTTACTTAGCGCCTGCATTAAAATCAAAAGGCAAAACCATCATCTCAACGGGTTCAAAAGCACTGCAAGAGCAGTTGTTTCACCGTGATTTACCCAATTTAGTCAAAGCACTGAGCGCCACCAAAAAAGTCGCCCTTTTAAAAGGCCGCGCGAATTATTTGTGTACGTATCGTTTAAGTCAGCATGTTGCGCATGTGCCAACAGATGATCCAGATGTAATGCATCAACTTGCGATGGTGGCAAAGTTTGCAAGTGAAACCCGTTCAGGCGATTTAGCAGATTGTATTGGCATAGAAGAAGACGCCAAGGTACTGCCTTATGTTAGCTCAACCGCTGATAACTGTTTGGGTAAAGAGTGCCCAGATTTCCAAGATTGTTATATTCGTAAAGCACGATTAAATGCAATGGAAGCCGATGTCGTAGTGATCAACCATCATTTATTCTTTGCAGATATGGCAGTAAAAGACACTGGCTTTGCTGAACTTATGCCAACCGCCGATGCCTACATCTTTGATGAGGCTCATCAGCTGAGTGAAATTGCCAGTGACTATTTTGGTGAAAGTGTAAGTACCAAAAAGCTGGTGGATTTAATTAATGATTTACGAGCGATTTACCGTGCCGATATTCCCGATATGCTGCAATTAGGTAAAACTCTCAACAAGTTAGAAACTAGTGTCGCAGATTTACGCTTGCAGTTTGGGCTAGATGGGAGTCGTGGTGATTGGCGCGAAAAGCTAGCCGATAAAGATATTTGTGCTGCACTACACAGGGTGATCAGTGATCTTGACTTTTTATACCAGGTGTTGAAATTATGCTTAGATCGTAGTGAAAAAATCGAGCATCCGTTTGAGCGTACATTAGCCTTTAAAGGTCAGTTAGAGCGGGTATTTGATACTGCACAAACGGGCTATAGTTATTGGTACGAGACAACCCGCCGATACCTAACGGTGAACATTACGCCACTCAATGTGTCGGCTAAATTCGCACAAATGATGAAAGACACTGGGGCTGGTTTTGTGTTTACATCGGCCACTTTATCGGTCGATAACGACTTGGCACATTTTAATGCCAGCCTTGGTCTAAAACCAACACAAAGTATGATTGTTGAAAGTCCATTTGATTATCAACAACAAGCAATGCTTTGTTTACCGCGCTATTTACCTGAGTCTCATGCGAACAATATGCCCCATGCTATTATCAAGCTGACCCTTGAGTTGATTAAATCAGCAAAAGGTCGCTGCTTTGTGCTGTTTACTAGCTATCGTATGATGCATTTAGTGGCTGAAGGTTTAACGACACAAATGGATTATCCGGTTTATATGCAAGGGCAAATGTCAAAACGCATTATACTTGAGAAGTTTACCCGTCATGGTAATGCCGTTTTACTCGGCACAGCTTCATTTTGGGAAGGTGTAGATGTTAGAGGCAGTACATTAAGTTGTGTTATCATTGACAAATTGCCGTTTGCCGCACCAGATGACCCATTATTGCAAGCAAAAATGCAAGATTGCCAATTACAAGGCAAGGACCCATTTGCACATATTCAATTACCCCAAGCGGTCATTGCATTAAAGCAAGGGGTAGGGCGACTTATTCGCGATAGTAAAGATAAAGGTGTGCTGGTTATTTGCGATAACCGCTTAGTAACACGCCATTACGGCCAAGTATTTTTAAAAAGTTTGCCACCAATGCGCCGCACGCGCGATTTAGCAATGGCAAACGCGTTTTTAGAACAGATCAATTAGAGTAACTTAGATGATTAAACACAATATTCTTGCCTTAGATGCATCAACTGAAGCTTTATCGCTGGTGCTACATTATCAAGGGCAAACATTTCATCATTTTGAAGAGTGCCCACAGCAGCACAGCCAAAAAATCTTGCCTTTAATTGATGAGTTACTCGCTAAGGCGCAATGTAAATTAGCAGACTTAGATGTTATTGGGTTTGGTCAAGGACCGGGCAGCTTTACAGGAGTGCGTATCAGTGTCGCGATTGCGCAAGGCTTAGCATATGCCGCACGCTTGCCTTTGGTTGGTGTATCAACATTACAGATGATGGCGCAACAAGCATTTGAACAAGACAAAGTTAGTGATGTGTTTTCAGCGATTGATGCGCGTATGGGTGAAATATATTATGCCCACTACAAGGCTGATGAAAATGGCTTAATGACGCTTGTTGATGAAGAGCAAGTAATTAAACCTGAGTTGCTAACGTTACCTGAAACAGCAGCAACTGCGGTGGGCACTGGTTGGAAAACCTATCCTGCGCTTGTCACTGAACTTGCAAATGTAAGTCTAAATGAAAACATTTTACTGCCTGATGCGAAGTACATGCTAGCCTGGGTTGCAACTGCCTTCGCTAGCGGTGATACAGTAACTGCAGCGAATGCGCAGCCTAAATATGTTCGTGATACAGTGACTTGGAAAAAACTACCTGGCCGAGAATAAAGAGACGATTAACGACACTTGCGTGCTTGTAAGTTATGGCACATAATTTAGTCATGTTTGATGTGGAATTACTAGTTTGACTTTACCTATTGGCTCAGGCTTTTATACCGGTGACATTCCCGGTCAATATAGCCGTAAAAATACCGTTACTGATAAGCCTAAAGCGATATCAGATCAAACGGCTGAGCAAAAGTCGTCAACAGAGTATGTTAAATCAAGCCCTCAAGCAGTTGCTATTGCCGATGAATTTAAAGCTGAGTCGCAAAGCTACCAGCAAACAATTTATGATAAACCAAGCAACCCAAAAACAAGTCGTGCTATTTCAACCTACACTGAGTTTGCTAACTTAGAGCGCCGTGCCGAAGTGCAAAGCTTAATTGGCGTTGATGTATACGCTTAATTAATAAAGCAAGCAACTGAATTAAAATGAAAAAAGCCTAAACAAATGTTTAGGCTTTTTTATGATTAGACAGTATTCAATATAAATTACTGTTTTATATAATCAATCAGTTTGTCGGCAATCGCAGTATTGTTTTGCGAACCGTAGAAATCTTCAGCACGTTTACCATAGGCAAATACTTGTACATCAATAGCGGTGTGGCCGCCAGTAGTCCAACCTGTGAAGCTGGCATGATTGATGATATCTTTTACTGCAAGTAGTAGTGCTTTATCACCCATTTTCTTAGCTTGGCTAAGCTTAATGCTGTTTGCATCAGTGAATTCGATATCAGAATACTTTTGCCATACTGCTTTTAAGTCATCGCTTTCAAGTAGAGCTTTAGTGATAGTGCCAGCAGTTGCTTTAACACCTTTAACAACGTCCGTTTCCCACTTATATTGACCATGAGCACCGAGTGTTAAGCCACCTGTTGAGTGATCGGCAGTGATAACAAGCAGGGTATCAGGGTTTTTATCTACATACGCTTTTGCTTGTTCAATCGATTTAGCAAAGTCATCCATTTCGCCCATCGCACATGCAATGTCGTTTGCATGACCACACCAGTCAATTTGGCTACCTTCGATCATCACAAAGAAACCTTTGTCGTTTTGACCATCAAGTAAATCGAGTGCTTTCGTTGTCATTTGCGTAAGGCGCGTTGGATTTTCGTCAAGCGCAAACGGTAAACCGACTTCAGCGAATAAACCAAGCGCTGGAACTTGCTTTAAGTCATTCATTGCTGCAAAGTCATCGCTGTACTGATAGCCAGCCGCTTTAAATTCTTCAACTAGGTTGCGATCTTCACGAACGTAATATTTCGTGCCGCCACCTAACATTAAATCAACCGGTAATTTGCCTGCGATTTTGTTATCGATATAGTCGTTGGCAATCTCGTCATAATTACGGCGAGATTCGTTATGTGAAGCAAAGCTTGCAGGGGTTGCGTGGTTAATTTGTGATGTCGCCACTAATGCTGTGGTCATACCGCGTTCTTTGGCAACTTCTAGCATGGTTTTTACTGGTTTTTTATCAGTATCAACAGCAATTGCGCCATTATAACTTTTATGACCACTACTAAGAGCTGTTGCACCCGCTGCACTGTCTGTTACATAAGTATGATCATCTGGGTAAGTATGCGCCATACCACGTAAAATAGTATCGAAAACAGTTGGGTCAACAACTTTAGTATTTGGATCATCTTTAAAGTAACGATATGCAGTTGTGTACGCTGGGCCCATACCATCACCAATCATATAAATAATGTTTTTTGGTGCTGATTCAGCCATTACTGAGCCTGCTGAGCATAATAATGCTAAAAGACTTAATTTTAATTTCATTGATGTAACCTTATTATTGTGCCCTTATTTATACTGCGAGGATTATTGTATACTAGCCAGAGGATAAATAAACGCCTTTAAGTTGAAACGCTTAATAAATAGGAGTAATTGTGCAACCATTTTCTTTTCAAACTGGCACTCAGGCAATGCATGGCCTAACCTTTGGTCATGGCGATGAGGTCGTGATTGCCTTACATGGTTGGCTTGATAACGCACATAGTTACATACCTATGTTACAAAATGTGCAGCTTAACCAGCGTTGGTATTGTCTCGATTTTCCTGGTCATGGTTTATCAGATTGGCGAAGTAGTGACGCACACTATTACTTTATTGACTACATTGATGACGTTTATAAATTTGTTGAGTCACTTGATGTGACTAAAGTGCATTTAGTTGGTCATTCAATGGGGGCTATGGTTGCTGGAGTTTTTGCCAGCTGCTTTCCTGAAAAGGTAGCATCGGTAAACTTCATTGAGGGCATTGGTTGCGTTACAACCGACAGCAATGACGTGAGCAGCCAACTCCGTAAAGCGATTTTAAATAGAGCGCGGGTAAACAGTAAAGGCCCTCGCGCTTTTGACTCAAAAGCGCACATTATTAGTGCAAGGCTCGCAAGTGGTGACCTTGAATACCCACAAGCAGAGCTACTGATGACACGAAATTGTTACGAAAAAGCAGGTAAGTGGTATTTGACAACCGATCCAAAACTTAAAAATCACTCAGGGTTTCGCTTTGATGAGGCACAATGCATTGCAACCATCAAACAAATTAACGCACCATGTCAGCTTATCTTAGGGGCGAAGGGTTACCCTTTTGTTAAAGATAACCTAGAGGCATATGGTAAATATTACAAGGAGTTAAAAATTCATGAGATACCAGGAGGTCACCATTGCCATATGCAAAGTCCTGCATTAACCTTAGAGCACATTCATGCATTTATTGGGCAGTATAAAGCAAGTTAATTGTATAATTGCACCAAATGTGGGATTATCTGCACCATTAGAGTATTTACTCCATTGAGAAACTGCCTTAGTTAGATTAAGGTTATTAAAAAATATAATTATAAACAGGAGCTAAGAGTGGAAAAAATCTGGCTTAAACGCTACCCAGAAGGTATGCCTGAAACAATCGACCCTGAGCATTATCACTCGCTACTCGACTTGTTTGAAAAAAGTTTTGCTGACTATAGTGACCTTCCAGCCTTTACCAACATGGGTAAAGTGTTGACCTATAGTGAGTTAGACAGTGCTACAAAACGTGTTGCGTCGTACATTCAAAATGATCTTGGTCTAAAAAAAGGCGATAAAGCAGCGGTGATGATGCCGAATCTACTGCAAACGCCTGTGACTATTTTAGGTATTCTTCGTGCTGGTTGTGTGGTGGTTAACGTAAATCCACTTTACACTGTGCGTGAATTAGAGCACCAGTTAAATGACTCAGAGTCATCAGCAATTTTCATTCTTGCTAACTTTGCCGATACCCTAGAAAAAGCATTACCAAAAACTAACGTTAAGCACATTGTGGTTACCCAAGTGGGTGATATGGTGGGCGGTCTTAAAAAGCACATTGTTAACCTTGTGGTTAAACACGTTAAGAAAATGGTGCCTAGCTACACATTACCAAATGCAATTAAATTTGCAGATGCACTAGCTGGTAATGAAGCGAGTTACAAAAAGCCTGAAGTTGATTTAAACGACTTAGCATTCTTACAATACACAGGTGGTACAACGGGTGTATCTAAAGGTGCAATGCTATCTCATGGCAACATGGTTGGTAACCTTGAGCAAGTATCTGGTTGTTTAGATAATGTACTAGAGCGAGGTAAAGAAGTGGTTATTACGGCACTGCCGCTTTATCACATCTTTGCATTAACTGCGAACTGCCTAACATTTATGAAATATGGTGGTTTAAACGTACTTATCACTAATCCACGTGATATGCCGGGCTTTGTAAAAGAGTTAACACAACACAAATTCACTGCGATAACGGGAGTAAACACCCTATTTAATGGTTTATTAAATACCCCGGGTTTTGCTGAGCTTGATTTCTCGAGCTTAAAAATGTCGCTTGGTGGTGGTATGGCGGTACAACGTCCTGTAGCTGAAAAATGGCAAGCTGTAACAAAAACCAAGCTAATGGAAGGGTATGGTTTAACTGAATGTGCACCACTTGTAACACTAAGCCCATATGACCTTGACGGTTATAACGGTTCAATTGGATTACCTGCACCAAGTACTGATATCAAGCTAATGCTTGAAAATGGTGAAGAAGCAGCTAAGGGTGAACCTGGAGAGCTTTGGGTTAAAGGCCCACAAGTAATGCAAGGTTACTATAATCGCCCTGATGCAACAGCTGAATGTTTAAAAGACGGTTGGTTTGCAACAGGTGATATTGCAACTTACGATGATGAAGGTTTCTTCTATATTGTTGATCGTAAGAAAGACATGATTATCGTATCAGGCTTCAACGTGTTCCCAAATGAGATCGAAGAAGTAGTCGCAATGCACGATGGCGTGCTTGAAGTAGCTGCTATCGGTATCCCTCATGAGGTAAGTGGCGAACAAGTTAAAGTTTTTGTCGTGAAAAAAGATCAATCTTTAACTGAAAAAGATATAATAAAGCACTGTCGTGATAATTTAACGAACTATAAGGTGCCTAAACTCGTTGAGTTTAGAGATGAACTACCAAAAACAAACGTTGGTAAGATTCTCAGAAGAGCCTTAAAGGACGAAGAAAAATAATTAAAGCCGGCATTAGCCGGCTTTTTTATGGTAAAGAAAGGGGTATAAGTGCAATATCAACTGATCGAAACACAAAATCAATTAAATGATTTTGTAGAAAAAATAACAGGTAAACCGGTACTAGCAATTGATACTGAGTTTATGCGTCGTCGTACGCTTTACCCTGAAGTTGCACTTATTCAAGTATATGATGGTGAGCATTTAGCGTTAATCGACCCACTGGCTGAGTTGTCGCTTTTTGATTTTTGGCAAGTACTTAAAAACCCTGAGGTGTTAAAAGTACTGCACTCACCGTCAGAAGATATTGAAGTGTTTCAAAAATATGCTGGTTTTGTACCAACACCATTGTTTGATACCCAATTTGCTCTACAAATACTAGGCCATGGTAACTGCATGGGCTTTGCGCACATGGTTAAAGAATTACTTGATATTGAAATTGATAAAAGTGAATCGCGCACTAATTGGTTACAGCGCCCACTCACTGAGAAGCAGCTAGATTATGCCGCTGCCGATACGTATCACTTACTGCCTTGTTTTGAAATTATTAAAAAACAAATTGATGAAGCTGGCTTTTTTGACATCGTGATCAGCGAAAGCGAGTTAGTTGCGCAAAAACGTGCTTATCAAACACCTGCAGAGCAGCTTTACAAAGACATTAAAAATGCATGGCAATTACGACCGCACGACTTAGCGGTATTGCGCGAACTTGCTGCATGGCGCCGTGAAAAGGCAGAGCGCAAAAATCTCGCACTTAACTTTGTGGTAAAAGAGCACAACATGGTTGAAATTGCTAAGCGTAAGCCTACAAGTTTAAATGCGTTACGCCGAGTGCCAGGTGTTGAGCCTATGGAAGTTAACCGTTCGGGCGTTGAAATTTTAAAATGTATTGAGCGTGGTAAAGCTGTTCCTGTAAGCGAACAACCAGCACAATTAAAACGTTTAATTGATTTTCCGGCATACAAAAAAGCCGCTAAAGATATTAAGCAAAAAGTTACTAAAGCTGCAAAAGAGCAGGGTATTCCTGAAGATGTATTGGCCTCTAAAAAACAGATTAACCAACTGATCAGCTGGAATTGGAAGCTCGATGCCGATGAGCGTAAAACTGCATCAAAACCAGACCTGTTTAACTCATGGCGCTATGAGCTTGTAAAAGACGTACTTAAAGAGTGGCAAAACTGAGCAACAGCCTATTAAAAGGGCTTTGTACTCGTCACTAATAGCCCTGAAACTTGCTGCGTTTACGCGTTACCTGTAACCAATGCAGCAAGTTATTATCATATCGTTTTAATCGTTGTTTTTGTTTTGACGTTAAATAATAAAATGGCGCAAATATAAAGTAGCCATGACCAATAATTACCACGCAGTTAAAACCATATTTAGTATATTGTTTAATTAGTTTAGTTTTGTTTGGCTCAATATGAACATTACCAAACGCAGAGCTATAAAAAATACCGTGGCGACATATCGTCAGCTCATTTTTACTGTTCAATATCAAAAATATAATTACAAACGATGTAAGCATAAAAGCCATTAAAAGTAGGTCATGAAGTGGATGCTTTTGTGATGTCACTTTCAGTATAGACAATGTTAAAACGGCTAAAGTTACGAGGATAGCAAGTGTGCTTTTCTCTGAACTCTTCCTTAAATTCAATACTTTCATTCTCAGTCCTTGAGAGGTTTTTCTAATATAGTACTTTGCTACTTAGATAAAACAATCTGCCAAAAAAATGAAAATAAATGCTATTTTTAATGGTTTATTATTATGCTTTGAGCTTTGGTTTTTTTAGCTTGTTGAATTTAAATAAAATAATTAATTGTTATTCTCTAAGTCTAAATAAAAGGCGTCTGGTTGTCAGGAAAAGCAAGTAGTCGAATAAACCAAAGTCTATAGTGATATATGTCGGAAGGTCTGCCTTGAGTGACTAGTTGCCATTCGGCATAACTTATCTAGCATTAATTGCCAATTCTCACTTGTAAGCAATCACCCAAAGATTTTAATTCCAAAGAGGAATACCTCAGTTTGCCTTTTGTATTTATAGCCTAAATAAACTAATAGATTTAAATTAAGTTTTGTGATTATTCGATTTTTCGGGTAGAAATTTATAACCATTGATCATTGCTGAAACCAGTTCTGATTTTTCTCTTCGTTCAGCAACGATAACACCTAGTATATGCAATGGTATAAGTATTACTAGGGCATAAAATGCGTATACATGAGCAGTGATGATGGGGGAGCGAAACTCTCTAAGCTGCTTATAACGTTCATCGTCAACATTAACTTTTGAATAAGGCTTGATTACGTCAAGTTGAGTCTCGTCAACCGCAATGCTTTTAGCAAAGTGCTGTCCTA
This sequence comes from Pseudoalteromonas sp. NFXS39, assembly GCF_040148775.1. Taxonomy (NCBI): domain Bacteria; kingdom Pseudomonadati; phylum Pseudomonadota; class Gammaproteobacteria; order Alteromonadales; family Pseudoalteromonadaceae; genus Pseudoalteromonas; species Pseudoalteromonas sp. NFXS39. The sequence continues at coordinate 360,723 of NZ_JAGDEC010000001.1, read as the reverse complement.
ACGGTGGGTAGTAAATATCAGTCCCTGCCAGTATTAAGCCCGTTGCCATTTGAATTGTCATTGCTATCAGCAAAGCTAATACCATGAGCTTTCCTATTGGATTATGGCCTTTGTATACTTGTTTGGGAGAACGTCTGAATTTAGTTAGTTCCTTCTTATACCCTTTCATAAATGGCAGAGTTTGTGACCACATGTCATTCGACGAACCAATAAAACCCATAACCAGCCGAATGATAAGGTTTATGGCAAAAATGTAACCGATAGTAACATGTATGGTTTTAAGCATTATTTTGGCGTCCACCGTTACACCAAGTGTTTTTCCATTAAAGATGATTAAGCCGATCACAATTAGTAAGCTAATTGTGATGACGTTTATCCAGTGAAAAAGCCTGATGCTTTTAGGCCATACATAAGTAAGTGTTCTAGTTTTGTTCATAACATTTCTCCTTTTCCAGAGATTGCGTAACTTATAAATGGCCTGTTTCGGTGATAGTTGTTGTCCAATACCTAATTTTTATGGTTGTGAATAGTAACTTTAGTTCTTCTTTAAGCTTTTCTAATTCACATTGCTCAATAACTACTTCAAACTTCAGCATATCTTTGTAGCCTCTAACTTGTTCCTCTAAGCTAAAAGCACTATGTTTCTTGCTGTAGCCCATGATCGGGAAAATGTTGAAGCCGGATGCTATATCACTCAGCATTAATTGGTCGATAACATCATCCTTGTGCTTCTTAGGGACTATGAAGGTAAAAACTAATGATGAACTAAACATTGCGCTGCTCCAATAAACGATACCAGATTGGTAATAAATAGAGAGTTGTTGCCGTTGAAGTCAGTAAGCCTCCTATAACAACTATAGCAAGCGGTTTTTGTATCTCAGCTCCCGGACCTGAAGCAAACGCTAAAGGCATTAGGCCAAACATTGCAGTGGTCGCGGTCATAAGTACTGGACGCAGCCTTCTTCGAGAGCCATCTACTACACGTTCAGTGATATTAGATATAGTGGTTTTGCTCTGTTCGAAATAACTAACCATAACAATACCATTGAGCACTGCAACACCAAGTAATGCAATAAAGCCAACTGATGCAGGAATTGATAAATATTGTTCAGATATTAGTAACGCAAAAACCCCTCCCATTAAGGCGAATGGGATGTTACAAAGAATCAAACTTGCTAAGAATACAGAGCGAAAAGTTGTAAATAAAATCACAAAAATTAAGATTAAAGCTAGAGGAACAACGATTATTAAGTTCTTCATTGCTCGTTGTTGATTTTCGAACTCACCACCAAAAGTTACGTAATAGCCGCTAGGAAGCGACAACTCAGAGTGAACTTTAGCTTGTAAGTCTTCAACAAAACTTACCACATCTCTGTTTTCAACATTGGTTGTAATTGAGACAAAACGTTTACCTCGTTCTCTTTCGATCAGTAAAGGTTCTTGTTCTACCTTAATGTCAGCGACGCTCTCTAGAGGTAAAATGGTATTATCAGGCATTAAAACAGATACTTGTTTCAAATCATTTATTGAGCCAATCTGACTTGCTTTGTGCTTCGACGAAGCACCGAAAACAATAGGCGTAAATTTATTAACGGTAACTAGTTTAGATATTTGTGAGCCTTCAAGTTGTGGCTTTAGAAAATCAGTTAATGCTTTAGTGGTTAAACCAAATTGATGAGCTATTTCAGGTTTTAATGAAATGCGAATGTATTTTCCACCCTCTATCAATGCTGTTTGTATGTCTTGACTACCAGATACTTGGCTTACTAACTCTTTCATTTTTTCAGCGATATTTGCTAATTCTTGGACTTTATCCCCAAAAACTTTTATTGATACATCGCCTGTAGTGCCAGTTAGCATTTCAGTTACCCGCATTTGAATAGGTTGAGTAAAATTCGTGTTCATACCGGGGTAATTTGATAATACGTTGCGTATATCTTCGATTAGCTGTTGCTTGGTATCAAAGCGCCACTCATTTTGAGGCTTCAACTCCATGAATATATCCGTTTCATTTAAGCTCATAGGATCTAGACCAAGCTCATCTGATCCAGTTCTGGCTACAATTTGAAGTATTTCAGGTACTTGTTTTAGTAGTGCTTTCTCTACTTGGGTATCAATATTTAGAGAGGATTGCAGGGTAATAGATGGCGACTTTTCTAGTTGAACAATGATGTCTCCTTCATCCAACGTAGGCATAAAACTTTTCCCCAAACTTACAAAGGCAAAAATGCTTGTGATCAACACCAAAAAAGCTATCGATGATGCTGATTTAGGTGAATTAATAATGCTTAACAGCGACTTTTTGTACTGTATTTGTAATGATTTGATGAAGCTAGGCTCACTCGCTTCATTTGATTTCAGTATCATTGAAGCTAGCACTGGGATGCAAGTAAACGCTAAAACTAGCGCAGATAACATCGCAAAAACAATCGTCAATGCAACAGGCGTAAACAGTTTCCCTTCTAACCCTGAAAGAGTTAATAGAGGGGAAAAAACAATAACGACAATTAATGTTCCTGATACAGTTGGCACAGAAACTTCTTTACATGCTCTATAAATAACATGCAGCTTAGGAAGTTTGCTGTTTTCTGAAAGCCTATTTACAGTATTTTCAACAACGACAACAGATGAATCAACAAGCATACCAATAGCAATAACTAAGCCTCCTAAACTCATTAAATTTGCTGATATGGAAAAATGGCTCATTAATATAAAAGTGGCAAGAGCTGCCACCGGCAAGGATATAGAGACAATTAGTGCCGCTCTAAAGTTGCCAAGAAATAAGGCTAGCAATATGATAACGAGCACTACAGCTTGAACTAATGCATTTGTGATGGTTTCAATAGCAGTACTAATCAAATTAGATCTGTCATAAAAGACATTGATAGTAGTGCCACTAGGTAGTGAGCGCTCTAGTTCTAAAAGTTTTTCTTTAACTGAACTTACTACTTGGTCGGTATTACTGTTTTTTAGCGCAATAACTAAGCCTTGTACGGCCTCTTCACCATTATGTGTCACTGCACCATAACGTATTAAACTTCCTTCGTTGATTGCTGCAACATCGGCTAACCTGATTATTCCTTGTTGGTTGTTTTTTATAACTAACTGACGTATATCATCAATTTTTTCAAATTGTCCTTGTGTTCGAACAACAAAATTGTCGTTACCTTTGTTTATTCGGCCAAGTCCTCCATTTAAATTGTTAGCTATTACGGCTTGTTCAATATCACTAAAAGAAACGTCTAGTGATTTCATTTTCAAAGTAGTTGGTGTTATTTCATATGTTTTTACATAGCCGCCTAAACTGTTTACATCTGCGACGCCTTCAACTGTTCGAAGAATCGGTCTGATCTGCCAGTCCAAAATATCACGTCGCTGTTGAAGGCTTAAGTTTGGATTATCAACTGTAAACATAAAAATTTCACTTAGAGGCGTACTCATAGGAGCAAGACCACCAGAAATACCCTCTGGGAGTTCAGCCCAAATATTCATCAGCCTTTCATTTACTTGTTGTCTCGCCCAATAAATATCAGTGCCTTCTTCAAAATCAAGTGTAATATCAGTAATAGAATATTTTGTAGTTGAACGAAGAATCTTTTGGGATGGAATACCAAGTAACTCTGTTTCGACAATACGTGTAATTTGAGTTTCTATTTCCGAAGTTGTCATTCCCGGTGCTTTTAAGACGATTTTTACTTGGGTAGGAGAAATGTCGGGAAAAGCATCAATTGGCAAATTAAACCAAGCGTTGACTCCTGCAGCAGTCACGAGCAAAGTCAAAATAGTAATAAAAATTCGTTGAATAAGAGAAAACCTGATCACCGCACTTATCATCGTTTATTCTCCCAGCCCGAGAAATAGACCTTGGGCAATGCTAACGAAGGAGCTGAGTAATTCGGCTTGAGGTGTTAGATTGTCAGATTGAACAATGTAGCTATCATTCTCATTGCCAATAATAATGACCTTAACTAAGTTTATTTCTTGTCCTCGTTTTACTGCAACATAGCTTTTGTTATTGAGTTCGAATAATGACTGGTGAGGGACTTTAATACCTTCAATTAAAACGATAGGTGTTAGTAACAGTTGTTGTCCGAGTTTAAGCTCACACGATGAGTCGAAACTACTCCAGACTGTTTGCTTATAACGGCTGATTGTTTCGTCAAGATTTTCTACTTTTAGTATGCAATTATCTTCAGTTTTAAATGAGTTAACATTTTTTGCAGTGCTTGCTAATAGCGAAGATTTTACAAAAACATTATTTGAAGGAATTATTTCAAAAAGGTACGGTGATTGTTCGTTCGTATACTTAAGTTGCCCATTAGAAGGACTGATTATAAAAATATCGCCGTTTTTATCGATGGCCAATTGTTGTAGTGCATGGCTTAAGTGTTCAAAACTTAACTTTGCTTGAAGATAGGTTTTGTTGATGTCTAACCATTCAGCACTTTTTATCGTTTTCGAATTTGCATAATTTTTAACAGACTCAAGATGCTTCTTACTTTTTAAAAATATTGATTTACTGGCATCTATTTCTTCTAAAAAGTGATGTACTTCTGGCCCTTCTATTCTAGCTACTTTTTGTCCTTTACTTACCTTAACACCCGGATTGTATAAAAAAGATATTTGTTGCGGTGTAAAAGGCAGTTGTACTTTGAAACTGGATTTAGGTTTAAAGGATACTTCTCCAAGCACTTGCTCTATCTCCATACTGTCAACCTGATGTACGGTTTTGAACTGATGTTTAAAGCTTCCCAATTGTGAAATGGCGATCACTGAATTGGTGACTTGTTCAGCTTGAGTTTGCATGCTTAAAACGGTTAACAATATTGACGCTATTAATGAGAATAATCGATATGAGGTTGCTATCATTTGTTACTGACTCTTGTTAGGCTAACCGCGATAGTTGCCTTGTTTTGTTTTTAAGTGAACTTATCCTACAAATAATGTGTAGTTTTTACGTCAGGCATGTGTTGTAAATTCATAAGACAAATGTCCCATAAACTTTTTAACTGGTTGATTTTTAGATGAAAGATAAAGCGATAGCAGTGCTTCTAGCTATAATAATGGTACTCAATTTTTTTGATGTAATTACTGATATTTCTTTAGGTGTTCCGACTTGGCATATTGTCGAAGAAAGTTTGATTGTTTTAGCTTCAGCGATTGGTTTTGTTTTTTTGGTTCGAGATATTTCAAACCGCACAAAGCGTATTAATCAGTTGAAAAGTGAATTAGATAAATCGGGCATTCAACTAAAAAATATTTCGGAAGAAATGAAGCTTGCTCGTATAAAATACAGTGAAGTCATAAATGAACAGTTTAATCAGTGGGGACTGACAAAAAGTGAACAAGAAGTTGCTATGTTGATGCTGAAGGGATTGAGTTTTAGAGAAATTAGTGGTGTAAGAGATACTAAAGAAAAAACAGTTCGTCAGCAGGCTTCTAGTATATATGTCAAAGCGGATGTAGAGGGTCGGCATGAGTTTTCAGCTTGGTTTTTAGAAGACTTCATGGAGCCAGACAGTACAATAGAGTAGTCATCCTTTATCTTGCCTACTATCACTAGGAGGTTAGCTCTTTAAAGTGTATGTAAGGGTGAATACTTTAAAAAAGCATGGTCTTTACTGTAAATAAATGATGGTCTGCTATTAACACAGAGCGCACTTTCGGCAGTAACGCATAATTTTCCAATTTCAAGTCAGAGTTTGCATTGATAATTTTTTACGTAAACAGTCATTGACCTAGATTTTTTAATGGTAAATTATGACATTTCAATAAATATCACACTCAACTGTTACATTATTAATTTTGGAGAAATCATGGCTCATCCGATAGTTGAACAAATCAGAAAAGCCGATAATGCAATTGTTGCCGAAGACTTCGATACACTTCTTAATATCTATACAGATGACGCCATTTTAGTTATTGAGCCTGGTAAAAATGCAAAGGGTAAAGCTGCTATACGTAAGGCTTTTGAAGCAATTTCTGTATATTTCAAAAATGGGTTGCAAGTAAAACAACAAGGTTTAGAAGTTCTTGAAACCGAAGATACTGCTTTAGTTTTAGCAAATACAGTTGTGTCAGCACCTAATTACCCAGAAGTAATTCGAAAAGCGACATATGTTTTTACCAAAAGCTCAGAGGGTGTTTGGTTGTGTTCAATCGATAATTCGTATGGTCATGAAATCATTGTAAAGTGTGAATAACAACTATGGAATCACTTTTATATCTGTAATTGTGTATGGCAAATACGATTCCATCCCCAAAATGAGCTGGCTAATTAGTTAACCGCCTTACGGCGATAGATGATTTTTTGTGTATTTTTAACCCATAACTCTAAATAGATTAATTTAGGTAACCTATTTGGAGTCATGGATAAAAGTGCAAGTCATAATCAAACAAGTCTTTGCCCATTTCGCGTTAACGCAAATACTCTAAGGGTGTCTTTGAGCGATCAGGTACAGTGTTATTCATTTAATGCCATTGGCTCTACTCCATAAAACTGATATTCCACTAACTTTATGTCATCACCAATACAAATGACTGTTTTAATATACCGTTCAGTTTTTGTGCTCCCATATTCAAGAAAATGAGCGACGAGCGCACTTTCTTTTTACTGAATCTCTTTAGCTTCAATAAAAAATTATAGTTGGCAATACATTATGTTATTTGTTAAGAATAGATTTATTAATACATGAGCGTGACATCGGCAGAAAGATGCGCGAAGCGCGCACGATAAAATTGTTAGGGCGAAGGACCTATGAGCTTCGAACAAGAATTCCAAGGGTGGCTTGTGGATGCGCTGCCAGAGAAAGTACCAGAAGGTGTGGTCGCTTTCTCGTTTAATTTGTACAAGCCGGCTCTACGGGATGGAGTCAAATTCGGAGTGGAAGTTGTCGGTACCTCAGAGTTCGACCCAGAGGATGAAGATTGGGCTTGTGAGGAAGTATGGGAGCCGCAGGAAAGGCAGTTATTTATTCCTATCGAGTTTTCCGGAACTGATTGGGCAAAATGTCAGGATCGATTAAAGGAGCTTCTCTTGCAGTTACTGCTATCGGAACATCGATTGTCCTCTGTGCTTAAATCAACTCGAGGGATAGGGGTGGGCTTCGTAGATGGATCACTCGATATCGTCTGGCAGCCCTAATAAGGTCAGGCACGGCGACGGCTTTTCCGTTGCGGCTTAGCCTTCATTGCAAAGCCGCGCGTGCTGGCGGCGTTAGGGCTTACTACGAAAAATTTGCAAGGGTGGCGAAATGATAAGGTTCTATCTGGTTCTTACTTTGTTGGGAATATTGCTACCATACGGGGCGTTTGTTCCTTGGCTAGTTAGCAATGGCTTAGATATTGGTCTTTTGTTCAGTGAAGCGGTGGCAACCCCAATTAGTATTTTTGCTTGGCTTGATGTCTTGGTTGCGGCGATTGCTCTATTAGGTTTTATCGTGGTGGATGGCAAAAGACATAAAGTGAAGTATCGATATTTTGCAGTGTTGGGAACTTTGTCAGTTGGTGTATCGTTTGGGTTGCCACTGTATCTTTACTTGAGAGAAAAGCAGTCGCTCCAACCGCAGCCCTAACAAACGCTTCTGTCCAAAAACAAGGTAATGCTTTTCTTACTCATCCAATCTAAATCTCAGTCATGAGCTCACTTGTTTAAAGCGAGCTCATTTCTACAATAACCTTACAAACCTAGTAAAATCTTATCTAAGTTTTGTTTTGATTTAGCAACGCTTTGTAGCGGCGTTAATCCACGTGGGTATTCTTCTTGCTCAAGTACTAACCACTTGGTGTTGCCGTGGGTTTCTAAAGTGTCGATGATGGCAGGCCAATCAATGTTGTTTTCGCCGATAATCGGGCTCATGTTGCTACCCTCAATCGTACGTACTTTGATGTGCGTAGCGAGAGTGCGGTTAGGGTACTTTTTAATGAAGTAAATTGGATCTTTAGCTGCGTAATTAACCCAGCCGATATCTAGCTGCAGTGGCATGGTTTTGGGGGTATGACTGGCAATATAATCCCAAAATGTCGCGTTATTAAATGCATTAAACTCTTTATTATGATTGTGAAAACCGATCTTCATATCAAAGCGGATTGCATAATCACTGACTTTAGTGAGCTCTTTAACCAGTGATTTAACCCCTTCTGGGTGCCATGCTCGCTCATCCCACGGTACATAAAGAGTGGTAACGCCAAGGGTTTTGTAAAACAGTAGGGTGCTATCAATAGTGCTTTCGCTGAGTGCATCAAAGCCGATGTGGGCACTACTGGCAACTAAGCCTAATTCAGTGAGCTTTGCTTTTAAGGCTGCTGGGTTATTTGAGTAAGGGCCAAAATCTCCGGCAAATTCAACGCCGTCAAACCCCATTTCGGCAAGAGACTCAAGCGTACCATGAAAGTCATTTTTTAAGGTGTCTTTGACTGACCATAGCTGCACACTTACTGGCAGTTTTGCAAATAATTGACCACTAAATACAAGGCTAAGAATGAGCAATAAAATGCGGGTTTTAAACATACTTAAATCCTAAAAAAAGCAGGGGAGTGACCCCCTGCACTGTGTTAAAAATAACACAAGGGGGAAAGTTAATCGGTATAGGCGTACTCGCTCAGACCAAGCTCTGCTAAGACCTGATCTAAATGAGCTTTTGCTTCATCTGAAGGGCCAGGGTAATCACCCGCAATTGGTACATTGCCGAGGTAACCAATGTCTTTACAGCCTTCAGGTGTACAGAAAAAGGCTGCGAGCACTAATTCTTTAAAGCGTAAAAAGGCTTTACCAATACGCTTAAACTGCGCAGGTGTTTGCTCGTTTAAAAACGCAATATCGTCTAGAATGGCACGATGTTGCTTTTCGTTCAGCGCAACAAATTGCTTTTTAAAACGAAGCTGTGCTTCATCGTTAAGCCAAGCTAATGAATTTAAAATTTTAATTCTATCGCGTTGTTGGCCTTCATAAGGCGCACTCACCCACTCATTAATGACCGCTGGTACTTGTAGCTCACTGGCTGAAGGAATATCACCTTCGCGCGGTACAATGTAATCAGATAATAGCGCTACTAACGTAAGCTCTTCAGCCGTTAAGGTCAGTGGCCAAGGTGATTCTGGTGGCATCACCAAATTAGGATCTTGGCCATAGCCTTTCGCGGTGACAGGCTTAATATCTAAATCAGGCCAATGCTCTTTTGCAGAGACAGCACCGTCATCTTCAAGTGCTTTTGTGCAACCAGCGGTTAAACCCACTGCCGAGCCTGCAGCTAATAAGCCAAGCCATTTTAAAGACTCACGGCGGCTCATGTTAGAAACATAGTTATATGAGTCGTGTTCGTTACGATGATGCATAATTAAAGTACCCCGTTATCAATTTGTTGAGCAAGCCAAGTTGAATTACGCATTGCCAGTGTCATGATGGTGAGCGTACAGTTTTTATGAGGGTTTGAAGCAAATACACCGGCATCCATTACAAATAGGTTATTGCAATCCCACGTTTGTCCCCATTGATTGGTGACCGAATCTTTCTTTGAGCTACCCATTCGTGTGGTTCCCACTTCGTGGATGATTTCGCCGCCTTTTGAAATTGCTTTTTCAGCAGGAGGGAGATCGCCAACGGTCGCACCCATGTTTTCTAAAATTTGCTTCGCAGTTTTTAAACCATGTTCAATTTGCTTTAACTCTCTATCAGACCACTTAAAGTGGAACTTTGATACCGGAATACCCCATTTGTCTTTAACCTTTTCGTCAATTTCCATATAGGTATCTTTGTTCGGTAACATCTCGCCACGCAGAGCAAAGCCAACGTAAGAGCCATATGCATCACGAATTTGTTGTTTGAGGGCAGGACCATAGCCTTGTTTATCACCCGATACTCCCGAGCCTGGTTGTCTAAAGCCACCGCCAATTTCAAAGTGATAACCTCGTGGAAAGTCTAGCTCATTGTTAGCTTGTGCTTGATGACCCCACCAAGGAATAAATAAGTGATTAGCGGTATGGCCATCTTCGTTATAACGTGGACGGCCTTTAAGTGCAGGAATTTGTGCACCTAACCATGCACCTGTCGAATCCATTAAGTTTCGACCTACTTGGCCACTTGAATTAGCAAGGCCTTTAGGGTGCTTTTTATTTTTTGAGTTTAATAAGATACGCGCTGATTCACAGGCACTGGCTGCTAAGATAACCACATCTGCATCAATGGCATGCTCAGTGACCGTATGTTTATCAACATAGGTTACGCCAGTTACTTTACCTTGCTCATCAACCTTGACTGATTTAACCATGGCATCGGTAATTACTTTTAAGTTACCCGTAGCTTTTGCCATAGGTAGAAGCGATGTTGTGGTTTGGAAAGCGGCGCCAATCGAGCAACCAGAACCACAAGGTGTTGCATAAAAACAGGCCATGCGGTCATCTTTCGGGCGGGTTAGTACCGCGCGGTGCATAGGCACTGCTTGAATGCCCATTTTCTTTGCAGAGGCGGCAATTAAAAGCTCAGGAACACGCGGCTTCGGTGGTGGCTGTAAAATACCTGGCGATGAATCTGGCATATCTTCATGGCCAGTATTGGTACCACATACACCAACAAGCTCTTCTGTTTTATCGTACCAAGGTGCTAAATCAGCGTATTCAAAAGGCCAATCAGCACCGTGACCATCACGGCTTTTACCTTTAAAATCGTGCTCACTAAAGCGTAATGAATAGCGGCCCCAGTGGTTAGTTCGACCACCTAGCATACGTGCACGCCACCAGTAAAAGTCACTGCCTTTAGCGCTAGTATAAGGTTCGTCCGGCACTTGCCAGCCGCCATCAACGGTTGCATCGTAAAAGCCAAAGTTTTTGTCTTTATTACCAGCCCCCATAAGTGGGGCTTCGTTGTTACGGCGAAACATCGGGCTTTCTGTTTTCGGGTCATAATTACGACCGGCTTCAAGTAATAAGACTTTGTGGCCAAGTTTGGTCAGCGTATAAGCAGCCATGGCACCGCCAGCACCAGAGCCAACTACTAATACCTTATGTTTAAAATCAGACATCTTATAGCTCCTTAATTTTTATATTTTTAAACCACACTTTGTCACCGTGGTCTTGAAGCCCAATATGACCTTGCGATGCTGTTGCAAAGTTTTTCCAGGTTGCAAACTTACTGCCTTTAACAAGGGTATTCCAGGTTGTACTACCAATCACAATGCTGGTGGTGCTGATACCGTTTTGCCAAACTTGTAAGTGGTTGTCTTGCATCTTAATGCGTACATGGTTCCAGCTATTTGCAGGTTTGTGTGCCGCAGTTGGCGCTGCAAATAAATCGTAAATTGAACCCGCTAAGTGCGAATCAATTTCAGTATCTGGGTGTTCTTCGTTATCGATAATTTGAATTTCAGGAGCATGTGAGTAAATCATCTGCCCAGTTTCATCAGCCAGTACGAAAATGCCACTATTACCCTTGGTAGAGATTTTCCAATCAATCAGTAATTCAAAATTTTGGTACTGCTTTTTGGTAAGCACATCACCGCCACCTTTGGTTAATGTCATTGCGCCATCTTCAACAACCCACGCAGGATTTAAAGATTCGCTTTTAAAATTGCGCCACTGCGACATATCTTTGCCATTAAACAATAACTGCCAGCCAGCTTGCTTTTCTTGTTGTGTAAGCTGATTGTCAGCCGCATTAGCGAGTGCACAGCTACTAACGGTAAGCATTAAAGTCAGTGCTTTAAGAGATTTAAACATAGTGTTCCTCGACGATTTACTTGCTTAAGACGCACATTTTTCGGTGCGTTTGTTGTTATTAACTACTAAATGCAACCCAATGAATGCGACGATTAAAATAATTGGGAAGATCAGTAGGTTTTGTAATACAGCCTGTCCGGCTAAAATTTCAATTTGTTCAGCACTTGCACCACTTGCCTCTGCCGATGAACGGGCAGTGTCTATCCAACTACCAATTACTGGGTTCCAGATGCTCATAGCAAACATGCCTGCACCGCCCATTAACGACATACCCAACGCGCCAGATTTGGGAATGTATTCAGCAACGCAGCCAAGCATGGTTGGCCAAAAGTAGGTAACGCCAAGTGCAAATAGCATCGCTGCCAGATAAATCATGCTGCCCTCGGCTTGACTCATCATAAAGATCCCTAAGCTTGCACAAATGGCAGAACCAAGTAACACACCAGTAGGATTAAGCTTATGAACAATTGGACCCGCAAAGAAGCGACCAACAGCCATTAAGCCGGTGATTAAAGCTAATACCACCATAGGAGAAGCCCCAGAAGAACCTAAAATTCGCTCAATCCATTGCTGCGTTCCAAACTCAGTGGTTGCAGTGAACGTCATACACGCAATTAAAAAGATGTATAACGGCGTGAATAAGTGGCGAATATTGCTGGTGGTTGAGTGAGCTCGGGTATCAAAGCTAGGAAACTGAGCTTTAATTAGCATCGCGCCATAAATAACGGTTGGAACTAAAATTAATGCTACTTGCCACTGCCAATTTAGGCCCGCTCCAGACATAAAGTTAGAAGCAAGTGCGCCAATCACAATGCCACCTGGGAACCAAACATGAAAACGGTTTAGCATGGTAGTGGTATTTTTAGGATACATTTCTGCAATCAGCGGATTACAGCCGGCTTCAACAGAGCCGTTAGCAAAACCAATCAAAAAGGTAGAAACTAACAATCCCCAAAAGCCATCGGCAGTAATAGTCAAAACCAGACCAAGTAAATGACAGATAAACGCTAAAGCGACTAATTTCTTAGCGCCAATGGCATTATAAATAATACCGCCGACCATAGTCGCAACCGGAAAGCCCAAAAATGCCATGGCATTCACCCAACCAAGTTCGGTGTCTGTTAAACCAAATTCACTGCCAAGTTGACCTAAAATACCAGCACGGATGGCAAAGGTCATAGAGGTCACAATCAGTGCTATACAGCAAAGCCGAAAGACTATGCGGTTATAATTATTGTTGTCCATATTGTGTGTCCTGTGTGTTCTATTGTTGTCGGTTTTATAAACCTAAAATTCGATTATTACGCTCGGTGTTTGTTGCGCCACTGGCAAAATCGTCAAAGGCTTTGTCTGTTGGGTTTATTAAATGAGCTTTAATAAACTCAGCACCTTCTCTTGCTCCATCTTCAGGGTGCTTTAAGCAGCACTCCCATTCAAGTACAGCCCAACCATCAAACCCATATTGAGTTAACTTGCTAAAGATTTGCTTAAAATCTACTTGGCCATCTCCTAAAGAACGAAAACGACCCGGTCGGTCCTGCCAGTTTTGAAAACCGCCATATACCCCAGAGCGGCCATTCGCAATAAACTCGGCATCTTTGACATGAAACGCTTTAATGCGCGAATGATAGATATCGATAAACGCTAAATAGTCGAGCTGTTGCAATACGAAGTGGCTCGGATCATAAAGAATATTAACGCGCGGATGATTATCAGTTGCCGCTAAAAAGCGCTCAAATGTCACGCCATCATGTAAGTCTTCACCCGGATGTAATTCATAACAGACATCGACACCATGCTCGTCAAAGCAATCTAAAATAGGTAACCAACGCTTAGCAAGCTCATTAAAACCTTGCTCAACGAGTCCTTGTGGGCGTTGTGGCCACGGGTAAAAGGTATGCCATAAAAAAGAACCCGAAAAAGTCGCATGTGTTGTTAACCCCAGGTTCTTACTGGCTTTAGCAGCTAGCATCAGTTGATCTGTTGCCCATTCTGTACGTGCTGCAGGGTTACCTTTTACATGCTCTGCGGCAAAGTTATCGAACATTTCATCGTACGCAGGGTGCACAGCAATTAACTGACCTTGCAAATGGGTTGATAACTCTGAAATTGTAAGTCCATACTCTGTGGCAATACCAGTGACTTCATCGCAGTATTGCTGACTTTGGGCGGCTTTTTCTAAATCGAAAATTTCAGGGTTAGAGGTAGGTACTTGAATCGCTTTGTAACCTAAACCGCTTGCCCACTTACATAAGCCACGAAGGCTGTTAAAGGGGGCTTCTTTAGAAATAAACTGCGCCAAAAAAATTGCTGGCCCTTTGATTTTATTCATTCTTTATTATCCAATCTGTAATTTGTGCCACTTAATGTCTTGCTTTGATGAAGCAACTACGTGCTCAATAAATGCCATACCACGTATAGCTTCATTGATGCCAGGCACATCAAATGCTGAGTTTGTTGCATGGTCGCCTTGTTTAAATGCGTGAATTTGTGCTGCAAAATTGCTGTAGATATTAGCAAATGCTTCTAGGTAGCCTTCAGGGTGACCTGCAGGGGCTCGCAGTGCGTTTTGTGTGTCAGGGTGTAATTCACCCACACCCGCTCGCAGTAAAATAGAGGGTTGGTTGTGACCACGCAGCCATAAACTATTAGGCTCAAGCTGTGACCATTCAAGGCTTGCCTTGTCGCCGTAAATACGTAGCCGTAAGTTGTTTTCATCGCCAATAGCGATTTGGCTTGCCAGTAAAACGCCTTTACAACCATTATTGAATCTAAGTAGCACGGTGCCATCATCATCGAGAACTCGACCATCAACGACATGATTTAAATCAGCACAAAGCTCGGTGATTTCAAGGTCAGATACATACTCGGCTAAGTTAGCTGCATGCACGCCAATATCGCCCATACAACAGCTAATGCCTGACTTACTGGTATCTAAGCGCCAACTTGCTTGTTTTGATGCTTCGTCTTCACTGTGAGATAACCAGCCTTGGGTGTACTCAACAATCACCTTGCGAATCGTGCCAAGCTCACCGGATTTAACGCGATGTTTGGCTTCTTTTACCATAGGGTAACCCGTGTAAGTGTGGGTTAAACCGTACAAAACGTGCTGCTTTGCAATGATGGCTTGTAATTGCTCTGCTTCTGCAAGTGTTAGCGTTGCCGGTTTGTCTGATAACACATGAAAACCATGTTCAAGTGCCATTTTGGCGACGGGAAAATGTAAATGGTTGGGTGTTACAATAGCTACAAAGTCGATACGCTCATCAGCGGGTAATTTTGCTTCTTCGGTAAATAAGCTTTGGTAACTGTCGTAGCAACGACTGTTATCTAGCCCTAGTAACTCGCCAGTTGCTTTACACTTATTAGCATCTGAACTAAATGCGCCTGCAACAAGCTCTATCATCCCGTCTAATCGTGCTGCAATACGATGAATAGCGCCAATGAAAGCACCTTCGCCACCGCCAACCATCGCCATGCGGATCTTAGCTTTGCTCATCTTAAGCGCTCCTAATTTAAATAGCGTTAGCTACTGTTAATCTCATGTTATTGATAATAGGAAAGCTTGAGCAATAAGTGATAATAAAAATTCGGTTGACAATGCAACAAAATCGGCGTTTAAAATATATAGCATTATTCGGGAAAGAGACAAAATTGAGCGATGGATATACAAGAAATAATAAAAAAAGCTGGTGTAAATCAGTTGATTGCTGCATTTGACTTATTGCCAGATATTCTCTTTTGGGTAAAAGACACTGATAGTAGAATCTTGCATTGTAATCAACATTTTATTGAGCATCAGGGTTATAAAACACTTGAGCAAATATTGTTAAAAACAGACTTTGACTTTTCCCCAAAACACTTGGCGTTTCAATACGTCAATGATGATAAGCGAGTGATGGAAGGCTTCATAGTGACTGACCGTTTAGAGCTTAATCAAACCCAACAAGGTGAGCTTGGTTGGTTTTCAACATCAAAGCATGCTTTAAAAGATCACGATGGCAATGTGATTGGCACTTATGGTGTGACTCGGCACTTACAAAAAACCTCAAAAGCGCTTTCTCATGTTCGTGCGATTGAAGAGCCTGTAAAATTTATTCGCGAGCACTATCATCGTCAGATCAGTATTGATGAATTGGCAGAGCTTGCACATTTGTCAGTAAGTGCCTTAGAACGTCGCTTTAAAAAGCATTTGGCAAAAACACCTAATCAGTTTATCAACGAAGTCCGTCTCGAAAATGCCCGCAAGCTACTGATTGAAACACAGCTACCCATTTCACAGGTTGCTTATCAATGCGGATTTTCCGAACCAAGTTACTTCAGCAAACAATTTCGGCGTTTGTTTGGTGAAATTCCATCACAAATGCGCTCACAACTCGGTGATTAAATTGCCGCTCTCGCCATTAAAATAGCCCCTTGCTCAGCACTGGCAAGGGCAGGGGTTAAACGCGCTTTACTAGCATAAGTTAAGTAAGGGGTAATGGCACTGGCAATACCGCCCATCAAGGTAATTTTTTTAATGCCTTGCTTTTCAAAGTATGAGATATAGCGGGCTATGTATGCACAAGCTTCATTGATTAATTGCTTACAAAAAGCGTCGTCAGAATGGCTAAAAACGAGGGGCGCAAATTTAGCGAGCTCAGCAGGGCGCGCCGATATTAAAAGCTGACTTAACGCTTGGCTGGAGTGGCAGTTAAGCTGGGTGAGTAGGGTATCTATGGCCGTTGAACTTTTTGCAACACCATCAAGTACTTCAAATGCTTTACGGCAAAGTTGTAAGCCTAACCAACCACCACTGGCACCATCGCTCAGTAATAAACCATATCCACCCAATTCGTTAAATTGGTTTTGCTGCTGGTAGCCTGCACAAAAGCCCGTACCAAGAATAATCACAGCGCCATCATGGTGTTGGTGTGCGCCTTTACACGCAATCAGCATATCTGTTGACAGGGTAAAGTTGGCAAATGGATGTTGCCACATGAGCATAGATTGATAGGCAGATTCGATATTGGCACCAGCAAGCCCGGCATGCACATAGGTGTTTTTCAGCTCGCTTAAGGCAAGCCCAGCATCATGAAAAGCAAGTTCTGTAGCATGGAGTATTGAGCTTTGACTTTGTTGGCAGCTGGTAGCCACGTTTGCTGAGCCACTGATAGCTTCGCTAAGTAGGGTGCCATTTTCGTTTTCTAAACGCACCTTACATTTACTGCCACCGCCATCAATACCTAAAAAATAAATTGCTTTGCTTGCCATGCTTAATCCTTTGAAAGTAGCTTATTGATAGCCTCAGCGCTAATTGCACCTTGTGCGTTATGCACGCAAGAGTGTACATGTACAGATGCATTTGCTGAATGGTTTCTTATTAATTGCCAAAAAGCTTCCGCGTTTTCTAGGGTAACGCCACCACCTATAACAATTTCTATTTGATTAGCGCTGTGTGCTAAGTATGTGTTGAGCTGATTTAGACCATCAACAGCACTTTGGCCGCTTTGCCACGGCGTGCCTGCTGTTAATATGCGGTCAACTCCTAAGCTAATTAGTTTTTCAAGTGCGCATAACGGATTTGTCAGGCTATCGAATGCACGATGAAAGGTAACCATAAGCCCATAATGTTTTGCAGTGGCGAGTAAAGAACGAGTTACCTCTATATCAAGTTTTCCTTGTTTGACTGCACCAAATACTACCCCATGTGCGCCTACATTAGCTGCGAGTTTTATCTGTTTTTCCATTAATTTATGACACTCAGTACTTACAGTAAAATTGCCAGCTTCTGGTCGTATCATTACTAATAGCTCGGTATTTCTGGTCAGGCTTTTCAATGCGCATTCAATTGCAGAAATACTGGGTGTTAAGCCTCCTAGGTGCAAATTACTGCATAACTCAAATCGTTTTACGCCTAAGTTGCTAGACGTAAAAACGTTGTTCGCAAGTTGCTTTAAGTCGCCTTCGTTTAGGCAGACTTCGAGAATTTTACCATTGATCATCGTCGTTTTTTTACCATATCTATTACACCTAGTTTCTAGTCACTTATTTAACTTGCATTATCAGAAAGTGCCTTTCGTTTTTTAATTTATATTTATCAATGGATTATATGTTTGTGTGTGTTTTTTAGTATTTAGGTTTAAATACAAAAAACATAAGGTTAACTATAAAGTAGAAAAGATAAAAATGAATATAAAATATTCCACACGCCGATTTTGTCATATCTCTCACCGAATTTTTATTATCACTTTTTGACCACTCACCCTATTCTGAATTGGAGTTTAACAAGCTATTAACTACCGATAATACGTTTTAAAACCGATAACAATAAATCGTTTTTGTGGAGGTTATACCAATTCGCTTAATTAAATGGTCTATTTTGAGGCAAGAAAACCTTGTTGATAACAAAGCAGAAATTTCGTTATTTAGCTGTTCTAAATCAGAAATTTTTAACGCAGTTAGCGACAGGTTTAATCCCTCAAAATGACTAATTATTATTGCGGGTTGGTATTAAAGCCTCATAAACAAAAACAGAACACACAACTGGAGATAGGCATGGGCAAGCAAACTGTAATAAAAACAAAAGGGCAGGGACGGCATTTCAAACGTAATGCAATTTTAATTTCGCTATTGGCTGCTATTAATACAAGTTACGCAGCAGAGCAAGCAAATGACGATGTAGAAGTGATTGAAGTACGAGGAATTCGTTCTTCAACAGCAGAAAACTTAGCAATAAAACGACTATCAGCTGCCACTGTTGATGCAATCACTGCTGAGGATATAGGTAAGTTTCCTGATAAAAATGTCGCTGATTCATTGCAACGTGTATCAGGTGTTCTAATTGACCGCGATGGTGGCGAAGGTAGCCGCGTAAGTATTCGTGGTACTTCACCAGATTGGACTCTAACCCAATTAAACGGTAACTATATTGCTTCATCAGGTTCAGGTACTCCTACCCGTAGTTTTAATTACACGTTATTGCCTTCAAGCATGATCAAAAGTGTAGAAGTGTATAAAAGTGCTGAAGCACGCATAGATGAGGGCGGTATTGGTGGTACGGTTATTTTACATACCCGTAAACCACTAGAGATGGAAGCAAACTCAGGTGCGTTAAGTGCTGAGGTAACTTACGATGATGTGTCTGAAGATACTAAGCCGCAAGTCAATGTGCTTTACTCATGGAAAAATGACGACGAAAACTTTGGCGTACTTGCCGGCTTTACTCGTCAAGATCGCACCGTAACAACCATCACTAACAACGCGTCACATTGGCGTTTTCACTCAGATACAGTTGAAGGGGCAGAGCGCCCTGCGCTTGTCGACCAAGCAACTGGCGAAGTGTACAACAATGTATGGGCACCGCGGGCTATGAGTGTAAATAACTCAAACCAAGACCGTACCCGTGATGGTTATCAAGTGGCCGTTCAATGGGCCCCAAGTGACAGACTTGACTTAAACTTTAATTATTTTGGTGCCAAGCTAGGTTATGACCAAACAGGACAAAGCATTACCTTTGCTGAGTGGAATGATAATCATAACCCGTATTACGGTATTGTACTTGATGGCGATACCGTAGTTGCTTACGGTAACGGTGATAATGGTTTACTGAATGACAATAACTGGGGTGATGCTGATGTAAACGGCGGTGTGCCTGTGCGTCGCGGCTTGTTGTCTCCTCAACTTACAGGGCGTGAGCGTTTTGGTGAGTCAAAATCAAACACCTACGATTTTGAAGGCACCTATTATGGCGATACTTACAGCGTTACATTAAAGCTGGGGCATACTGAAGCTGAAGGCGGAACCTCAAAAGAAACCTACGCCAATATTGATGCGCGTTTAGGCTCTGTAAATAGCTGGTTATGGTCAATTGAAAACGGAAAACCAAGCTATGAAGTGTCGACTGATTTAGCCACTGATAAAGAAGCGTACCAATATTACGATTGGTTTGACTCTTACTCATCTGAAAATGAAGACTCTGAAGATTACATTCAAACAGATGTAAAATTTGACCTTGATGGCAACTTTTTCACCCGTGTCTATGTAGGTGCTAAATATCGCGATCATGAAATTAAAGGCATTCGTAACGACTTTCGTTGGGATGACGGCATCGCTGATAACGGTGGTTACCGAGGTTATTTACCTGGTACTGAGTGGTTCCATAATCCAGATTTTCATCCGGATGCACCAACATTAGTGAGCGACCACGTGGTTGATAACAGCGCCGGTGATACAGGTGCATTTAACTTTTTAGCATTCGATTTTGGAGCGCTTGATAACTACTTAAAAGAAAACTTTAGCCAAACAATTGTACCTACGCTTTCGGGTACTTATGCCCTTGAAGAGAAAATTTGGTCTGTGTACACACAAGCTGATTTTGAATGGCAAGATTTTCGCGGTAATGTCGGTGTGCGTTATGTGAATACAGAGCTTAGCACTTTGACTTACGATGATGTAATTGGTCAAGACGATGACGATACCGATCCGAATGAGCGCAGTAGCGATGGCAGTGAAGTACTACCAAGCTTTAACCTTGCATGGGATGCAACCGAAGACCTTGTTGTTCGTTTTGCCGCAGCACGCACCATGGCAAGAGTGAGCTATTCAGACTTAAGCCAGGCCGAGTCATATGGTCCTCCAGTTAACATTAACTCACCTGATTCATGGACTGGCCGTGGTAATGGTACCTCAGTAAATACAGGGCTTGAGCCTATGTTATCTGACCAATTCGATTTAGGTATTGAATGGTATTACGGCGATGGTTCAGCACTGGGTGCGACGTTATTCTCTAAAGATATTTCTAACTTACCAATTTCGACAGTAGAAATAGTAGAGCGTGAACACGATTGTTGTAATGGCCCAATCGAAGTCGAAATGAACACCAAAGTCGGTGGCGGTGATGCAAAATCAGAAGGTTTAGAGCTGTTCTTCCAGCATTCGTTTGATAATGGTTTTGGTATTTTAACTAACTATACCTACACAGATACCAGCACCAGCGAAGTATCTACCGACGGGCAAAAAACAGAAGCCGAAATTCCAGGCACGGCTAAGCACCAATATAATGTGTCGGTGTACTTTGAGAATGACGACTTTAGTGTTCGTGCGTCGTATAACTGGAAAGATGACCGTGCTAACGGTATTCACCAAGGCTATAACTTATATACCAAAGACTATGGTCAGCTTGATGTGAATGCCTCGTACAACTTAACAGAGGATCTTTCGTTTACCGCATCAGTTGTGAACCTAACAGAAGAAGTTGAAGAAGGTTACTGGAAACAAAGCAATCGCTTTACTTATAACCAATATTCGGGCCGCCGTTTTTACTTAGGCGCAAATTATAATTTCTAACCGAAGACATGTTGTTTGTTGCAACCTAAAAAGGTACTTTTATTAAAGTACCTTTTTCTTTTTTAAGACAATAATGATTAAGTTTGTAAAAACAACTGAGCAAGACAAAGCCTATTTACTAGACCTAAGGTTAAATACTATGGTTGAGCATTTAGAAAATCAGGGGTTATTTTTATCACTTGAGCAGCATCAAGCAAGAGTGGCTGAGCACTTTGAGCATAGTCATTTAGTGTTAAATGATGGGCAATGTGTAGGCGCTGCCAAGTTCATCGTTAGTGATCAAGCAATTAGTTTATTACAGCTACAAATTGCACCTAAAGAGCAAGGCAAAGGGTTAGGCACTAAGGTGTTAGATGCACTAAAAGCGCAAACAGCAAAGATAAATTTAACGGTGTTAAAAGCTAATCCAGCGTATGGATTATATCAACGGGCAGGGTTTAAAACTCTAGGCGAAGACGACTATGAGTTTCACATGCAGTGGCAGAAATAAAAAAGGGCGCTGTTAAAAACTAAGCGCCCAATTTTGACTATTTCTTTTCTTCGTCAGGTAAAGTGACGTTTAGCTCAAGTACTGCTAAGTCATCTTCGTTTTGGTCAAACTGAACCTGAACTGCATCAGTGTTTACATTCACGTATTTACGAATAACATCTAGGATGTCTTGTTTTAGCTGTGGTAAATAATCAGGTGTACCACGCTGTGAACGTTCGTGTGCGACAATGATCTGCAATCGCTCTTTTGCTAATGACGCACTGCTTTTCTTTTCTGAGCGGAAGTAGTCAAGTAAAGACACATTAACCTCCAAAAATCCGTTTAAATAAGCCTTTCTTCTCAACGTCTAAGAAACGAAAATCAACAGTTTCGCCTAATAAACGATTGATTGCATCTGTATACGCTTGGCCAGCATCAGATTCAGCATCTAGAATAACCGGTTGACCAGAGTTCGATGCACTAAGAACAGCTTGTGATTCAGGAATAACGCCCAGTAGTTTAATCGCTAAGATTTCTTGTACGTCTTCTACCGAAAGCATTTCACCTTTTTCAACACGCTCAGGATTATAGCGTGTTAATAGTAGATGTTCTTTTACGCTTTCAAGACCTTCTTCAGCACGTTTTGATTTGCTGTGTAAAATGCCAAGAATACGGTCAGAGTCACGTACTGATGATACTTCTGGGTTCGTTGTTACAATCGCTTCATCAGCGAAGTACATTGCCATCATTGCACCGGCTTCAATACCCGCTGGTGAGTCACACACAATGTAATCAAAATCTTTTTTCAGCTCGTTAAGTACGCGCTCAACACCATCACGGGTTAGTGCGTCTTTATCACGGGTTTGTGAGGCAGGTAAAATATGTAGCTTATCAACGCGCTTATCTTTAATAAGTGCTTGATTTAGGTTTGCTTCGCCATTGATTACGTTTACGAAATCATAAACAACACGGCGTTCACAACCCATGATAAGGTCAAGATTACGTAGACCAATATCAAAGTCGATAATAACGGTTTTAAAGCCTTTAAGCGCTAAACCTGTGCCAATCGCAGCACTCGATGTGGTTTTACCAACACCACCTTTACCAGAAGTAACGACAATCACTTTTGCCATGAGATTTATCCTTTAACCAAAGCTGAAATTTCTAATGAATCATTTTTTTGTTGGATTTGTACTGCGCTGCCCCAGTGTTCACCTTGTAGAGAGTCGCTGATCCAATAACTACCATTAATCGAAACAAGTTCTGCTTCTAATTTTTGGCAAAATATATTTGCTTCGTTGTAACCTTTTGCCCCTGCAATTGCACGGCCGCGAAGGGTACCATAAATGTGCACGTTGCCATCGCTAATCACTTCGGCACCATGGCTTACAGCACCAATCACAATTAGGTCGCGATCTTTTGCATACACTTGCTGGCCCGAACGAACAGTGCCATGAATAACTTGCGCAGGCAGGTGAACGGTTTTTTCAACGATAGATGTATTTGTTTGTTGTTTAGCGGTTGCAGCCTTAACGTCTTGTGAATAATTTAACACCGACAAGCCTGCAGCTTTTGCGCTTTCGTTTTGCTCTTGAGAGCCATTACAAACCCCAACAGGGTTTAGCGAAAGACCGCTTAACATTGATTTTAAGAAAGAGAAATCAAGCGCTTCATCTTGTACGTCGCTTAAGTTGATTACGATAGGCGCACCGGCAAAGAACTTAGGTGCTTGGGCGATTTTCTCATCTAACTGCTTACTTAAGAGGGCTGTATCTGCTGAAAATAAATGTAAAACAGATAACGTAAAAAGGTTCCCTTTTAATTCAAAAATTTGTTCCGACATACACGCTCAATTGAATTGTCTGGATTAGCATAATTTAAGTATAAACACAGGCTGAACAAGGCATATACAGTAAAAATCTAATCTATTTTTTCTAACTTATTATTTGACTCATGTTATAGTGTGCGCCTTCGTTAAGCAAGATATTATAGGGCCATAATGCTAACTGCGGTGTATAAAAGTATTAAAAAAGCGGATACATACCTTTTTGTAGAAAAAAGAGATGATTTCTCACGCGTACCTGAACCTTTACTAGAAACGTTTGGTCAACCTAAGTACGTGATGATTATTAATCTAGCAAGCCGTGAAAAGTTAGGTGTGGCAGACTTAAGCGCGGTTAAGCAAGCGTTAATTGATCAAGGGTTCTACTTGCAATTACCTCCGCCAGAAGAAAACCTGTTAACCCAATTTAAAAAAGACAAGGGAGTTGAGAGTGATTAAAAAACTTGCCGTCATTTTACTCAGTGCTTCACTAAGTACTTCAGTATTGGCAGAACAAAAGACACAAGCTGATTTTGACGTTTACGTTGCAGCATTAAAAAAAGAAGCAATTGAAAAAGGCTATGATGAAGCCTTAGTTGATCAAGCACTTGCAACAGCTAAATTCAAAAAGAAAGTTATTTCAGCAGATAAAAATCAGCCAGAAGTAAAAGAAACCCTCGAAACTTATTTACCAAAACGTGTGCCGCAATGGAAAATTGACCGCGCGCGTAAATTATACAAAGAAAACCAAGACGTTCTTGAAAAAGTAGCCAAAGAATACGGCGTTCAAGCGCGTTTTATTGTTGCACTTTGGGGCCTTGAAAGTAACTTTGGTAAAATCCAAGGTGGTCACAGTGTGATTGCATCATTGGTGACACTTGCGTTTGATGGTCGCCGCGAAGCCATGTATAAAAACCAACTTTGGGCAGCACTTGATATCTTAAAAGAGGGTCACATTACCCTTGATAAATTCAAAGGCTCTTGGGCTGGTGCAATGGGGCAAACGCAGTTTATGCCAACCTCATTTAACGCCTATGCTGTTGATTACAATGGTGATGGCCGCAAAGATATTTGGACCACAGAAGAAGATGCATTTGCTTCAATCGCAAATTATCTCAAGCAAGCTGGTTGGAACGATGATTTAACCTGGGGTCGCCAAGTTAAATTACCTGAAGGGTTTGATAATTCATATATTCTTAAACGTGGCACGAAAACACGCAGCCAATGGTTAGAGTATTGGAAAGATTCAGAGCGCAGCCTTGCAGATTGGCAAGCAATCGGTGTTCGTAAAATGGATGGCAGTGACTTACCAAACGTTGACGTAACCGCCGCAATGGTAATGCCAGATGACGTAAACGGCCGTATGTATCTAGCCTACGATAACTACAAAGCACTTATGCACTGGAATCGCTCGTATTACTTTGCAACCAGTGTCGGTTACTTATCAGATCGCATCGGTTACCCAGCGATTAAGTAATTGAGTAATAAAAGTTAGCAAGTACCAAGGGTAAAGCAATAAGTTTTACCCGAGCAACTTGCTAACTTATTCGGCGTTAAAACGCCTCCTACAAACTCGCTAACTTTCCACTCGATACAATTTTTAAACGTTTATCTTGAGTGATTGTTGCAGTGCTTCAACGTCTTTACAGCCAAGGTATATGTTTTTTCCGTCAGTTAAAGTTATTTTAACGGCTTTTCCAACAGACGCGTTATATAACCAGCCATCACTTAGCATACGTATACCAATTCCTTGATACCATTTTGTTTGGTATTCAGAAGTATCGGCAATCTGAGATAATTCAACCTGTTTGCTAATGATCCCAAACCCAAAATACCAACGAAGTTTTTGTTCATCGATTACTATTGTCAGTGAAAAAAACAACACAGCGATAAGCAGGTTTATCGATATTATAATCAGTTTGAGGTTAGCCAGTTCAGGAGAGAAAATTATAAAGGCACTAATCATTAATAAAATAATAATTAACGTGTAATTAATTTCCGTTTGTTTATACATAGCCTAATATCCTTGTATGTCAGAACGTAAATAGACGCTTAATTATTAGTATAGCAAATGGAAACAAAGTTACGATTATCTCCTACAAACGCCTTAAGCAAGACCTACAAGAGAGCGCGCGAAACAAGTTTCACGCCTACGATGAATCCCGTAGGAACGGCTTCAGCCGTGAACCTTAAATATTCGGCGTTAAAACGCCTCCTACAAACTTTACTCTCGTAACTTGTAACTTTCCCCTCAATCGCGCTAAAGCATGACCTACAAGAGAGCGCGTGAATCCCGTAGGAACGGCTTCAGCCGTGAATCTTTAAATATTCGGCGTTAAAACGCCTCCTACAAACTTTACTCTCGCCCCTAGCAACTCGCTAACTTATTCCCCTTTCCCCGGCTTTTTCAAAATCTTATCTTTAAAATCAAGTACCTTACCAATGCCAGAACCTAGTTTCATTAGGCTTTGAAGCTGTTCAGGGCTTAAGCGCTGTAGCTCTGCTGACCACTTAGTAACGGTTTCAAGTAGATCGTGAATTTCTTGCATTTGCTGTTGAGCAAAGCGCTCATCATCAGTGTGGGCTTCTTCTAAAATGTTATCGCGAAGCAGGCTTAGGGTTGGGTCTATCTCGCGCTTTTTACGCTCTTCGAATACGCGGTTGGCCATATCCCAAATGCTGCCAGCAGGGCCGTAGTATTCTTTACGGTCACCCGGAATATGATGCACTTTAATTAAGCGCCAAGACTGTAGCTCTTTAATGCCCATACTAACGTTTCCGCGCGAGATACTTAAGGTATCGGCAATTTCATTTGCCGTCATTGGCTCTTTAGTAATGGTTAATAATCCACACATTTGACCAATGGTGCGGTTAAAGCCCCAACGGCTACCCATTTCACCGCAGTGCATAACAAAAGCTAAGTTTTTTTCAGATAGGCTCATAATTTTTAGTATTCAAAAATTTCAGAAATTAAATGCTAGCACGCTCGGGGTATAACTAAAAGAAATAGCCACTATGCAATCTTCTGCTACTAAAGTGTAGATATGCCATATTTAAAATTTAAGTTATTGAATTTAAAGTGTAGTTTAATTAAATGCCGCAGTAATTAGCTATTTGATGTGGATCAATAATAGTGACAGTTAATAAGTTTATCGTATAGGCTGAAATCCAATAATACCATGGAGGAACGTTATGAAAGCTGCAGTAAATAAAGAGTACAAGGGTAAATTAACAATCGAAGATATCCCATGCCCAGAGGTGGGAATTAACGATGTGCTAGTTAAAATTGCCGCGTGTGGAGTGTGCCACACAGATTTACATGCTTGTCATGGAGATTGGCCCGTCAAACCAAAAATGCCATTAGTACCGGGCCATGAAGGGGTAGGTACTATCGAAAAAGTAGGTGCAAACATTAAACACTTATCAGTAGGCGACCGTGTCGGTGTTCCTTGGTTATATAGCGCCTGCGGTCATTGCGAATTTTGTTTAGAAGGCAAAGAAACATTATGCCTTGATCAGCACAACACAGGTTATTCAGTCGATGGTGGTTACGCCGAATACTGTGTTGCCCATGGTGATTACGTGGTTAAAATTCCTGAAGGATTAGGTTTTGCAGAAGCCGCACCACTATTTTGTGCGGGGGTTACAACTTATAAAGCGCTTAAAGTGACCGATGCCAAAGCGGGTGATTGGGTGGCAATTGTCGGTGTTGGCGGCCTAGGCCATTTAGCGGTGCAATACGCAAAAGCAATGGGCTTTAATGTAATTGCCGTTGATACCGGCGAGAGCAAATTGGCACTGGCCAAAGAGCTTGGCGCAGACATCACCATAGATTTTATGAAGCAAGTGCCTTCAGAAACCATTTTTGAGCAAGTGGGTGGGGCACATGGTGTTGTGTGTACTGCTGTTTCAAAACCCGGTTTTGAGCAAGCCTATAAAAGCGTACGCCGTGGCGGTAAGTGCGTACTTGTAGGTTTACCACCCGAAGATATGCCACTGCCAATTTTCGATACCGTGTTAAATGGTGTGTCTGTTGTAGGCTCTATCGTTGGTACGCGTAAAGACTTACAAGAATGCCTCGACTTTGCAGCCAAAGGTAAAGTTAAAGCCATTATTGAAGAAAAACGCCTCGAAGATATCAATGATATTTTTGACGACATGCTAAAAGGTGATATCACAGGCCGAATCGTAATGACGCTTTAAACTTAAGTCAGTTAATGCTGTCAGGTTTGGTTGAGCGGCTCAATTGAATCTGACAGTTTTTCATATGCTAAAAAGCAGTGACTGTAACTAGTTATTACCTTAATACGTGTTTAGGCGAATTTCTCAAAAGAGCGAACTTCGGTCGTTCATAATTGCTTTTCTATTTCGGCAAAGTATATTGCATGCATAGTCAGGAAGCGACACTATCGCTCGTTTTTATCCTGAGCTAAAAGCGAGAACTCCTGAATTTTAATAACACTGGTAATTAGTTAACAAGTTTGTTAGAAATAAT
This sequence comes from Pseudoalteromonas sp. NFXS39, assembly GCF_040148775.1. Lineage (NCBI taxonomy): Bacteria > Pseudomonadati > Pseudomonadota > Gammaproteobacteria > Alteromonadales > Pseudoalteromonadaceae > Pseudoalteromonas > Pseudoalteromonas sp. NFXS39. The sequence continues at coordinate 332,901 of NZ_JAGDEC010000001.1, read as the reverse complement.
CTAATAAGAAAAACGAGCTACGCTGTGGTAGAAAAACGCGCGATTAGCTCGCTATAAACATGTTACTAAGGAGAGTTAAGTGTCACCGGAAGAAAGACTGAAATATTTTGAAGATAACTACGACAAAATTGCTGAATATCATCTAGGAAAAGGTGAGAAGATACACATTGTTGATGACAGCAAAATATGTAGATTTTGTAAAAAAACAGAACCAGAAGTGACTTTCAGAACAGTAGCGCATGCGGTTCCAGAATTTCTTGGAAACAAGCAATTAATCTTAAAAAACGAATGTGATCAGTGTAATACTTTTGTTTCAAACAATTTAGAAAACAGCCTCGATAAATACACAAAGCCATTTCGGTTAGCTGCTCAGATAAAGGGAAAGAAAAAGGTTCCTACCTATAGATCAAAAGATAAAAAATCTAGATATGAATTTGATCCATCCAATGGCGCAAGAATTATTGATCCCCAAGATAGTGACTTTGCTTCTTTAGATATAGAAAACAAAGAAATACGAACGAAATTTCACCTTGAACCATACATCCCAGCAGCTGTATATAAGTGTCTTGTAAAAATTGCTTTGTCTGTCATTGATAACAAAGAACTTGAACTATTCAGGAATTCCCTTGCGTGGATCATGGACGAGAATCATGAAAAAAGCCTTTGCAAACCGTTAATTGTTCTTAAAACTTTCATCCCTGGTCCCAAACCAAACAACATTCTGACTGTTCTAGTATTGCGCAGAAAATGTGGATCTATAGCATCTCAACATTGTGTATTATTGATTTGCTTTGGTAATGTGGCATACCAAATCATTGTTCCTTCAGATGTTGATGTTGTGCTAAAGCAACAAAAAATAACTTTTACTCGTTTCCCATTACCATTTGAGTTTGGTTGGCCTTATGGGGATGTTGTATTTGATGTTGAAGATCTTACAAGCCATGTAGTCACTAAAGAAAAGGTTCTCCCTATGAGTTTCAGCTTCGATGAAGCGATAGAGCTAGATCCAAACGAGGTTGAGCTATGATGCAATCGAAAGCTAACAAGTCAATCAACTACGCGCCTTTCAGCCGCCGGTTATTGAGGCGTTACCGAGCAGCTGTTTTCACAAGGTAAGAATTATTGATGTTTGGTAACCGAATAGCCGTTGATGGCACAGAGCCGTCCGTCGGCTCTAAATTGTTTTTGTCCAGAGTCGGGTTATATATATAACTCGTTTTGCCCCAAAATGAGTTAACGTAATTACTCTAAAGGTCACCTTTGAGCTATCAGATACAGTGATTCACCTAATGATATTGGCTCTACTCCATAATCTGATATTGCACTAACTTTTATGTTGGTGATGACATAAATAACAGTATTAATATACAGTTTTGTTGTTGTGCTCCCATATTCAAAAAAATGAGCGACTAGCGCATTTTCTTTTTCTGAATACCTTTAGTGTCAATAAAAATATTATAGTTGGCAATGCATTACGTTATTTGTTAAAAATAGATTTATTAATAGATGCGCGACGGGCGCCCTATAAAATTGTTAGCATGACGAGAGAATATGAAACCTAAATCACACACATTATTTCACTTCACAAAAAATATCGAGTTTGTTAAAAATATTTTGCTTGATGGCTTTTGGCCTAGGTACTGCTTAGAGGATTTAAGTTGGTATATTTTTGAATATGATTATATAGCTTTTCCAATGGTGTGTTTTTGCGATATTCCGCTATCTAGAATTGGCGAACATGTAGATTTTTATGGTGAATTTGGGATAGGAGTGACTAAAAAATGGGCATTGGCTAATAATTTAAATCCATTGTCATATGTAGCAAAAAATAGTACGTATTGCTCTTCAGTTAACAACTTATTTAAAAACGTAGATTATAATAATGGTCAAAATGGATATTATGAAGGCTCAGGAAACGATTTAAACCAATTGCTCTCCTTTTTAAAGCCACTAGAAGGGAAAATGTTACTTTCTGGAGCTCCTGTGGATAAAGAGTTTTACCAAGAAAGTGAATGGCGCTTTGTCCCCCAACAAACTGATGTAAAACCTTGGTTGGATAAACAGTCTTATGATAATGCAACAGTACTTGAGCAGTATAATAATAAGACAAAGGAATTATCCTCTCTAAAAATATCTCCAACAGATATTAAATATATCTTTGTAAAGAGTGATAGTGATATACCTGAAATTATTAACTTTATTCAAACCAAGCTTGATAATTATTCAGGAGTTGAACTAAAAATCTTGATGTCTAGGGTTGTGTCGCTAGAAAGTATATCCAGTGATTTGTAACAAGTCATGCTAACAAGCAATTCAACAGGGACAAAAAACTTGCGGGCTATTCGCTTCGCTCAATTTTAGTCCACAAATTTTTACCCGTTAATCGGGCGTTATATGCAAAAGGAAATATCATGTCTAATATCGAAACTATTACCCAAACTCTGATGTCGCAATTTAATGTGAATTACGATAAAGCAAAATCTGTATCCGAGACTTTACTCTCTAACTACCTTCTAAAAGGCAACGATAAGGCTCAGTTCTATCCTTTTTTTGAAAGACACTTTAGTAAAGCTCATACAAGCGCTGGCAATAACATTGATACATATTTAGAGTATATGGTAAGCATGGTTTAGGTGTTTGCATATAACAAGTCGTTCAAAAGGACAAAAAACAGTTGGCTTTTGCTCCTTCGTCGCTAATTTTAGCCAACAATTTTTTGCCTCTTAACGAGACGTTATAAATCACGGAAGGTTTTGTGAAAATTAAAATATTTGGACTCATCTCGATAATTTTTTCTACAGGCGCATTTGCTTGTAATGGTGATGGCGAGTTTAAGCCTTTTATAAAAGTGAGCTTAGAACCAAATGTTAGCTGCAACGACCTCTATGTTTATATCCCCAGCAAATTGAATACTCTTGAATTAAGTGCAGTTACATACACTCTTGATGCTAAAGGTGAAGTTTCAATTCCTTCGATGTATGTCGACGCTTCTGATTTAGGTGATTTTACGGCTAAAGGTTATTCACTCAGTCAATTATGTGCACCTAAGGCTAACTTAGACAAAATAAAGGTTACAGTTTCATATCAACCACCAATTGGTCCAAACGGTGAACTTACCTTTTGTTTATCAAATAAAGAGTTTATGCTTTCGGAGTTAAGTGATTTATAACAAGCCACTAAAGTGTGACTTGTAACAGTTGGCTCGGTTTCGCTTCGCTACACATTTTAGCCAACTGCTACTCGCACCTTAGTGGGGCGTTACTGATTAAATACTCTAACGTGTTTTTGTCCAAAAACAAGTTACTAATCAAAATCTCGCACTAAACAAATAAAAAAGCACGGCTTACTTAAGCCGCGCTTTCTACTCTTTATTCACAATTAAAGTGTGTAGCTAAAGGTTAATTTAGCATTACGCTCTTCTCCTGGCATACCGCCTAAGAACATTGCTTTTGAGTAATAGGTTTTGTTAAACAAGTTATTTAGGTTTAACTGTAGTTTCCAGTCATCTGTTTTATATTGAATTGCGGCGTCGTATACCGTGTAGCTCGGTACGTAGCCATCTGGAATACCAAACGAGGTTGAGTTTGTGCTGCGGTCATCAACATATTGCACGCCTGCGCTAATTGTCAGTGGCTCGGCTAAATCAAACCATTTAGCGTCATAGCTTAACCAGCTGCTTGCTGTTACATAAGGCACACCTTTTTGGCGAGTATCGAAAGATGATGAGTTAGGGTTTTTCTTATCGCGGGCGTCTTGATACACCGCGTTTACGTTAAGTTTCCACTGCTCGTTTAAATCGGCATTTAAATCAAGCTCTACACCTTTGGTTTGCTCTTCACCATCGTAGAAGCTTTTTGGTACTGATGAATCAGATACACCGGCTTCGTAATCTGGGTTGGCATACTCAAGGTTTGTACGGGCACTATCAAATACCACAAGTGATGCTAGTAGTTGATCGTGAAAGGCTTTTACACGCATACCAATGTCGTTACTGACTGACTCTGCGTCATCGCGGTCAGCTTCGTTACCCGACACACTACCAAGCACGCTGTAGGCTGTGCGGCCTTTAGAGTGGTTTACAAAGAACGAAATATCATCGTTAAGTTTGTAAGTTGCACCTAGGTTGTAGGTCATACCGCTGTCTGATGTATCTGCTTCTGGTGTTGGCTCGGCGGCACTAGCGCGGTAGCGCGCATCTACACCAAAGTGTTCGTAGCTTTGTTTAATACGGTTAAACGCAACACCTACTCGGGTTGTGAAGGTATCGTGTATATAAGCAACATGTTGAATACCTACACCCCAAGCTTGAACCTTTTTGTTGTAATCGCTGGTTTTTAGCGGGTCGTAATCATAAAAGCTGCCTTCGCCCCAGTTCGGGTTACGAATATCAAAAATGTAAGGTAATTGACCTTGGTAAATAACCTCTCCATCTTTGTTTTTAATGACCTTGTCGGCATCGTAAATTGAGTATTGTTTAAAACGAATATCGCGGTCTTCGTAGTTGGCGTTTACAAGTAGTTCGTTATCAATACCAGCAAAGCTAAAGTCATAACGCAAGTCAGCAAAGTATTGCCATGATTTTTCGTCAGCTTCTACTTGGCGGTATTCTTGGCGGCGCGCGGCAAATGGGTATAGTACGTCATCAACTACTAATGGAGCGCGCGGGTCGGCATTGATCACGCCATTACGGTTCCAATAAACGTAGTTATAAGCACCCGTTTGGCGGGCAAAGCTTGATTCGTAATTACGGTATTGTAGTTGCTGATTTAAAAATAAATTATCAGTAATGAAGTAGTTATGGGTTAACTTAAAGCGAAGCTCTTCGCCTTCGTTATCATTCGCCATTGGCGAGATAATACCGTTATGGCCAAAGGTGTAAGGTGTTAAGCCATCATTGGCTGCCAGTGAATCTGCTAATTGCTGGCGTTGCTGATCGGTTAGTTGCAGGCCTTTTGCCGTTGCGTCGTTAATTAAATCAGCAGCGGTTACTTCACCTGCGGTTTTACCATTTACTGAGTCGCTGTTAAAAATACGAATAGGGTGGCCAATTGAATCAACGGCAATGGCATCTTTGATATAAGCGGCAGAAATCATGATGTCTTGTTTGTCGCTTAATACGTATTTTAACGCGCCATAAATTTCATCACGGTCGTCTTTTAAGTCGCGGTAGCCATCGCTGCGAGCTGTTTTTGCGTTAACGCGATAAGCAAGGTTTTCGGTTAATGCTGCTGTACTATCAAAGCCTAATGAGTAGCTATCCCATTGACCAAGCTCAGCATTAACGGTGTGCTGTTCAGTAAATTGTGGTTTCTTTTCAATCAGATTGATAACCCCACCTGCGCTACCCATACCATATAAGCCTGTTGCTGGGCCTTTAAGTACTTCTACAGATTCAACATTGGTCATTGAGCGTGTAGGGTTAAAGGTGTTACCTAGGCCTGCACCGCCGTACATGCCATCGTAAGTATAGTTAGCACCTAAACCGCGGATCACTAAGTTATCGCCAATACCGTAGTTATTACCGGCTTGGGTTACACCACTAATGTTACGCACTAAGTCTTGTAAGTTTGTTGCGCCTTGCGAGTTGATAAGCTCTTGATCAACAACCACAACTGGCGCTGGCGTTTCCATTAGGGTCATATTTGATTTAGTGGCAAGGCCAGATTCAAGTACTACACGGTTTTGTTTATCGTAAACGGTAATACGTTCAACTGAGTCTAAATCGTTGGCGGTTGCATTGAATGCGCTTAAGCAGGCTAGGGCTAAAATTGAATATTTGTGTGTCGTCATTATAGGTAATTAGTCGAAGTTTTTCGGCAATGATAATGCGAGTTATTTTCATTTCAAGTTTTATTTGGCTGTTTTAGGTAATTTCTTAATTTATATATAAATTGTTAACAATTGGTTTTATGGTTGGTAATTTTGTTTACGATATAGATACAAGTGAGGGTTGCTGACTTCACTCATGCAAAGCCAGCATGTTAGCTCATTTAAAAACTTTGCCGTCTTTCATAACAAATTGCACATCTTCAAGTACTGCAATGTTTTCAAGCGGGTTGCCTTTAACGGCAATAATATCGGCTAAGAAACCGCTTTTTATTTGCCCAAGTTGATCATCAGCTTTAAGCAGTTTAGCGGTGTTGATAGTGGCAGATTGCAATGCTTGCAGTGGTGTCATACCAAATTCAACCATACGCGAAAACTGCTTCGCGTTATCGCCATGTGGGTAAATCGCCGCATCGGTACCAAATACCATGTTCACACCTGCTTTTACTGCACGGCTAAAGCTATCGCGTTGCTTTTTAGATACTTGGCGTTCTTTGTTGAGGTTTTCTTCTGCAACCCCATTTTGTTCACCAAAGGCTAGGGTGTACTCAGTGTTGTAAATATCCATTGAGAACCAAGTACCGTGCTTTTTAGCAAGTTTAATGGCTTCGTCATCAACAAAACTAACGTGTTCAACACTGTCTACACCGGCAACAATGGCCGCTTTAATACCACTGGTACCATGCGCATGGGCTGCTACAGTAAGGCCACGTAAATGAGCCTCGTCAACAATGGCGCTCATTTCGTCTTGGCTATATTGTTGAATACCGACTTTTGTGCCTTTTGAAAAAACGCCGCCTGTTGCACAAAACTTAATGGCATTAGCACCGTACTTAATGTTTTCACGTACTTTAGCGCGCACGGCCCATGGACCATCAGCAACGCCCTCGGCGGTGTATTTCATTTCTGGTGGCAAACGGTTGTTATCGCAGTGACCGCCAGTAACACCTAACGACGGGCCTGCAGCCCAAATACGTGGGCCAACAATGTCGCCTGCGTTAATGCCATCGCGAACTGCAATAACGCTGTAGCCTTCTGCGCCTAAGTTACGCAGCGTTGTAAAACCTGCATACAGTGTTTTTTCGGCAAAGTGCGCCGCTTTGATTGCTTTACGCGGAATCGATTGACCAATTCGCTCACTGCGCGGCACGGTAGGATCGCTTGTTAAATGCACATGCATATCCATTAAACCTGGCACCAAAGTCAGCTCTGGTAATTGAACATGCTTATCGCCGTCTTTTAAATTCGGCTGTTTATTGCTTTGTACAGCTGTAATTTGACCATTATCTATACTAATGAGTGGTGATTTAATCAGTTTACCTGAATTTACATCTACCATGGCTTTTGCCGATAAGTAGGTTGTTGCATAGGTATTTAAAGAGGTTAGGCAAGTAAGGCCTAGGCTAATCGCAAGAACTGTCTTTTTCATTTTTATTCAAAATTGGTAAGTCGAGTCGCCACTCTAGCAATCAGCCTGCAAAGTGTAAATAAACTGCGATAAGTTACGGCTATACTTGCTAAATAGGGAACTAAACCCTCATAATTTACGCGTACTTAATATAAGGGCAGGGAAAGAATGAAAAACGTAAAACTAACACTACTTAGTTCGGCAGTGATGTTTGCATTACTTGGTTGTAATGAATCAACGCCAACAAACGAAAAACCAACCACTTCGGTGAGCAAACAAGCACCAAGCGCAACGTCAGCCACAGAGCAACTTGATACATTACTAGCAGACTACTTTGAAGCAGGCCTAAAGTTTAATCCAATTGGTGGTACTTACATTGGCCGTAGCGAATATAACGACCAATTTATTGCACCTATTAGTAAAGCAAACCGCGACGAGCAGCTTAACTTTGTTAAAGAATACAAAAACAAACTAGCAAATATCGACAAAGCGCAATTAACGGGTCAGTCATTATTGAGCTACGAAATCCTAGCCCGCGATTTAGACCTTGCGATTGAAGGCGCTCAGTTTCCAAGTTACTTAATGCCAATTAACCAAATGGGTGGGGCGCATAATACCTTTGCTGCATTAGGTTCTGGGCAAAGTGCACAGCCTTTTAACACCGTTGAAGATTATCAAGCATTTGAAAAACGTGCTGATGGTTTCATCGCTTGGTTAGACAGTGTTGAGCAATCAATGCGCCAAGGCATGAAAGACAAAGTCGTTCTTCCTAAGCCGCTTGCTGAAAAACTATTACCACAATTTCAAACTCATATTGTAGAAAAACCAGAAGAGTCATTATTCTGGGGGCCAATTGCTCAGTTACCTGAGTCTTTCAGCGACGAACAAAAAGCACAGCTAACAAGCGCATACTCTGCGATGATCAGCGAGCGTTTAGTGCCGGCGTATCAAAAAATGGCTGACTTTTTAGCTAATGAATATATTCCAAATGCCCGTGAAAGCATTGGTTACAGCGACCTACCAAATGGTAAAGCATGGTATGAGTATCAAATTAAACAGCATACAACGCTGAGCTTAAACGCCGATGAAATTCATGACATTGGCTTAAGCGAAGTATCGCGTATTTTATCTGAGATGAAAAAAGTCAAAGAGACTGTCGGTTTCGAAGGCGATTTAAAAGCGTTTTTTGAACACCTAAGAACCTCAGATGAGTTTTACTACGATACGCCAGAAGAGTTAATTGCTGCGTACGAAGCAGTAAAAGAAAAAATTGATGCTAAGCTGCCGCAAATGTTCGATATTGCGCCAAAAGCGCCATACGTTGTAAAAGCAGTTGAAGATTTCCGCGCTGAATCTGCTGCGGGTGCATCTTACCAGTCGCCAGCACCAGATGGTTCACGCCCAGGTATTTTTTATATCAATACCTTTAACTTAAAAGCACAGCCTAAGTTTTTACTTGAAACACTGTCTATTCACGAAGCAGCGCCGGGTCACCACTTTCAAATTGCCTTGCAACAAGAAATTGAAGGATTACCGCTGTTCCGTAAATTCGGTGGTTACACGGTATTTGCAGAAGGTTGGGCATTGTATGCAGAAAGCTTAGGTAAAGAGCTTGGCTTATTCACTGACCCTTACATGTGGTACGGCCGTTTATCAGATGAGCAATTACGTGCAATGCGCTTAGTGCTTGATACTGGTTTCCATGCGAAAGGTTGGACACGTCAACAAGGTATTGATTACATGTTGGCAAACTCATCAATGGCCGAAAGTGACATTATCGCCGAAGTTGAGCGTTATATTGCATGGCCGGGCCAAGCGCTATCGTATAAGTTAGGTCAGTTCAAAATTCAAGAACTACGTGACTACGCGAGCAAAGAGCTTGGTGATAAGTTCGACATTAAAGCTTTCCATACGCAAGTTCTGATTGATGGCGCATTACCTATGCCAATTCTTGAAGAGAAAATTAAGCGCTGGGTTAACGAGCAAAAGTAACACGCTAAACTTTGCGCGCATGCTGGCTTTACGCTAGAATGCGCGCTGTTTAGGGGCTTTGAGTAATACCATGTTAGAAGATCAATTTTGGCTTAAGCGCTCGCTTGAGCAAATGTCACAACCCGAATGGGAAGCCATTTGTGATGGCTGTGGTAAATGTTGTTTAAACACATTTATCGACAGCGAAGACGAAGATGAATTTACCGCAACGGATCAACTTCGCGAGGGTGAAGAACTCATCTTCACTAATATCGTTTGCCAATACCTAGACAACGACACCTGTGGTTGCAGCGAATATGCGAATCGTCAAACCTTGGTGCCTTCATGTGTAAAACTCACTAAAGAAAACCTCAAAGACATCTTTTTTATGCCGCAAAGCTGTAGCTACCGCCGCCTTTACGAAGGCCGAGGTCTTGCTTCTTGGCACCCGCTACTGAACGGTGGCAGTAAAGACATGATGCATGAGTTGGGTATTTCGGTGCGTGACAAAACAGTTAAAGACTGTGATGTTGACCTAGATGACTTTGACCTTTACGTGGCCGAGTGGCCAACTAGAGACATTGATTAATGAGCGCCCTTAAAGCCAGCATTGGCCTGTTAAATCCAAAAAGCCCAACTAATGTGGGTGGGGTGCTACGTGCCGCGGGTTGTTACAATGCCAAGCAGGTATTTTTTACTGGTAGCCGCTATTTACGCGCTAATAAGTATCACACCGATACTAAAAATGTGCTTGAGCATATTCCACTAACGCAAGTTGAAAGCCTTGAACAAGCAACCCCTGAAGGTGCCACAACGGTGGTGATTGAGCTTGTTGAAGGTGCAACGCCGCTGCCTGAATTTAAGCACCCTGAAAACGCATTTTATGTGTTTGGCCCTGAAGATGGCTCGGTTAGTAAAGACGTGCTGAAATGGTGTGATGAAGTAGTGTATGTGCCAACCATAGGCTGTATGAACCTAGCCGCAACCTGCAATGTTGTGCTGTACGACCGACTTGCAAAGCTCGGTGGTATCGAGAGTTCAAACGACACCATTTGCAATAGTCGAGACACCAACAACTCACTTAAATGGCAACAAAAAAAGAGCGCTAAATAACACTCTTTTTAGATTCAAACTCAAAACTACTTTTTAGTAATTTGTACGTTACTTTCAAGGCCAATACCGTTGTCGGTAATGTCTGTGGCAAAATAAACACCGACAGGTTGGTCGCGTAGCGTATCAAGCTCAGCCATTTCTTCATCAGATAATTGACCCGTTGCAGCAATCGTATCAAGCAAAGGTAATAGGATTTTTTGCACGTCGAATGCCATGTTCACAAAGCCATTTTTAGTGACACTTTGCGACTCTAAAGTCTCGGCAATTTGTGCTGATTTATCGCCCGTGAAAACCACAATATGATTGCCTTTCAGCGCCATTTTAATATCAAAGTTAAGTGGCACTGGCGATGGAATGTATTCATTGATCAACACAGCATCACCATTGGCTGGCAGTTTAATGTTAGCAAGTGGCGGTACAAAACCTTGCGCAATAGAATAAAGGCCATGGGCATCGGTTGCAGATAGAGTAACGATGGCATCAAGCTTATCAATTTGTGGGCCGTTGTAGTCATCAATGGTAAATGCAGCATCTTGAACGCTTACACTCATGCCTTGTACGCCATTTGCAAAACCCGACAGCATAGCAAGCCCAGCAGTACTCACATCTTGCATTTCATTTTGTAGTGCGACAATCGGGCCACAGTTAAACTCAGCTGATTTAATTGCACCGGTTAGCGTATTGGCCAGTGGCAGTACTTTTGCTACATCAATACCATAAGCAAGGCTCATCATTTGGCCATCAAGCTGTGTGGTGTGTTTTGGTACAAAACCCCGCACGGCTTGTAGAGTTTTAAGTAAGTCTTGATCAGTGCTTTGCAGCACTGCTTTTACGTCAAAGTCGGCGTAGTCGGCTGTAATACGTGTTTTTGTTGTGCCTGATACTGTCGCGGGCCATTTAGCGGCAATAGCTGCAATATCATCTTGACACTGTGGTGTTGAAATCGCTGCTAAGGCATTTGATTGCTGCGCTTTATCAAGAAGCTCTTTTAGCATCTGGTGTAAACGAGAGTCTTCTTTGCCTGTTACAGCATTGGCGATGCGTTGATGATCGACAAAGCCAACCGAGTTACCATCAAGCGAGAAAGTTTTAATAAGCTCAGGTAGTTTTTTAGTCTCAGCCAGTGATTGAGCTGGTTTTTCTACGCCAAGGGCAATACGTAAGTCTTGATCGTTAGAAAGCGAGGTAGTCAGCGTTAAGGTAGCCCAATTGTTGTGAGCTGATGCTATTAGGTTGAAGTTATCTAGCCCTTCAAGTTCAATGGCAAAGCGCGTGTAGCTAACGCCTTCAAGGCTTTCTGTTGTATAAGCAATACCTGCTTCATCAGCAGCTTGTTTAATACTATTGATAATACTGCTTTGATCTGCGACCTGAAAGCGCACAATAGGCATTAAACCTTGCGCATACATCATCCCTTTGTAGTCGTCACCAAAGCCCCAAATCGATTTAAAGGCATCGTAAGAGCTCAGTGATTGCTGGTATTTTTCCATCAGTGATGCAAGGAATAGGGCATTCTTATCATCAACTGTTTTAAGCTCAGCAATAACGGGCGTTAAATCGCTAGTACCTTTCATTGCATCTGGCATAAGCGCAAAATACTTGCTGTACGGAAACGGCTTAAGTTGACCATAAAAAACCGCCGTATCTGCTGGTACATAAGCAAGCTCAGGTAAATCTACATCAACACTGGCTTTGTTTTGTGAGTACAACAACGCACCTGCAACAATGGCAATCGCGCCCCCAGCTAGAAGCTTATTATTCATAGGATGAATTCCTTTTTCTTTAATTAGTTGAAAAACATACCATGAAATTTAAGCACTCTCCACTAGAGTGCTTAATAGATTTGTAAGCAATTATGAGTGGTTATAGAAGATCTTCGCCGCTAGGTAATGATGCAAAGGCACCATAACGGCTTACAGCAAAAGCGCCGGCTTTAGCAGCGTAAGCAATGGTTTGTTCAATATTAGCTTGGGTTTGGCAAAACTCTTTAAAGCTTTGTTTGTTTTCACAGTGCTGACCAATTCTAGACAGCATACCGCCAATAAAAGCGTCGCCTGCGGCAGTGGTATCAACCACTTTTGTAGCAGGTGGACTTACTTGCCCTTTAAAGTCAGCATGATAAAAGCTGATTGCTTCACCGCCATTGGTAACAAGCAAACAAGTTATACCTGCCTTTAAAATGGTATCAATGGTATGTTCCAGTGGCATTGCTTGATGGCTCTTTTGATTTAAAAACTCAAGTTCTTCAAATGATAGTTTGACGATATCTGCCAGTGAAATAACATGCCACATTCTATCTAGCGTATGGCGCATGCTTGGCCATAGGTTTTCGCGTAGATTCATATCAAAACTACAAATTGCACCGGCTTTTTTCGCCTGAGTTAAGCCATAAATAGTTGTTTGATAGATGTTGTGCTCAGTGAGACTGTTGCTGCATACATGCATAATAGCGTGACTTGCGAACATTGCATGGTCAAAGTCGTCTACGCGATACAGTAAGTCAGCTGCTGGTGGGCGATAAAAGCTAAACGAGCGCTCGCCACTTTCATCGAGTGATACAAACGCCAGCGCTGTTTTAGCAGCATCAGTGAATGTACAGTAATCAGTGTTGACCGCATGTTGGTCAAGCTCTTGTTTAATAAAGTGACCAAACATATCATCGCCTAACATGCCACAAAAGCTGGTGTTTAGGCCTAGTTTTGCAGCTGCAACAGCCACATTGGCAGGTGCGCCACCTGCGTATTTAGTAAATGATTCAGGTTGTTTACCATCTGATAAAAAGTCGATTAATGCTTCGCCAAAACACACTAAACTCATTATGCATTCCTCAAGGTTAAGGTTCTTAATACTTCGTAGCAGGCACCCATAGTATGATAGTCGGTTTTGCCTGCTGGCGATTTTTCGTCACTGTAAGGCAGATTTTCTGCTGATAAAATACGGTACCAAGCACCATATCGGTGATCTACCATATGTTGCCAACTGTACTGCCAAATTTTTTCGTACCATTGCCAATAGCTTTCATCATTTGTGGCATCAGCGAGTAGGGCTGCTGCGGCTAGTGATTCGGCCTGCACCCAAAAGTATTTATCGCTATCACAAATTTGTTTGTCTGGTGCAAAGCCATAAAAAATACCACCATGTTGATGATCCCACGCAATGCTTAGAGTTTCATCAAAAAGGCTTTTCGCCCTAGTCACCAGCCAAGGTTCATTAATGTGGCGGTTTAAAATAAGTAACAGTTTTGCCCACTCTGTTTGATGTCCAGGTTGAAAGCCCCATGGTCTAAATAAATGATGCGGATCATCTTTATTGTAATCTAAATCAATTTGCCAGTTTTTAGAGTAGTGCTCCCACACAAACTGCTGGCTGTATGCTGCTAGTTTAACTGTGAAAGTTTTGGCAAGCTCTTTCGCGCGCTCTAAATAACGCTGTTCATATGTTGCTTCAAAACACATGAGAAGAGCTTCGCATAAATGCATATTGGCATTTTGCCCTCGATACTCATCTGCACAGCTAAAATCGGCATTTTGTTCATCTAAATAGGCATTATACTTTGGTTCAAAATAGTGTTGCTCTAATAAATCCCATACTTGTGAGATAGTATTTTTACAGTCGCTAACACCAGCTTTTAAAGCAACTGCATTGGCAAGCATTACAAAGGCAAGCCCATAACAATGGTTGGTATCGTCTAAAACACTCACTTTGCCGTTGTTATCTTGTTTTATAAGCCAAGCGTAACCACCGGATGCTTGCTTATGGGCATGTTCAAGGTGGGCTAAACCATGTTTAGTGAGGCTTAAATATTCAGGGTCTTTGAACTCGATGTACGCCATTGCGTAGTTAAAAACAAAGCGTGTACTCGATACTAAATGGCGAGTGTGTTTATCGTAAATCGCGCCATTATTTTTAAAAAACTGATAAAAACCAGCTAAGCCATGAGCTGAATAATCAACACAGTGTGGGTGATAAAAAGCAAGCGTATCTTGGATATGCTGCTTAAGAAAAGCAGAGCTTTTAAAGTTAACTGTGGCCATGGTCTATCAATAAATCTGTGTTCATCTTGCAACTATAGCAGGAAATAGAAATATTGGAACGTTCCTAGTAAATCTTTGTGCTATTTTTACTTCAATGTGTAGAATCAAAGGTAACTTGTTAACGGAGTGAAAACCACGTGAGTGAAATAAATACAAACCAATCGTTTGTCGCCGATGGTTCGCAGCAAAATAAAAATTACCTGCTACCACTGACGGCAATGACAACCCTATTCTTTTTGTGGGGTTTCATTACAGTTTTAAATGATGTGTTGATCCCGCGCTTAAAAGGGGTATTCGATTTAACCTATACAGAGGCAATGCTGGTTCAGTTTTGTTTCTTTGGTGCTTACTTTATTGTTTCGCTACCAGCGGGTATGTTGGTTAAAAAACTTGGCTATAAAAATGGCGTACTAACAGGCTTAGTAGTGGCATCAATTGGCTGTATGTTATTTTATCCTGCGGTTGTAGTGCATGAGTACTGGCTGTTCTTAGGTGCATTATTTGTACTAGCAGCGGGTGTTACCGTATTACAGGTGTCAGCTAATCCATATGTTGTGGCGTTAGGCCCTGAAAAAACAGCGTCGTCGCGTTTAAATCTTGCTCAAGCACTTAACTCCCTAGGTACAACGGTTGGACCATATGTAGGTGGTATTTTATTCTTCGGTACAGCGGGTACTTTAGCTGCAAATGCGGCAACTGCTGAATCAGTAAAAGTGCCTTACCTTATGTTAGCAGCAGCGCTATTAACTATTGCTGTTGTATTTGCATTCTTTAAACTACCAGTGATTGCAGAGCACACAGAAGAGCAAGACTGTAAAGCGAAAGGCCACAGCCTGAAAGAAGCACCACATTTAATGATGGGTGTGGTAGGTATTTTTTGTTACGTAGGTGCTGAGGTTTCTATTGGTAGTTTCTTGGTAAACTACTTCGGAGAAGAGCATATTGCTGGCCTTGAAGAGCATGCAGCTGCAAGCTTAATTGCTTACTACTGGGGCGGTGCAATGGTTGGTCGCTTTATTGGTTCTGCAGCTCTTCAGAAGATTGCACCATCAAAAGCGTTATTCTTTAATGCCATGATGGTTATTGCTCTGCTGTTAGTGACTATTTTCACTGAAGGTGACTTAGCACTTTACTCAGTACTTGCGATTGGTTTATTTAACTCAATTATGTTCCCAACTATTTTCTCTGTAGCTATTGAAGGTTTAGGTTCACTCACCAGTAAAGGTTCGGGTTGGTTATGCTTAGCTATTGTAGGTGGTGCATTAGTACCATTAGTACAAGGTGTGGTTGCAGATACAGTTAACATACAACAAAGCTTCTTTGTACCAGTGATTTGTTATGCATTTATCGCTTGGTATGGCTTAAACGTTGTGCGTTTAGCTGATAGCTGGAAACAGCGCATCGGTTAAAAGTACTTTCTAATAAAAGCCCCGCACAGATTTGCGGGGTTTTTTTATGCCATTTATTTGCTACCAGGAACAAATTTAGATGACAAAATGATTTAATGAATACGTATTCAAGGGCGATTAAATCAAATCTTTTTAGGAACGTTCCAAAAGTGGGTTTTGTTGTTTTTTATCGTGACGACTTTAGAAGTTAAATTTGCTGCCGTTAACAAAGTAATTGATTTCTATATAAAGCGTACTTTAATTAAAAGGAACGTTTTTCTAGTTTTAGCCTAAATTTATAAGACAAAGAGCTTGAAATTTGTTAAATATAAAAGCGCTAACAACGAAAAAAATAACAAACAGGTTTGTCATGCAAAGCACTCTTAAATTTACCACCAAGGTAACTGTGGCTGCATCACTGGTTTTAGTGATTGTGCTCGGTTTATTCACGATTAATAACTTCATCTCTATGCGCAGCCAAACGCAAGAGCAGCTTTCGCTTGTGCTGCAAGAGATTTCTCAGTCAGTGTCGCAAAATATAGCGAACTGGTTAAATGCCAAGTTAGCGATTGTTTCGTCAGTTGCAGACACCTATCAACTTGGTGACAGCAAAGAGCTAACACTTACACAGCTCAACACAGCTGACAAAGCTGGTAACTTTAAAAACACATATATAGGTATCACTGATGGCACATTTGTATTGAATGACCAATCGGTTGTGTTACCGCCTGACTACGATGCTACGACACGCCCGTGGTACAAACTTGTTGAAAACAAAACTAACACTGCTTTTACTGCCCCTTATATTGATGTAACAACCAATGAGCTGACTATTTCGGCTGTAGCCCCTATGCAAGCAAATGGTGTGTTTAGCGGTGTTGCAGGTGCCGATATTGATATGAAAACCATTACTAAGATAGTTAACGAAATTGACTTTTTAGGTTTTGGTTATGGTTTCTTACTTGATAGTGAAGGCCGCATTTTAAGTCACCCAGAAACTAAGTTTAACGACAAAAACATGCGCGATTTATTCGGTAAAAGCCTATCGTTACAATCTGAGTTTGTAGAAGTACAAGTTGGTGGCTTAGATAAATTAGTGTCGTTTACCAAAATTAAAGGAATTCAAAACGTTGATTGGTATCTTGGTGTGGTGATCAACGAAGAAATTGCCTATTCATCGGTCGCGTCATTTAGAAATATGGCGGCCATATATATGCTGATGGGTATAGCTGCTATTGTATTAATGATGCAGTTCTTACTTCGTTATTTAATGCGTCCAATGCAGCGCCTAAACGATGCAATTAAAGATATCGCACAAGGTGAGGGTGATTTAACCCGTCGTCTTGAGGTTGAAAACAATGATGAATTTGGTGAATTAAGTCATTACTTCAATGCTTTTATCGAAAAAATTCATACATCAATTGAGCAAGTTAAAAATACCACTGTTGAGCTTGAGCGTTTAGTTGAGAGTTTAGTGAACCAAACTCAAGGTACGCTCGATATGTATGCAGACCAAACAAAACGTACTGACAACGTTGCAACCGCAATCAACGAGCTTACCTCTAGCGCGGTAGAAATCTCAAATAGTGCAAGTAATGCGTCTAGCCTTGCGACGAGTGCGAATAGCCAGTCACTACAAAGCCAATCTGCGTTAGCTGATAACTTAACTGCTATAAATGCCTTGTCTCGTAATATGGAGCAAGCACAAAAAACGATTAATAGTTTAGATGCGCACACTGTAAGCATTGGTCAAGTACTTGAAGTGATTAAAGGTGTAAGTGAGCAAACCAACTTATTAGCGCTTAATGCTGCTATTGAAGCGGCCCGCGCAGGTGAAGCTGGTCGAGGTTTTGCGGTTGTTGCTGACGAAGTTAGGCAACTAGCACACCGAACACAGCAATCAACGCAAGAAATAGAAGACACTATTTCTCAGTTACAACAAGGCTCTGCGTCTGCGGTTGAAGTAATGACTGCAAGTATTCGTGACAGCGAAAAGAGTGTTGAACAAGCCCATGTAGCGGGTGATAAAATGGCTGAGGTGACGCGTGCTATCGAATCAATCGATGAAGTGAACCACAGTGTAGCGAATGCCACCACAGAGCAAAACCAAGTAATTCAAAGTTTAGATAGTGATATACACTCAATTAGTGAGCTTTCTAATCAAGGTAAGAGTAATCTTAATAACACCTTGAATGAGTGTACAAAATTAAAAGCCCAGTTCTATGAGCTTGAAAAATTGGTACTTAAATTTAAAGTTTAGTTTTAAGAGACTGCAATTTTGGATCAAAACTGGCTTAATGCCATTAATTTAAATAGTGTCGACACGGCGGATAAACAACGCCGTGCCTTCACGCTGTTTACAATGGCTTTTTTTGCCATTGTATTAATCACATCTTTAGTATTATCTAACTATCAAATTTATGCCTTACCGTTAACTATTATGTTAGTGGTCAGTGATGTGACTATTGTGCTGTGCATGTTTTATTACTTTCGCAGTGGCGCTTTGGTGTCTGTTAGTTGCATTATATTGTCTATTATTCTGTTGCTCTGTGTGGCATTGGTGTATACCGGTGGCAAAGAGAATACCGCTTTATATTGGCTGATGTTTTACCCTATTGTGGCTTATGTCACTTTAGGGTTAAAAGTGGGCAGTGTGTTGGTTGGTATTATGTACGCTAGTGCAGTTGCACTGCTGTTTAGCCCCAACTTTGGGCAAGCGCATTACGGGCAAGTTGAAACCTCACGGTTTTTAGCCTCTTTCACTATGGTAATTTTGTTTTCTGGGATCAGTGAATACTTTAGGCAAAAAAGCCATCAAAAAATTGCTGATATTACCTTAATAGAAAAACGCGATGCATTAACAGACCCACTAACAGGCCTTGCGAATCGTCGTTACATTTATGAGCATATTCAGCCGCGTCTTGAAGCCGAAGCGGCTAATTATTTACCTATGTCGGTATTATTAATTGATTTAGATAACTTTAAATCACTTAACGATACTTATGGTCATGACTTTGGCGATCAGGCATTAATAGCCTTTACCTCTATGCTGCACGATAAATTACGTGGCACAGATATAAAAGCCCGTTATGGCGGCGAAGAGTTTATTATTTTGCTGCCAAAAGCCGGGCTTAACATTGCCCATGCGGTGGCTGAAAAACTGCGTAGTTATGTCGCTCAAAAACAGATCCCCTTCGATGTTGGGCAGTCTGTGACAATCACATGTAGTATCGGAATTGCCAGCCTAGAACGTGGTAGTCAATTTAGTAAAGCGATTAAACAAGCAGACGACAACCTCTATAAAGCTAAAGCAAAAGGGCGTAATGTCGTGGTTTCTGATTTAACCGAGATAAGCTAAATGGCAAGGTTAATTTATGTTTACGACCCTATGTGTAGTTGGTGTTGGGGCTATAGAGAAACTTGGTTAAAGCTTCAAGCAGCCCTTGGTGATAAACTTGCTATTGAATATAGAGTGGGCGGCCTTGCTCCTGATTCCGATGAGCCAATGCCTATAGATATGCAACAGTTTTTACAGCAAACATGGCTGCGAATTGAGCAGCAACTTGGTACACCATTTAATCATGAGTTTTGGCACACTGCCAAACCACGTCGCTCTACTTACCAAGCATGTAGAGCTGTGATTGTTGCAAGGCAGCACGAAAAAGAGCAAGAGATGCTTTATGCCATTCAAAAAGCCTATTACTTAAATGCACAAAACCCGTCAGACATAAGCACACTTGTGCTCCTTGCTGAGCAAATAGGTTTAGAAAAAAGCACATTTATAAAAGAAATTGAAAGTGAAAACATACATTCTTTATTAATGGCCGAAATAAACCAAGCTAGAAGCTTACCTATCCAAGGCTTTCCGTCTTTAGTTATTGAAAATAAAGGGAACTACCACGCTATCCCTGTTAACTATCTAGACTGGGAAAGCACTTATCAACAGATCGTTTCCCATATTTAGTTCCCAAAACCCTGCAAGTTTTGCCTTATCTTTGCGCAATATAAACTAATTGTTACAGCTGTCATAATTTTGTATTTTTTACGCAACACGCTTGTCATTTTTCATCGTTATCCTTTCGCACATTAAAACAACCCCCACTAGTAAATTAAGCTAACTTAACGAGTAAAGGTGTATGCGATGAAAGGCGTTAAACCACTGATTTTAGCAGGTATTGTAGCGGCATCTGCGGCGGTACATGCAAACGATCTAGATAAAGTAATTGATAAAAGCAGCGAGATAAACAAATCTGCAGCGCAATCACAAACTAAAATCGACAAGATTGCAGATTCAATGCAAGGTCGTTTACAACAATTCAAAGCTCTTAATAAAGAAATTGAAGGCTTAACTGTTTATAACGCGCAACTTACCAAGCAGTTAAACAACCAAATTGCTGAAATGGACGCGTTAAATGAGTCAATGGATCAGGTATCAGTTATCGAGCGTCAAATTACGCCGTTAATGATGCGCATGATCACGGGCCTGGAACAATTTGTTGCACTAGACGTACCTTTCTTAACTGAAGAACGAAGCAAACGTATCGCATCATTAAAAGAAATGATGGACCGCGCAGATATCACTTCAAGTGAAAAATTCCGCCGTTTACTTGAAGCTTACCAAGTAGAGGTTGATTACGGTCGCACTATCGAAGCGTATACATCATTACTTAATGTAGATGGTCAAGAGCGCGAAGTCGATTTCTTACGCATTGGTCGCTTAGAACTTATTTATTTAACACGCGACGGCAAAAAAGCAGGTAGCTGGGATAAAGAAACAAAATCGTTTGTTGAGTTACCAGATTCTGCAATCAGCCAAATCAACAAAGGTTTACGCATTGCTCGTAAGCAACTTGCCCCAGATATGTTAACACTGCCAGTCCACGCTGCTGAATAAGAGGTTTGAGATGAAATTATTAACGAAAATGACAAAAATGGCCGTATTTGCAGCTGGCCTTGGTTTTGCTGGTAGCAGCCTAGCGGCTGAGCCAATGGATTTAGATTCATTACTAAAAACATTAGAGCAAGGTAACGCACAGCAAAGCGCTGAGAATAAACAACGTGAACAAGAGTTCATGGCGCGTCAAAACGAACAAGTACAAATGCTTAAAGATACACAAGCAAAGCGTACTGCAATGTTAAATGAGTCAGAGCGTTTAGAAACTCAGTTTGAAGAAAATGAAGTAAAGCTAGCTAATTTAACTGACACGCTTTCAAACCGTATGGGTTCACTTAAGGAACTTTTCGGTGTGTTACAACAAGTCGCGGGTGATTCAAGTAACAAATTCATGACGTCAGTTGTTTCTGCAGAGCTACCTGGACGCAGTAACTTCATGGATGAGCTGGCACAAAAAATGGGTTCAACGTCAAAGCTTGCTTCAATCGATGATATCGAAAAAGTATGGTTTGAATTACAACGTGAAATGACCGAACAAGGTAAAGTATCACGCTTTACAACAGATGTTATCGTTGAAGGTGGCAGCAAAGCACAAAAAGAAGTGGTGCGTGTTGGTGCATTTAACTTAATCGCAGACGGTAAATACCTAGAGTACACACCTGCTACGAATACAATCAGCCAGCTTACACGTCAGCCAAGCAGCCGTTACACAGCAACTGCTACTGATCTGCAACAAGCAAATTCGGGTGTTGTTCAGTTCGCTCTTGACCCAACAGGTGGTTCTATCTTAGGTCTTTTAGTACAAGCTCCTGACACTGAAGAGCAAGTTCACCAAGGTGGTACTGTAGGTTATATCATCTTAGGTGTTGGTCTAATTGCTCTACTCATCGCACTTGAGCGCTTTGTATCACTGATGATTATGGGTAGCAAAATCCGTCGTCAGCTTAAAGACACAGTTGCACGTGATGACAACCCACTTGGTCGTGTAATGAAAGTGAAAGATCAGTACCCAGATGTAGCGTACGACACACTTGAGCTAAAATTAAGCGAAGCAATCATTCGTGAAATGCCGAAAATAACCCGTAACCTGACGCTAATTAAGATTATCTCTGTGGTAGCCCCGCTACTTGGTCTACTAGGTACGGTAACGGGTATGATTAACACCTTCCAAGCAATTACTTTGTTCGGTACAGGTGACCCTAAACTAATGGCGGGTGGTATTTCTCAGGCACTTGTAACAACTGTACTTGGTCTGGTTGTGGCTATCCCAACAGTATTCTTATACACACTTCTTAACACGCGCTCTAAAAACATGCTGTTAATTTTACAAGAGCAAAGCGCAGGTATCATTGCAGAGCGAAGCGAGAAAGGAGCATAAATCATGGTGCTATTGATTGATGCAATCAATGCTCTACGTGATTTCCTCGACACAGGTGGCCAAGTTCTCTTGGTCATCGGGGTCCTCATCTTCGCGATGTGGTTATTGATACTTGAGCGTTTTATGTATTTCTTTGGCGGCTTTAAACGCTACAAGAAAGACGTAAAGAGCACTTGGAGCAATAGAGCAGAGCGTAACAGCTGGAACGCAGAGCAAATTCGCCAAGCGATGATTTCACGCGCTGGCATGCAACTAAATAATAACCTTGCGCTAATTAACGTAATGGTTGCGTTATGTCCACTTTTAGGTCTGTTAGGTACCGTAACCGGCATGATCGAAGTATTTGATGTAATGGCAATCACAGGCACAGGCAGTGCTCGTTCGATGGCGTCAGGGGTGTCTAAAGCCACTATTCCAACCATGGCCGGTATGGTGGGTGCACTTTCAGGGGTATTCGCATCAACGTTCTTACAACGTCGAGCAAAGCGTGAAGTGCAATTACTTGAAGACAACATGGTCTTAGACCACTAAACGAATTTTAGGGTGATGTGAGCATCACCCACTAGGAGACTAACAATGAGAGCGCCACTAGGTAACTTATTTCAAGAAGACGACGCAGAAGAAATCAACATGACGCCAATGCTAGACGTTGTTTTCATCATGCTTATCTTCTTCATCGTAACAGCATCATTTGTCAAAGAAGCGGGTATTGATGTTAACCGTCCGGAAGCAGCAACTGCAGTTAAAAAAGAGCGTGCCAACATCTTAGTTGCCATTTCTGACAAAGGTGAAATTTGGATCAACAAACGCCAAGTAGATATCCGTGCAGTACAAGCAAATATCGAGCGCTTAAAAGCTGAAAATCCACAAGGTAGCGTGGTTATTCAAGCTGATAAGAAAGCCACAACTGATGTACTTATCAAAGTTATGGATGCATCGCGAGCTGCTGGCGCATTTGATGTGTCGATTGCTGCGCAAGAAGCATCATAAGGAATGTGAGCGATGCGTTATATAGTTGCATTAATCATCGCTGGTATCGTGACTGTCATGCTGTTTTTAGGCATGCAGGCACTGATCACCGGTGGTGAAGGGGCCATGTCTGAGCCCGTAAAAGGAAACGTACTTGATTTTGTTCGTCTGAAAAAAGAAGAGACAGTGCAAAAGAAAGAACGTAAACCGCAAAAGCCACCAACGCCAAAAGAGCCACCTCCGCCAATGGAATCACCGCAAATGCAAAACAGTGATCCTAACGCGAGCAATGCCAACTTTGACTTTGGTGCTAGCGTTGAAGCAGACGTTAACTTAGCGGGTGGCTTAGCGCTTGAATCAAGCGACGGTGAATACCTACCGATTGTAAAAGTAGCGCCTGTTTATCCGCGCCGAGCTTTATCGCGAGGTATTGAAGGCTATGTGATTGTTGAGTTTACAGTAACCAAGCAAGGCACAGTACGTGACCCGAAAGTTATTAAAGCTGAGCCTGAATCACTGTTTGACCGCGCTGCGATGGATGCAGCACTTAAATTTAAATATAAACCGCGCGTTGTTAACGGTGAAGCTGTTGAAGTAGCGGGCGTACAGAACAAAATTTCTTTCCAAATTAACGGTTAGAAAAGAGGAATGCGATTATGAAACCTTTAAAAGTTGCCGTGATTTGCGCGGCTGCTTTCACAAGCAGCCTGGTAATCCCAAGCGTTGTTAGCATGTTACCAGGTGTAACAATTGCTACCGCCTATGCTGAAGAGCAAAAAACCAAACGAGTACCTGCACTGCGCGAAAAAGTCTATAGCCAATTAGCTCGTGCACAAAAGCTGGCTGATGATGGTGATGCTAAAGCAGGGCTGGAAGCACTTGATAGTATTCAAGAGCGCTCTTCAAGCATGAACTCGTATGAAATTGCCATGATGCATAATTTCTATGGTTTTATTTACTACAACGAAAATGACCTAGATAAAGCAATTGCGTCGTTTGAAAAAGTAGTAAACGAAGATGCGATCCCAGAAACATTACGTGTAAGCACCATGTTTAGTTTAGCGCAACTTGCGATGGCTAATAGCGATTACGAAAAGGTAATCAAATACTTAGCGCAGTGGGATGTGATTAACGACAAGCCTAAAACAGATGCTTATTACGTTTTGAAATCTCAAGCTTATTATCAGCTTAAAGATTACCAAAAAGGCATTGAAAGCATTAACCTTGCTATCGCAGAAGCCGACAGCAAGGGCGAAATGCCAAAAGAAAACTGGCTAATCTTACAGCGTGCTATGTACTACTCACTTAATCAGTCTGACAAAGTAGTCGAGGTACTTGAGCGTTTAGTTAAGCTTTATAACAAGCCAGAGTACTGGGTTCAGTTAGGTGGCATGTACGGTGAAACGGGCGCAGAGAAAAAGCAATTAGCGATTTTAGAAGCGGCATACCAACAAGGTTTCATGAAATCTAAATCAGATTTACGTCAATTATCACAAGTGTATTTATACAACGGCCTGGCTTTTAAAGCCGCGAACGTGATGAGTAAAGCAATGCAAGACGGTATAGCTGAAAAGTCAGCGAAAAACTATGCCTTTGTTGCAGAAGCGATGGTACAAGCAAAAGAAAGCGAAAAGTCACTTCCTTACTTTGCAAAAGCCGCGGATTTAGTAACGCATGGTCAATACGAACAACGTATTGCAGAGGTAAGCATTAACCTTGAAAAATACGAAGAAGCAGCGGATGCAGCACGTAAAGCCCTAGATAAAGGCGGCTTAGAGTTTGAATCGAATGTGTATGTTGCCTTAGGTATGGCGCAGTACAATTTACAAAACTTTGATGCCTCTATTTTAGCGTTTGAGCAAGCGGAAAAACACAAAAAGTCACAGCGTTTAGCTGAGCAATGGATCAAGTATGTGAAGCGTGAAAAAGTGCACGCCGAAACATTACGTACCGCTTTACTCTAGATCGTATTCAACAGGTAAGCGTACAAAAGAACTCATTTATAATCGCAACACCAAAGCTGCCTTCGGGCGGCTTTTTTCCGTTCCTAAAATTTACTAACTTACTCTTTTTAAAATAATTAATATTGTCATTTTATGTTTATTAAAGTGTAACTAGTTTGTCATACAGCTCCCGTAAGGTAGTCGCAGTTTAAAACTCAAGTGTCCCAAAAGCATTAAGTTTCAGTGCTTTTCGGTGACTTGAGTTTATGCGCTAACACAATAATTAAATATCTATCTTAACGGAGTGAACAATGAAATTATCTGACTTATTTAAAGTTAGTCTGGTAGCTGCTGCAGTTTCTTTAGCTGGTTGTGGTGGTGATTTAGTCGTTAAAGAAGGCGACACCACTGTAAATGAAGGCGATAACATCACTAATATCATCGATAATGGTGGTGACAATGGTGATAACGGCGGCGATCAGTCAGGTCGTGATGATTCTCAAAATGCGACAACTGGTTTCCCAACTGACATCGAAAATGCCTTAACACAAGGTTTAGCAACAGATGTTTCTTCAGAATTCCCAACGATTACAGATAAACCAGTTTACCGTTTAAAAGCAGATACGACATTCACTGCAGATGTAACGTTAACAAATGACGCTCATTGGATTTTAAATGGTCGCACAGCGGTTGGAAACGACCGTACAGATAATACTGTTCTTTATATCCAACAAGGTACTACATTAATTGGCGAATCGGGTGATGATTTCTTAGTTGTTCGTCGCGGTTCACAAATCGAATCGGTAGGTACTGTAAGCCAACCAATCACAATGACTTCTATTCAAGATGTGACTAATGTTGAAACGTCTATCGGTCAGTGGGGTGGTTTAGTTCTTCTTGGTAATGCACCTGCAAACTCATGTGGTGACCAAGAAGGCGAAGCAACTGCAGACGAACTTGCAAACTGTGGTGTTGCAGCTGAAGGTGATGCAGGTCAATTCGGTGGTAACGTTGCAGATGATAACTCAGGTACATTGAAATACTTAGTTGTTAAACATGCTGGTAAAACTCTGGGTAATGGTGATGAGTTAAACGGTATTTCATTTGCCGGTGTTGGTTCTGATACAACTGTTGACTACATTCAAGTACACGAAAACTTAGATGATGGTATTGAGTTCTTTGGTGGTACAGTAAACGTAAGCAACGTGGTACTTACAAGTATTGGTGATGACTCACTAGATTGGTCTTTTGGTTGGACTGGTACGGCGAAAAACGTATACATTCAACAAGCTGCGAACTTAGGTGATAACGCGATTGAAGCTGACAACTCTGAGTTTGATTCAGACGCTACACCACTGACTAACCCTACCATTGAAAACGTAACAATCGTGGGTGCTGAAGGTAACAATGGTATTCGTCTACGTGCAGGTACTGCAGGTATGCTGAAAAACGTTTTCGTTACAGGCCCTGCAACGTACGAAAACTGTTTACGTGTTGGTTCTGATTCAGTTCCTCGTGCAGAAGACGGTTCACTAACTATCACTAACTCAATTGTTGCTTGTCAAACAGCTGCGAATAATTTCGGTAGCGAAACAATTAATGGTGGTACTGTACAAGCGTGGTTTGAAGGCCAAGACGGTAACCAAACTCTTACACCTGCAGATTTAATGCTAGATGATAATGGTTATATGCCTTTAGCAGGCTCACCATTATTAGCGAATGGTCAAATCGGTGCGTTTAGCGCAACAAATAACTGGATGGAAGGTTGGACTGTTGCTATCAATGGCGGTTTCCCAACTGATATTGAAAATGGAATGGCGCAAGGTCTTGCGACAGACGTTTCATCTGAATTCCCACAAATCACTGATAAGCCAGTGTATCGTTTAGCTGAAGATACAACTTTCACTGCAGATGTAACATTAACAAATGACGCTCACTGGATCTTAAACGGTCGTACAGCAGTCGGTGGTGACCGTACTGATAGCGCAACATTATATGTTCAAGCGGGTACGACATTAATCGGTGAAACAGGTGATGACTTCTTAGTTGTTCGCCGTGGTTCGCAAATTAACGCTAATGGTAATGCAACAGCACCAATCACAATGACTTCTATCCAAGATATGACAGGTGCAGAAACAGGCATCGGTCAATGGGGTGGTTTAGTATTACTTGGTAATGCACCGGCTAACTCGTGTGGTGACCAACAAGGTGAAACAACACCTGAAGAGCTAGCAAACTGTGGTGTTGCAGCTGAAGGTGATGCAGGTCAATTTGGTGGTGACGATGCAGAAGACAACTCGGGTGTTGTTCGTTATGTTGTCGTTAAACACGCAGGTAAAACATTGGGGAATGGCGATGAGCTAAATGGCATTTCATTCGCTGGTGTTGGTTCTAAAACAAAAGTTGAATACATCCAAGTACACCAAAACCTTGATGATGGTATCGAGTTCTTCGGTGGTACTGTCAACGTTCGTAACGTTGTGCTAACTGATATTGGTGATGACGCGTTTGACTGGTCATTTGGTTGGACAGGTCGTGCACAAAACGTTTATATCCAACAATCATCTGTTGAAGGTGACAATGCAATCGAAGCAGATAACTCAGAATTCGATTCAAACGCTACACCATTAACTAAGCCACTACTTTCAAACGTAACGATTGTTGGTGCTGACGGTAAAAACGGTGTTCGTCTTCGTGCAGGTACGGCTGGTGTTATCCGTAACATGGTTGTGACAGGCCCTGAAGGTTACAAAAACTGTTTACGTGTAGGTTCTGACTCTGTAGCAAATGCTGAGTCTGGTGAGCTTTCTATCGAGAACTCAGTTGTAGCATGTAGTGCAGACAATAACTTCGGTTCTGAAGCAATTGGTTCTGGTAATGTTCAGTCTTGGTTCGAAGGTCAAACAGGTAACCAAACACTTACAGCAGCGACATTAAACTTAGCAACAGATGGTTTCACGCCTAAATCAAACTCTCCGCTATTAGGTGCAGGTGTTGATGCGTCAGACCTTGACCCATTCTTCACTAAAACAAGCTACATTGGTGCATTTGACGGTGACAATAACTGGATGGAAGGTTGGACAGTTGCTGTTAACCCAAGCTTCCCTGAAGATATCACTAACGCAATGGAACAAGGTCTAGCGACTGATGTTTCTGCTAGCTTCCCACAAATTACCGATAAGCCAGTGTATCAGTTAGCACAAGATGTTGTGTTCACATCTGACGTGACATTAACTAACGATGCTCACTGGATATTAAAAGGTCGTACAGCAGTGGGTGGTGACCGAACTGATAGTGCAACTCTTTATGTTCAATTTGGTACAACACTAATCGGTGAAAACGGTGATGACTTCTTAGTTGTGCGTCGTGACTCTAAGATTGAGGCAGTAGGTACAGCAACTCAACCAATCGTTATGACATCAATCCAAGATATGACAGGTGCTGAAACAGGTATTGGTCAATGGGGTGGTGTAGTGCTTCTTGGTAACGCACCAGCTAACTCTTGTGGTGACCAAGTGGGTGAAACAACAGCAGATGAACTTGCAAACTGTGGTGTTGCAGCTGAAGGTGATGCAGGTCAATTCGGTGGTAACCAACCAGAAGATAACTCAGGTACGCTTAAGTATGTTGTTGTAAAGCAAGCAGGTAAAACACTAGGTAACGGTGATGAGCTTAATGGTATCTCACTAGCTGGCGTTGGTAGCCAAACTGAACTTGATTATATCCACGTTCACGAAAACCTTGACGACGGTGTTGAGTTCTTTGGTGGTACTGCAAGCATTAGCCACTTAGTACTGACAAACATTGGTGATGATTCTCTTGATTGGTCATTCGGTTGGACTGGTAATGCACAATACGTATTAATCAAACAGTCTTCTTCAGAAGGTGATAATGCAATTGAAGCTGATAACTCAGAGTTTGATTCAGATGCATCACCTTTAACAACACCTACTATCTCTAACGTAACTATCATCGGTGCAGATGGTGTAAACGGTATCCGTTTACGTGCAGGTACTGCGGGTATGCTTAAAAATGTAGTAGTGACAGGTGGTGAAGGTTATAAAAACTGCTTACGAGTTGGCGCAGATTCAGCTCCACGCGCTGAAGATGGCTCACTTACTATCAGTCACTCAGTGGTTGCATGCGCAGCAGATAACAACTTCTCAAGCCAAGCAATTGGTACTGGTAATGTTCAATCTTGGTTCGAAGGCCAAGAAGGTAACTCTATTATGGACGCAGCGATGTTAGGTCTTAGCGACAACGGTTATCAACCAAGTGCAGAATCAGCATTACTTGGTAGCGGTTTCGATGCTTCAAGCCTAAATAGCTTCTTTGACCAAGTAGATTACATCGGTGCAATGGATGCGCAAACAGACTGGACAGCAGGTTGGGTAAAAGTAGGTCTTAACTAAGCCCTTCTAATCCATGGTCGGGGGCGACCCCGGCCAGCTTCTAGTTTTGTTTTCGGAGTATAATAATGAAATCTTTTACCCCCTCTAAACTTGTGCGTTCAAAGATAAACCACGCAGTGCTTGCAGCATTAGTTGGCTTATCAGTGAATACTGCCTATGCAGCGGATGAAGCACAAGAAATTGAAGAAGTGGTTGCTGTAGGACAGCGTTTAAAAGGGAGTGCTGGCGCGGTTCTTCAAGAGCGTCAAAATCAAGCTTTCGTTGCTGATATCATGGGTGCAGAGCAAATCTCTCGTACTGGTGATGGCGATGCTGCATCGGCACTTCGTCGTGTAACAGGTTTGACACTTGTTGATGGCAAGTTCATTTATGTTCGTGGTTTAGGTGAGCGATATTCGAGTACTCAGCTTAATAGCATGTATGTACCAAGCCCTGATCCAACTCGCTCAGTTGTACCGCTTGACTTATTTCCATCAGATATTATTGAAAGTCTTAGTGTTCAAAAATCGTTTTCACCCGATATGCCAGCGCATTTTGGTGGTGGTAACGTAAATATTA
Source organism: Pseudoalteromonas sp. NFXS39 (assembly GCF_040148775.1). Taxonomy (NCBI): domain Bacteria; kingdom Pseudomonadati; phylum Pseudomonadota; class Gammaproteobacteria; order Alteromonadales; family Pseudoalteromonadaceae; genus Pseudoalteromonas; species Pseudoalteromonas sp. NFXS39. The sequence continues at coordinate 303,007 of NZ_JAGDEC010000001.1, read as the reverse complement.
GAACCAAATCAATTCCGACTGATTTTTTATTTAAAGTCGATATTGGTACTTCTTATAACACCAATAACAGTGATACAGGCTACTTCTATGAAGGTGGTGATGATGACTGGATGGGACGTGACGATGGAACTCGCGCGTTACCAAGTGAGTTCATCGATGCCTTTTATGGTGCTGGCCTTGAGGGTGATATCAATACAACATTGGCTGAGCGCCAAGCATTGATGTCGGCTCTTGACTGGAATATTTCAGCAACTGAAAAAGACGTTGATCCTGAAATGAGCTTTTCAGTTTCACTAGGCGATCGCTTTGAAAGTGAAATGGGCACATTTGGTGTACTTGCTGCTGTTTCTTATGAAAATGAGTGGGAAGTAGCGCAAGAGAAAAGTGGCACCAACCTTGGCAGCTTAGGGTGTGAAGACAAGTGTTTTGCTCAGTATTACGATGGTACATCGACTGAACAAAATGTGCGTTGGAGTGGGACATTCAATATTGGTTATGAGTTTAATTCAAACCATAAAATTGAACTGACTAATATTGCCCTGCATGACATGCGTGACCGTGTTCGTAATCGTAATTTCTATGATGCCAACGAAACGGAAGAAGGTGTTCGTGATCTTCGCCGTGTTGATGTCGTGTATGAAGAGCGTGAAATGTTCTCTAGCCAATTAAAAGGCACCCACAACTTTATTGATTTTAACAACTTGTTTGTTGATTGGTATGCCGGTACAAGCCGTGCAAACCGTGATGCACCAGGTGGTGTAGATGCTGTTTTCCAACGTAACTATGACGATGGGGCGTTTGTATCTGAGCAATTACAGGACGTTTCTGCAACTAACGTGACACGTGAATTCCAAGTTCTTCATGACGAAGTTGATACCTGGGGTTGGAACATGGGTATGCCATTTTATGGTGAAGGCTATGAGCTTGAGCTAAAAGTGGGTGGCGACTTCTCTGAGAAAACACGTAACGCAAATAATACGACATTCGGTATTACACACCGTGGTATTTCAGATGATTATTCATTTGGCTCACGCTTAGATGAAATTTTCGCTTACGATAACATCAATAATGATGCTTTCTATGCAAGTTCAACGGGTTCAGGTATTTTCGACGACAGAACAACTGACGGTGATAAATACAGTGCGGCACATAAGCTAGATGCTTATTACTTTATGGCTGACTACTTCATCGACAACACTTGGCGTATTACTGGTGGTGTTCGTTGGGAAGATTTTGCGCAAGTATCAGTGCCATTTAAGGCGCATAGTAATTTGTTTGATGCGACAACTGATGAGTTAGCTGAAGTAGCTATCAAAGAAGATGACTTTTATCCATCTTTAGCTGTGACTTATATCATGGATGAAGAAATGCAATTTCGTTTAAATTTAAGCGAGACAACGATTCGTCCAGATATGCGTGATGTTAGCTCTACTTTCTTCGTTGACCCGTTAACGGAATTCCTTGTTCGTGGTTCACCGACATTACAAAGTTCAAAACTTAAAAATGCTGATTTCCGTTTTGAATGGTATATGGCATCAGGTAATAACCTATCAGTTGCATTGTTCTACAAAGACATTACTAACCCTATTGAAATGGTAGAGCTTGCGGGTGTTGGTGGTGCGGCACCACAGTTATTAACTGCTAATGCTGAATCAGGTGAGTTAACCGGTATTGAGGTTGATTTCTTAACTGATTTTAGCTTTATCAGTGCTGACTGGTCGAGTGTATTTTTGTCGGGTAACGTTACGCTATCTGATTCAAGTGTGAAACTAGGCATTGATGATTCTGACGGTGTTGATTCGTTGTTTGAGCAGCAATTAAAAGATGCACTTGATGCAGATACAGTGTCTAACATTGTTACTAACGATGAGCGCCGTTTAGTGGGTCACTCTGAGTGGGTAGCAAACTTGCAGATGGGTTATGACTCAGCTGATGGTTTCCATTCAACATCACTTGTTTATAACGTGTTTGGTCCGCGTATTATTGTACCGGGTACTCGCGGTAACGAAGATGCAGAAGAGAAGCCATTCCATTCGCTTGATTTAGTTTATTCTTACTTCCCGAACTTCAATACAAAAGTTAAGTTCAAAATTGAAAACATCCTTGGTCAAGATAAAGAAATTGAACAAGAAGGTTTATCACTTTGGAAGAAAGAAGAAGGCACTAAGTTTAGCTTAGGCTTCAGCTACGAGTTTTAATGAAACTCCCCCAAGGAAGGATACAATAATAAATCCTAACGTTGATTTAGCCCTGCAATAGCAGGGCTTTTTTGTTTCTGTATTGTCTATACCCAAACCACCTCAAGATGCAGAATTCAGCGTTTCACAGGTGCTTAATATCAAGGCGTTACTTTGCAAGCAGTCCCTTTTAAGAAGTAACAACGATGAGAGTAAGTGCCTGTGAAGCGCCCAAAGGGTTGGTTTAAAAGCGATTTATACTGCGTTATTGATTTTAACAATAGAACCACTATTACTTGCAATCAATGCCTTGCCTAAATCGCTTTTAATTCCAACTGAAACTCGCATCTTGAGGTAGTTTGGGTATATTAAACCATTGCGTGTTATGGTAGTTATAAGTGTTTAAACAGGGATTTAAAATGGACTTACGGTTAATTATAAATGGCAAAAAAGCGGCAGATGAGCAGCTTCGTGACGCCATCGGTAAATTTCGAACCATTGAGCCTCTTACGGTGCGTGTTACCTATGAAGGAGGTGACATTGAACGCTTTATTAATGAAGCCGTAGCAGAAGGCGTAAAACGTGTTGTTGTGGCTGGTGGCGATGGCACCGTTAATGAAGCAGTTAATGCATTAATGAAGTTAGAAAAATCACAGCGTTTAGAGCTTGCTATTTTACCTATGGGCACGGCGAATGACTTTGCCACAGCCGCCCACATTCCTCACGGGTACTTGCCAGCACTTAAACTTGCCGCCAATGGTCAGCCGCATGCAATTGATACGGTAGAGGTTGATGAGCGTTACTTTGTGAACGTAGCCAGTGCTGGTTTTGGGGCTAAAATTACCGCTACAACACCGCCTGCACTTAAGAACATACTAGGAGGTGGCGCATATACATTGGCAGGGCTTGTACAAGCGCTTAGTTTTGTACCTTACAGTGGCGAGTTAACACTGCCTGATGGTGAGCGTGCTTCGGGCGATATTATTGCTGCTGCCGTGTGTAATGGTCGCCAAGCGGGTGGTGGTCAGCTACTTGCGCCACATGCATACATAAATGATGGCTTGGTTGATTTAGTGGCGTTTACATCATTTGCAATTTCAGATGTGCCGGCGGTTATCGAAGAGCTAAGCAACTACCCTAATTCATCACAAAAGTGGGTAAAACGCTTTCAAGTGCCTTGGCTTGAATGGCAAACACAAACAGAAATGCCTATAAACTTAGATGGCGAGCCAATAACATCAAAACAACAAAGTTTTAAAGTACATGCAGGGGCGCTGAACTTGGTATTGCCAGACGCTTGTCCGATGCTAGGGCGTGCTGACCTTTTATGATTGATTTTGCAGCAGTGTGTTTGGTATTTAGGCAAGGCAGAGCCTGTGTAGTGTGGTTGTTCCACATAAATAGGCGATAACGCAGCATCAATGCCAAACACGCGGTGCCCTTCGGGTTCTTCCTAGGGGCGATTAACTCTTTGTTGCTCGATTTTTACTTAGCCCACTAGGTTACAAATCTCGCGCCGCGATTAAATCGCCCCTAGAGTGAACAAATTTCAATCCACAAAGGTTAGCACGCCCTAATAAACGATGATGAAAAATTTTGATGTTACTCGGTTTGCGCTGGTTTTGCTTGGGCCGCAATGCTAGATTACTTCTGTAAAAATTAAATTCTCACGCAATGGACTTTAATTTTTAACAGTTTAGGTAATTTGAATGAATCAAACAGTGGAACAAACAATGAAAAAAGTAGGATTAGTCGGTTGGCGGGGCATGGTTGGCTCTGTGTTATTAGAACGTATGCAGCAAGAAAATGATTTTTCTAATATCGACACGACTTTTTTCACCACCTCTCAAACCGGTCAATTAGGTCCTGATCTTGCTGGCCCAGCTAAACCGCTTTTAGATGCCAATGATATTTCTGAGCTTGCAAAGATGGATATTATTGTCACTTGCCAAGGCGGTGATTATACCAAAGCCGTTTACCCGCAATTACGCGAATCAGGTTGGCAAGGTTACTGGATTGATGCTGCATCGGCACTGCGCATGAGTGACGATAGTATTATTGTGCTTGACCCGGTAAATAAAGATGTTATCACAGCGGGCCTAGAACAAGGCGTTAAAACTTATGTTGGCGGTAACTGTACCGTATCACTTATGTTATTAGCACTTGGCGGTTTATTTGAGCAAGACTTGATTGAATGGGTTAGCCCAATGACATATCAAGCGGCTTCTGGTGCAGGTGCTCGCAACATGAAAGAATTAATTGCACAAATGGGTGCAATTCACGAAACCGTTGCTGATAAGCTTGCTGATCCTAACGCTGCTATTCTTGAAATTGACAAATTAGTCACCGAAAAAATTGCCTCAAGCGATTTACCGCAAGACCAGTTTGGTGTGCCTTTAGCAGGTAGCCTCATTCCTTGGATTGATGTACCAATGCCAAGTGGTCAAAGTAAAGAAGAGTGGAAAGCGCAAGTTGAAGCGAACAAAATTTTAGGCAGCAGCGAACAACCTATCCCTGTTGATGGCTTATGTGTTCGCATTGGTGCAATGCGTTGTCACTCACAAGCAATGACAATTAAGCTTCGCAAAGACATTAGCGTTGAGAAAATTGAAGAAATTCTTGCTTCTCACAATGAGTGGGTAAAAGTGATCCCTAATGACCGTGACATTTCTGCTACAGACTTAACACCTGTAAAAGTAACTGGCACACTGTCTATTCCTGTTGGTCGTATTCGTAAATTAGCGATGGGCCCTGAATATATCAGCGCGTTTACGGTTGGTGATCAACTGTTATGGGGTGCTGCAGAGCCACTTCGCCGCATGTTACGCATTATTGTTGATGGTCAACATTAATCACACAACTCAACATTAAGGCTAGCAGCTTGCTGGCCTTTTTTAGCACTAAAGGAAAGTAATGCACACGCCTAGTAAATGGAAAATGACACCCGAAAGAGTGTCGCAGTTTATTAAAACCTACAGCTTTGCATTAATGGTTGATAGTGAGTTTGAGGCAACTCATTTACCATTAGTTTATAAACCCGATGAGGGCGAGTTTGGGACCTTATATGGTCATGTTTCACGGGCAAATGGTCATGGTAAAAGCTTGCAAAATACTCGGGTATTAGTGGTTTTTAATGGGCCTCATAGTTATATATCTCCGACATGGTATGCAGAAAAGCCTGCTGTATCGACATGGAATTATGCTGTGGTTCATGCCAAGGGTAAGGTTGCATATCTTGATGATGAAAACACCTTAGCTTGCCTAGATGAGCTAATTAGGCAATACGAGCCAAGTATTTTAAACGATACCAGTTTGCTACCAGATGATTATCAAGCAAAGTTACTGCGGGGAATTGTAGGCATTAAAATTGAACTTGACTCAATTCAGGCAAAAGAAAAGTTAGGCCAGCATAAATCGGCGGCGGATCAGCAAGGTGTTGTAGCTGGGTTAAAGGCCGATAAACACCCTGATTGTCAGGCTTTACTTAGCTATATGCTAAAACACGAAGTAGGAATAGGCAGCTAATTTGCATCCAGCAAATGCTGCCAATTGGTTGGAAAGTACCTAGCATGGTTTTGTTAAAAGCATGTTAATTACTAAGGCTAAAGTTAGTACATTCCATGTTCCTGTCAACTAAATGACATATATATGAAGGTAAGTTTTGGGTATAGACAATAAAAATAGCCATAAACTGCACATTGATTTTATTAGCCCAATCTATTTTGCCCCATAAAAATAAACACTTATTTATTTGCTGAACTTCCAAGGCCTCACTATATTTTCTTAAGTACCTAGTTGGAAGTATGCTATGAATATCTCAAAAAAATTAAAGCTCGCTTTTGCATCAGCCATCGCGCTGCCGCTGATCATCATTGCTGCGCTTGTAATTACACAAACAAGACAGCAAGCTCTCGACAATTTTGCCGAGCTTAGTGAAAGAGAAGCCAGACAAGTCGATAATGGTATCAGTATGTTTTTTGCAGAAATTGAGAAAAATGTCGATTACCTTGCTTCTCATACCGCTATCTTAGACGCCAAGCAAGGCGTTAAAACCCATATGCAATCACCTAGTGCAGAGATGCTTGATCATTTAAGTGGCAGTAGCACCGAAAAAAACGCTTTTAGTTTGTTTGATCACTTTGGCGTAACGCACCCGGGACTTGCTTATATCTACATGGGTAATGAACAAGGTGGTTATATTCAATGGCCAGAGGGTGAAGTAACAGCAAATTATGACCCAAGAGTTAGGCCATGGTACGAAACAGGTAAAGCTGCAAATGGTAAAACAGTAAGAACCAATGCCTATTATTGGGCAGTAGATGACATGGTAATTGTTTCTACTGTTAAGGCAATTAAAGAAGAGGGCGAGTTTATTGGTGTGCAAGGCATGGATGTATCCTTGCAGGGGCTTACCGATATTATTGCGAACATTAAACTTGGTGAAACTGGCTATTTAATGCTGATTGAAGACAGTGGCAATGTACTCGTTGACGTTAAAAATGCTGATTACAGGTTTAAGCAGCTAGCACAAGTCAATAACGGAAAATACAAGCAGCTCGCTGAGAATAATCATGGTCAATTTGAAATAGACATTAATGGTAAAGATTACTTAGCGAATATTTATACCTCACAAAAACTAGGCTGGAAATTTATAGGCTTAGTTGAAAAATCTGAAGTGATGAGTGCCGCAAATGCAATGACGATTACTATTTTAGTCATCAGTGCAATTCTGATTGCTGTATTCATTCTAGTTGCTAGCTACATTTCTAAATTAATTTCAGCACCTATTGTTGAAGTAAGTGATGGCCTGACAGAAATATCGCAAGGTGGTGGTGATTTAACGAAACGTTTGGTTATTAAAACACGTGATGAAACGGCCAAATTAGTAAACAGCTTTAATTTATTTTTGAACCTGATATCGGATTTAGTTACGCAAATTAATGATTGCGCTCAAAATGTGAGTGATACCTCCGCACAAACATCATCACAGGCCGCACAACTGTCAGGCTCAACATCGCAGCAACAACAAGCTCTTGAAATGGCGGCCACAGCGATTAATGAAATGGCAGCGACTGCTAATGAGGTCTCTGCCAGTTGTGCAAATGCAGCTGAGCTTGCATCGCAAACTCAACAAGCCTCAGAGCTTGGACAAAGTGTTATTTCTCAGACTGTTGATAGCGTTGTATCTTTGTCTGAAGTGATCACCAAAGCAACTCAAGATATAAACCAACTTGATGCTGAAAGTGAAAACATCATGTCGATATTGAGCGTAATAAGAGGGATTGCAGAACAAACCAATTTATTAGCATTAAATGCGGCAATTGAAGCGGCGAGGGCGGGCGACCATGGCCGAGGCTTTGCGGTTGTTGCAGATGAGGTTCGTGCATTATCACAAAGAACATCTGAATCAACAGAAGAAATTGCAAGCCAATTAGACTCCTTACGAAAGATGTCTGATCAAGTGTCAAAAGAAATGACAACCAGCTTAAACCGCACAAATAAAACAGTTGAGTTAGCCCATTCAGCACAGCAACAATTTAGTGAAATAACCGCGTCAATTGTTAATATTAGCGATTTGAATACACAAATCGCGACAGCAGCTGAAGAGCAACAGCATGTAGCTGAAGACATTAATCGTAATGTGGTAGAGATTAAAAACGCGGCGGATGATGTCAGCGAAATTGCTGAAAGTGCAAGAGGCAACGGAGAGAAACTAAACTTATTATCGAACACGCTTACTGATTTAGTAGGTAAGTTTAAAGTTTAGAGTAGTTAAAATTATGCTTGGATACTAACCTTGTCCCTTTTTTGTTGATTAAATAGAGATTAAAGGTTAGTTTTTATGTTGGTATTATCAAACCTAAAGTAGAACATGCAGGGAAAAATATTTCAGCTAAACAATAACAAACAAACTATTTATATAGTTTTTATCATGCTATTTTTTACGCTGAGTCTCCACCTCCTCATAAGCTACCTTCAAGTAAATCATCAAAAGCAGTTTGCTGAATCTCTATTAACTAAAGCAGAAAATATATCGAATGATATAGTGGCTTCTATCCAAGAAGTCGCAACGCTATCTCCTAATAGATGTGACTCTGATTCCATCAACACATTACGTATAATTCTTTCAAAATATGAATACACTCATGACTTAGGTCTAATTTTTGATGGTAAGGTCGGTTGTTCAGCAAACTGGGGACAATTTGAAACTCCAATTTTATTTGCAAGAGAGTTTTATAGTTCTTCCTCGGGGTATCAATTCGCTTCGAAGGTAGGGAATATTTTCCCAGTTCCAGCTAGATACGATATAACAAAAAAAGACAACGTGATTGCTTTCACAATTAATGAACCATTTAAGAGTTTTGACCATCTTGAAAAAGGGTTTTCTTATAAAATTATTTCAAAAAATGAGAGCCATACTTTCCATAACTACAAATCTGAGTATCAGTTCAAAAAGGATACGTTATTAAATTCTCAGGAATTAAAAATTTGCAGTTCAAAATTCGAATACTGCGTAGAGACGCTAAATAATCGTCCAGGCCTACTTTATTTACCAATTTTTATCTCGTCATCACTTATATGTTTAATCGGGTTAATAAGTTTTTTAATTGCTTATTCTGTTATTTCATATTTTGATAAGAACTCTTCAATCGAGTTTAGGTTGCGTAAAGCTATAAAAAACGGTGAATTATATTTAGAGTACCAACCAATAATTGAGCTAAAAAATAATAAAATAATTGGTGTGGAGAGCCTAGTTAGATGGAAAGACGCCGTTCATGGAAATGTATCACCTGAACTTTTCTTAAGTATCGCAGAACAGTTAGGCTTGTACTCAACCTTAGCATATGACTTAGTTAAAAGAGCATTTGCAGAGCTTTCAGCTATTTTACATAGGGATCCCGAGTTCACAGTTGCGATTAATGTTAATGCGTACGAAATTAAAACTTCAGAGTATTTAGATAACCTATACGAACTTTGTATGGGTTATAAAATAAAGCCGCAGCAAGTAAAAATAGAAATTACAGAGCGAATAGGTTTGCCACTTGAAGAGTTATCTAACTTTGCAACACGGGCAAAGCACTATGGCTTTATTATTGCCCTTGATGATTTTGGAACAGGAGTATCTAACCTTGTGTGGCTCACTGAAATTAACTTCGACATCATTAAAATTGATAAAATATTAACACAATCAATAACGGATGAATTTAAACAGGATATGGTATTAGCCATTATGTCTCTGGTTACAAATCTTAATCGCTTGGTCATTTTTGAAGGGGTTGAGGTGTTTGAAGAATATAACTTCATAAAAGCTTTTAATCCTAATCATCAAATTCAAGGTTGGTATTTTTATAAGTCTTTACCATTAACCGAGCTAAATAAAGCACTGGATGGCCAGCAAGGATGACAATGAAAATAGAAAGTGTGAACACTGAAGATTTCCCAGAACTACTTAGTGTATGGGAAAACTCAGTTCGAGCGACACATGATTTTATAACAGAAGACGACATAGCCTTTTTTAAGCCCATTATCATTGAGCAGGCTTTTCCAAATGTTACTTTGAAGTGCATAAAGGATGAACAGAAAGCAATTTTAGGTTTTGTTGGTGTTCACGATAGCAAAATTGAAATGTTGTTCATTTTAGATGCTGCCAGAGGTGAGGGGATTGGCAAAGCACTACTTAACTATGCAGTCGAACAATTAGATGCAAGCAAAGTTGATGTCAATGAGCAAAACCCACTTGCAGTTGGGTTTTATCAACATATGGGGTTTAAAGTTATCTCACGCTCACCTTTAGATGATATGGGCAAACCATTTCCAATATTGCACATGAAACTCCCGTAGGAACGGATTTTGCCATGAACCATAAATGTTCGGCGTTAAAATACCTCCTACAAACTTTATCCTTGTGGCTTGCTAACTTCTCTTTTAACGCGCTAAAGCACGACCTACAACGCGCGAAACAAGTTTCACGCCTACGATTTAAAATATTGGGCTCTAGGATTTAGGCTCTAGGACGCGATGTAAAATCGCTGCTACTTGTTCGGCGTTGAAACGCCTCCTACAAACTTTACTCTCGTATCTTACAAACTAAAAAATCATTACTTGTCATACAAAATAATCTATTGTATTTTCAGGGGATTAAGGTTTAAAAATAAAAGGATTTTAGTAATGGTTAAACTAAATGGATTCACAGTTTTAATTTTGATTGCTATCAGTTCGCTAATAACTTATTTGGTTACTTCATCGAGCAACAATAGTGAGGTGACGGCTACCGTAATAGAGAGTCAAGTTAATAGTGATTCTAATAAAGAAGTGATCTCGGCAAATAACAAAGATATACATCAAAGCACTATTCAAGTTAAACAATTAGCCAGTTCAGAGCTTGAAGGTAATAAGGTGAGTGAAGAGCAAGGTCAACAAACGAATTTAGCTGATAGACATTTTTCATCATCAGAATCTGTTACCAATTCATTCATCACTGATAATGGGCAAATTAAACAGCAAAGCGTATTTGGCACAATCACAATTCCTGAATTTCATGACTTTTTGAATAATGTACGAGGTGCAGAAGAAACCGATAATTCAATAGTAAGAGAAGTTAAGCTGCTCGAGATGTTGAGTCAAATTCGCACAAACGACGTTTATGCTGAAGACTTTGCTTGTAGAGGTAAAGTCTGTGCTATGTCATTTCACCATGAGGCTAACTCTGATTTTGATCTTGATAAGTTGAGTACTTTTGATGAAAACTACCTTTTCACAAACACATCAAAAGATGAATCAGGTTCAACAGTGACAAGAGTCTTGTTTATTCAAACAGACAACCCATCTCAATTAGTTTTTACCAATGGCTAGTCTTTATAAGTCGCTATTTATGGCGACAAAACCTTGAACATTTTCATGTAGGAACGGCTTTTGCCGTGAACCATAAATGTTTGGCTTTGAAACGCCTCTTATAAACAAACGCGCGAAACAAGTTTCGCGCCTACGATTGAAAACAATAGGCGCTAGGATTCAGGCTCTAGGACGCGATGTAAAATCGATGCTACTTGTTCGGCGTTAAAACGCCTCCTGCAACTTTCATCTTGTAGCTTGCTAACTTTCCCCTTGAAACTTGTAACTTATCTTTTGCTTAATTTGCTTAATTTGCTTAATTTGCTTAATTTGCTTAATTTGCTTAATTTGCTTAATTTGCTTAATTTGCTGTTCGCGATATGCTGACATAACGAATATTGAATTACATTGGAATTGAAAATGAAGCTCAATCAGGTGACGTTACCTGTAAAAGATATGGATGAAGCGGTGGCTTTTTACTTAACACTGGGAATGATTCAGATTGTAGATACCCCGCATTACGCACGCTTTCAATGCCCAGATGGTGATGCCACATTTTCGCTGTCATTAGAAACCGATAATTATAATAATCATGCGGTCATTTATTTTGAACATGAGCAGCTCGATGAGCTCTACGCAAGCCTTGTTGAAAAAGGCATTAACTTTGAACAGCCACCAACCGCCCAGCGTTATTTATGGAAAGAAGCAATTTTAAAAGACCCATCAGGTAATAAAATTAAATTGTATTGGGCCGGAGAGAACCGCTTAAACCCACCATGGAAAGTAGAAAAAAGAGGATAAATTAAAGGCGCTAGGTCCTAGCGCCTAATATCTAAAAACTAACCTCTTAAAATGTTACTGCTTTTCTTTCAGTAATTGTTTTAGTTCGGCCATTTCAGCTTGTAGCTGAGCAATTTGTCCTTTGGTTGCAGGCATGTCGGCATCAGATGTTTGCTCTTCTCGAGCGTTGCGATGCTCTTCAGACATGACTTCTAAAATTGCACCCACCATCATGTTTAAAAATATAAAGGCAGTTAAGAAGATAAACGTTAGGTAGAAAATCCAGCTGAGTTCATACACAGCCATGGTCTCATACATGACATCAGTCCAATCCTCGAACGTTGCAATCCTAAATAGGGTGAGCATAGAAATTGATACATCGCCCCATAATACAGGGTTTATATCAGCAAACAGCATGCTACCCATGGCGGCATAAATATAAAAAATCACAAACATAAGTAGGGCAATATAGCCCATTTGCGGAATAGCTTTTAAAAGCGAGTTAACCAGCAGTCTAAGCTCTGGGATCATAGATACTAGTCGCAGCACGCGGAAAATACGCAGTAATCGAGCGATAAAAATTGTTGATCCAGCTGCAGGATAAAGGCTACCGACCACGATTATGAAATCAAAAATATTCCAACCTTTGCTGAAAAAATCTTTAAAGCCACGGCTTGCGATAAAGCGGATCACTAGTTCAACTAAAAAGAATACCGTGATACCTACGTCCATCCAATGTAAAGCAAGCTCAGCTGTAGGATGTAATGAATAGGTATGTGCACCCACTGTTAGTGCTGAAATAACAATGACAGCGATAACAAATGATTGAAAAATTTTACTTTTATCGATACGCTGAAACAGCTCTTGTAACTGCGACAACATCATATAGAACCCTTTGGTAATAATATTTAAACCCACGCAATATACAGGAAAAAACAGCACCAATGTATAACTACATAAAGGAAATTTAATGTTTTTTAATGCTTTAAAATTGGCCATCATCGCGACTGTTGTAGTGCTTTTGTCAGCTTGTAGCTCAGACGCCCGTTATCATGAAATTCAATCGGCGCGTTTAAGTGAATGCAATCATATGGCAGATAAAGAGTACCATGAGTGTGTAAAGCGCCAGCAAGATGGCTACGAAGAATTTAAAAAACAACAAGCAGAACATGACTAAAACTGAAAAGCGCCAAGATAAGGCTATTCGAGTTGCGTTAACGCAAGCGTGCGAACAAGCAAAAGAACAAGTACACGAATTTTCATGGTTAACTCATACTGCTGATCTAAAAAAACTACCCCAATCGCTGAGAGTAAGTTGTTACTGTAAAGAGCTGCCGATTACAGCTGAGCAAACCCAGTTAATTAGCAGTCTAATTATCAAAGAATTGAGTGCAATAGATTTAGCGATCAATCCAAAAGCAATTGCGTTTTTAAAGGAATAAAAATGAATTTAAATTTAACCCCTAAACAGATGGTTAGGTTAAACCTAGCTCTTGCTGTGTTGTTTTGTATTATTGGTGTGTACAGCTTGCAATCAGACTCATTACCTATTTCAAGTTTTACTGGTTTTATATTTGCTATCGGTTTTTTGGCACAGGCCTATCGCTATACAGAAAAGTTTGTAGCCAAAACAGCCCTTAGTAAAACACTCACAGCAACAGACACAAGCCTCACGGTTAAGCAGGTGAATTATGGCGAGCAAGTAGAGACTCTTGAGTTGAGCCGTATTACACAATTGAAAGTTGCTGATAACTATTTAGCTGTCATTTTAGATGGCAACGGCCAAGGCTTCGATTTTCAAATTAAAGGCAAAGCTCAAGCCATTACTGAACGTTTAAATGAAATATTGCCAAAGGAGCTGCTTAAAAACAGCCCAATCAAACAGGTTTAATTTGGTAAGCCAGCTGCAAATGGCTATAATCGGCAAAAATTATTGAAAGAGATATAGCAATGGCAGTGCCTACGCGTTCACAAATTTCAATTGGCTGCGAAGTCAACATTGTATTAAAACAAGATCAACGAACTGGTCAGTTAACTCAAGGTATAGTGTCACGTATTTTAACTAAGTCACCGAATCACCCGCATGGTATTAAAGTTCAACTTGATGATGGTCAAGTAGGGCGCGTGAAAGAGATTTTATCATGAGTGTTTTAAGCGAAAGTGAATTTTGGCAACTCGTGACCGCCGAAGATAAAACTGCCGAGCCTGAGTCTGTTTGTAATGCATTAAAAGCAAAACTGACTGATTTATCTGACGAACAGCTGATGGAATTTGATAAGCAGTTTAACCTACGTATGCGTAAAGCCTATACCTGGGACTTATTTGGTGCAGCTTATGTAATGGCCGGTTGTAACGATGATTATGGCTTTTCTGAGTTTTTATGTTGGCTTATTTCACGTGGTGAACAGGCTTTTTTAAAGGCGCTTGAAAACCCAGACTCAATTGCTGAGTGTACGCCAGTTTATCATTTAAACGAACAACCTTACCCATATTTAGATGAGTACGACTTGATTGCCGGTATGTTGTACGAAGAGCGTAATGATGACGAATTACCCTTTGTGCCATCAGGCCTTGAGCAACCAAAAGGTAAACGTTTTAAAGATAAAGCAAAGTTTTTAAAACAAACCTACCCAAATTTATACGCCAAGTATTGGCAACAACCGAGTTAAATAAAAGCACCTAAGGGTGCTTTTTTATGTCTTTATACTTACTTGTCTATGGCTTTTAAGTAATTTCTTAGTACCCAAATCCATTCACTTTGTGTTATCTTATTAATGCTGAATTCAGCACTATTTACAATATAAATCAGCAGACTAGATTAAATCGGTTTGCTACAACACATATCAAAGGAAATGACAGTGTCAGAAAATGTATATCAAGCCCCAGAAGCAAACCTCGCTACAGCATCAACAGAAACAACCACTTTAAGCATAAAAGAAATTTTGTTTTCTTTTAAAGGACGTATTCCTCGTAAGACTTATTGGTATTCAGCATTAGGTATGATTTTAGCTTCATTTGTTCTTATGTTTTTAGTAGCACTATTAACAGGTGGTAATGAGTCTGCTATTTCTGTAATCATGCTTATTCTCTATATTCCGCTAATATGGGTTTCGCTTGCGATTCAAGTGAAACGCTGGCATGACCGTAATAAATCAGGTTGGTGGGTACTAATTAGTTTTGTGCCATTAATTGGTCCTATCTGGGCTTTAATTGAAAATGGTTTTTTAGCTGGTGATGAAGCTGAGAACCGTTTTGGTCAACCTACTAGCTTATAAGCTATACTGTGTGCTCTGAATAACAGAGCACACAAAGCCAACTTGTCTAATGAAGCATTTAAATACGATTCAAATAGCTCGATTTATAATTAGCTTTAGTTGGCTTTATCATGGGCTGATGCCAAAGCTTATTCACATTGCCCCCCTAGAGCTAAAAATGACAGCCAGTTTTGGTTTTAATCCCGAAATCTCAACGCTCATCACCCGAGCAGCTGGCATAGGTGAAATTATATTTGCCGTGCTGTTTTTTATTTTCTACCGTTCCATCTTAATCAATATTCTCAATATAGCTGCTTTAGTTGGGCTAATGCTGTTTGTTGCTGTTTTACAGCCCGCACTTTTAATCGAAGCGTTTAATCCTGTAACTACAAACCTTGCCATAATCGCGTTTAGTCTAGTGCTTATAAATGAGCAAAAAGCGTCAAAAAAGTAATAAAGCCTAAACCGCGTAACAGCGCTTAATTTCGTCAATCATAGCATTTGCTAAAGGCGAGCTGGCGTTTGTTTTTGAGGTGATTAATACCACAGGAATATCGTAGTGATATTTGTTTGGCTGAACAGCCTTAAAAATGCCTTTATCGACCCAGAACTGTGCATAGTGATCAGGTAAATAACCAATAAACTCACCAGATAAAATTAAATGTGCAATCCCTTCATCATGGTAGGCAACGGCACTATTTTGATAGTTTAAGCCATCATTTCGGCTTTCTTTATCACGCATGTAGTTACTGGTAATCACTTCAGCTTCTTTGAGCAGCTCATTTATTTTCTTGTCTTCACAATTAAATAACGGGTGACCGACTGCGCAATACAGAAAGTTGGTTTCGTTATGTAGGGCGGTGTAATCTAATCCGCGAATATGATGGCGGCTAACACCAATCCCCACTAACGAGCGGCCATTGGCTACTGCGGTTTCTACCTCTCGTGCTTCACATACGTTAATATCGAACTGAATGTTTTTACCTTTTCCTTTTAACCTTGCAATAGCACGGGGAACGGCACAGCGTGGATCGCTAACCATGGTATCTATCATAGCGATACTTAAACGTCCAGATAACTCATTTTTAGAGCTTGCTACAGTATTAGCAAACGCTTCGCATTGCTGAAGCAGTTCAATCGATCCCTGATAGGTGATAGCTCCTGCATCTGTAATTTCAAAGCCACTACGGCCACGTTTACATAATTTAATGCCAAGCCTTACCTCTAAATCAGATAAATGTGCACTGATGGTTGAACGGCCAATATTTAAACGTGACTCTGCGGCTGAAAGCCCGCCACACTCAACAATTGCTACAAAAACGCGCAATAAGCGCAGGTCTACGTCATGAACTTGCATAGCTCTTCTTTTAGTTCGATAAATCTGGAATGAATAACGATAATTATGCATTTGTAAAACAACTAGAGCAAGCTAGACTCCCTCTAAATAAAACTAATCCTGTTCTTTAGGAGTTATAAATGACATTTAAGTATGGTGTTGACCAATTAACATTAGATAGCGTTAATGCTATTGCAGCCGGTACGTTACAGGCAGAGCTTTGCCAAGAAGCAATTGATAAAATTAATAAAAGCCGCCAAAACGTAGATAAAATGGCTGCCTCAGATAAAGCCATCTATGGTATCAATACGGGCTTTGGCCCATTATGTGATACACAAATTTCTCCAGAAGAAACCAACTTATTACAAAAGAACTTATTGATCACACACGCTGTAGGTGTGGGTGAGCCAATCGCTAAACCTATTTCAAAGCTGATGCTAATCACCAAAGTACATGCATTAAGCCAAGGTTTTTCAGGTATTCGTTTAACCGTTGTTGAGCGTATGCTTAAGTTTATTGAACTTGATATCATTCCTGTTGTACCAGAGCAAGGTTCAGTTGGCGCATCGGGCGACTTAGCACCGTTATCGCACTTATTTTTACCTCTTCTAGGTGAAGGTGAGTTTTGGGTAAACGACACAATCAAGCCAGCAGCAGAAGTATTAAAAGAGCACGGTTTAGCGCCTCTAGATTTACATGCTAAAGAAGGTTTAGCGTTAATTAATGGTACTCAGTTTATTTTATCTCATGCCATTACTGCGCTTACTAAAATGCGTTACCTATTAGACCTTGCAGACATCGCAGGTGCTATGAGTATTGAAGGTATGCAAGGTAGCGAATCACCATTCCGTGAAGAGTTACATGCTATCCGTGCTTTTAAAGGTAACATCGAAGTTGCAGCGCGTATGCGCAGCTTTTTTGCAGGCTCTGAAAACATGGCTTCACATACTGATTGTGACCGTGTTCAAGACCCTTACTCACTGCGTTGTATTCCTCAAGTTCATGGTGCATCACGTAATGCGTATTACCACTTAAAAGAACTTGCTGAAACAGAAATGAATTCAGTTACAGATAACCCAATTGTGATCAGCGAAGAAGAAGCAATTTCGGGTGGTGGTTTCCACGGTCAACCACTTGCTATGGTATTAGATTATGCTTCAATTGCAGCAGCAGAGCTTGGTAACATTGCTGATCGTCGTTGTTACTTGCTACTTGAGGGCTTACATGGTTTACCGCGTTTATTAACGTCATCGGGTGGCTTAAACTCTGGCATGATGATCCCACAATACGTGACTGCGGCATTGGTAACAGAAAACAAATCTTTGTGTTTCCCACCATCAGCGGACAGTGTACCAACATCAATGGGTCAAGAAGATCACGTATCTATGGGTAGTATTTCTGGTCGTAAGTTAAACCAGATTTTAGGTAATCTTGATAAAATCTTTGCAATTGAGCTTATGTATGCAGCACAAGCAATTGAATTTAGACGTCCTAATAAGTGTTCTGACATCATTGAAGAAAACTTTGCATTAATTCGCAGCAAAGTTGCCAAATTAGAAGAAGACCGCTTACTTAAGCCTGATATTGATGCCATGGTAGAACTTGTTAAATCGCAAGCGTTTAAAGTTAACTAAGGGAGCAAATAATGACTTTTCAAGAACAAATTAAGCAAGGTATCCCAAGCGTATTGCCAGAGCCAAAACCGTATCCAAGCGATGCAAACCGAGCTCCAAAACGTAAAGACATTTTATCGGCCGACGAAAAGCAATTGGCTATTCGTAACGCATTGCGCTATTTCCCTAAAGAATGGCATCAAGAATTAGCTGCTGAATTTGCTGCTGAGCTCAAACAATTTGGCCGTATTTACATGTATCGCTTTAAACCTAACTATGAGCTTAAAGCGCGCTCGATCAGTGATTATCCAGCTAAATGCGAACAAGCTGCCGCTATCATGTTAATGATCGACAATAACCTTGACCCTGCTGTAGCACAGCACCCAGAAGAGCTAATCACTTACGGTGGTAACGGTGCGGTATTCCAAAATTGGGCGCAGTATTTATTAACCATGAAGTACTTAAGCGAAATGGAAGAAGACCAAACGCTACACATGTATTCGGGTCACCCTATGGGGTTATTTCCATCATCAGTTGAAGCACCGCGAGTGGTTGTGACAAACGGTATGATGATCCCGAACTATTCAAAACCGGATGACTGGGAAAAATTCAATGCACTAGGTGTAACTCAATATGGTCAAATGACTGCGGGTTCATTTATGTACATTGGCCCGCAAGGTATCGTTCACGGTACAACCATTACGGTAATGAATGCGTTCCGTAAAGTACTTGCAAAAGGCGAATCACCAAAAGGTAAGATCTTCTTAACTGCTGGTTTAGGCGGTATGAGTGGTGCTCAGCCAAAAGCGGGTAACATTGCTAACTGTATTACCGTGTGTGCCGAGGTTAACCCTAAGGCGGCTATTAAGCGTCATCAACAAGGTTGGGTAGATGAGCTAATCGATAACATGCCAGAGCTTGTTGAGCGTGTACGTACTGCTCAGCAAAATGAAGAAGTGGTTTCGATTGCCTTTATTGGTAACGTAGTTGAT
Source organism: Pseudoalteromonas sp. NFXS39 (assembly GCF_040148775.1). Classification (NCBI taxonomy): domain Bacteria; kingdom Pseudomonadati; phylum Pseudomonadota; class Gammaproteobacteria; order Alteromonadales; family Pseudoalteromonadaceae; genus Pseudoalteromonas; species Pseudoalteromonas sp. NFXS39. Next base: position 284,023 of record NZ_JAGDEC010000001.1, on the reverse strand, counting down.
GTATGGGAAAGCTTCTTAGCTGAAGATATTTTCATTCACTTAGGTTCTGACCAAACTTCACTTCATAACCCATGGTCAGGCGGTTACTACCCGGTTGATATCAGCTATGAAGAGTCAAATCGATTAATTCGTGAAGAGCCAGAAGTATTTAAAGAAAAAGTACAAGCGACGCTTAAGCGCCACGCCGATGCTGTTAACAAGCACACGGCAAAAGGTACTTACTTCTTTGATTACGGTAATGCGTTTTTGTTAGAAGCATCACGCGCTGGTGGCGATGTAATGGCTGATAATGGTATTGATTTTAAATACCCATCGTACGTACAAGATATTCTTGGCCCAATGTGTTTTGATTACGGCTTTGGCCCGTTCCGCTGGGTATGTACCTCAGGTAAGCCAGAAGATCTAGATAAAACAGATGCGATTGCTGCAGACGTTTTAAATAAAATCATGGCGGACTCGCCAGAAGAGATCCAACAGCAAATGCAAGACAACATCACGTGGATCAAAGATGCGAAGCAAAACAAACTTGTTGTAGGTTCTCAAGCTCGTATTCTTTATGCAGACGCACAAGGCCGCGCTGAAATTGCTAAAGCCTTTAATGATGCCATTAATCGTGGTGAAATTGGTCCAGTTGTACTTGGTCGTGACCACCATGATGTAAGTGGTACTGATTCACCTTTCCGCGAAACATCAAACATTTATGACGGTAGCCGCTTTACAGCAGATATGGCTATTCATAACGTAATTGGTGATGGTTTCCGTGGTGCAACATGGGTATCTATCCATAATGGTGGTGGTGTAGGCTGGGGCGAAGTGATCAACGGTGGTTTTGGTATGCTACTAGATGGTAGTGAAGCTGCCGAGCGTCGTCTGAAATCTATGCTATTATTTGATGTAAACAACGGTATTGCTCGTCGTAGTTGGGCTCGTAACGAAGAAGCTAATTTTGCAATTAAACGTGAAATGGCTCGTACGCCTAAACTTAAAGTGACCTTGTCTAATAACGTTGATGATGAAGTTTTATCAAACTTAGATTTCTAAGTTGTGTCAATGCAAAAAGGCTATGTTGTACACGCAACATGGCCTTTTTTATTGCCTAAAATTTTTAAATAGCGCATTGTTTAGGTAATAAATTTTTGGCTTAGCTAATGAGGAGATAGAGATGACTAAAACACTGACGGGTGAATGTTGCTGCGGTGCAGTGAGTTTTAAAGTTGCTGATAAATTTAGGCGTTTTTACTTCTGTCATTGTGAACAATGTCGAAAACTGAGCGGAACAGCTCACGCTGCAAATTTGTTTACCTCACCAGATGCTATCGAATGGGTAAAAGGTCAGCAGCATATAACGCGGTTTAATTATCCTGGTCGTGCATTATCTAGAGCGTTTTGTAAAACCTGTGGCTCTGCGCTGCCATTTGAATCACAAGACAGTAAATACCTACTCGTACCTGCAGGTAGTTTAAACGAAGAGCCAAGTAAAGAATTAGACGCGCAAATATTCTGTGAAGAACAAACAGAATGGCATAAAAAAGGTTTAAATGGCAAAAATTTGATTGGCTTGGGTCGCGATTAAGCGCTTTGATAATTTGCTTTTATGAATAAAGTTTGACCAGCTAATCGAGTTTGATTAATCTTTAAGATACATTTTAAAAGGAGGTTTAATATGTTTAAAGTTTTAACCTTAGCTGCTTTAGTCTCGTTAGCAGTACCTACAAACGCAAATGAAATGACAGCCGAGTTTCTTAAAAATGAGCTAGAAATCGCTCATTCTCAGTACATCAAAGGTTCAAGCGATAGTGCGCTTTATGCATTAAATGCACTCGCAAGAATTCTTGAGCTTGATAGCGCTAAAAAGCTGCAAACAGAGTTAGGCCCTAATAATCTTGCGTTTACTTATCTTCGGATTGGACTTATTCATGAGCAAGCTGGTGAGCAGCAGCAAGCCAATAGCTACTTTGCAAAAGCAATGAATGTTCACCAAGGCGAAAAAAGTCAGCTTGCAGAGCTTAAAGCTTATGTAACTAAATTAGACAAATCAGTAAAGAGTTAGCGAGATACTAGAGTAAAGTTTGTAGGAGGCGTTTCAACGCCGAACATCGAAGGTTCACTGCTGAAGCCGTTCCTACTTGAAAATTACCACGGTTTTTGTCGCCATAAATGGGCGATCTACAAGGGCACTATCGTAGGCGTGAAACTTGTTTCGCGCGTTTGTTTTTAAATGGTCGCGGCGGAAAGACGCCGCTGCTTGTGAAACTGTATAGGCTCTAACATCCTGACTCGCAACTCGCAACTCGCAACTCGCAACTCGCAACTCGCAACTCGCAACTTTAATCTTCTTTCTTTGCTTTTTTCGCGAGAATCTCAACTTCTGCTTTTTCGGTTACACCTGCCATACTAAGGGCTGTGCTGCCTACCGATTCATATTCAAGTTTGATTTTATCGAGTTTAGCGTCGTTTTTGTCTGGTAAGCTTAAACTACGTGACGACATCCCTTTGGTTAAAACCCCTAGGTTATCAAACACTTTTTCTTCACCGTTATTCATAACAACTTTAATTTTCTTAAGATTCACAGTGCCATGGGTACATTTAATTTTAATATGGCTGTAGTTGCTGCTGGTGATAGGATTAACGGTATCGGTTTCGCTTTTGTAGCTGACTTTTTTCTCGGCGATGGACTTCCAGTCGTCATCACTGGCTAGGCTTTGTGTGCTAGCTAGGGTTAAAAATGTTGTTAAAGCGATGAGTTTGATTATTTTCATTTGATTCCCTCCAAAAATTTTCATCATTAAAATTTATAGCACATAAACAGATTGGTTGCTTATGCAAAGTTCATAAAATAGAACCAAAAGCATTTTTTTATCGTATTAACTAATGCGTTATAAATTCACCAACCTTAATCAGCATGCTATGCTAGTAAAGTGTCTATAAGTTTATGGATTTTCAATGAGATATTACTTTTGTTTAGTGGCTTTTTTACTATCAACCTCGTCAATTGCTAGTGCTCTACTTGATGTGAAGCCGAGCAATAAAACGCAGTTTTTGGCTCTGATTAAAGATAAACAAGGTGATTACAAAGTGAAAGCAGGCAGTGATGTGGTTTGTCAAAACGCCTCCTTTTCATTGATAAAAGAAACAACTCAAGGATTTAGCTTAGGAACATTAATCGACTTTAGTGACTTACATAACGGTACGCAGGTAAAGAAGATCCCAAATTTTTGTGTTGTCAGTTCGAAGTTAAAATACTTTGTAAATGGGATTGTCAGAACTAAACGCTACTTTCGCTGTGAAAATGAAGACGATAACGGTTCAACAACTGAAGATCTGCGTTTTAAAGATAATGGCAATATCACTTACACACTGAATAAACCTGAAGTTTCATGTGTGTTTGAAAAGCAATAAATGTTTGTCTCACGCAAATTCAAGCCTATTATGGGCTTTTATTTTTAATTGAAAATTCTATGACTAGCCAATTTATTCAAGCACTTTTAGTTATCGCTGCCTTTTACATTGCAAGCCTGCTTATAGACCATGCTATTAAACAATTTCAACGACGCTTTGATTCAACCGCTCTTGAAACTTTTCGGCTTATTTCTAACTCGCAGCGCGCTATTTTATTATTCATTGGTATTGTGCTTGCGTTATCGAAACTGGGTTTTGACGTTGCCGCTTTAGTTGCCGGCTTAGGCCTAACAGGCTTTGCTTTGGGTTTTGCGTTGAAGGATGCTATTTCGAATCTAGTAGCAGGTGTCATGATTGTGCTTTATAAGCCCATTAAGCTTGGTAATTACATTGAAGTGAGCAATTCAAAGGGCACAGTGATTGACCTTAATTTGCGCTATATCACAATTAAAGGCGAGGGAGCGGTGCATTTAATTCCTAACTCTTTAATTTTAAGTAATAAAGTGTCAATCATTGATCGCGAAGACGATTAAGCACAAATTTTTGCCATAAAAAAAGCAGCCTAGGCTGCTTTTTTAAGTTTTAGCAAATTACATTTGAGATTGCAGGTAATTCTCAAGCCCTGCGGTTTTGATTAACTGTTGCTGTGTTTCAAGCCAATCAATCTGTTCTTCTTGCTCATTTAAGATGTTATCTAACGCTTCACGGCTGATGTAATCTTTTTTCTCTTCAGCAAGTTTAATTCCCGCTTTAAGATCGACTAATGAATCAAGTTCAAAGCTCATGTTAGCTTCGATCATTTCTTCTGAGTTTTCACCAATACGTAGGCGACCTAAATCTTGTAAGTTTGGTAAACCTTCTAAAAACAAAATACGCTCAATTAAACGGTCGGCGTTTTTCATTTTTTGAATAGATACTTTGTAATCAGCTTTGTCTAATTTTGAAAAACCAAAATCTTTAAACATACGAGCGTGTAAAAAGTATTGGTTAATACCCACTAATTCATTTGCTAATACTTTATTAAGTGCAGCAATGACGCTTTTATCGCCTTTCATACAATTAGCCTCTATTCGCCCATTTGAGATTGATGGTAGTTTTGGCTACCAATTTTGTCGATTAGACCCAGCTGTTGTTCTAACCAGTAAACATGATCTTCTTCTGTATCAAATAATAGCTTTTCAAGCACTTCGCGTGATTGATAGTCTTTTTCTTGTTCACAAATTGAAATAGCTTCTTTAACGCAGTCAACAACTTCTAGCTCAAGTGTTAAGTCATTTTGCATCATGCTTTTAACGTCTGAGCCAATTAATAAATCACGACGTTTAGTCATGTTTGGTACGCCTTCTAAAAATAGAATACGTTTTATCAACCAATCAGCGTGGTCTTTTTCTTCTTCCATTTCGTGGTTAAGACGCTCATACAGCTTATTTAGGCCCCAATCGTCATACATACGAGAATGAATAAAGTATTGATCTATAGCAGCTAATTCGTTTGCGAGTAGTTTATTAAAACTATCGATGACTTTTTGGTTACCTTTCATAATGCTGTCCTCGAATTCCAAGTTGCGATAATTGTAGTATATAAAAATAAGATTGCAAACATTTTCCTTTGTAAATCAGTTGTTTACTATTGAGTGTGATTCTCGTTTAAGTTTGCGTTAATGGTTGATAAATGAACAATTTATCGTTTCTATTCTTAAATGAAAAAGCCCTTACTAAGAAGGGCTTGTTGCTCCAAACAAAAACTGCTTTAGAAGCTATAAGTTGCACCGAGTGTCATGGTCGTACCTAAACCTTTAATGTTATAGCCACCATAAGTATAAGACTGCGCACGGGCAGGGTAGTAATCATTATTAAATAGGTTTTCTACACCCATAAACGCTTGCCAGTTGTTGCTAAAGTTATAACGACCGCTTAGGTTAAATAGGTTGTAACTGCTAATTGGACCTTGATCACCAACAAAGTCACCCTCTGCATTTGGCTCAAAGCGTTTGCGTGAACCAACATATAAATAACTCACAGTGAGTGATAATTCATCATTTGGTTGCCAGTTTAAATTAGCAGTACCTTTTGGTGGGCTTATTTGGCGAGAGCCTAAGTAAATGTCGTCTTCGGTGTTCTTACCTTCAACATAGCTGTAGGTTGCAACAAGTTTGAGGGTTGGATTAATTTTATAATCGATTAGTGTTTCGTAACCCCAGATCTCTTGTGGCGCTCTTACTGGCTCATAGACACCCGTTACCTCATTAAAGCTATTAGTGGTGCCAAACTCAGATGTACTGCGGTAAGCTGCAAATTCAAAACGTAAGTCATCAAACTGTGATGTAAAGCCAATTTCATAGTTATCGATGATTGATGCTTCTGTTTGAATTAGGCCAATATCATTTACTGTTGCAGAACGTAATAAGCGGCCAATATCTGAGATATCAGAACCTTGTGAATAATTGGCAAACGGGCTGAAGGCATCAAGCAAATTGTATTTAACACCTACGTTATAGGTGGTTGCATCGTAATCAATAGTGTCACCCTTTACACTAAGTGGCACTGAGCACTGTGTTTCTGAGCGACAAAGCTTTAAGGTGTTGTAGTCATCAACGGTTAAATCAATACTCTCTTGGCGCACACCCGCTTTAATGATTAAATCATTATCGATAACCCACTTTGTTTGTAAAAAGCCAGCAAGGCTTTCCATATCCATCTCTGGTACCCAAACACGGCCATCAACAAGCGGTTGAGAAGTCACATCATTCAGTGCATCTAGGCCATAAATAAAGGTGGCTTCAACATTGTCAAAATCAACAAGGGTATTAAAGGTAGCGCGCGCCCCTTTCTTTTCTGAGCGAATAATTGATTGGCCGCCTTCGTAACCTTCGTCTGGGTTAGCTAAGTTTGTTGAAAAGAAAAACACATTCTCGATGTCTTGCATATACAGATCGAGCGTCGTTTGTGTATTAGTAAATAGGGCGTAGTCTGTATATTTTAAGGTTATGTTTTCGTTACCGTCTGGGCCTTGTGGTTTACCTTGCTTTTGAAGCTCTTTAGGTACATGAATCGCATAAGTTTTATCGCCATCGTTCAGGTTGCCAACAACGTCACCTAAATCGGTTTTTTGTTGAGAGCTAAAGTAGTTATAGCTAAATTGCAGCTGCTTCTCATCATCAAAATCATAGCCGAGTTTGGTAAAGTAGTTTTCTGTTACTGCATCAGATAAACCATACTGCAAGCCAAGAATATCGCCTTCGGCGTCACGTTGAACACCATTTTCTTCGTAACTTGCGGTAAATAAATAGCTAATTTTATCAGCACGACCATTAATTGCTGCAGAGACTCGCGCACCGGCGCTTTCTTCTAATTTAACTGCACTAAAACGTGACGATAGGCTGATCTCACCTTCTGGCTGACCATCACTTGTTGCCTGCTTTGTGATGTAGTTAATGATACCGCCCGATGCACCATTACCATAAACAGAGGTAGCGCCTTTGATCACTTCGATACGCGCAATGGCGCTTGGATCGAGAGTTTTAACTCCTAATGAGCCGTTTCTGAGTGGTGTCGATTGTGGCACTCCATCGATCATTACAAGTGGTGCACGACCACGTAAACTCTGACCTGTATTACTCGAACTGCCGGTATCTGGTGCAAGGCCTGGTACCATTTGCGCAAGTAAGCTTTGTAATTCTGGATTAACTTTTAAATGTTCTTCAATTTGCTGTTGGCTAATAATAGTGACAGAAGCTGGGACTTCATCAATGCTTTCAAATACACGGCTGCCTGATACAACAACGTGTTCCATTTCTTCTGCGGTAAGGTTTTTATTGATGGCATCATCAGCAAATGATTGGCTGCTAATTGCAATAGCGACCAGAGTCAGAGAAGTTTTTAACATGCTTGTCCTTAATTCTTGTTTGATTGTGCGGCAGTCTAAATGTAAAGAAGAGTAAAGGCAAGGTTAATGATAATGATTTGCAATAAGTTCTTTGGTTCTGTTATATAGCGATGAATTTAGCATCCACGAATGTTCAATGGATGCTTAATAGGTGAGTATTATATTTGAACCCTTACTAATTTTGCGTGTTCAGAGTATTGGTTTTAAAGCGCTAACATAGGTGTTACTGATATTTCTGATGTTAGCTAGCAGCACCCAAATTTGTGAATAAACAGTTGATATAGCGATGTGGTTGATTGCCACTTTAGCATCAAGTGTTTTGACACCAATTTTACACATTCATGTGATTATATATACGCAGTAATATAGCTTTGGCCGAGAATATGAATTCGTTTAATGATGAAAGGCCGTTGTATAATTAATCTGTCAGATAAAGTGTCTATCTATAATGCCGTTTGTACCAAAAGTAAACACCTGAGATCGTAAAAAATAACGGTGATAAAGCAAATATCAACCACAATAATTGCACAATTGGGCCTGCAAAATCACCAATATGAAACTTATATTTGAAGTTCCAAGTTTGAGTGGTCAAAGAGCTTTCGCTGGCATCATAACTTGCTACAATATCGGCTGAATATGGGTTTGCCCATACCCAACTATAGGCATGGCTTTCACCTGGGTTCTCTATTCTAAATCCTATGTTGTCACTTGGTTTTTTCGGTAAATAAATTCTAAATAACTTACCCTCAGGAAATACAGTTTGTGCGTTATCAAACGCTTTTTGCACTTGAAAGGGCGTATCCGCTAAAGGGGGAATAACCGCTGGCGGTTTAGGTCTATCTTCAACTGTGCCTTGCATCACAAATTCTAATACGGCTTTGGTTTGTTCTTTCCAGTTAAACGCCATACCTGTGTAAGCAATTAAAATGAGTGGAATTAAAAAATACACACCCAAAACGGTATGTAGCTGATACATCAGTACTCTAAACTTTGCTTTACGCTTAATAGCCAAACGTTTCATACGATTTTTTGGCTTAACCCAAATATAAAAGCCGAGCAGAATTTCAATAATAAGAATGAGCGCACACACCGAGACCCAGTTTCTTAGAGGCCGGCTTTTATCGCCATCTTCATAAAGCAGCCAGCGGTGCAAAGCCATGGTAAAGCCATAAATCGTACTGTAATAATCGTATTCATGTAAAACCTGACCATTGTATGGATTAACACTCACATAGCGGTTATTTGCTAGTTGTAATTGCCACGCTAGATCACTGCGCTGCTCTGGCATTACCAGAGTAACAGGTTGTTTAGTTGACGCTGAAACGTGATTGATGAGGTTATCAAAATCAAGTGCTGAAGCCGCTGGCGTTACTGTCCATCTATCACTTTGAGTAAGATTTTGAATGTCTTTTGCGTAAATAAGCAAAGCACCGGTCAAACTTAAACAAATTAAAAATAAACCGCTTACTAAGGCAAGTAATAAATGCGTACGACGTAACCACAACTTCAACAAGATTTGTTCCTTCAGTTTGCTTTAACACAAAACTGAATAGTAAATGATAACGCGAAACATTTACACTAAAACTTGTTCAATGGTACAGCTTTCAATTGCAAAGTTGTTATGTAAAAAGTGACGTATATCATCGTTACTGATGCTTTGCTTGGCACGAAACTTTAGCTCGCAATGAACGTGATGATCATCTATCTGCCATGTTTTAAGGTAATCAACATCAGTGATTGCAAATTGGGCTTTAAGCCTATTGATAGCGTCTGTTACAGCAAAATTATCAGGGGCTGCTTGCATTAAAATTTTACTACTGGCAATTAACAGTAAAATGCCGTGATAAATGACATACATTGAAATCAGCATAGTGGCAATTAAATCAACAATATACCACTGGTAGAGAATGATTAAGGTACCCGCAATGATTACCACAACTGAGGCTAGTGCATCAGACACATTATGTATAAACGCAGCACGAATATTCATACTGTCTTTTGCACCTGCTTTGTAAGTTAATAGGGCGGTGACAAGATCAACAACCAGCGCAAGACCCGCAACCCAAATGATGATCCAGCCATCAATGGGGTCGGGGTTTAAATAGTTGGTGATCGCTTCAAAAATTAAGTAACCACCAATCACAATTAAACTTAAACTGTTAAATAGCGTGGCTAAAATTTCTGCACGTTTATAACCGTATTGATAACGATCATTAGCAGGTTTGGCACCAATTTTTCGGGCAATTAGGGCAATGAATAACGACGAGGCATCGCTTAAATTGTGCAGCGCATCAGCAATTAACGATAAGCTGCCAGAAACGAGGCCGCCAATCACCTGAGCGACAGTTAATAACACATTAATTGCAATTGCCAGCATGAGTTGGCGGGTGCTTTGGTTATTTGTATCGTGGTGATGGTGGTGTCCGTGTCCCATATAAATACCTAGTTATTGATTTGCTTTATTTTTATACCATGCGTGCCTTTGTAATAAAATGTTTGTATTGGTTTGTTCGCTGACAGATTATAATTTTCTGTTCAAATGCGGGTGGATTTGTTAATTTAGCGTCGACGTACCAATTTTTAGGCTCAATGTGAAAGCTGCATTTATTATTTTGATTAGCGTATTATTGCTCCAGCCACTGCTGGATAGCTTTGATGTGGCCGATCATAATGTTGCGTTTAATCACACCTCGGTACTGCTATCAGAAGAAATTGACCTTGAAGCTCATTGCGCTGCCAATGGCGATCATCAACTACATCAATCAGAGCATGACGAGCTTAGTAAACAGTTGTCTGACTCAGCCGAGAAAGGCCATTGTCATGTTTGTCACAGCCCTGCATTTTTAGATTCGCTGCAATTGTCTGAACCTACTGGTGTCTATTTCACTAAAATTGAATCACTTGATTTCAACTTCAAATCGCCTGACTTAGCACCGCTACATCGCCCACCTATTTTAGCTCTTACTTAATCCCAAACCCTTTTTAGATGTTATTTGGGCTTAGCCCATTTTAAGTAAGAGACAATATATGTATTTAAGAAATTTTATGCGTTATGCATTGCTGTGCGTATGCTACATGACTGTGACAAATATTTATGCGACAGAACAAGCGCATAATCACCAAGAAAATGAGCAAGCTGAACATGCTAATGAAGTCAGTTTAACTGAGCAGCAACAGCAACTAGCTAATATCAAGATTGAGCGCCTTGTACTGAAAAAACACAAGCAAACCTTGTATGCACCGGGCGAAATCAAAGCCAATGGCTATGCCAGTTATTTAGTGTCACCGCGTGTTGATTCAATTGTTGTAAAGCGCCATGCCTTATTAGGGCAGCATGTAAATAAAGGAGACTCTTTAGTCACTTTATTTAGTGGCGAAGTGGCCAGCCAGCAAACTGAATTTAGGTTAGCTGAAGCCGAGTTAAAACGGCTAACTAAAATGACAGCTGGCACGGTAAGCAAAAAGCAAATTTTAACTGCTAAAGCTGAATATGAAGTGGCTTATAGCCGATTAGTTGCCTTTGGTTTATCAAAACAAGCTATTGCAAAAACACTCACCATAAACCCAGAAAAACTCGGTGAATACACCTTGTTTGCACAAACATCGGGGGCTGTTTTAACCGATAACTTTGCCCAAGGTCAGCGAGTCGATTCGGGGATTGAGTTGATGCTAATAGCCGATGAATCAGCGCTTTGGGTTGCTGCTCAGCTTTCAGCTAATCAAGACCGTACTATCAGTAATGGCTCTACGGCGCTGTTAGAAGTTAACGGTAATCGCTATCCAGCAACAGTTATTCAAGAAGCACATACCATTGATGAACAAACACGCTCACGCACCGTTAGGCTCGAGGTAAAAAACACTCAGCATAGTTTGCATCCAGGCATGTTTGCCGATGTGTATTTTCATTTTGAAACGGATAAAGCAGTACTTGCTGTACCTGAAAATGCATTAACTCGCAGCGCAGATGGTGACTGGCAATTGTTTGTCGTTGATGACGATGGCGGCTTTGTCGCCCAAGAAGTGAACCTCGGCAGACGTTTTGGCGATTATCGTGAAGTGCTGGATATTCAAGCCGGGCTTGAAGTTGTCACCCAAGGTGCATTTTTTATTGCATCACAACTAGCTAAAGGCGGATTTGATCCGCATAACCACTAGAGGTGACGCATGTTTAATTTATTAATTGAGGCGGTGATAAAGAACCGTCTACTTGTGCTTTTGGCCTTACTTACGGCGATTGCGGTGAGTGCATTTATGATCCCAAAACTCAATTTAGATGCCTTTCCTGATGTTACGAATGTGCAAGTGGCGGTAAATACCGAAGCGCCAGGGCTTGCGGCTGAAGAAGTCGAGCAACTGATCACATACCCGATAGAAGCTGTTATGTATGCACTGCCTGATGTAGAGCAGGTTCGTTCTATTTCTAAAACGGGTTTATCGGGTGTTACTGTTGTGTTTAAAGAAGGGGTTGATATTTACTTTGCTAGGCAACTGGTTTTTGAACGTTTGCAGTCTGCTAAAGAGTTGATCCCATCTGGTGTGGGTATGCCAACCATGGGCCCTAATACATCAGGGCTTGGGCAAGTCTATCAGTATTTACTTGAAGCAAAGCCGGGTGCAAACATTGATAGTATGGCACTGCGTAGTTTAAATGATTGGGTGGTTAAATTACTTATTTTACCTATTGATGGTGTGACCGATATTCTGTCATTTGGCGGTGAGGTTAAGCAGTATCAAGTGAACATAAACCCCAATAAGCTACTTGCTTATGACTTAACACAGCAAGATGTTAGTAACGCCCTAGATGCTAACAACAGTAATGTGGGTGGCTGGTATATGAACCGAGGCCAAGAGCAGCTTGTTATTCGTGGTACAGGTTGGTTTACGCCAGGAGACAAAGGGCTTGCTGAGATTGCGCAAACGCCTATCAAAACCATTGATGGTACGGTCGTTAAAGTGGCTGATGTTGCGACTATTGAGCTTGGCAGTGAGATTCGCCAAGGTGCTGTTACCTTGTCTAAACGCAATGATAAAGGCGAAATAGTTAATCGTGGTGAAGTGGTTACTGGTATCGTGCTCAAACGGATGGGTGCAAATACCAAGCAAACGATAGATGGCATTAACGCGCGTATCGAGATGATAAATCAAGCACTGCCAAATGGGGTTGAATTTAAAGCCATTTACGACCAAGCAGAGCTTATCAGCCAAGCGGTACAAACGGTTATTGATGCACTGCTTTTAGCTTTTGTCTTTATTATCATAGTATTAGCGTTATTTTTGCTTGATTTAAGAGCAACATTTTTGGTGTTATTGTCGATCCCTATCTCGATTGGTTTAGCACTGAGTGTAATGGCATGGCTGGGATTATCAGCAAACTTAATGTCGTTGGGTGGGATTGCTGTTGCCATTGGTATGCTGGTGGATGGCTCTGTAGTGATGGTTGAGAATGTATTTAGGCACTTAGGGTTTAAGCATAATCAACATAAGCCTTCTTCGGAGCTGGTTGCAATTGCTGCAAAAGAAGTTGCGCGGCCTATCTTTTTTGCTTCTTTGATTATTCTAACGGTATTTTTACCATTGTTTAGTTTTGAAGGCGTTGAGGCTAAGCTATTTCAGCCAATGGCTGTGAGCATTATGCTGGCAATTATTAGTGCAGTGATCGTTGCCTTGGTTGTAGTGCCAGCTCTGTGTGTGTACTTATTTGCTAAGGGCGTGACAGTAAAGCAAAGTATTTTGTTAAAACCTATCGATATGCTTTATCAAAGGGCTTTACAAAAAGCATTGCAGGCTAAACGCGCCGTTTTAGTTATAGCAGGGTTATTACTGATTGTAGCTGCCGTTATGTTACCAAGGCTGGGTACTGAATTTGTGCCAGAGCTTGAAGAAGGCACTATCAATCTACGTGTGACACTTGCTCCCTCTGCAAGTCTCGATACAGCAATCTCAGTTGCACCAAAGCTTGAAGCTATGTTGCTTGAATTTAGTGAGGTGGAATATGCGCTGAGCCGAATCGGTCGGGCTGAAGTAGGGGGCGATCCTGAACCGGTTAACAACATTGAAATCTATTTAGGCTTAAAACCTCATGAGCAATGGGTTAACGCGAAAACACGTGTCGAATTGCAAAAACTAATGGAAGCCAAGCTTGAGCAATTCCCAGGGCTTTTGTTTAACTTTTCACAGCCTATAGCAACCCGAGTAGATGAGCTTTTATCGGGTGTTAAAGCGCAATTGGCCATTAAGTTATTTGGTAGTGACCTAGGCGTTTTAACTGAAAAAGGCCAACAAATTGAGCAGCTTGTTCAGCAAATACCTGGCGCTAAAGATGTCGCGATGGAGCAAATAGGCGGCGAAGCACAGCTTATAGTTAAACCTAACCGTTTGGCGTTGTCGCGCTTTGGCTTATCGGTGGCTGATTTGATGGATGTAGTTCAGCACGGTATTGGCGGGCAATCGGCAGGGCAAATCATTAATGCTAATGAGCGCTATGATATTTATGTGCGCATAGCCCAAAGATTTCGCCAAAACCCGAATGTGATTGCAGATCTTCGACTGCGAACCCCCGCGGGTGCCATTGTTAGGCTGGGGGATGTAGCCGATGTACAGATTGAGTCAGGCGCTCCTCAAGTTCGTCGCGATGATGTTCAAAGGCGGGTGGTTATTCAAGCGAATGTGCAGGGGCGAGATATGGGCTCTGTAGTTGCAGATATACGCGCTACCATTGCCGATAAAATGCAGCTACCAAGTGGTTACAGTGTTGCCATTGGCGGCCAGTTCGAAAACCAGCAACGGGCACAACAGCGGCTGATGATTGTAGTGCCTGTGGCCTTGTTACTCATTGCGTTATTGCTTTATTTTGCTTTTAGTAACCTATCGCAAGTGGTGCTTATTCTTGTCAATGTACCTTTGGCTGTGATTGGTGGGGTGATTGCATTATATGTCTCTGATCAATACTTATCTGTACCCAGCTCTGTAGGGTTTATCACGCTATTTGGTGTTGCGGTATTGAATGGTGTGGTGATGGTCGAAAGCATTAATCAAAGGATTAGTGCCGGAGATAGCAAAGACAAAGCGGTATTTGAAGGAGCTATTTCTAGGTTAAGACCCGTACTAATGACTGCGCTAACCTCAATGCTTGGGCTAATTCCGATGCTGCTTAGCACAGGAATAGGGGCTGAAATACAAAAGCCCCTTGCCACGGTTATTGTTGGCGGGTTGGTCAGTGCAACCTTCTTAACTTTATTTGTACTGCCGGTACTTTATAAGTCGATGAGTAAGTAAATAAAGCAAAATGGGGCTAACGTTTAGTAGCCCCTTTTTTTAATGCAATGTATTTCTGTAAAGGGCGTTTACACCACGCTAAAGCCCTTATAAACTGGACATTACAATAATGATGTAAAAAAGGAATACAGAGTGAGTAACGCAATTACAATTCGTCCGGCAGTCGCAAGTGATGCTGCAACAATCCTACATTTTATTACCGAACTTGCTATATACGAAAAAGAACCTGACGCAGTTAAAACAGACGAGCAAGCTATTTTAAAAACGTTATTCAGTGAAGGCGCAACGGCTCATAGTGTTATTTGTTTAGAGGGCGACACACCAATTGGTTTTGCTGTGTATTTTTATAATTACTCAACGTGGCTTGGCAAAAATGGGTTGTATTTAGAAGACCTTTACGTAAGCGCAGATAGCCGTGGTAAAGGTGCCGGTAAGCAAATTATGCAATATCTTGCTAAGCAAGCACTTGAAAAAGACTGTGGTCGTTTTGAGTGGGTGGTACTTGATTGGAATAAACCAGCCATTGATTTTTACGACAGCATTGGTGCTAAACCGCAAAATGAGTGGATTATTTACCGCCTGACAGGCCAAGAGCTTATCGACTTTGCTCATCAATAAGCAATGTTGATGTAGTTTAAAATCAACAAATAAAAACATAAATAAAAATCATTTGCATTTGTGTGCATCAGTGTGTAGTTTAAACACATACTGAGACTGGTATAAGTGCAGGTGATTTTTATGACTCAAACAACACGCCACACACCTTTAACTTCAAACGCCATTGATGATGCGCTTGTCCCTTGGCAACGTGCTATTTATAAAGGCAATTTAGCATTTGAATCTGGCGAACTTATTACTGCGCGTGATCATTACACGGTTGCAAGCAGCTGCGCAGAATCTTTACTCGCACAACTTTCTAATATCCCAATCAACCAGTTGGTTACTCGCTCGTTAGAGCATTGTATTGCAGCATTTGTTGTTGCAACTTTGAATCTTGCAGATACCTTTAAAGTGATGCAAAAACCCGAAAAAGCTTGCACTTGGCTTTGCCATGCTCATCAACAATTAAGTATGCTTTTAAGTCACCCAGAGCTGCAAGTTCGCACCTTGGTCCTGCATCATCATCACAAAACCTACTTTGAGCTGGTTAAGTTTGCCAGCATGGCATCAGCATTTCCGACACTCATTAACCGAATCAATCAGCTATTAGCTGACCATCCCCACAAAACGCAGTTATTACATTAACGATAAGGAATCAGTATGTCTTTTACATTACCCGATTTAGCGTATGACTATGATGCACTTGAACCGCACATTGATGCGAAAACTATGGAAATTCATCATACCTTGCATCATCAAACCTATATCAATAAAGCGAATGTTGCATTAGAGGGCAGCCATTACTCTGAGCAAGATGCTGAAACATTACTACGCACCATTTCATCAATGCCTGAGTCATTACAAAAGGCAGTGCAAGAGCATGTAGGTGGCCATTATAATCACTCATTATTTTGGCAAGTTATGTCACCTAATGGCGGTGGTGAGCCAAGTGAAGAGTTAAATACCGCCATTGTTGATACATTTGGCAGCTTTGACGCATTTAAAAAGCAATTTACTAATGCAGCGGTAAGCCGCTTTGGCAGTGGCTGGGCTTGGTTATGTGTTGATGAAAATAACCAGTTGCTAGTTGAAAGTAGCCTCAATCAAGATAGCCCACTGATGCATAATCATACGCCTATTTTAGGTCTTGATGTGTGGGAGCATGCGTATTACTTGAAATATCAAAATCGTCGCCCTGACTATATTGCGGCATTTTACGAAGTGATTAATTGGCCGGAAGTAGAGCGCCGATATTTAGCCGCACTTAAATAGCTGTTTAAATAGTTAAGGTCCGAAACTGGCTAGTCAAAAAATAATATTCAGTTAAGCTAACGGTATTAGCGTGTAACGAGAATAATTATGACTAGCCAACAATGGCAGACTGCAAGGCAAAGCCGCGATCCACGATTTGATGGGGTGTTTTTTGTGGCGGTAAAAAGTACTGGTATTTATTGCAGACCAATTTGCCCCGCACCAACGGCACAAGAAAAGAACGTTGAATATTACCAATACGCGCACTTAGCTGCGCAAGATGGTTTTCGGCCATGTATTCGCTGTCGCCCAGATAGTGCACCAAATAGCCCAGCTTGGCTAGGTACTAAAACCACAGCATTACGCGCAAAACAATTGATAGATAAAGGTGAGGCTTACGACTGTGAGGTTTTAGCAGACAGACTCGGGGTGTCGAGCCGCTATTTACGCCGTTTGTTTAACCAACATTTTGGACTCTCGATCACCCAATATAGATTATTTAACCAATGCAATTTCGCCAAGCAGCTATTACAAGAAACAGATTTGTCGGTGGCAGATATCGCATTTGCTTCTGGCTTTAATAGTATTCGTCGCTTTAACGATGCTTTTTTAAAGCAGTTAAATATCGCTCCTTCAAAGTTACGTAAGTCAGATAAAAAACCAGCCTCAACATTAACTCTAACACTGGCATTTAGGCCGCCTTATAACTGGCAAGCACTCCATGACTTTTTGCAGCGCCGTTTAATCAGTGGGTTAGAATGGTTGAGCACAACAAGCTATGGTCGCACTTTTAAAGATAAATATTGCCAAGGGCAATTCACTGCGCATTTTGTTGAGCATAAAAACCACTTTAAAGTGGCGATTGATATTGATAACACCCGCTATTTACAGCAAGTGATCCATAACATTCGTCGTGTGCTTGATTTAGACGCCGATACGCATACCATAGAACAGCATTTAGATGCAGAGCTTAAAGGTTCAATGCCGCTTTGTGTTGGCCTGCGTTTACCGGGGATTTGGTCAGATTATGAAGCGGGCATACGAGCGGTCCTTGGTCAGCAGGTTAGTGTTACAGCGGCTCATAACCTAGTGTCACAGCTTGTGAGTGAGTTTAATCAGCAAAGTAATAACCACTATTTTCCAACTCCTGATTGGGTTGCCAATTCTGAACTCGATTTTTTTAAAATGCCACAATCACGCAAAGATGCGCTAAGGCGTTTAAGTGCTTATTGTCAGCAAAACCCAGATAATCAAGAGCTTGATAATTGGTTAGAGCTCAAAGGTATTGGCCCATGGACAGTTAATTACGCCAAACTACGCGGTCAAAGCCACCCCGATATTTTACTGGCGGGCGACTTAGGGGTTAAAAAAGCCCTCGCTGGAATCAGCGAATTTAATAGCGAGCACTGTGCGCCATTTCGCTCTTATTTAACTTTTCAACTATGGCAACAATTATGAGTATGCAACAAGTTATAATGCCAAGCCCCATTGGAGATATTACCATTCAAAGTACATCAAAAGGCGTCAGTTATGTTGGCTTTTACCCAGTAGTTGCGATGCAAACAGAGGCTGTTGATGAGCACACCCTAACACCTATTTTAATATGTATAAGTGAGCTTAATGAATATTTTAATGGTCAGCGTACGCGTTTTACTGTTCCCCTTGATACGCAAGGTACAGAGTTTCAAAGGCAAGTATGGCGTGCGCTGATGGATGTTGAGTTTGGCCAAAGCAAGAGTTATCAAGAGATAGCACTTGCCATTAATAACCCAAAAGCGGTGCGTGCAGTGGGCGCTGCAAATGGTAAAAACCCGATTAGCATTATTGTGCCATGTCATCGAATTATTGGCGCAAACGGCAAGCTCACAGGCTATGCGGGTGGCCTTAAAAGAAAAGAATGGTTACTGAAACACGAAGGCTTGTTATAAAACAGCACTTTTACTGGGACAACGATTGAGATAATAAGAGTAAGGTAATAGATGATGTTGTCGCGCGATTAAGGTAGCATATTGCGACTTTAAAATTTGGGCAACATCATGGCACAGCTGTACTTTTATTATTCTGCAATGAATGCAGGCAAATCTACCACACTTTTACAATCTGCATTTAACTACCGCGAACGTGGTATGGAACCGGTTATTTTAACAGCGGCTATTGATGATAGAGCAGGTGTTGGCAAGGTGTCTTCACGGATTGGTTTACAGGCTGATGCGCATATTTTTGATGCAGATAAAGATGTATTTGAATTGATCAAATCATTAAATGCAGAGCAAAAGCGCCATTGTATTTTAGTCGATGAGTGCCAGTTTTTATCAAAAGACCAAGTAATGCAATTAACAGATGTGGTTGATGAACTTGGTATTCCGGTACTGTGTTATGGCTTACGTAACGATTTTAGAGGTGAGCTATTTAGTGGTTCACAATACCTACTTGCCTGGGCTGACAAACTAATTGAGTTGAAAACCGTGTGTCATTGCGGTCGTAAAGCTAACCATGTACTGCGTACCGATGAGCATGGTAATGCGATTGCAGACGGTAATCAGGTAGAAATTGGCGGCAACGACCGATATGTATCGGTGTGCCGCAAACATTATAAAGAATCGTTAAATCTCGGCCGCTAATGCCGAGATAAAGCTATCAATATCTTGCTTAGTGACGCCTAAATGGGTCACTAAGCGCAGTGGTTTACCTGGCGAAAATAGCATATTTTGTTCTTTTAGCGCATGTGCCACTGCCTTTAAATCGATATGTTCGGCAACATTTGCGTAAACAATGTTGGTATCGATTTGAAAAGCTGACGTATCAAAACCAGCCAACGAGTTTAACTGCTCTGCCAAATACGCCGCATTATCGTGATCCTCAGCAAGCCTTGCTACGTGATGCTCAAGTGCATACTGACCAGCGGCTGCAAGCATACCTGCTTGACGCATACCACCGCCGAGTACTTTACGCCAGCGGCGCGCTTTATCAATCAGTGCCTTGCTACCTAATAATAGTGAGCCAACCGGCGCGCCTAATCCTTTTGATAAGCAAATAGACACTGAATCAAAATACTGGGTGATTTCAGTGATATCAACACCTAACTTAACCGCCGCGTTATACACACGGGCACCGTCTAAGTGCAGAGCAAGGTTATGTTTATCAACACATTCTCTGGCTTGTTTAAGATAACTTAGCGGGAGAACTTTGCCGCCAATGGTGTTTTCTAAGCTAAGTAGTTTGGTTTTAGCAAAATGAAAGTCATCAGCTTTAATTGCAGCCACAACTTTGTTTAAATCTATGCTGCCATCGGCATTATTTTCAATTGGTTGCGGCTGAATAGAACCTAATACAGCGGCACCGCCACCCTCAAATTTGTAGTTATGCGCTTGTTGACCACAAATGTATTCATCACCACGTTCACAATGTGCCATCAATGCCAGTAAATTGGCTTGCGTGCCTGAGCTACAATAAAGGGCGCTTTCGAAGCCATGACGCTCAACAGCAAATTGTTCAAGCTGATTAACGCTTGGGTCGTCACCATAAACGTCGTCACCTACTTGGGCGTCATTCATGACCGCGCGCATGGCTGCTGTTGGTTTTGTAACTGTGTCTGAACGAAAGTCGATCATCTTATTATCCTTATACTAGTTCGTTAAGAATGGCTTCGCGGTCGGCTTGGTCAAAATAGCTCCAAGCAATAAAGCGACTAATTTTTTGGCCTTGTGCCATTTTTATAACTTTTACCTCTTTCACATCAAGTGTGCTAAGTAACTTTTTTATATGCGGTAAAGTGTCAGATTTAGAAACGAGCGATGTAAACCAAATGCATTGCTCTGCAAACTCTTGGCTCTCAATACACATTTTACTGATAAATTCGCGCTCACCGCCTTCACACCATAGCTCGTTTTGGCGGCCACCAAAATTAAGTACTTTTTGTGGTGCTTTGTTTAGGTTTTTCCATTTACGCTCAGTACCCGCTTTGGCCTTTTGCTCGCTGGCATGAAACGGCGGGTTGCATAAAGTTAGGTGGAAGACATCTTTATTCGATATCACGCCCTTAAACATTTTATCGGCGTTGTTTTGCTGCTTAACATTAATTTTCAGGCGGTTAAATTGCACAATTTGTTTAGCAATTTTAACAGACAAGGTATCAATATCTGAGCCTGTGAAGTGCCAGCCATATTCGTGATTACCAGTAAGCGGGTAAATCACATTTGCACCCGTGCCTACATCAAGTACTTTTACTTGCTTACCCGTAGGAATATGACCTTGGTTATCGCTTGCTAATAAGTCGGCTAAGTGATGAATGTAATCCACTCTGCCAGGGACCGGTGGGCAAAGGTAGTTGTCGGGTAAATCCCAAAAATCGATTTTATAATGGCTTTTTAATAACGCTTGGTTGAGGGTTTTAACCGCTAATGAATTGCTGAAATCAATCGTATCAGTGCCCGTTGGCGTTTGCGTTATATAAGATGTAAGGGCAGGAGTATCTTTGCATAGCAAAGTAAAGTCGTAGCCATTTAAGTGGCGATTTCGCGGATGCATTAAGGAAAACCTATCTGTTAGCCATATCAAAGGCTGATTGTACCAAATAAATCTTTGCTCTGAGTTAGTTTGCGGTGGATATTTTTCTGCAGAATCAGATAGATTTTAGTGTGTTAATAGCTTCGGTTTTGAAGTTATGTATTTACTAAGCAATTACACCTGATCAGGTGCTAACTAAATATTTAATTGATATTTATAACGATAAAATGGTTAGTTCAAAGAGTGTTTTGTTTTTATGGCGTAATTAGTTAAGTTCAATTTTATGCTTGCAATAAATTATTAACCGATAGTGATACTTGAGTACTTCATAAATGATTGAAATAGAGTATTTAAAATGCCATGTATGGACGAAGAACCAAATGCTTGAGTGGCATTTACTCTTTGTTTTTTCAGATGAACATCATATATTTGTTCTATATATGGTATTAGAATCTAAGGTAAATATGAATATTTCATTGGAAGAAATAGACAAAGCGAATTACGAATCTGTTTGTGATCTGGATGTGGCAGACTCTCAAGAAGAGTATGTTGCTTGTAATATGTGGTCATTAGTTGAGTCATTTTATAATACAGGTTATACGTGCAGGGCTATTTATAGCGACAATCTACCCGTCGGCTTTTTGATGTGGGTTCAAGAATCTCCTTACAAAATTTCAATTTGGCGGTTTATGGTTGATAAGAGCTATCAGAACAAAGGGATTGGTAGGAAAGCATTAACGCAAGCAATAGATGCTATTAAACAGAGTCCCACTGTTAAAGAAATCGAAATATGTTATGACCCAAAAAACCCTGTAGCTAAAGAATTCTATTCAAGTTTTGGTTTTCAAGAGGTTGGCTTGGACGAAGAAGATGATGATATGTTAGCTATTATTAGACTTTGAATTTTAACTACAAAAAATTTAACGGTAAGTTCAGCTTGCCGTTTTTCATTTCTGTTATTTATTTTTTAAAAAATACATAAGTTTTTTTTAAGGTTAGCAAAGTAGAGTGAGACACTAGGTAAAAAATAAACAAGATAATTTATAACTTGTTTATGTTTCAGATCATTAAAGTAACAATGATTGAACGCTACACTAAATCCACGAATTTCAAACGCATATAAACTATGTACTACTGTGAATGCGTTTCTGTACAAACGAGGCATTATGAATCTTAAAAATACAACAACTCATTACAGTACTATTTCAATTGCCTTACACTGGCTTATGTTTATTTTAATTGTGACGGTTTTCGCTAGTATTGAGCTACGTGAATTATTTGATAAAGGTACTGAAACCCGCGATGCTTTTAAAATGTGGCACTTTATGTTGGGCTTATCAGTTTTAGCTTTAGTCGTTGTGAGGATAGTTATGCGTGTATTGGCAGGTCCGATACCCGCAATACAGCCTACGCCTGCTAAATGGCAAGATGCTTTAGCTAAATTAGTACACATTGCGCTTTATGTGTTTATGTTGGCGATGCCAATAGCAGGCTGGTTAATATTGAGTATGTCAGGAAAACCAGTGCCATTTTTCGGTATAGAGCTTCCTGCATTAGCAAGTGAAAACAAAGAGTTGGGTAAGTCTATAAAAGAAATACATGAAACAGTCGGCGAGTTAGGTTATTACTTAATCGGCTTTCATGCCGCGGCTGCATTGTTTCACCATTATATTTTGGCAGATAACACCTTTAAACGTATGTTACGTCCTAAAAAGTAGATACAAGAAAAAAGCTTCTAACCCAAAATAAACTCGGGAAAAGTTCATAAAATGAATTGAAGAGAATTTTATTGGTAAATGAGATAGGTGACGGGGCCGAACAGATTATTTTTACCATACTTAAAATATGCGAATAAGGGTGAAATAAAGCATATCAAATTTAATTCCCAACTCTAAATTTTGTAGTGTCAGAAGGGAGGTAGCAATATGGAAATAAAAAGAGTACACAATGCTAAATGTCATTGTGGCACCGTTGAGTTAGAGCTGATTATGCCTCATGGTTTAGAAGACCCGCGTCGTTGTTCATGTTCCATGTGTCGTAAGCGTGGAGCAATTGCTGCTTCTGTTTTGCTTGAAAACCTGAAAATTATTAAAGGCGAAGATAACTTAACCCTCTATCAATTTAACACCATGGCAGCAAAACACTATTTTTGTAAAACATGTGGAATATATACTCATCATCAAAGGCGTTCTAACCCTCATCAATTTGCAATCAATGTTGCTTGTCTTGTTGGTGTTAACCCCTATGATTTAGAGCCAGTTAAAATATACGATGGAATCCATCATCCAAAGGATGAAGTTATCTTATAAATTAAAATATTAGCGAGTATTTTATAAAGCGTTATGCTCGGTTTGCCATTTGGATTGCTTCAAATTTAGTGATGGCGGCACATTGAGTTAGGCTTGATATCGGCGCTTTAGAAAAGCGCCGTAAGTTTTAACAAAAATGGTTACTTTAGCCCTTTCATACGTCAAAACGGTTCCTTGATTATCATTTCATAATGCTTGCTTTGCTGGATAGACTGGCGTAATTTGATACTGGTACGATGAGTCTATAAGAATAAAAAGGTCAAACGTGACGATTAAACAAGAATCAGTATTTATCAAACTCGCTGAGAACCAAACTTTACATTTACGCCGTATTAGCAAAACTGATGCGAAGGGCCCTGCGGTGTTTTTTATGCATGGTGCCGTTGAAAATGGCAAAATCTTTTACACTCACAGCAATAAAGGCTTAGCCCCTTTTTTAGCTGAGCATGGTTATACTTGCTATGTGGCTGATTTACGTGGTCGTGGTGAAAGTAAACCTGCGATTTCAAAGCATGCAAACTATGGACAAACTGAGGCTATTTTAGAAGATATCCCCGCATTTCTAGATAAAATTAAACAACTTGAAGGCGAGCCTGCTCGTTATTGGGTTGCTCACTCATGGGGCGGGGTGTTAATGAACAGTGTTTTTGCCCGTTTTCCTGAGTTGATTGATGATGTGAAAGCCTGCGGCTATTTTGGTTCTAAACGGTCTTTGTATAATCATCATCCGAGTAAGTATATTCAAGGTAATTTAATTTGGTATGGCTTGGCACCCTTAGTTGCCCGTAAGCATGGCTTTGTTCCGGCTAAAAAGCTGAAGTGGGGCAGTGATGATGAAACCCGTAAATCACATTATCAAAGTATGCAATGGGCTAAGCGTAAACCTTGGGTCGATACTGACGATGGCTTTGATTACGCCAACGCATTAGCTGATAAGGCACTGCCACCCATTATGCATGTGGCGGGTATTAAAGATAAAGCGCTATGTCAGCCTATTGATATTGAAAAGTTTATGGAAGAGTCGGGCATCGGCAAGCAAACGATGACCATTTATGGCCGTAAATTTGGCCATAAGGTCGATTATGATCACATAAATATGCTTACTCACCCACAGGCGCGTTTTGATCAGTTTGTTGATTTGTTGAATTGGTTTGAGACTCACGCATAAGCGTGTGCATTGCGCTCTCGTAGCGTTTGTATTTCTCTAATGCTTTATCACTTAACGGCTGCCTTACAGCCGTTTTACTGAGCGTTGCCACCGGTTTTTTTGACTTATAAAAATTTAAAAACTGCTTGCTGTACTCAATGTTTAAGAATTTACACAGCGCTGTTAGTGTTTGTTCGCTGTCGCTGACAAGTGCTTCATAGCTTAAATCAAAAATTGATTCTGGCATTACGTTTTGCCAATGTTCCATTAACTGCTGATACAAATCAAAATACTGTTTAAACTCTGGGAGAGAACAAAAGTAAGGTTCGTTTTCAGCAAAATAGTTGCTAAACACCGACCAAGCAATTGCATCATACTCTCGCTGCATATTAATAAATTTGGCATTAGGAAAGAGTAAGTAAATCAAACCAAGTGACTGATAGTTCGCAGGCAGCTTATTGATCATAAAGGGCCGCACAACTGGCGCTTGTTTTATTCGTTCAATATAAATATTACGGGCATTGTTAATTAGCCCTTGGTTTAGCTCTGCTAAGCAATCTGGGTAGGGGAGCTGTGTTTGTTGTTCAAGATATGCAACAACCTGATTACTGATACTGGCATCTTCACCTAAGCTTGCAAAATCATCATTGCTTGCCAACATTTGTTCTACTAGCGTTGAGCCACTTCTTGGCATACCAATAATAAATATGGGTGTAATGGTGCCTGTGAATGATTTGTCTCTAGCACCTATTAGCTCTTCGGTATTTTGCTCTATTATACGCTGATAAAAAGGCACTAAGTCACTGGTTTTAAACTGAGTAAGTTTAGTTTGTAATCTATTTGCTAGGCTGAAGTAGTTAAAGGCTTGCTCTGTATCATTAAGCTGGTCATAACTTTTACCTAGCGCATAATAACACACCATTTTTAAACGTAGGTTATTAGTCAATGTTAAAAATTGATGTAGCTCATTTATGTAATTCTGTTCGTTATTAAAGCGGCCAAACTGTACTAATTCAAATAATATGTACGCCGTAACTGGGTAATTTCCCATACTGAGAGCATGCTTTAAAATGCGATAAGCTTTGTCTAACTCACCATAGGTTAAATAATGCTGGGCGAGGTAATAATGCGGTTCAGGATTATGGCTAGCAATTGATTTAGCATATTCAAGTACAGTTAACGCATCTTGCGGTGAATGCACACCATTGAAGGCATCCGCAAGAGCATGTAAAGGTTCAAGCATATGAGGTAGGCGCTCACAGGCTCTTTGTAAAAGGTAAACCGCGGCATCATAACGCTCTAATCGCAGCGCAATGCGGCCTAATCCAAATAACGCTTCGCCATTTTCAGGATCTGAATCGAGAATGGTTTTAAAATGAAACTCAGCCTCTTTTAGCTTGTTTTCATTTAGTAGTTGATTCGCTTTCTGTAACAGCATAGTAATAGCGGGTTATTTGTTATTTTTATTTACTATAAAACGAAAAAGGCGAAATGTCTTTCGCCTTGGTTAACTATAAATATCCAGAATAAATCCGGGGTATCGACTTTCTAGGTTGATTGCTCAACCTAGAAAGCACTTCTATTAGAAAGTATATGTCGCTTTCACGTAATAGAAGCCACCGTTAATACCATATGGTGAAGTCTCGTAGTATTTACCACCCCAGTTGTTGTTTGGGATACCTGTACTATCGAAGAAATCAAGTTTCTCTGCTTCTTGGTCGAATAAGTTTGTCGCACCAACAGAGAAGCTAAGCTCTTCAGTTAGGAAGTAAGTAACTTCTGCATCAATTGTTACTGCAGCATCAGCTGTTTTGGCTGTTGCATCGTAATCTACGTGAACGCCTTGGTATTCACCATAGTAGTTAACACGTGTAAACGCCGAGAAGTTCTCCCATTGTTGTGCCCAGCTAAGCGTTGCACGGTGGTTTGGTAAGTCATTTTCTAGACGGCTTACTTTAAATTCACCTGTAATTGGGCTCGACTTAGTTACTTCGGTGTCGTTCCAGTTGTACGCTAAGCTAAATGTTGAGCTACCACCTAACAATTCAGTTGAATAGTTAGCAACCGCATCTACACCTTGTGTCGTTGTGTCAAAGTCATTTGTGAAGAAGCTAACTTGCGCTAAGTTTTGTACATTAGGTACACCAGCTGCTTCAAGTGTGTCTTTGTCTGCTTGGCTTAACTCAATTTTATCTGATTGACTGATACGGTCATCAACTTGAATGTTGTAGTAGTCAATGGTGAAGAATAAGTCGCCAAGGGTCCATACTGCACCAAATGTGTAGCTTTGCGACTCTTCAGGTTGTAACTCTGTACCACCTAGTTGCACAGCAATTGGGTTTGTTGGTGGTAAAAGTGCCGAGTCAACTAGAACACCGCTGCTTAAGTTAGTTTGAACGTTACTTACGTTTGCTTGACCAACCGTTGGTGCACGAAAACCTGTACTGATTGAACCACGAATGTTCAAGTCTTCAGTTAAGTGATATTGACCAGTTAATTTGTAGTTAGTTGTCGAACCAAATGTGTCGTAGTCTTCATAGCGCAGTGCTAAGCCCATTAAGAAGTCTTCTGTAAATGGTGCTTCAACATCAACATATGCTGCATAGTTACGGCGAGTATATTCGCCAGCATCAGATGGTTTGAAACCAGGGAAACCGTTCGAGCCGATACCAAAACCTTGTTGAGTTAATGGACCAGCTGTAAAAGATGCCACATCACCAGCGACAACAGTGAAGGTTTCTTCATGCCATTCAAGACCACCAGCAACGTTAACGTCGTAGGCTAAACCAAAGTCAAAACCTTTTGATAAATCAGCGTTGAAGTTTTTCTCTAACTGAGAATATTTACCAGGGCTAAAGTCACGAGGGCTTTCTGGGCCTAATGATGCATTGATTGTGTCGTAGATGAAGTAACGAGATTCGTTGTAACCAACTGTACCGCTTAAGTCATAGTAAGCACCTGCAAGGAAACCATCTGAGATTTCACCTTTAGTTCCAATTGTTAAAGCAGTATCTGTAATATTACCACCGAAGTTAGGTGTAAAACCGCCAGGTAGCATTTCGTTGAACGCAAAACAGTCTGGGTTGTTAGCAACTAGATCAATGTATCTTTGGTTATCTAAGACGTTATCATCAATCATGATGTCGGTAGGACAGTTACCGCTCATATCGCCTGTTAAATCACCAACAAGGAGTGTTTCACCGCCGTCATTTGAGTAAACACCTGGACGAGTGTGTGGGTTACGATAGTAGAAACCACCTCGTACATCACGCTCAGAGTAGTTACCAAACATATAGAATTCAGATGAATTGCTTAATTCAAGGCCAATGTTACCAAAGATTGAAATATCGTCATCGACTTCAGGTGCACCCCAAACTTGAGCAAGAGAAGAAACTTCTGGCACGCCTGCAGCGTTAAGTGCTGCTGCATCAGGACGTTGCACTGAGCGACTTGTAGCATCCGCAGTTTTATATTGGAAGCTTAAGTTAGCAAAACCGCTATCAGTAAATGGAAGACCCACATTACCTGAAATTTGTGTTGTGTCGCCATCACCTTCGTAGTATTCACCCTTACGGATTTCGAAAGAACCGCCTTCAGAGGCATCTTTTAAAACAAAGTTCATTACACCTGCGATTGCATCAGAGCCGTACTGAGCTGCAGCACCGTCACGAAGTACTTCTACTTGTTTTAGAGCAATACTTGGAATAACTGAGATATCGGCACCTTGAGCACCATCGTTGATACCACCACCCAAGAATGCGATAACAGAAGCACGGTGACGACGTTTACCATTAACAAGCACTAAAGTGCTGTCTGATGGAAGACCACGAAGGTTAGCTGGACGTACAAGTGACGCAGCATCACTAATTGGGTTTTGGTGAACGTTAAAAGAAGGAACAGAGCCTTTTAAAAGCTCTAGCATGTCAGTGTTGCCACCTTTATCTAGCTCTTCACCACCAATGATATCAATTGGTACAGGTGAATCACCAATTGAACGTGGTGCTGAACGAGTACCTACTACGGCAATTTTTTCTACATTTTTGTTAACTTTAGTTTCTTCAGCTGCTTGTTCTGCAGCAACAACCGAACCCGACACAAACAGGCCTGCTGTTGTTGTCGCTAAAGCAAATTTAATTGCTTGTTGTAGCGCATTATTTTTGAATTTCATTCTGACTTCCCCAGTTAGAATATTTGTGATTATGTCACCGAAGCTAAATGTTAAACTTGGTGTAAATCTCTTATACATCCTGTAAATTTATTTTGCAAATTGTTAATGTTATGTTGTTTGTTGGTTTTTTTGTGATTGTTTATTGCTCGTTTTTTGATTATGTCTATGAAATCAATGGGGATAATTTATTCCTTATTTTTATTGTTCATGTAAGAAAATATATAAAATATCTAAAAATATTTTAAAAAAGGAATTTTTTGAGTGAATTTTAAGCAGGTTTGGGTATGGAGTAGTCTATTGAGCTTGTTGCGGATTGCTGTTTAATTGCCACTGTTTTAATTTTTCTCGGTATTCATCCCATACACAGGGACAACAGCTACCACCACCACAACATTCATCTGGGGCTGGCTTTTGGGGTTTGGGCTCAGCCTGTTGTTTAGGTGTGTTCATTTTTAATACTGAAAAATAATTAGGACTAGAGTTTTAAGAATAAAACAAAACCTAATATAAGTAAATTATACTTTGTGAACGTCGCCTGCTGTGTGAAAATAACCTAATGCGATTATATAAAGTTATTCATAGAGCCCCGTTCCGAGTGGCTAAAATTACCAAAAAGCGTCAGACCCTACGTTTTAAGCGTGCTATGGTAGCACTTAAAATCGCACTTGCCCAAGAAAAGCAAGAAACAAAAGAGATGCTTCATATCTATAGACGATACACCCAAGGGCAAGCTACTAAAGAAGAATTGCATACTGCTAATGATCAATTCTTAGATATTTTGAAAGGACTTGGCTTAGGGGTATTTGCTGTATTGCCCTTTGCACCTATTACGATTCCTTTGGTTGTAAAACTTGGACAATGGGTCGGTGTTGATGTTCTACCAAGCTCTTTTAATATCAATAAGTCGATTAAAGAGCTTGATCAACAAGTAGAAAAAGAAGAAAAAGAGAACCAAAACAAAGACTGATTAGGTTTTGATTATCTAATTTTGCCTATACCTTTTGTACCAAGATATTGGTATGCTTAAATACCTTTTCTTTATATCGAGTCGTTTAATGAGTTCATTAATTCGCCATTCTTCTACGGGAATTCCCCTGTCATTTATCGCTAAAGCTGACCTATCAACCTGGTTAACCGAGCAGCCGCAAGCCTTACAAAATTGGCTAACAAATTGTGATTTCAAAAACAAAGGCATGGCCTTAATTGCTGATAGTGAATCGGGTTCACTTGAGCATGTGTATTGCTTAGTTAATGATTTGCAGGACTTTTGGTTGGCAGGTGACTTATCAACTAAACTGCCTGCAGGCTGTTATCAAATTCAAGGCGATGACAAATTTGTAGAACAAGTAGCGCTGGGTTTTGTGTTAGGTGGTTACGAGTTTAGTGAATATAAAGAAAAACCATCGCCACGTGCCACACTAGCTATTAAAGATGAAAGCTTAGTTAAGCGTTTATCGCAGCATGCAAGTGCAATTAATTTAGTGCGTGATTTAGTTAATACGCCTGCTGCAGATATGATGCCGCAACACCTATCACAAGTGATGGCTGATTTAGCCGACACCTTTGATGGTGAGTTTAGCGAATGGGTTGGTGATGAATTATTAGAGCAAAATTACCCAACAATTCATATGGTTGGACGTGCATCTGAGAATAAGCCTCGTTTACTTGATTTACGTTGGGGCGCAAAAGATGCTCCACAAATTACCTTAGTTGGTAAGGGGGTTTGCTTTGATTCTGGTGGTTTAGATCTCAAACCAAGTTCAGGTATGCGTAATATGAAAAAAGACATGGGCGGTGCCGCGCATGTTATTGGTCTTGCGCAGTTAATTATGGCTGCTAACTTACCAATTCGCTTACGTGTACTGGTAC
This sequence comes from Pseudoalteromonas sp. NFXS39, assembly GCF_040148775.1. Classification (NCBI taxonomy): domain Bacteria; kingdom Pseudomonadati; phylum Pseudomonadota; class Gammaproteobacteria; order Alteromonadales; family Pseudoalteromonadaceae; genus Pseudoalteromonas; species Pseudoalteromonas sp. NFXS39. The sequence continues at coordinate 253,614 of NZ_JAGDEC010000001.1, read as the reverse complement.
CTGCTGTTGAAAATGCGGTTTCTCGAAATGCATTTAGACCTGGTGATGTGATCAAAACTCGTAAAGGGATCACAGTAGAAATTGATAACACTGACGCTGAAGGTCGTTTAGTGCTGTGTGATGCACTTGCTGAAGCACAAAACGATAACCCAGATCTTATTGTTGATTTTGCAACCCTTACCGGTGCTTGTCGTGTAGCCCTAGGTACTGAATTACCAGGCTTTTTCTCAAATGACCGTGCTGTTGCTTCTAAATTGATGGATGCGGGTGAAAGCTGTCATGATCCTGTTTGGCAACTTCCTTTATTTGATCAATACAAAGCATTATTAAAAAGTGATGTAGCAGATATTGCTAACTGTGCGTCGACTCCATTTGGTGGTGCGATCACTGCAGCGCTTTATTTAAAAGAGTTCATTGAGCCAAGCACCCCTTGGGTCCACTTTGATGTAATGGCTTGGAACTTACGTGCATTACCAGGTCGTCCTACTGGTGGTGAGGCACTGGGTATTCGCGCTGTATTTAACTATCTACAAGACCGTTTCCAATAAATTAGAGCTGATATAACTCTAATGGTAAATCATCGGGATCAGCAAAAAACGTAAATTGCTTCCCGGTGATTTCATCCACTCTTATTTCTTCAACCTTGATACCTTTTTCTTCTAAATAGAGTTTAGATTTTGTAATATCAGCAACATTAAACGCTAAATGGCGAAGTCCTTGTGCTTCTGGGTAACTTGGTCTTTTAGGAGCTGCGGGAAACGAAAATAGCTCCAGTTGACTGCCATCTGGTAGTGCTAGATCTAGTTTATAAGAGTCACGTTCAGCGCGGTATAGTTCGTTAATTACCGGAAGTTTTAATATTTCACTATAAAAGTGCTTCGACCTCTCGTAGTTGCTACAGATGATTGCAGCGTGGTGTATACCTAATAGTTCCATGGTCGATTCCTTTTATGCTCATAAAAAAACGCGGACTAAGCCGCGCTTTTCTATTAATGAGTGCAGCTTTTTATTCTGCCGCTTTACATGCCGCAACAGCCGGTGCAACAAGTTCAAGACCTGTTTTATCACACTTAGGTAGAGCTGCATCAGATACCGCAATTGGTGTCACGCGCTCGCCCCATTTAATGTAACTTGCCGCCCACGTTAAGCCTGCACCAAATGCTGCTGACATAATATTTGAGTTTGGCTTGATTAGGCCTTGCTCAACAGCTTCACAAATTGCAATCGCAATTGTAGCAGCAGAAGTATTACCATAGTCGGCAATGTTCACCATTACTTTTTCGTCAGCTACTTTCAAGCGTTGCTGAATGGCTTGGATAATACGTAAATTAGCTTGGTGAGGAACTAATACATCAATATCATCAAGATCTAACTGTGCTTGGTTTAGCACGTCATCACAGGCTTCACTCATACCTTTAACTGCACGTTTGAAGATTTCACGTCCTTCGAATAATAAATTAGACGGACCAATTGGTTCGTATTTATTTAAGTCGCTACCAAAGTTTTCGATATGCAAAATATCACGATCTTCACTGTCACAACCTGTTTTCGTTGCGAGTAAACCTGATGGTGTATCTGAGGCTTCTAATACAACTGCACCCGCACCATCACCAAATAATACAGCACTGTCGCGACGAGCCCAGTTGATGTACCAAGTCATGCGTTCAGCTGCAATAACTACGGCTTTTTTGATCATACCTGAACGAATTTGTGCTGTAGCAGCTTGTAATGCATATAAAAAGCCTGAACATGCAGCATTAGTGTCCATTGCTGCTGCGCCTACCGCACCAATGTTTTTTTGCACTAAAGACGCCGTATTTGCCACCATAGTTGATGGTGTACAAGTCGCAAGAATCACAAGGTCAATGTCTTTACCTTCAACACCTGCACATGCAAGCGCGTGTTTTGCTGCGACAGTTGCTAAATCGGCAGTAGAAACATGGCTGACACGGCGAGATTTGATGCCTGTACGTGTTGTTATCCATTCATCATTGGTATCAACAATATTGCTAATTTCATCATTGCTGATGCTTGCTGGTGGTATACATTTACCCCAGCCAGTAATTTGGGCATAAGACATAATGTGTTCTCTTTATGTGGTCAGACTTGTTAAATTTTTCCGAAGTTATATCAAAAATCACTTGTTAACACTAGTTCATTGCTGCGCTACGTCGTAAATAATGGCATTTACTCAGCATTTAAGTTAAACCTAGTATAAAAAAGAGGCGATTATGAAAAAAATAAACCTAAAAATAAGCACATTATCGGTACTGACTTTATTATCTGCGTTTACGGTTCATGCTCAAACCACCATAATCCATGCTGGGAAAATGCTAGTTGGCACTGATCAAGATGTCAAAGAGCAGCAAACACTGGTTATTGAAGACAGTAAAATTGCAGCAATAAAAGCTGGTTTTCTAACAAAACAACAGTTAAAGCTCAGTGACGCAGACGTTATTGATTTAAAAAATCAGATGGTATTGCCGGGTCTGATTGATATGCACGTTCATGTTACCTTTGAACGAGATGCAAAGCGTAACCCACACCAATGGGCAACTGAATACGAAGCAGATTATGCACTGCGTTCTTTAAAGTACTTACAACGCACGGTAGAAGCGGGTTTTACCTCTGTGCGCGACCTTGGCAGCAGTTATCAAGTTATCTTTCCATTAAAGCGAGCGGTTGAACGTGGCGATATTGTTGGTCCGCGCATTTTTGCTGCAGGCGATATGATCACACCGACCGGTGGCCACGGTGACATGCATGGTTATCGCCGTGATATTACCAAAGCAACAGAAGGGGGTGGTTTGGGTGTCTGTGATGGTGCTGACGACTGTACTCGTGCAGTGCGCGATGTAATAAAAAGTGGTGCTGATGTGATTAAAATTACTGCGACAGGTGGTGTTTTAAGTAATACAGCTGCAGGGGTTAATCAGCAATTTACTGATGAAGAGCTCAGTGCCATTGTCAACACCGCCCATCATTTAGGTCGTAAAGTCACCGCTCATGCTCATGGTACGGAAGGTATAAAAGCTGCACTTAGAGCGGGTGTCGACTCAATCGAACATGGCTCTTTTTTAGATAAAGACACAGTTAAATTATTTAAAAAGCAAGACGCGTATTTAGTCCCTACTTTGTTAGCTGGTGCAACAGTAAAAGAAGAAGTGCTAAACAACCCGAATATGCCAAAAGCCATTGCTGATAAAGTAGAAATCGTAGCGCCAAAAATGGAAGCGTCTTTTAAATTAGCTTTAAAAAACAAAGTTAAAATAGCCTTTGGTACAGACTCAGGGGTATCTAAGCATGGTGATAATGCCAAAGAGTTTGATTTATTAGTAAAATATGGCATGACACCAAAGCAGGCAATTAAATCAGCCACCGTTGAAGCTGCTAAACTATTAGGTCAAAGTGATAGCCTTGGTGACTTGAGTGTTGGTAAACAAGCAGATATTATCAGCGTTAATATGAATGTACTTGATAACATTAGTGAACTTAGTCAGGTTCAGTTTGTTATGAAGGACGGTAAAGTGCTCAAACAGTAAGGGTTACTATGGGCGGTAAAATTAAAGAGACGTTATTTAATCATTTGATTGATGCAGAGCGACAATTGCTTGAACCAGAAGTGCGGCAATCCACTGAAGCGCTTGATGCATTACTTGATGATGATTTTATTGAAATAGCCGCCGATGGCACGTCTTTTAATAAGTTCCAAGTATTAACCCGTCTGCCAACTGAGGTGGTGCCGCAATTTTACAATCAACATTTTAAAGGTCGTATGCTCAGTGAGGATATTGCACAACTAAGCTATCAAGCGGCCTTTAGACGCTCTGCCCGCTCTGAATTTAACTATTCAGTTCGCATGTCACTGTGGCGTTTTAATGGTAAACAATGGCAAATGGTGTTTCATCAGGGAACGCCTTGTGCTGTTTTTACAATTTCAATGGACGATGATTAAGCCTTAAAGAGTCCGCTATGCAAACCGATCCGGCGATTAGTCGCCTACTAATTTTGAGAAGCGCCGCAATAGCAGTGCAGTTTGTTGCTGTGATTGCAGTGTATTTTCTATTTGAATACCAAATACCTTTACTGCCGTTACTTGCTGTTATTTGTGTTGAAGCAATTTTTCAGCTGTTAAGTATATTAGCTTATCGAAAAGTAACAAAAGCTAAACCTGCTGCTGTGTTGATGCAATTAACTGCTGATTTGCTGTTTTTAACTATTTTACTCTCGTTAAGCGGCGGGGCAACCAATGCGTTTGTTTCATTATTGCTGTTGCCAATAATGATAGCTGCAGTGTCTGTTAATGCCAAAGGACTTGCTTATACCGCTGTGTTGGCAATCGCAGCTTACAGTTTTTTACTGATACGAATGCCTGAGCACACCATGCATCAAATGCAAATGACACACCATTTTATTGGTATGTGGATTAACTTTGTTATTAGTGCAATTGTAATCGCGTTTGTAATTGGCACATTAAATAGTACCTTACGAGCTAGAGAAGCCACCATTGCACGAACCCGTGAACAGCAGTTAAGGCATGAGCAGTTATTAACTCTCGATGGCGCTGCAGCACAAGTGACACACCAACTAGCGACACCAATCGCAAACTTACAGCTTTTATTTGAAGAGTTGCAAGAGCAACAAGCTGATGATCCTATTGTCCAAGAAATGGCTAAACCATTAGCACAATGTAAAGAACAGCTTGAGCACTTTAGAGCACTATCAAATGCATTAAGAACCGGTCAAACACAGCAGGTGATCAGCGCGGATACATTACAAAATACCATTCAAGATGCTATGACCCTGCATTTTCCTGAGCAAAGCATACATTGGCAAAATGATGCACCAGAATGCTCTATTTTAAGTGACGCCATGCTGTTACCAGCTATTTTGAATTTACTACAAAATGCTGTTTCAGCGAATAATCAGAGCCAACAAAACATCATAGAAGCTGATTGGCAAATAGATAACCAACAACTTTCTTTATCATTGCGTGATTTCGGTCAAGGCTTTAGCGAGCAACAAATGGCATCATTAGGTGGTCAGCTAATGCCAAGTAGCGGCGGAATGGGGATGGCAGTTATGTTATCTAATGCGACTTTAGAGCGCTTAAATGGCTCATTAACACTCTGCAATCACCCGCAGCAAGGTGCAATTGCAATGGTTAGTTTAAAAATTGTATGAAACTTTTAATTATTGAAGACGATGTAAATCTTGCCACCACACTTGCAAGGCGCTTTACAAAGCAAGGCTTTACATGTGAACTGGCTCATAACAGTGAACAAGCATTACAAAAATTAGCCACTTTTGAAGCAAGTCACTTTTTAGTGGACTTGAAACTTGGCGATGATAATGGCCTCGCATTAATTAAACCAATTAGAGCTCAATTTCCAACAGCACGCATTGTATTGCTCACAGGTTTTGCCAGTATCGCCAGTGCGGTTGAAGCAATACGTTTAGGAGCTAATGATTACTTACCAAAACCTGTTGATTTTAATGCATTAATAAGAACCATTTTAGGTAATACAGAGACGAGTCAATCACTGGATGACACAAAGCCAAATCAGATTATGTCACCAGAGCGACTTGAGTGGGAGCATATTCAGCATGTATTGCATAGCAATAATGGCAATATCTCCGAGACAGCACGCCAACTCAATATGCATCGAAGAACTTTACAACGTAAATTACAGAAAAAACCCGTACAACAATAAAGTGATTGTTTAATAAACTGAAATAATGAGAAAGTTAATGATAAAGTATTAATTCAATGCAAATAGGTACAAAACTCGACCTCTTTGATTTGCTGCATTGCTGATCGTTAACTAAAGTCAAAATAACCCTGTTAGTTGTATGAGTCTGGCGTATGCATTTTTCAGAACTTAATTTCTTCGCGATATTTTTTGCTGCCCTTGCATCTTTCCTATTGGGCGCTGTGTGGTATTCTCCTTGGCTTTTTAAACGAATTTGGATGGAAAGCTGTGGCTTAACTGAACTTGACCTACAGAGCATTAACCCGTTTATGGTGTTTGGTGGCAGCTTTGTTTTATGTTGTTTAATTGCTTTTAGTTTATCGTTATTTATTGGTGCAAATGTCAATGTAGGGGTGGCTGTTGGCACTGGCTTTATTATTGGTTTATGTTGGGTCAGCTGTGCTTTGGGAATTGGTTATATCTTTGAACAGCGACCATTAAAGTTGTTTTTAGTTAATGCAAGTTATTCAATATTACAGTTTTCTGTTATTGGCTTAGTTTTGGGGCTCTGGCCTTAACATGTTAAAGTATGCTTTTAGTTTAGTAATGTAGTTGTAATGGCAAAACCAAACAAAAAAGGCCCGACTAAAACTGTCGATATTTTTTGCTCACAATGTAAAAGCCAATTGTTTAAATACCGCAAAGGTGGAAAAGGGGCGTTGGTTAAATGTTTTGTCGAACGTATTAGCCAAGACTTTACCAACGAAACCGGTATTTGTCCTGACTGCCAACGTCAATTCGCCCGCCAGACCATGATCCGTGGCACACCTGCTCTAAAAATTATTGGTGGTAAGGTGACGCATAAGTAGCATTTAAAATACGGACATTTATCCTCGTTTATTCCTCATGCTCTGATACTATTAGCCGGTTTGCTGTTTCAATGAATGAAAACAACCCTCCCCATGGATTGGGCCAGTTGTATGGGTATAAACACATGAACAAAATGGACTCACGCACGTGATAGCACTTTTATTTGATATTATTGGCATGACAGGCACATTCTTAGTGGTTGGTGCTTTCTTTTTATTGCAACTGAATAAAGCATCGCCAACCGGCCTTGTGTATAACATGATGAACTTAACCGGTGCAATTCTGTTACTGATTAGTCTTTGTTATAACTTTAACCTTGCTAGTTTTGTTATCGAAATTTTCTGGATAGCGGCGTCACTTATTGGTTTATATAAGTACATCAAAGCAAAGCGCACTGCTAATGTTGAAACAGCATAATTAAGTTTGGTGCACCAATACAGATTTTCTTAAAACCCATTTACAGTTGAAAATGGGTTTTTTTGCATCTACTTCCGAGAACTCTTCAACTAAAGCTATAAAAACATTGCAAGCTTGCCAATCTTTTGTATTAATAGTGTAAACAATGTGTTGCTATTGCAGCATAGACTATTAGTACAGGTATGTCGCAACGTGAAGTTTTTAAGATGTTCAGCACTTTTTTCAATTGCAGTTGCCTCAACCATTCCATTGGTTGCAAACGCGACTGAAGAGCAAGACTTATTCTCTTTAAGTTTTGAAGACTTGCTTGACGTTCAAGTTGATATTGCTAGCAAAACCAACGAAACCTTGTCCTCTGTTCCCTCAACCATGAGTGTATTTAGTCGTAAACAAATTCAAGCACTTGGTGTTGATAACGCCTATGAAGTAATGAACTTTGTGCCTGGTATGCAATCAACCCGAGGTGATTGGGTCGGTGCAGTGCCTAAAGATCATGCTCGGGGTGTTTATCTAGATAGTGGCAATGTACTGGTGATGATCAATGGTGAACGAGTCAATGAATCATCATTCGGTAAAGCCTCTGTTTACATGCCTTATATTCCCATTGAAGTCATCGAAAAAATTGAGTTTATTCGCGGCCCTGGCTCGGCGCTGTATGGCAGTAATGCGTTTTTAGGGGTCATGAATATTGTTACCTCTAAAGAGCGAAATACTATGCAACTTGTGGTTGGTAATAATGGTCGCTATGGCGCAACAGGGCAGTTTAATAGCTCTTTTAGTGATGACGCCGCACTCTTTGCGAGTTTTTCTTATGATCAAAAAGACGGCGAAAGCTATCCGCAAGGAGTAAAAGATCCTCTTGAAGCGATATATCTAGAAGCGGGTGTTGATTATAAAAAGCTTAAATTACGTGCTCGTTACAACGAAACATCCCTTGATGAGTTTTTAAACCTTGCTGGCTATTCAACGCAGAACCAACATAGCAGTGATAACACCTTTGTTGGCATTAAATATAACTGGGTTAACAACGATAAGCTAAAGCTAGATTCTAGTTACTCATACACAAAGCATAATATCTCTAGCGCTGGTCTAATCGCTGCATTTGACGATATACCTGACTTTTTCCTCGGTCCAGCATGGCAAACAACCGATAGTAAATTTGAAACGGAATTGAGTTATCAATTTGATAATCAATGGCAGCTTGCCGCAGGTGTTGAATATGCAGAGGCTAAGCAAGTAAAAGCAGGGGTACGTACCAATTACTATGATGATGAGTCTATGTTAGTCATTATTGACCCCGCTTATTATCAGCAAGGTATCGTGACTGTGATGGACTTTCCTGAATTTGCGCCACTTAAATATACTTTCGAAACATATAGTGCGTATGGCCAGTTAAAAATACCTTATTCAGAGGCACTTACTTTATTTATAGGGGCACGCTATGACGATGTGAAAGACATCGACAGTAAACTTTCGCCTCGTCTTGCGGGTGTTTATGTTATAAACCCAGAGCATACCGTTAAAGTGCAATATGGCGAATCGTTTAGAACCCCGGTTACTAATGAGCTTTTTTCAAATGATGATGTCACCGTAGGTAACCCATCACTTCGCTCTGAATCAGTAAAAACCACTGAGCTTGTTTGGCATTATCAAACTTCAGAGTTACAAGCTAATGCCGTATTTTTTTATAATGAACTCAATGACTTTATAAACATTGAGCCAACGCAATCTAATGATGCCTTATTTACTTTTGCAAACTCATTTAATACTCAAAACAGTGGTATCGAGCTTGATGGCACTTGGCAATCAAGTAAAGAGTTCTCTGTAACGGGCACTTACACGCAATACTTTGAAGATCCAATTAATGCGAGCTTTAAGCGTTTCGCAAGCTTAGTTAGCAGCTACAACTTATCTGACAGCTGGCAAGTAAGTTTAAACTTATTATGGCGTGATAAAGTTGAGGTAAGTTCAGTAACTGGTGCTCACTTCAAACAGTCTGCCTATAGCTTATTAGGTGGCAGTTTAAAATGGCAAGTAAACGCAAAGAGCCAGTTAACGTTAAAAGCAGAAAATCTGTTAGGCAAGAAATATATCGTGTTTGACCCACGTATGGACAATGGCGCTGTCGCTGGTACAACAGAAGAATTATCGTTACACTACCAGTTTAATTTCTAGTTGTGCTGCTCACAAAGGTTTGAATGTCGTCATTAAGTAAAAAGTTAGTTATTGCAGGTGCAATGCTTTTATTGTTGCTTGTGTTAGTTTTTTACGTTGGGCGAGCCCATGATTATCAGCAGGCAGAGCAACAAAGCCGTGTTCAAGCGACTCAGTTAAGTCATTACTTCTCCAGTGAATTAGCCCGATTTAAAACAATTCCTACCTTAGTGAGTGCTAATGATTTAGTTAAATCCTTTGTGATTAAGCAAGGTATAGGCGAACAAGCCGTTAATTATTATTTAGAAGATATTCAACGTGCCAGTGGTGCATCAGATGTCTATGTAATGGATTTATCAGGTTCGGTCGTGGCAAGTAGTAACTGGCAAGTTGATTACACCTTTTTGGGAAGTAATTTTGCTTTTCGGCCTTATTTTTATTTAGCAAAGCAAGGTGGGAAAGTTGCCTATTTTGCTTTAGGCATGCGCTCAAGTGAGCGCGGTATTTATTTCTCAGAGCCGGTTATAGATAAAGGGAAAGTCATTGCCGTTGTAACATTAAAGGTTAATGCTAAAAAGTTTGAGCAAGACCGCCAACTACTTAATGCATCAGATAGCACCCATTTTTATATCACTTTAGAAGACAGTGTAATTGTGATGTCAGATGTTGCTGACTGGCGTTTAAAATCTCTTAAGCCCCTCAATGATGCACAAATGGCTGCTTTAATTAAGTCACGCCGATACTTGTCTCATAAACCGAGCTTACTTGCCCATAATCACAAGCCTTTAAGTAAACAAACCGCGCAGCAAAACATTCAGCTTGATGGCAAACAAGCGCGCTTTATTAGTGCCACCGAAACAATAGACATTATAAACGCTAAAGCCAGTGTGTTGGTGGATGTGACAAATGTGGAGCTTGCACAAATTCCAAGGCTTCTTTGGTTTAGTGTGTTTTATGCCATTGCTGTGGTGCTTATTCATATGGCAATGGTACGATTTGCTGGTTATAAAAAACTACTTTTTTCAAGGCATAGTCTTGAGCAAGAAGTGATTGAACGAACCCAAGCGCTCGAAAAAGCTCAAAAAGCACTGATCCAAACAGCTAAATTGGCCACGATAGGCCAATTAAGTGCAGGCATTAACCATGAAATAAACCAACCTTTGAGTGCCATGAATACCTACTTAGTAAGTGCGAAAAGGTTACTTATGAAAGGCAATATTGAACAAGCTGGCGAAAATTTAGTGCTAGTACAGTCGTTAATAGAGCGTGTTCATAAAATTGTTGCTCAGTTAAAGCATTTTAGTAAACCGGCGCAAACTCAACTAAGGCAACAAAGCTTAGCGAGTATGTTAAAAAATGCCCTAATGATCGCCAGCGCCCAGCTAAAACAAGACGATATCGTGGTAAAAGCAGCTGATATTGATTCACAGATAACAGTCTGGGTCGACAGTGTTAAGTTTGAACAGGTATTAGTGAATGTTATTACCAATGCGAGCCAAGCGATGAGTGAATCTGAAAAGCGTGAATTGAGTTTTGAACTTGAACTATTTGACGACCGAGTGAAGCTATCGATTCTTGATACGGGTCCAGGCATTGATCAACATGCATTAGGTAATATTTTTGAGCCTTTTTATAGTACTAAAACCAGTAATGGTTTAGGGCTTGGTTTATCTATTTCACGACAAATTATAGACTCATTTAATGGTCGACTATCGGCTCACAACCGTCCTGAAGGCGGGGCACAATTTATAATAACCTTACAAACTAATAAGGAACAATCATGAGTGTAGTTGCAACTACCTGTAATCAGGTAATTGTTATTGATGACGAAGCGGTGATCCGCGATTCATTAAAGCAACTGCTTGAAATTGAGGGTTATCAAGTTCAGTGTTTTAGCGAACCTACAGCTGCACTTTCAAAACTGGGTCGTCGTTTTGAGGGAATTGTGCTTAGCGACATAAATATGCCAAAAATGGATGGTTTGGAGTTTTTAGAGCAAGTAAAAGCGTTTGATAGTGAACTGCCGGTTATATTTCTTACCGGTTTTGCTGATGTATCTGTTGCGGTTAAAGCTATGCAGTTAGGGGCTTATGATTTATTTGAAAAGCCGCTTACTGAGCAATTGTTAGATTGTATTGCGCGTGCTTCAGAAAAACGGGCTTTAGTGATGGAAAACCGCGCCTTGAAAATTGCGGTAGAAAAAACTTCTGCGCCCGGTGTGCGTATTTTAGGTGAAACAGAGCAAATGCAACAAATGATGCATTTACTTAATGCGGTAATTGATACTCCCGCCGATGTGCTTATAGAAGGTGAAACAGGTACAGGTAAAGAGTTAGTCGCTCGTTACTTGCACGATCAAAGTAACAGATCAGCGGCTAATTTCGTAGCGATAAACTGTGGTGCAATTCCTGAGCAATTAATTGAAAGTGAGTTATTTGGGGCGGCAAGTGGGGCTTACACCGGTGCAACGCAATCTCGCCAAGGTAAATTTGAATTTGCTAAAGGAGGTACCGTTTTTTTAGATGAAATAGAGTCAACTCCTGCAAGTTTACAAGTCAAGTTACTTAGGGTGCTTGAAGAGAGAAAAGTCACGCCTGTAGGCGACAACCACGCCATTGATTTAGATGTACGCATTGTTGCTGCTACAAAAGTTGATTTGATGACCTTGGTAGAAGCAGGTGAGTTTAGAGCCGATCTTTATTATCGATTAAACTTAGTTAAAGTGAGTATTCCTGCATTACGCGATAGAAAAGCCGATATCCCATTACTTTTTAAACACTTTAGCTCAATTGCTGCAACACGCTTTCATAAGCCACCTGCACCACTTAGTAGTGAAGCAAAACAGCGCCTACTTGCTTATGATTGGCCAGGTAATGTGCGAGAACTTAGAAATCAGGCCGAACGTGCAGTATTGCTAGGCTCTGATTTAGCATTTGCTTCATACAACGACGCAAACAATGAAAACGAACTTGCTCAGGACCTAAGCCTAGCTGAGAAAATCAGCTTTTATGAGCAATCACTGATTGAAGAAGCGTTAGAGCGTAACAACGGTAGCATTAAAGATACTATGGTCACTTTGCAAATTGCTCGTAAAACCCTTTACGACAAGATGACTAAATACGGTATTAATCGGGAAATGTTTAAAGACTAACCAGTACATCTACAGTTAATTAAAGATAATGGGTGGAACAGGTGACAACACAATCTTAAAAATGTGTGGAGATCCACCCATAAAACTCAGTCTCCACTAAGCCAATGAAGTTAAGGTTTTGTTATTTATAGTTTTTTTATAAATTAACTAAGTTGGCAACCTACTTGCCTTAACAGTTAGGAACAACAATTTGAACCTAATAAGGGGCGCATAATGACAACAATATTCACTCATAACAAAACACGCGTAGCAGCGGCTGTGATTTTAGCGAGCACAGCGGGCTCAGCAATGGCAGCAGATTACGCTGTATATGGTAAAGCAGAAGTTCAAATAGCAAACACAGATACTGGCGTTATGCGCTATGCAGATGAAGGCACTCAAATTGAAGCACCTTTTTCTCGTATTGGTATTAAAGGTAGTCATAAACTAACTGAATCGCTAAAAGCGGTATTCAAATACGAAGTGCAAGTAAAAGGCTTCGAGCATGACGATACCAGTGAACCATTTTCTGCTCGTAATACCTACTTAGGTCTAGCAGGTGATTTTGGTGAAGTCGTTGTGGGTCGTAACGATACTCGTTTTAAATACTCAGAAGGTAAAGTTGACGGTTTTAACGAAACGCAAGCTGACATTGCCCAGTTGATCCCTGGTCAAGACCGTATTGGTGATACAATTACCTATAGCTCAAAAACCTATGGTGGCGCATCGCTTGCGCTAACTTATGCACCAAAAGATGACAGTAGCAACGATGAAGATGGTTTTGCTGCAACCGTTATTTATGGTGACCGTGCATTAAAATCAAAAGACTACTATTTAGCTATCAGCCATGTTGATGCACTTAACAAGTTGACTGCAAGCCGTGTGGTTGCAGCATGGAAACATGAAAACCTACAACTTGCGGGCTTATTCCAACGCAGTGAATCAACAGATGGCAGTAAAGAAGGTAATGGCTATGCACTCAGTGCAAGCTATGCTATCGATAAATGGGTACCTAAGCTTCAGTACGTTAAAGATGACTCAAAAATTCGCCATGCTGAAGAAGGTAAACAATGGACAGCAGGTGTTGATTATGTTTTTGATAAACAAACCACAGCCTACTTATTCTATACTGATTTAGATTTAGAACTTGAATCTGACAACAGCATTGCAATTGGCCTTAAATACAAGTTCTAAGGAGTAGGTATGTCATTAGTAAATCAAACAAAAGATGGCTCTCAGCCACGTCCATTAATGAGCACAGTCATGTTACTGCTTGGCCCATTAGTAATGCTATTAACTTGCTTAATTGATCCACCAGCGGGAATGAGTGTGTCTGCACTTCGCACTGCGGGCCTTGCTTTTTGGATGGCTTCTTGGTGGGTAAGCGAAGTTGTGCCAATTCCTGCTACTTCATTATTGCCACTGGTTATATCACCTCTTGCTGGCATTGCTGCAATCAAAGGGGTCGCGTCGCCTTATGCACATCCTTTAATCTTTTTATTCTTGGGCGGTTTTTTAATCTCAATTGCGATGGAGCGTTGGGGTTTACATAGACGTATTGCGCTTAATACTATGCTTCGAGCAGGGACTAAGCCAAGCCTACAAATTTTAGCCATGATGTTAGTAACGGCATTTTTATCAATGTGGATGTCAAATACAGCTACCGCTGTGATGATGTTACCGATTGCTATGTCGATAACCATGTTGGTCAAGCAATCTAACCCTGATAATGACCAGTTTGGTAAATCAATGTTACTGTCGATTGCTTATGGTGCGAGTATCGGTGGTATTGCAACGTTAATTGGTACGCCGCCAAATGCGTTAATGGCTGCGTATTTATCAGATAGCTACAAAATCGAAATAGGTTTTGCACAGTGGATGAAAGTAGGTGTACCACTTGCAACAGTTATGCTGATTTTATGCTGGGTTTGGTTAACTAAGTTTGCTTACAAAGTAGATACACAATGTGCAAAAGCAGCAAGTAAAGATACGAAATCGTTATTCTTATCGCAGTTACAAGAGCTTGGTAAAATGCAGCGCGCTGAAAAAGGCGTAGCAGCAGTCTTTGTCTTAGCAGCTGTTTGTTGGATCTTTAGACCAGTACTTGCCGATCTGTCGGGTTTAAAAATCTCTGACACTGGTATTGCGATTGCTGCGGCACTATTGTTATTTGTCTTACCTGCAAACAAAGGTGATGGTGAGCGTATTCTTGACTGGGAAAGCGCTGCTAAGGTGCCATGGGGTGTGTTATTACTATTCGGTGGTGGTTTAACACTTGCTGCGCAAATTAAATCATCAGGTCTAGCTGAATACATTGCGCACATGATAGAGGGTGCAAGTGCTATACCTTTGGTACTAAGTGTTCTAGCAGTTGCTACTTTAATTACGTTCTTAACTGAGATCACGAGTAATACAGCAACAGCCGCAGGCTTCCTTCCACTTTTAGGCCCGGTTGCTGAATCTGTATTTGGTACACCTCTTGTGTGGGTCATTCCTGCGGCAATCGCGTGTAGTTGTGCGTTTATGATGCCAGTTGCAACACCGCCAAATGCGATTGTATTTGGCTCAGGACAAATTCAAATGCGCGATATGATCCGATCTGGTTTTGCACTAAACATTATTGCTATTGCGATGATCACTTTAGTAACTATGACCATTGCAGCAGTTGTGTTTGGCTTTTAGATAAGTTTAAAAGTTTTCAACCTAATCCAACCATCAACAGCGCTCACTATGAGCGCTGTTTTTACATTTATAAAGTTGCTCAGATAATTATAGCTGGTTATAGTGGCTAAAATCGTTTATCAAGAGATGACCTTTTGACTGATATATACGCACAATTACACAGCAAATTTTTAAAACTTAATGACGCCTTTTTGGCTGAGCCTTATTTAGCGCTTGATAAGCGTATTAAGCTTTTAAAAACCATCAAAACTCGCCTCATTGAAAATGAACAGGCCTTAGTTGCAGCAACCAGTAAAGACTTTGGTTATCGTACTGAGTTTGATACGGTGTTAGGCGATCTGCTGCCAACTGTGAAATCGATTAGTGATACAATAAAACGTTTACCTAAATGGGCCCGTAACGAATCGCGCAGCGTCGGTATTAGTTTGTGGCCTTCATCAGCGCATATTCATTACCAACCTAAGGGTGTAGTAGGCGTTATCGCACCTTGGAACTACCCAATTCAATTGGCTTTAGTGCCAGTTATAAGCGCAATAGCGGCTGGTAACAGAGTGATGTTAAAGCTAAGCGAATTTACGCCGCATACCAATAATGTTATCAAACAGCTGATGGCAGATACAGTTGAAGAACACTGCATCATTGTTGAAGGTGAAGCCGATACCGCAGCATGCTTTTGTGACCTACCGTTTGCCCACTTACTTTTTACAGGCTCGACATCAGTAGGGCGCAAAGTAATGCAAGCTGCCAGTAAAAACCTAACCCCTGTGACTCTTGAGTTAGGCGGCAAGTCACCGGTAGTGATTTTAGAAGATGTGAATATTAAAGAAGCTGCAAAAACACTATTATTTGGTAAATTAAACAACGCGGGGCAAATATGTGTCGCGCCAGATTATGTGTTTGTGCCTAAAAAGCTTGAACATCAGTTAGTCTTACAGTTGAGTGAGCTTTATAAGAAGTATTATAAACAAGGTGTTGAAGGTAAAAACCTAACTTCAATCGTCTCTGATGCGCAGTACCAACGTTTAAGCGCAACACTGCTTGATGCAAAAGACAAAGGTGCACAAGTGTTTGAGCCTATTGAAGGGCACCAAGTTGATGAACTTAAACATCGCATGGGGTTACATATTTTAACGCAAGTTAATGATGATATGCGTGTAATGCAAGATGAGATCTTTGGCCCTTTACTACCTATTAAAAGTTATGAATCAGAGCAACAAGTGATTGACACCATCAATGGTGACTCCTCACCACTTGCATTATATATATTGGGCCATGACAAAGAGAAAATTAGTAAGCTAAGTTCATCAATCAGAAGCGGTACATTAGCGATTAACGATGTACTTATGCAGGTTACAGCAGATCAGTTACCGTTTGGTGGCATTGGTGAATCAGGAATGGGGCACTATCATGGTGTTGAGGGATTTAAAACCTTTAGCCACGCAAGAAATACCCTAGTATCAGGAAAGTTTAATCCACGCACAAGCCTATTGTTAAAACAAAATAAGCTATTAATTAAACTGTTAAAATGGATGTACTTGCGCCGTTAAGCGCAAGTATATTATACCAATCCGCAATAATACTTAATCATTCTGAGGGATTAAACCTGTCGCTATCTGCGTTAAAAATTTCTGATTTAGAACAACTAAATAACGAAATTTTTGCCTTGCTATCAACGAGGTTTCCTTGCCTCAAAATAGATCACTTAATTAAGCGAATTGGTATTACTTGTTTACAAACGTCCGTCAGGGGCGTAAAGGCCTGCCTGTATTTTTGCATAAATTGCGTCTGCTTTTTCTTTAGCAGCTTCAATTTCTGCAGGCATCATATTGCGCTCATCTAGTTTACGACTATGACTTGCATTCATATTGCCATTGTACTCAGCAATTGTATTCCAAATGTATGATTTCTCAAGGTTCTTGGGTACTCCTAAACCTTCGTAGTACATCAAGGCCATATTAAACTGAGCAAGAGTAAAGTTATTCGCTGCAGCTTTTTGGTACCAGCTAAGCGCGGTGCGATAATCTTGAATAACACCTTCGCCATTAGCGTACATAACGCCTAAATTATATTGAGCTGCAGGGTGATTCTTTTTTGATGCCATTTCAAAAAGTGAAATCGCTTTTTCTTTATCAAGTTTAACACCTTTACCTTCTTGATAAAGCACACCCAATGCAAACATTGAATCAGCATGTACTTTCTTTACAGCCTTTTCATACAACTCTGCCGCTTTTCGATAGTCTCGTTGCACACCAAAACCACCTTCGTACATTTTAGCAAGTTCATAGATTGCAGGGGCATAACCTCTATCAGCAAGGTAATTAAATTCATGAAGTGCTTCTTCAAAACGACCTTCATTAGCCGCTAATTGGGCATCTTCAAGACTGGCATTTGCAAAAGGTGAGAGGATTAACGTACTAGCGAACAGTAGTGATTTAAAATTAGGCTTGATCATAGTCTGCCTCCAAATGTGTTATGTATCAATAATAGGCAATCAGCTATTGATAAAATGCATTGCCAAACAGTCACTGAGCAAAACATCTCTTATAGTTTAGACCCAACAGCTGTAAATGCCTAATTTATAGACAGCGGCAAGCGTTGTAATTAACAAGTAGGCTTAAGATACAGATTTTACAGAAAAATTAAAGAAATAAAAAAAGCCCATGATGGGCTTTTTAGTGTCATATCTACCGTCACCGATATGAGCAATGTAGCAAGTAAAGTGTAACGTTTTATGTCGCTGCTTGGGTCGAAGAAGCCGCAAACAATCAAGTGTTAAATCTTGAACAAATCCAGAAAAACACCATCAAAGCCTTATAGACATTGATATTGTTGTGAGATTAATAACCTACCTGAACTTGTTGATAACGATTATTACTTAGATTAACGTGGGCGTCAACACTTAAATGATAATTAATTTCATTTAGAGGATCTTGCTGATTATTTATTCTCAGTGTTAACTTAATAAGGTACTAATTAAAATTAGATTAATAAATTGAGTATGATGAAAAAAATAGCAAAGTGTTTAATCACATTGAGTTTACTTTTGGCAGTTGCTGGTTGTTCTCCTAGCTTCACTTATAACAATTTAGGTTGGCTGTCAGGATTTTGGATTGATGATTATGTTGACTTAAACAATGAGCAAGCTGAAAAGTTTGAACATATAGTTAAAACCAGCCGTGATTGGCATCGAGAGACTCAACTACCTCTTTATAAACATGACTTAGAAAGTTTAAAACTAATGTTAGAAACTGACGTTAATCACGCTCAATTAAAACAGCATTTCAGCCAAGCAAAGCAACATTGGCAAACACTAGTTGATAAGCTAGAACCAGAATTGATCGATTTAGCAAACGCATTGAGTTATGAACAACGAGTTGAATTTGTAGCGGCACTGCAAGATAAAATCAATGAAGAATATTTAGAGCATCAAGAAAAATCTGCTGAGCAGCACAAACAAGAACGTCTAGATGAAAATCTTGAGAACTATAAAGAGTGGTTTGGCACAAAGTTATCAGCTGAACAAAAAGCACTGATCGAATCGGCATCTAACACTCGCATTAGTACATTTTTACTTTGGATGCAGTACAAACAAAAGCGCTTAGATGCTTTAAAATCCTTGTTTATACAAAAAACTAAGCCTGCGGATTTTGATCAACAGTTAGCGGTGATCATTAATAATCGTTTGGCTTTTATGAGTGATGAATTAATCAAAGCTGACGATAAAAATCTAGATGACTACGTAACCTTACTGCTTGCCTTAAAACCAACTCTTACAGACAAACAGCGTCGAAATGTTCGTGAAGAGCTTGATGATCTAATCGATGATGTTACAGATTTAATGAATGACTAAATAATCACGCCTCGCTTATAGTCGTAATTTTTACAAATAACTTTCTAGCTTGCGGTTACTAAATACGCCGCAGGTCAACTTCTTGCTGCCTAAGGAATGGTTTAATAAAACATGAAACACCTTGTAAAATTTTTAGTTATTGCTGTAACGGCATTATTTTTTGTATCTCATGTAACCTTGGCTAACGAAAAGTTTGGGTCAGAAATAGAGTTAAGTAATCAAATTGAACACTCTTTGCATAACGAATCTCTAATAGGCGTTGTTTGGTCAACAGTGAGTGCAAATAAAATTGCGCAAGGTGCAAAAGGCTATGCAGACTTTACGAATTTAAAACCTATGACGACAGCAAATAAGGTGCAAACAGGCTCAATCGTTAAAACACTTATTGCTACAGGGGTGTTGCATCTTGTAACAGATAACAAACTCTCCTTGGATACCCCAGTTACTGAAATATTACCAGATATTGGCTTGCAAAATCCTTGGGCCTTGAACACACCAGTTCGGGTTAGACATTTACTTGATCATACGTCAGGGCTTGAAGACATTCGGCTTTGGCAATTATTAACGACACAAGCAAAGCCTGATATGGCTCTAAAAGAAACCTTTATTGAAAGCCAGTTGCGTATTAGAAATCGCCCCGGAAGCCGCTTATCCTATTCTAATCTTGGTTATGCAATTTTAGCTATGGTGATTGAAGCCGTTGTTAAAGAGCGCTATGAATCTTACTTAGATAAACACTTGCTTGAGCCGCTGGGTATGCACATGAGTACATTTAATTTTGTTTCTCAAGTAGGACAGTTTAGCGATCCTGCGCTTGCTATGGGCCATTTTGAAAATGGCGTTAGCCAAGCCACGTTACCTATGTTTTTAAGACCGGCAGGGCAGTTTACAACGACTGCTTATGATATGGCTTTGTTTGCGCAGTTTTTAATGGGCGATGGCAAGATTAATGACCGCATATTTATTGAACCGACACTATTAACAAGCATGGGAAAGCCTTTTAAAACAGAAGCTGCCTTAAATAATTTAACTGATATAGGCTATGCGCTAGGGGTAACTACACGTGACCGGCATAATGTGGTTGGCAAATGCCACAGTGGCTCTACTTTAGGTTACCGCACCAACTTTTGTTTTTTTCCTGAGCAAAAAAAAGCATTTTTTATCGCTTTTAATGCCGATGTAGAAACTGCAAATTACAAACAATTTGATAGCATGCTGATTAGAAACCTTGGTGTAAATAAGGCCGATGCAATAGCTCCATCAAAAGCGCAAGTAGCGCTTGATGATTGGCAAGGGTTTTACACGCTTTCCCCAAACAGAATGAAAAGATTTGCCTATTTTGATCGCCTACTTCATTTTGCAACAGTGAGCTCAAATGGCGAAACGCTAACATTGTCACCATTTCAGTCTCAGCAAAAAACCTTGCTAGCTATAGGCGATAATTTGTTTCGTGAAAAAACAAAGCGATTTCCTTCACACACTCTGTATATTTCTGAAAATGGTCAACATATGATCAGTGATGGTTTTCGAACATATGAACAAACCAGTCTTTGGAAGTTACTGCCGATGTGGCTCAGCCTCGCCATCGGCGTAATCGCCATACTATGGATATTAGTATATGGCGCTATTTGCTTGGTTAAGGGGCAATTACGCTTGTCGTCACCTCTATTATTGCCTTTTACGGCGACGTTATTTCTTTTTGTACCGCTGCCTTTATTTTTAACTCAATCATTTTTAAATATTGGTGAGTTTACACTTGCCAGTGCATTGTTAGCATTAGCCACGACAATATTACCGTTTGCTATGACTTACGGGTTATGGCGTATATTTGCTCATGAAAAGTTGAGTAAAATGAATTTGTTAAATAGTTTAGCAATGGTAGCTGCTTTGCAATGGTCACTCATTTTAGCACTTTGGGGTGTATTTCCCTTATTGCTTTGGAGCTAAAATGTTTAACAATTGTAGGTAAAAAAGTGCATTTTTATGCACTTTTTATTAATAACTTGTTCCTATATCTATTATTTCGCGTTAAAATTAGGCAATTATAACAATAACGAGAAACTGGATGGATATTGGGGCGCTAAGGGGCACTCAAGCGTTACGAAATACCGTTCTTAAATGGATGGGCTTTTGTCTTGGCGTGCTAGCTGGAATATTCGCCGTTTTTAATCTCTTTATAAATGACTTTTGGGTTCTTGGTGCATTAGAAGTCGTTTTTGCATCCTTTTGTTTTTATATCTTTTTTTATACCCGAAAACGCAATGGTCATCTATGGCAGTCGCTCACCTTATGCGTGTTTTTAACCCTACTTATCACTTTGGGCACTTACCTCAGTAATATTAAAAGCTTGCTGTTCATTTGGACATGCTCATTACCGGTTCTATTTTATCTATTGTTAGGTAAACAGTACGGCAAAGTCTTGTCATTGGTCGTTGCGGTACTGCAAGGCGGTATTCTATTCACCAAATCAAGTCTTGAGCCTCTTAATAGCATCAATTTTTTACTCAACTTTACATTCACATACATCAGTATTTGGGCGGTGTCTCACACCTTTGAGAATAGTCGTGCAGAATATGGTAAGCGACTCGAAAACTTAGCTTTACTTGACCCACTTACAGGGGCAGGTAACCGGTTGGCGATGACCCATTATTTTGAAGTTGAGCTGAAAAACAAAAATGGCTTATTTATCTTAATGCTCGACCTTGATTACTTTAAGAATATAAATGATCAATACGGCCATGATGTTGGCGATCGTATTCTAATTGAAGTAACCAGTTTCTTTAGGCAACGCATAAGTAAAGGCTATGTATTTCGAATTGGCGGTGAAGAGTTTGCTATCTTCTTACCAGATAGCGACCCGCAAAGTGCATATGAATTTGCAGATATGCTGCGCGAGCACTTATCAACAACTATCCACAATATTGATGAGCAGGCGATAAATTTGACTATTAGCATCGGTGTTGCCTGCTACATGCCAAATCAAACCCTTAAAAACTTTATTAAGCGTGTAGACGATGCGCTATACCAAGCAAAACAGCAAGGTCGAAATAGAGTTGTAACGGCTTATGAGTTAAGCGAACAATTTGCACATCGTAATAAAGCGAGTTAGTGCTTTTTAAACTTAGCCTTTGTACATAGTATCAAAATCAGGAATGTTTGCCTCCCATACAGGAACATCTTTACCAATGTATTCACGCATAGCATCAAAGAATAAACGTGTTCTTACTGGTAAATCTCTATGTGGGTAAACCGCGTACACTGCGCTGTAATCGAGTAATTCCATATCGGTTAAAATTGGTACTAAATCTCCGCGTTTTACCTCATCATCAAGAATAAATGCTGGTGCAAGAACATAGGCATTTCCTGAAATTGCCTTCATCAAAAGTACTTCCGCATCGTTAGCACGAAAGACACTTTTAATATCCTGCTCAATAATATCGCCACCGGCATTACGATAGCGAATACCACTAATGCGTTTACTTGGGCTTGAATAACTAGCGGCAGGCAGCTCTTTTAAATCTTCAACATGCTTTGGCATGCCGTAAGTTTTAATAAATTCTGGTGAGGCCAACAGTAACATACGGTTGCGGGCAATCTTACGGGCAATAAATGAAGAGTCTTTTGGTTCGCCAACACGAAAAGCCAAATCATAGCCTTCTGATACTAAGTCAATCAGCCTGTCGTCTAAACGAAGCTCAACTTCAACTTGCGGAAAACGTTTTTGAAAGTCATTAATTACTGGTTGAATATACCTTTTACCGATAATACTTGATGAGGTAATTTTTAACGTGCCACGAGGTTCTTGGTGATAGTTCTCGGCCAGTCTAACAGTATCTGATAATAAATCCCTGAGTTCAGCTGCTTTTTTTACCATTTCAGCGCCTGCAGCAGTCAACGAAAAAGAACGAGTTGTACGGTTTAGTAAGCGCACCCCTAACTCATCTTCAAGACGGCTAATTTGTTTCGAAATGACAGAACGGTCTATATTTCTAGACTCTGCAGCTTTAGCAAATGAGCCTCGTTCAATCACTTCAAGCAGCATTAATAAACGGCTGGTGGTATCCATAGCAGTTCCTTAAAATTTATTGGTGCCATTCTGGCATTAATGAATTTAAAAATCTATCGTTTTTATCCTCTAATTAGTTCCGTAACATTGTCTCCAATCTATTAACAGGAGAGTCGTGATGAACAAATCTATTCTTGCAGTGGCTGTCACCATTGCGAGCTTAACGCTTGCAGGGTGCGGTACTGAAGCCAACCAAGCAGCGCAGCAACAGCATTTACAACCTATCGATGTAGCAAAAGTACTGGTTAAACCCGTACAAAATTGGCACACCTATACAACGCGCTTAGAAGCACCACAAGAAGTAGCGCTTATGCCACGTGTTTCGGGTGTTATCGACAAAATTAATTTTAAGGAAGGTGATAGCGTTAAAGAGGGGGATTTGCTTTTCACCCTTGATGCACGTCCCTTTGCTGCAGTGGTTGATAGCTTAAAAGCGCAAATCGAAAGCGCCAAGGCAGCACTTGAACAAGCTAAAAGTGAAGCAAAACGCGCAGAGCGCTTAACTGAGCGTAAAGCGATTTCAACTGAGCAAGCAGAGTCTCGTAAATCAACCCTTAGACAACGAGAAGCACAATTACTCGCTCTTCAGGCTGAGCTAACTGCAGCTGAGCTTGATTTAGCATTTACGAAAGTTCGCTCGCCAATAAATGGCGTAGTATCGCGCGCCAACATCACCAAAGGTAATAACGTACTTGCCGGACAAAGTGTGTTAACAAATATCGTATCAAATCAGCAAATGTATGCTTATTTTGATATTGATGAGCGCACGTGGAATCAGTCATTTGCTGATGTAACGGCACAAAGTGAACAAGCGGTTGTGATGCAAAAAGTGGGTGAAGCCAGCTTTAACTTTAATGGCAAAATTAATTTCATTGATAACCAAATTAACGAAACTACAGGCACTCTTCGTGTTCGTGCCGTGTTTGAAAATGATGAGCAACAACTTCGTGCTGGTTCATTCGCCCGCATTAAGCTTGCAGCGAATAAAGTAAGCGAAAAGGTCATCGTGCCGGAGCGTGCTATTGGCACAGATTTAAAGAATCGTTTTGTTCTAACCGTTGGTGAAGGCAATGTTCTTGAGTATAAGTTAGTTACTGTTGGTGAACGTTATGGCAGCTTACGAGCAATTAAATCGGGACTAAACGAAAACGATGTGATTGCAGTGAACGGTCCTGCTCGTGTGGGTCCAGGTATGCCAATTTCGCCTAATAAAGTAACGATTAATAGCGACGGTATTGCATTCACTCTTTCAAATAATCACTCAGATTTGGTTGCTAAACAGTAGGTCAAAATGAAATTTTCACACTTTTTTATCCAGCGACCCATCTTTGCAGCGATGCTGTCGCTTATCTTTCTCATCGCAGGGGCAATTTCGTTATTTCAATTGCCAGTGAGTGAGTATCCAGAGGTGGTGCCGCCAACAGTTGTTGTTACAGCAAGTTACCCAGGTGCAAACCCAACGGTTATTGCTGAGACTGTTGCAGCACCTCTTGAGCAAGAAATCAATGGTACTGAAAACATGTTGTATATGTTTTCGCAAGCAACCAGTGATGGCCGTATGACGTTAACAGTTACCTTTGCGTTAGGAACTGACTTAGACCGAGCACAAGTACAAGTGCAAAACCGTGTAAACAGTGCACTGCCACGCTTACCACAAGAAGTTCAGCGTTTAGGCGTCGTAGCAGAAAAATCATCACCAGATTTAACCATGGTAGTGCATTTATACTCACCTGAAAAAACGCATGATACAACTTACTTAGCGAACTATGCTGACTTGTATATCAAAGACCAAATTGCACGTCTTCCGGGTGTGGGTGATGTACGTATGTTTGGTGGTGGTCAATACTCAATGCGCGTATGGTTAAACCCCGATGCACTATCGGCACGTGATTTAACTGCCATGGATGTAGTTAATGCACTACGTGCGCAAAACCAGCAAGTTGCCGCTGGTAGTTTAGGTGCACAACCTACATCGAAAACAAATCAGTTTCAAATTCTGATGAACGTTAAAGGGCGCTTAAGCTCACAAGAAGAATTTGAAAATGTGATCATCAAAGTAGGTGAACAAGGTCAGCTTACACGCTTAAGTGATGTTGCACGCCTTGAGTTAGGACAAGACACCTATGCATTAAGAGCAATGCTCGATGGTCAGCCAGCACTTGCTATGCCAGTATTTCAACGCCCAGGTTCTAATGCGATTGAGCTTTCGGATCAAGTGCGTGAAACCATGAAGCTATTATCGAAAGACTTTCCGGCGGGTGTTGAATATGACATTGTTTATGATCCAACAATTTTCGTACGCGGTTCTATCGATGCTGTTATCAAAACGCTACTAGAAGCAATCGCGCTAGTTGTAATCGTTGTAGTGGTGTTCTTACAGACGTGGCGTGCATCGGTTATCCCTCTGATTGCGGTACCGGTGTCTTTAATTGGTACGTTTGCAGTTATGCAATGGCTTGGCGTTTCAATCAATACCTTATCGTTATTCGGCTTGGTTCTAGCCATTGGTATTGTTGTTGATGATGCCATTGTTGTAGTTGAAAACGTTGAGCGTAATATTGAGCAAGGCTTATCGCCACTCGAAGCAACCCGTGTTGCCATGACAGAAGTAACAGGGCCAATTATCGCCATTGCACTTGTACTGTGTGCTGTATTTATTCCAACGGCATTTATTACTGGTTTATCTGGTCAGTTTTATAAGCAATTTGCGTTAACTATAACTATTTCAACGATTATCTCAGCATTTAACTCATTAACACTATCGCCTGCGTTATCGGCATTGTTATTAAAAGGTCATGATGCAAAACCAGACCGTTTAACTAAGCTATTAAACCGTGTATTTGGTAATTGGCTATTTAAGCCTTTTAATCGCTTGTTTGATAAAGGTGCAAATGGCTACGAAAAGCTGGTACAAAAACTGATTCGCATGAGTGTGATTGTATTAGTTGCCTACATTGCGCTTGTTGGTGGCACAGTTAAATTATTTGATGCTGTACCGGGTGGCTTTATTCCACAGCAAGATAAGCAATATTTAGTGGCTGTTGCACAGTTACCTGATGCGGCAAGCTTAGATAGAACCCAAGAAGTCGTGCAAGAAATGGAGAAAATTGCATTACAAGTACCAGGTGTTGCAAATACGGTGTCGTTTCCTGGTTTATCTGTTAATGGTTTCACCAATAGCCCTAATAGCGGCATTGTGTTTACTCCGCTTGCACCTTTTGAAGAGCGTCAAGATCCGAGTATGTCAGCAATGGCGATTGCGGCTCAGTTAAATCAAAAATTTGCCGCTATTGATGAAGCATTTGTTGCGGTATTCCCGCCACCGCCAATTCAAGGTTTAGGTACAACTGGTGGCTTTAAACTACAAATTGAAGACCGTGCTAATAAAGGCTTTGAAGCACTCTTTAATAGCTTACAAGCAACCATTGCTAAAGCTCAGCAAGACCCTGCATTAATGGGCCTTTACTCAAGCTTTAGAATTCAAGTGCCACAAATGGATATCGACATTGACCGTGAGCAAGCGCTGATTCAAGGTATTCCACTTGTTGAAGTATTCAATGCCTTACAAGTGTACTTAGGCTCGATGTATGTGAATGACTTTAACTTGTTTGGTCGAACTTATCAGGTTAATGCACAAGCTGATGCTGATTACCGCCAAGATCCTGAGCAAATTTTGAATCTTAAAGTGCGTAACCGCATGGGTGAGATGGTGCCATTAGGTTCTGTATTAACGGTCACGCCAACAACAGGGCCAGATCGTGTAATGCACTATAACGGTTACCCTACAGCTGAACTAAATGGTAGCCCAGCGCCAGGTTATAGCTCTGACCAAGCGCAGCATGCGATTGAAGCAATTCTTGCAGAAACATTACCTAATGGTATTGAGTTTGAGTGGACAGAAGTAACCTATCAGCAAATATTAGCGGGTAATACCATGGTGTATGTTTTCCCACTCGTTGTATTGCTCGTGTTCATGGTACTTGCTGCTCAATACGAGAGCTTAAGACTACCTCTGGCGATTATTTTGATTGTGCCTATGACTATTTTCTCGGCCTTGTTAGGTGTGTGGCTTGTAGGTGATGACAACAACATCTTTACGCAAATTGCATTAATTGTACTCGTTGCACTAGCAAGTAAGAATGCCATCTTAATGGTTGAGTTTGCACGAGATCAGCATAAAGGTGGGATGACACATCTTGAAGCAATTATTAAAGCGTGTCGCTTACGACTTCGTCCAATTTTAATGACGTCAATTGCTTTTACAGCAGGTGTTGTACCCCTTGTTTTAGCCACAGGCGCAGGTGCAGAGATGCGTCATGCCATGGGTAACGCTGTATTCTCAGGCATGATTGGTGTAACCGTGTTCGGCTTATTGTTCACCCCGGTGTTTTATATGTTAGTAACGAAAAAATCGCAGAAGGAGCAAGATGATGCATAAGCCTCTTCATGCAATCTTTAAACAGGGCAAAGTTTTGAGTGCAATGCTGTTAGCCGGCGTATTAGCTGGCTGCGCACAAAGCGTAGATATGCAAGAGCAGCAAGTTAGCCTGACGCAATTTGTAAGTGATACACAAATTGGTGAACAAAACGAAGGCGCGAGCGAGAATAACTGGTGGCGTCGTTTAGATTCAACCCAGTTAAATAATTTAGTGACTGATGCATTAGCAATGAATCACGACCTAAAAACCAGTCAACTTCAACTTGATGCAGCCATTGCCCGTTTAGGTGCAGCCCGCGCGGAATATTATCCGCAGGGCAGCCTAAGCGTAGGTGCAGAGCGCAGCAGCTTAGATGGCGTTATTACACGTCAATCAAACGCTGGAGTTAATGTTAATTGGCAGCTTGATTTGTTCGGCCGTATTACCGCGTTAGTCGATGCTGCTAATGCGGGGGCATTAAACCAAGCAGAGCAGCTAAGAGCATTACAGGTTGAAGTGGTTTCAGCTGTGGTGCAAGGCTATGTCAGCTATCAAGGTAATGTGCAAAAGCAAGCTATCATTGAGATGCAAATCGAGGCACTCGAGCAAAGTATTGATGTACTAAAAGCGCGAGTAGAAGAGGGTGTAGCGAATGAGCTTGATCTTAACCGCACCCTTGCGCAGTTAAAGCAACAACAAGCGCTTATTCCTGAGCTTAGTTACTTGCAATATCGCGACTTAGCAACCCTTGCGGTGCTAACCGGTCGACTTGCAAGCGACATAACATTGGTCGAAGAGCCTGAGTTACTCAGCCACCAATTTAGCGTGTCGTTTAGTAAAGCGAGTGAAGCAATGGCGCTGAGACCCGATATCACCAGTGCCTTGTATCAATTTAGTCAGGCTTATTCATTGAGTGTTGCAGCCTCAAAAGCGTTACTGCCTGATATTAGTTTGGCAGGGTTTGCAGGTGTGGTGAGCTTAACCAGTAATGGTTTAGAAGATACTGTGCAACAATGGCAAGTAACGCCAAAAGTTGAATGGTCATTACTCAGCTATCCTGCATTATTAGCTCAGCGTGATGCACAGCAATTTTTAAGTGAAGCCGCTTACAGTAACTACCAAAGTAAAGTATTAAAAGCCATTAGCGATAGTGAACTTACTTTACAAAGGCTAGTCAAACAGCAGCAACAGTTAAGTTATGCTGATCAGCGTTTTAATTATGCGAATAAAGCATTTGGTCAAGCTCAAGCAATGTATCAAGAAGGACAAATTCCTTACTTAGAGTTGTTAGATGCGAGACAGGATGTTTTAATAGCGCAAGAGAACGCTGTTGATTCAACAATTGCTTCATTACAGGCCAAAGTAAGTGCTTATCAAGCGTTTAATGGTCGTTGGAGCTTTGAACTAAACAACCTTTAACCCAGAGTATTAAATGTCACATATTCAACAAACTACAGATCTTCCGTCAACAATGCGCGCGCTTGCACTGATTGAGCCGAATGACGCCATAGCGTTATCTGAGCTTTCTGTGCCAGTACCGAGCCCTGAAGGCAATGAGCTCTTGATTAAAGTTGAATATGTGGGCTTAAATCATGGTGATGCCAACTTTGCAAAGCAAGGCTTTTGCAAATGGCATTACCCTCATGTTTTGGGCCATGACGCTGTTGGGGTGGTTGTTCAAGCAAATAAAGGTGTATTCCCTGGTGTTGGTGCGCGTGTTGTATGGCATGCCAGCCTTGGTGACCAAGGTGTGTTATCTGAATACACTACAGTGCCTAACTATGCAGTATCTGTTGTGCCAGATAATGTATCTCCGGCAGACGCTGCAACCTTACCTTGTTCAGGTATGACGGCATTAATCGCCCTTGATAAATTGCAGCTAAGCGAAGGAGATTCACTGTTTATTGACGCCGGTGCTGGCGGCGTTGGCCAATTCGCTATTCAGTTTGCTAAGCAACGTGGTGCGACTGTGTTTACCACTGCCAGCAAACACAATCATAAGTTACTTAAGCAATTAGGCGCTGATGTTGTGTTTGATTATAATGACCCTAAACTCCAGGATAAAATTCGTCGTGAACTTGGTCCGCAGGGCTTTGACGCGGTGCTTGATTGTATCGGTGGCGATACCACCATTCGCAACGTTGAGCTAATGCGTTTTTGTGGTCGCATCGCCTGTTTAAATGAATTACCTAAGTTTGAACAAGAACTTATGTTTAGACGCGCTCCCAATATTGGCATTGTATCGTTAGGTGGTGCATGGCTTGCAAACAGTTTATGTGCTCAGCAAAGATTAAGCTTTATGGGTAACTTATTACTTGATAATGCAGCGCGAGGCGAGATCAAATTGCCGCAAATCCATGCCGTAGACTTTACCGCTGAGGCTGTTTCAGCTGCTTTAAATAAACAACTTGCTGGGGGTTTTACAGGTAAACAAGTTGTACAAGTAAGCGGTTAAACTTGCGTACTCACTGCCCAGTCATTTTGTTTGATGGTCAGTGCAATCTGTGCCATTTTTGTGTGCGGTTTATTCTTCGCTTTGATAAGCAAATTACCTTTAAGTTATGCCCCATGCAAAGCGATAAAGGTGAGCGTTTATTAAAGGCACATAAAGTCAAAGATCCACTTTCCTCAATGTTAGTGATTGATAAAAACCAGCTATATAAACAAAGTGATGCTGTATTATTTATCGCAACGAAATTAGGTTTTCCATTCTCTGTCGCTAACGTGTTCAAGCTACTGCCAAAAGGCTTTCGCGATCGTGTGTATGATTGGGTTGGCCGTCATCGTTATCGGTTTTTCGGCAAACAAACAAAGTGTAAGTTATTGTCCGAAAAACAAAAGCAGCATTTTTTATAAACATTTAAAGTAAAGCTTGCTATTCTCGTTATTGGGAACAAATAACAATAATAAGAATATGAACATTCTCTTTCTAATCTTAAGTACAGTTTACATTGCTTTACTGCTATTTATGCCGGCATTGCCTCAGCCTTTTATGGCGCTATTTAAAACGTTGCCAATCGGTGTGTTGATTGTGATGGTGTTAAAAGGGCGCAGTCAGTTACAAAATCGAACTTTTATTACTTTATTATTCGCTCTTAGTTTTTCAGCACTAGGTGATGTGTTGTTAGCCCTTGATACGGGGCAACTATTTATAGGCGGTTTAGCGGCTTTTTTTGTAAGCCACGCTTTTTATATCATTACTATGTTGCCAATTAATAACTGGCGACTAGACGTTGTACTCCTTTATCTATTTTTGGCCATCATCGTTTTTTGCTTATTCTATCCAAACTTAAATGACCTGCTCATTCCTGTGATTTTCTATATGTTGGTGCTCACCATAATGGCAAGCCTTACTTGGATGACTGATAAATCGAACGGTTTTTTAGTGTTAGGAGGGGCAGTGTTTGTTATATCAGACTCTATTCTTGGCCTTAACCGTTTTTATTTAGAAATAGCGCATGCAGATATCGCAATAATGTGCAGTTATTATTTAGCGCAATTTTGTTTGGTAAAAGGTTTTTTGCAAGCAACAGGTAAACATAAATAGCCGCAGTGGCTCAGTGGTGATTGCCGTGATAAAATATGCGCGTTTTAATTTTCGAGATTTCCCATGGCAAATACAGCGCACGCACTGCACATTCTTGTTAAGCACAAAGAACAAGCTGAAGACATTATCAAGCAACTTAAAAAAGGCGCTAAGTTTCAGACTTTAGCTAAAAAACATTCAACCTGTCCGTCGGGTAAAAAAGGCGGCGACTTGGGCGAATTCAGACGTGGTCAAATGGTGCCCCAGTTTGACAAAGTAGCATTCAGCGGCGAAATCTTAGAGCCACATCTAGTTAAAACGCGCTTTGGTTGGCATGTCATCAAAGTGCTATACAGAACGTAAAGTTTAAAGCCACACTAAATTTAAAAAGACACGTTGTTAGTCTTAGACTTTTCATTTCAGTGAGTTAAAACGCTAGGTTTTAACTCATTTCTGGACAAAAGCGTGTTAGAGATGAAGGAAAGTTGTGTGCCAATAGCAGTCTATTAGTAATCTCTAATGTGTAACCAAAGCCAGCCGTTTTTTGCCTATAGCTCCAGTGCCTCTTTATACCTAAACTATACTAAACTCAACGCTAAGAATTAGTCTCGCTTGTCTTCTTTTCTGAGAGGCGTTTTATCGAACATAAAAAAATAGGAGGCAAACACACCAGCTATAGTAAGTGCTGTTAGTAGTATGACTTCTAGCATAAAATTTTATCCTCTGTTTTCAATTCTTTTTATCTCAATATGATCATTATATGGGCATTAGCATGTATTTCAATTTTGATGAGCGCTTTTAAGAGCATAATTAACAGAGCTTCCCATCTTAGCAATATTCAATGAGAGGCTCTAGTTCGCTCATTTGCGATGCTCGACTAAACACGTTTTGGGGCAGCAGTGAGTTACGGATGAAGCTCTGACTTTGTACAGAGCTGTCATTTATTTCCAACTCATTTGATCCAAAAATGTGTTGCTAAAAAGAACTCAAAACACAACAAACTTAATTAAGTGTGGGCTGCACATCTAAGCCATAGCCAAACATTACAGCTAATACTAATACAACTGATGCTGCGACCATTAGTTTAATCAGCAGTGGTAAACAGAATCTAAACCAATGGCCGTAAGGCACACCTGCCATCCCTAAAATGCCCATTAGTACAGCATTGGTCGGAATGATCATATTCGAAAATCCATCTCCAAATTGATAAGCAAGTACGGCAACTTGTCTTGGTACGCCCACTAAATCACCTAGTGGGGCCATTAGTGGCATGGTGACATAAGCTTGCCCTGAACCAGAAGGAATAAAAGTATTGAGTAGGGTTTGAATAACCAACATGCCTATTGCTGATATTTCAGCTGATACATAAGAAAGCGGTAACGACATACCATGTACAAGGCTATGCAGGATTTGACCGTCTTCTAAAATAAGTGCGATACCGCGTGCAACACCGATTAAAACTGCGGTGGTAACAAGATCAGACACGCCCTCTATAAATTTGTTTGCTGCTTCATCAGCAGATAGTTTGCCTAAAATGGCTACAACGACACCCCAAGCGATAAAAACACCGCCTAGCTCGTATAAATACCAGCCTTTGGTTGCTATACCCCATACTGCAATTGCAAGGGTAATGATAAAGCTGCCTAAAATAAGTTTATGGCGCAGGGCAAGTGCTGGGTAACTTGTTGCTGTTTGATTTTCCAGTGGGCAAGGCACGCCAATCATCATCGATTTAGACGGATCGTTCGCTACCTTTTTGGTGTATTGCCAAACATGATGAAAACCAATGAGCACAAATGGAATAAATATAGCTAAACGTAACCACAAGCCTGAGTAAACTGGAATACCTGCAATTTGCTGTGCGATTAATACGGTAAACGGGTTAAATGCCGATACCCCATAACCAATACCATAACCCGCGACTATCATACCTACAGCAGTCATTGCGTCTAGGCGCATTGCTTTACACAGCGCAACGAGAATAATAACAAAAGGAATATATTCACCGGCGGTACCGATACTGCTTGATGCTAAGGCAAAGCAAAACACCACCATAAAGATTAATCGCTGCGGCTTTTTACCGTGTCGCTCTAAAAGCCTACCAATGAGTGCATCAACAGTGCCTGTGGCACGTGCAACAGCTAATACGCCGCCAACGATTAAGACAAAGAAAATAACATCTTGAGCAGCAGCAAATGCACGAGGTATGGCTTGTAATAAATCCCATGGGGTTAAGTAATGGCGTTCAGCAACCGTTTGATAGGTACCCGCAACGACCATTTCGCGGCCAGATTCACTCAGTGTCGTGCTGAAAAAACCTTGTGGTACTAACCATGTAGCAATAAGCGCAACAACCATCATGCCAAGCAGCAGTATCAAGGTATGTGGAACTTTAAAACGTAAACCCATTTATTCTCCGTAATTATGTTAGGTTAAATTGTTAAAATCATAACATGATAAAAGCTGATAGATTGTCTCAAAAATATATACACTGTTAAAAAATGTAATAATTTAGACACAAAAAAAGGCCAGATAGCTGACCTTTTAATAGTTATTTAGATTTTATTTAGCTAGGCCAAATGGGTCGTCAATGCTATGAGCTGGCTCGGTAAACCAACGCGGGCCTGCGTCTGTCATATAAAAATGATCTTCTAAGCGAATACCAAACTCATCGGGTATAACAAGCATCGGTTCGTTACTAAAACACATGCCTGTTGCGAGTGGGGTAGGGTTTCCACCGACAAGGTATGGCCATTCATGAATATCCAAACCAATGCCATGGCCAGTTCTGTGTGGGCAACCTGGTGTTTGATATTCTGGCCCCATGCCATTTTCAGCTAAGTACTGTCTTGCAGCATCATCTACTTTGCCACATGGCTCACCAATTTTTGCTGCAGCAAAAGCGGCTAGTTGGGCATTTTTCTCGTGTTGCCAAAACATACGTTGACGTTCGGTTGCTTCACCAAATACATAAGTACGGGTAATGTCAGAGAGGTAATCATGTACTTTACAGCCAGTATCAATCAGTACCACATCACCTTTTTTAAGGGTTTGTGGGTTTTTAACGCCATGCGGGAAAGACGACGCAACACCAAATAGCACAATACAAAAATAGTTACCCGGTGCACCGACTTTTTGGTGGGCTTTTTTAATAAAGGCTTCTACTTCAGTAGTGGTGATACCTTCATAAAGCATACTCGCCGTTGCTTTGTGTACTTCTAAAGTCATGTCCATAGCACGTTGCATTAAGGCAAGTTCATTGGCTGATTTATGCATGCGGCAGTGAGCTGTTACGCACTGTGCGTTAACAATATTATAATTACCATTAGCTTTATTAATGCCGTCGTAGATGAAAAACTGTGCGCTTTCATCAATACCAAGGGTGCCATTTTTGCTAATCCCCATTTCTGACAGTACTTCAACACATAGTTGGTATGGGTTTTCGTGCTCTTGCCAGCCTCGAATTGGGCCATCAATCACCATAAAGTCGTTTAAACTGCCGATTTCAAAAAACGGTGCGATATATTGCACATCACCTTTAGCAGGTAAAATAGCGCCAACTAAACGCTCACTTGCATACCAACGCATACCAGTAAAATAAGCAAGGTTAGTGCCTGCATTTAAATATATTGCATCAATGTTATTTGCTTGCATATACGCTTGTGCTTTTGCGATACGCGCATGAAATTCGTCATTTTGAATAGGGGTTAAATCTGTTGTCATATCTGACAAAGAGTCAAGCGCCTGCTCAGGCGTTTGTGTGCCAATACCGTATGTTGTCATTGTGTACTCCTTGGTTTTTTGTGCATTGTGGCTTGAGTAAACAGTTGATGCAAACTCACTGCGACTAATCGCATAATATTCGTATTTATGTACATAACTGTTAGCATGCGCAAAAAATAAGGAGCGACAATGCAAGTTAATTACTTAAAAAGACAAGCTGAATTTAAAGCCTTACTAGAACAACAAGGTTACAGCGCCATGTTAGTACTAGGTCATGAAAATATTCGTTACTTAAGTGGTTTTAGTGGTAATGCTGCTTATGCATTAATTACTCAAAATGCGTGTGTGCTGATAACAGATTATCGTTACCATCAACGTGCAATTGCTGAAACAACAGGATTTGAGGTTGTTTGTAGAGATAGAGACAACGAAACTCTTGGTCATTGTATTAACAGGCACCTTAAACCAAACAGCCATGTCGCATTTGATGCAAGCTATGTCACGGTAGCAATTTGGCAAGGTGTGGCAGATGAGTTAAGCGGCCACACTCTAACAGCGGTAAACGGCTTAATTGAAAAACTAAGGCGCGTTAAAGATAGCTGGGAAGTTGCGCAAATTAAAGCTGCTGCAGCTATTGCTGATGAAGCCTTAGCACAAACGCTGCCTTATTTTAAACCAGGTGTGACTGAACGAGACCTTGCCTTAGAGCTTGAATATAGAATGCAAAAGCTAGGTTCAGAAGGAATGTCGTTTGCAACTATTATGCTGTTTGCTGAACGTTCTGCACTGCCGCATGGCAATCCATCAGATCAGGTTTTAAAGCATGGTGACTTTGTAACCCTTGATTTTGGCGCGGTTGTAAATGGCTATCGCTCTGATATGACTCGTAGTTACATTATTGGCGAAGCGTCAGAAAAACAAACCCGTATTTATAATACTGTTCTTGATGCGCAAAATGCGGCACTTGAAATGGTTAAACCAGGTGTTAATTGTTTAGATTTAAATACCATATCAAACAAGATGATTGCTGAGGCGGGCTTTGGTGAATACGCGGGTAAAGGCCTTGGCCATGGTTTAGGGCTATTTTTACATGAAGTGCCATTTATTAACACACTCACAGATTACAACCTTGAAGTAGGTAATGTGATCACCATTGAACCTGGCATTTATATACCAGGCTATGGTGGTGTGCGACTTGAAGATGACATAGTTGTCACCGAGTCTGGCTTTGAGGTGTTAACCCATGCGCCTAAGCCATTCATAATCTAATGCTTAAATTTAGCGATTACTTTTTAGCATAAGCTAAGCGGGCTAAACGTTCAGTTACATGGTAACTATCAAGCCCGCTAACTGCGACTGTATCAATGGCTTCAATATCGACAAAGCCGTCTTCTTGCAAACAAGCCTCATCTAAGTAGATATCAGTGATTTCTCCAATAATAAGCTCAGTGCCATTAATGGCAAGGTGGTGGTGTTCTTTGAGCTCAAGAGCATACTTAAGCTTGCTCTCTTTAACAAAAGGTGCTGTGAAGTTATTTAGGTATTCAGTGCAGAGCCCTGTAGCATCAAATTCAGATTCGTCTTTGTCGTAGCGTGCAGATGTTTGATGTGCTTTATCATAGATATCTTTGTTCACATGGTTAATCGTATAGTGCTTAGTCGCTAATAGGTTCTCTAGAGTATGGCGAGGAACTGAATGAGGTCTGATTATCATACCCACCAAAGGTGGATGCGCGCCGAGATGAAATACTGAACTCACGATAGCTAGATTAGTTTGGCCGTTGCAATCTTGTGTGCCAACTAAGTTGGCACTTTTAAACCCAGACAAACTATTAATTAAATGGGCGCGGTAGCGGTTTTCTAGATCTGAAATGGCTTGTTTTGTAAAATGCATAATTGTCCTGTTACCAGTCTATGGGTTTTCCTTGCCAGTCAAAGTAGGCTGGGCTGGGTGATTGTTGTAAATAATCAGTATCACTTATAAATGAATAGAGCTGCTGGGCTACAAACTCAGGAGTAAATAACTTACCTTCGGGCACATTGGCTTGAAAGGGCTTAGATAGCGGCGTATCTGTTGTTCCTGGGTGAAATAAAACGCAGTGGCATTTTTTATAACGTCTATTTAGCTCAATCGCTGCCGATTTAAATAACATGTTTAGTGCCGCCTTAGATGCGCGATAGCTGTACCAACCGCCTAATTTATTGTCACTAATGCTGCCAACACGTGCACTCAGTGCACATACAACCGTTGCTACATGCGGCTTTAAAAGCGTTGAAAATAAAGTTAAGCAGCGAATCGGCAGTAGGGCGTTTGTATGCATGCTATTTATAAAATGCTGCTCAGATATTTGCTCAAGTTTACGTTCAGGCGCATTATCTGGATCATGCAGCAGGCCGTTAAATATCATCAATTGTGCTAAATCATATTGGTTACTAGTTAATTCTACGGCAATTCCTCTTAGGCTTTGCTCTGAGTAATCAGTTATAAAATGCTGGTGGCTGATCTCATTGTTTGATATTTCATCAAAAGGCGCCTTAAATTCACTTCGACTGATGGTTACGATATGACCGCTTCTGATTTGTTTTCTTAGAGTAGTGAAATAGGCTTTAGCGATTTCACTGCTTGTGCCACACAATATATAGAGTTGCATTTATGACCCGTAATAAAAATATTCGAAATTTTTTTCGCTCAAACTATCACCAATTAATAAAGTGTTAGTAACCTTGGTTGTCTTTTGCCAAAACTAAAACACATAAAATAGGTTGATAAATAATTGACCATACAAAAATGAAAGATGCCTTAATTCACAGGCATTTTATCATTTTAATTGGTAAGTCCATTTTACCAATTGGCCATATTGTAAAGTACAGTCTCTGACTAGGCTGCGTATTCATTACACTTTTATGTTTACAGATTGGTTATTCTTTTTTACGAGTATGTTAGAAAATTCGATCTATTAAATTAACGCTGACAATGATATTAATAAAAGGGATCAGTATTTAGCTGCGCTCGTGCTTGGTTAAATACTGTGCAGTAAGTACTTTCAACTTAGTTAAAGAAAGGAGTATGAGAATGAGTGAACAATACGCTGCACTTCGCGGTAATGTTAGTATGCTTGGACAAATGCTGGGTCAAACCATTAAAGATGCACAAGGACAAGCCATTTTAGATAAGGTAGAAGAGATTCGCGCTTTATCTAAATCGTCACGTAGTGGTAACGAAGCCGACAGACAAGCGCTTATCGAAGTACTACACGCTCTCACAGATGAAGAACTATTACCGGTTGCACGCTCATTTAATCATTTTTTGAATCTTGCTAATGTTGCAGAACAATTTCATACCGTTTCGCGCTTTAATGATGTTGGTTTTTGCCAACTAAACCCTCTCACTCAAACATTAAAAGCGTTAGCAACTGCATCAAAGCAAGGTCAAGTGGACCCTAATCACTTGGCACAAACACTCTCAAAACTCCACATCAATTTAGTACTCACGGCTCACCCAACTGAGGTGACACGCCGTACAATGATCAATAAACACGTTGAATTAAGTGATTGTCTTGCCTCTTTAGAGCGTAAAGACAATTTACCAAGTGAACGTGCAGATTTATTAAATCGCATTGCCCAACTTATTAGCCAAGCTTGGCATACCGACGATATTCGTCGTTCGCGCCCAACGCCAATCGATGAAGCTAAATGGGGTTTTGCAGTTATTGAGAATAGCTTATGGCATGCCGTTCCACGTTTTCTACGCGAGTTTGGTGAAGACGTAAAAGCAGAGCTTGATCTTGAATTACCGATTGATTTCAGCCCAATTGAATTTACTTCATGGATGGGTGGTGACCGTGATGGTAACCCGTTTGTAACCGCTGAAGTCACTCAGCAAGTGCTAGACCATGGCCGTTGGATGGCACTTGATTTGTATTCGCGTGACATTGAGACGCTAAGTAATGAGTTATCTATGTCTGATGCAAGCGATGAATTAGTTGAGCTTGCAGGGCAAGACTTTGAACCTTACCGTGCGGTACTTAAAAAATTAAAGAATCAAATTGCCGAAACCGTGACGCATTTGGGCGCTAAAATTAAGAAAAAGCGCACTGACTCTGAAGATTTAATTACCGATATTGCGCAAATTAAGCACCCTATTGAAGTGTGTTATCGCTCGCTAATTAAAACCAACATGAAAGTGGTGGCAGACGGTTTGCTACTTGATGTACTGCGCCGCATTAATAGCTTTGGTTTGCGCCTTGCAAAACTTGATGTGCGTCAGGACTCGTCACGTCATGGTGATGTTTTCTCAGAGCTAACACGTTATTTAGGTTTAGGAGATTACCATCAATGGCAAGAAGAAGATAAACAAGCATTCTTACTTGCGGAGCTGAACTCTCGTAGACCACTAATACCTAAACATTGGCAGCCAAGCCCTGAAGTACAAGAAGTACTTGATACGTTTGATGTGATAGCAGCGCAAGACGCACAAACATTTGGCTTGTACATCATTTCCATGGCACGCACTGCATCCGATGTCTTAGCAGTACAATTGTTATTGAAAGAAAGTGGTTGCAAGTTTAACTTGCCGGTTGCACCGTTATTTGAAACCTTAGATGACTTAAATAATGGTAAAGAGGTTATTGAATGTTTACTTGATAACACTTGGTACCGTGGTCATATTCAAAATCAGCAAAATGTCATGATCGGCTACTCAGACTCAGCAAAAGATGCAGGCATGATGGCTGCTGGTTGGGCACAATATGAAGCAATGGATAAACTCGTTCAATTAGCCGAAGAGCGCGGTATTGAGCTTATCTTATTCCACGGCCGTGGTGGTACTGTTGGTCGTGGTGGCGCTCCAGCTGCACAGGCGCTTCGTTCTCAGCCTCCTGGTTCATTAAAAGGTGGCCTGCGTGTAACAGAGCAAGGTGAAATGATCCGCTTTAAGTTTGGTTTGCCTGCTGTCGCACTACAAAGCTTAAACATTTATGCCGGTGCGGTACTTGAGAGTAACTTATTGCCGCCGCCAGAGCCTAAGAGCGAATGGCGTGATGTTATGGATCTTATTAGTGCAGACTCATGCGAGCATTACCGTCAAGTTGTGCGTCATGATGAAAACTTTGTTCCTTACTTTAGAATGGCAACGCCAGAACAAGAGCTCTCAAAATTACCTTTGGGCTCTCGCCCGGCTAAGCGTAACCCGAATGGGGGTGTAGAAAGCCTTCGTGCTATTCCATGGATCTTTGCATGGAGCCAAAATCGTTTAATGCTGCCAGCTTGGTTAGGTGCATTAACAGGCCTTAAAGCTGCTTTAGATAAATATGGCATCGAAACACTTCACGAAATGAGCTTAAAATGGCCATTCTTCCGTGCTCGTTTAGAGATGCTAGAGATGGTATTTAGTAAAGCCGATACATGGTTAAGTGCTCATTATGATGATGCACTTGTTACTGAGCAATATAAGCCATTAGGTGTGAAGTTACGTCAGGAATTGAGCGAGGCTATTGAGCTTGTTCAATCGCTTAGCCCACAAAAGAGCTTACTTGCAGACCAGCCTTGGATCAAAGAGTCAATCGCGCTTCGTAACCCTTACACAGATCCACTTAACTTATTACAAGTTGAGTTACTGCGTCGTTCACGTGAAGCTGATGAAAACTCTGCAAGTGATATTGATAATGCCTTGATGATCACGATGACAGGTATTGCAGCAGGTATGCGTAATACCGGTTAATAGCTAGTGTCATCTACTAATTGAGCATCGATTGGTAGGCTAATAACAAATCGTGCGCCGTGTTTACATGACTCGGCGCCGATTTTGCCTCTTAGGTTGTATTTAACCGCGTTAAATACCACGTTTAAACCAAGCCCTAAGTGATTACCCCCTAGATTAGTGGTGTAAAAAGGGGTAAATATTTCATGTAGAATTTCATCACTGATTCCCACACCGTTATCTTGATAGGTAATTTCAACCACATGCGTAAACGCTTTGACTGAAACTTCGACCACTCCCTTACCCGAATTAACAAAGCCATGCTCACAGGAATTAATAACTAAGGTTTTTAATACATCACTTAAAATAGTTGGATAAGATGTAATAGTTGCTTCATCGCCATGAATTTTAAAATCAATTTGTTTACCAAGATGTTTGCTCAAAGGACATAAACGATGGTTAAGAAAGCTTGAAAGCTGTATTTTGCTCATCGGTTTATCTAGGTGTATAGACACATTAAGCGCTTTAAATTCTTCTACAATTCCGGCAAGTCGATTAATACTGTTGATCACAAGGTCTTTAGCGCTATTGGTATCGGTAATAAATTTATGAAAATGCTTGCTAGACAGCTCTCGGGCTTTAAATTTTTCTTCTAAACCTTCCATGTAATCATCTATTAATGAACTTGCTGTAACTATGGTGCCTATAGGGGTATTAAGTTGATGCGCCATACCGGATACTAGTGCTGTTAAAGACGCTATTTTTTCTATTTCAATTAGATGATTTTGAGTATCTTTTAACTGTTTTAATGCTTTAGCTAATTTTTGTTTTTGTTTGTCTATACTATTAATTGCGATAAAAGAGCCAAATAAAATAATTACTAAACATATGCTTACAACAATAGTGAGATCTTTAAATGCATTGGCTTTCGTCGCTTTTATTTGTTCAGCACGAGTCAATTCAGAAATTCTGACCTCTTTTGCGGCTACATCAGCTTCCGCTAATGCTTTAGCTAGGTTCACTTTTGCTTGTCTGGTTAAAATAGCTTCATTAATGTACGAATATTGTTTATAAGCGCTTAGTGCATTTGCATAAATTTTTTGTTGTTCGTAAAGCTCTGCAGTTAATTTTGCAATCGATAATAGGGCTTCAAAATTAGTATGGCTAACAGCTTGTATGTTAACGGATGCTAGTGTATCGAGCGCTTTCTCAGTATGACCTTGTGCTTCATACGTTTCTGCTAAGCATAAA
Source organism: Pseudoalteromonas sp. NFXS39 (assembly GCF_040148775.1). NCBI lineage: Bacteria > Pseudomonadati > Pseudomonadota > Gammaproteobacteria > Alteromonadales > Pseudoalteromonadaceae > Pseudoalteromonas > Pseudoalteromonas sp. NFXS39. The sequence goes on along the minus strand of NZ_JAGDEC010000001.1, from coordinate 212,136 downwards.
ATGATATTAAGTTGCTCATTTTCAAGCTTTTTATTTTCAATAACAGTCGAAGCCTCGTTTAGTACCTTTTCTGAGTCTTCTAAAAAACCTTGAAAACGTAATATTTTGGCTTTTATAACTAGGCTTGAAGCAAGGTGAGTGGTGTAGTTATGTTGGTTTTGTAACCCTATAGCTTCATTGATAACCTTGAGTGCGTCTGAATACTGTTTTAATCCAATTAAAGCAAGCGCTAAGTTATTACTAGCAAATGATTCGTTCAGAGTTTGATTTTTACTGCGGGCATAATCTCGATAGTATGTGAACGAGTCAGCAGCTTCTTTGTAACGGTTTAAACGTAGCTTTACCAAAGCGATATTATTTTCGGTTTGATAAACTAAACGTTCATCTCGAGATTGTGCAAATGGCATGGCATCGCGATAGTAAGCTAAGGCTTCTTCATATAGACCTAAGCGTGCATAAATCCCCCCGGAAATATTGAAATAGCCATACATGAGGTCTTTTTCATCAGACTGAGAAACCATATTCATGTACTTAACAATGGTTTCCATGGCTTGTTCTAGCTCGTCTGTCTCTAATAAGAACCAAGCTTTATAATTAGTAGCAATAATCTTTTGTTCTAATGTTAGCTCGGTAGTTTCTATGAGGGCATTGACAAACTTTAGGCCTTCTTGTGGTGAGCTTGCATAGCTTTGCCTTATTGAAAGTCTGAGTTCATTAAACTCTTTGTTAGGCATTGCATTAATTGTTGTTGAATATAATAAAATCAATAGTATAAAGCTAATGAGCAAAACCAAACGCGCTTTCATGGCACACCAATCCATTTTAAAAATGAGTACATAAAGCACTCACTCCTTTTACTGTCTTAATAACGCTTTACATTATAAATTTTAACTAAATACAGGTTTATCTGAAATTGCTTATTTGTTTAGAGGAAATCTCTTACATGTTTATAAAGTAAATAGGGTGTGAACTCGAATGGCAGATTTTCAGATTAAAACTAATCCTAAAATATGAAATATGCAACTGGTCATACCTATTTTATTGCTAGGTATTGACTGGAAGGGCGATATCAATAAAATAGCCCAGCTTTTTAGATCAGCTACCGTTGATCCAAAAACAACTCCCACACTTTTTTAGAGTAACTTATGCCAAACGTGTCTACTTGCATCACTTATGATGCATCGACGTCACTCGTGATGATGACGTTAAGAGGGACTGCTAGTGCACAGGATGTGATTAATTTTTACCAAATTGCCCAACAATACTCGGTATTATATGGGTCAGAAAAAATACTCGTTGACGTGTCTGAATTGACTCACAACTTCGCACCTGCTGATTTATTCACCATCATGCCGGAAGTGGCAAACTCTTTGAAAGAAGCTGTAGTGGCTATTGTGGTAAGTTTTGATGGATTTATGCACGATTTATTTATGCAAAAAGCAAAGCGCTATAACTTACAGGCTGAAAACTTTGAATGTTTTAACAAAGCTAAAAACTGGTTAGTGCATCAATAAATGCTGAGCTTAGCTATTGGAAATATATTTGTATATCTGGGCTTACAAATACCGCTAATTTTTAGCTTTTTTTGTGCTAATAATCGGGATGTTTAACGCCAAAACCTAGCAATTCAATACGTAACCTTTTAAACTGTTTAGCCAATTAATAATTATAATTTGTTATGACAGCAACTAGGATAGATGCAAGCAAACTAGCTCAAAAATCTGAGCCGTTTAGCTTCAATGAACAACAAAAAAACTCTCTTTTTGCCCAGCTTAAAAAGCAGCGTGGCATCTTATCTCAATCAGATATTTCTTCTCTTTGTCAGCAGTTCGAAGTTAGCCAACTTGAGTTACAAAAAGCCTGTGTACCCGTCGCAAGTTTATTTTCTGTCGCACCTATTTCTAAATTTTATGTGGGTGCTGTTGCAGTTGGGTTAAACAAACAAGGCGAAACAAACTTTTATTTTGGTGCTAATGTCGAGTTTTCTCATCAAGCATTAAGTTTGGTAGTACATGCTGAGCAATCAGCGATTAATAATGCGTGGCTTAACGGCGCGCAAGCAGTTCAAAAAATTGCTATCAGTGATGCACCTTGTGGTTATTGCCGTCAATTTATGAATGAATTGAGCACCGCAGACTCACTTGAGATTTTATTGCCAGAACGGGACTTTAACCTACATGAGTTGTTACCACATTCATTTGGTCCAAAAGATTTAGGTAATGAAGAATGCTTGTTTTCACATAAACAAAGAGATAAGCAATTTGCAGAAACGAGTATTAACGATGAAAAACTAGTTCAATTGGCGCTTAATGCATACGTACCATATACAGGTAATTTTAGTGCTGTTAGATTAAGTACATATACAGAAGGTGACTTTTACGGAAGCTATGCAGAAAATGCAGCTTATAGTCCAAGCCTTTCTCCGCTACAAAGTGCGTTGAGTCAGTTTTATCTTGCGGGTTTAACTTTTGATGATAAAACGGTTAAGTCAATAACCTTGCTAGAAACACAAGGGGCTGAAAATCAGTATGAGGTGGCTAAAAGTGTGCTGGCAAGTTTTGAAAACCCACCAGCATTTGAACACTGTGTTGCTAAACTAGTTAACGATTAGTTTAGCAATAGTTTTGCAGCTTCAATGACGACGGCGACTGATTTTTTCTCAATCTCGCCGTGGTCAACATTAGGAATTTCTTGTTTAGTACGATTTACTAATACACCTGCAACACACGCTGCACGCAAGCCAAGTGCTGCACACATAGTAAATAGTGTTGCTGATTCCATTTCATAATTCATCACGCCTAGTTTTTGCCATTCTTCACAGCTGCCTTGGAATGAACGAGGAACATAGCCAGAATAGGTATCGTAACGTTCTTGTCCTGGATAGAAGGTGTCACTAGATGCTGTAATACCAATATGGAAGCTAATCCCTAACTTATCACACGCATTTACCATAGCTTGAGTAGCAAAAAAGTCAGACACTGCAGGATAGCTTAGCGGTGCGAAATGCTGGCTTGCGCCGTCTAAACGAACTGAGGCTTGGCTAATTAAAATGTCGCCTTCATTAATGTGTGGCTGAATAGCACCGGTCGTGCCAATTCGCAAAAAGGTATCTATACCTAGCTGGGCAAGTTCTTCAACAGCGATTGATGTAGATGGTCCGCCAATACCGGTTGAACAAACTACAACGCTATGGCCGTTTAGCTCACCTCGGTATACATGAAATTCACGGGTCTTCGCTAAGCATTCTGGGTTATCGAGAAGTGTTGAAATGCGTGCTGAGCGGTCAGGATCGCCTGGGACAATCGCAAGGGTTGCGCCGTTTAAGTCCTGACGAGTAAGCCCTAAGTGAAATACCTTTTCCATTATTAAACCTTATTTTTGTCTAAAGCGTAATACTTTAATCATATGTGTTTAAAGTACAGGACAGATGTCCTATTAGATTACTAATGTTGCAAGAATTGCACAGATAACCTAAACCTAAAGAAGTAACGATAAAAGAGGATATATTATGCCTGCTTCATCTTCTATGAGTAAACACCATGAGTTTGCACGCTGTTTAGAAAGCTCGAAAATTTCAATCGGTGCGCCTTTTCACTGGTTGGCACTCGCATTTAAAGATATCGCTAATGCTCCCATACTAAGTCTAGTATACGGATTAGTATTTACCTTGATACCTGCGACTATCATGTATTTTGTTTATCAGTTTGATACACACTTAGTTATTTTACCTGCCGTAGTTGGCTTTGCACTAATAGGCCCTGCATTTGCCGCTGGTCTTTATGATGTTGCTTGGGAGCTTGAAAAAGGTCACAAGCCCACTTTAATGCACAGTCTTAAATCGATGTTCAGAAACCCTGCAGGTGAATGGGGCTTTGCCGTGTTGTTAATGGTGATTATGATTGTATGGATGCGTTTAGCAGCTCTTATTCATGCATTGTACCCGAACGTTGTTAACCCGACTTTTGAGCAGTTATCTGCATTCTTAACGCTCGGCAGTATTGTCGGCGGTATCTTGCTGGTGACTGTATTCGCTATTTCTGCATTTACCCCGCAAATTATGATGGAGCGCCGTGTTGATATTATGACTGCGGTAATTTCTTCTATGAACGCGGTTAAAACAAATTTTGGTGCCATGGTTGTTTGGGCTGGGTTAATTCTGTGCTTAGTGTTTGTAGGCTTTATTACTGGCACTGCTGGTTTTATTGTCATTATGCCTTTATTGAGCTACGCCAGCTGGCATGCGTATATTGCTGTTATCAAAACCAAGAAGCCAAGAGGCTATGAATAATGAGTATTCACTTCGCTTGAATATAAATCTATAGCGGCAATCGAGTAGGTTGCCGCAAAATTTGACTTTCTTTTCGCGCATGTTATACCTGCCCAAATACAGCGCTCTTATTTGACTAGAGCAGTTTAAATTCTTCTGCATTAAAATTATAACCTTTTAATTTCAGATAGTTATAAGTTTGGTTGGGCAAGTATTTGTTTAGCCTCAAAAATCTAAACGATACACAAACCTGATTGCGTAACTTTTTTTATTACGCATGAATATGCAGATAATGATCAGCGGAGTAGAGATGAGTAACACACAAAAAGCATTCCATGAAAAACTAAGTCAGTGTCTTTGTCCTCCTGGCGATGGCGTATTTACAGTCAATACAGCAAAAGAACGTAAAGATGCGCTGCGTACTAAATTATACGGCCAAACAGACAATGTTGATGTGCTTTGGAAAGAGTCACTTGAAACACTGACTGACTCTGAACACAAAGCCGTTATTTTAGGTATTAGCTCTGACTGTGGCGGTGGTATCTTACGTGGTGCTAATTGGGGACCATTGTTTTTGCGCTCTACTTTGATTGATCAACAACCTCAAGCTCGCGCTTTTGATTTGGGTGATGTACGTGTAATCCCGCATTTATTACATGATAAATACCTTAACGATGCGACTATCACAAACTGCCAAAAAGCGTTATATGCAGATGAAAACAGTGAATACCATGTATCACCTTTGTCTATCACCGAAGATGTTTGTGATGGCTTTTATGCAAACTATCCTGATAAGGGTATTTTTGGTATCGGTGGCGACCATTCAATTAGCTACCCGCTGACTAAAGCTTACTTAAAAGCAAAACGTGATGCAGGTAAACGCACCGCAATCATTCACTTTGATGCTCATACTGACTTATTAGTTGAACGTTTAGGTATCGATTTATGTTTTGGTTCATGGTGTACACATATCCTTGAGTATTTACCGGCGCCGCGTAATTTAATTCAATTTGGTATTCGCTCTAGTGGTAAGCCTAAGCAACATTGGGAAGACACTTTTGGTGTTAAACAACATTGGGCCCAAGAAATCATCGAACGTGGTGCTAAAGCAGTTGCTGAAGAGGTAATTGCACAACTTAAGGCTGATAATGTAGATGAGCTTTATGTAAGCTTTGATATTGATGCACTTGATGAAAGTTTTGCTTCAGCGACAGGGACACCAGAAGCGGGTGGCTTAACACCACAACATGCTTTAGATATTCTAGTTGCGTTGGCTGACGAGTTCCCAATTACTGGTGCTGACATGATGGAAATTGCGCCATTCACAGACAGCTCATTAATCGGTCAAACAAGTTCTGAAACAACACTTAGAGAAGGTGCTAAAATCTCAGCATTTTTGATTAATGCAATAAATAAGTAATTGACTCTAGGGCGGAAACACCCCGTTTCCGCTCATTCCTTTTTACTAAATAATATTTCAATATCTGCAACTTCGAGCTATATTATTATAAAAAATAATTATAATTTATTTGGTATCGCTCATTATGCGCACAATTCTAACCCTGTCATTGCTGCTATTTCTGCAACCTTGTTTTGCAGCAATTACAGTGGTGACCGAAAATTTCCCTAATTTTCAATACCTAAATGAAAACGGCGTATTAACTGGAACTGTGGTTGATCAAGTTAAATCAGGTCTAGAAAAAAGTGGATTGGATTATGAGCTTTCTGTAAACACTTGGTCAATTTCGTATAACGCAGCATTACGTGACAGCAATACCTGTATCTTTTCTATGGCAAGGCTTCCTTCACGTGAAGACAAATTTACTTGGATAGCCCGCATTGGTGGTTTTTCGGCGTCATTTTATTCTTTTAAATCTGAACAAGTAAAAATAGCTAATATTGATGAAGCTAAAAAATACCGAATTGCAGTTTTAAAAAATAACTATTCACACATATACTTAAAAGAGAATGGCTTTGATGAGCGCAATCAGCTGATCTTACTTGATAGTTTTGACAACATTTATGATGTGCTCAAAAGCAGACGCTCAAGTATAGATTTAGTCATCCTCAGCGATGAACAGTTTAAATATGAACGTGATGGCGATAACACGCTTGAAGATTTAAAACCGATATTAAAACTGCCCGTCGGAACACCTCAGTTATACTTCGCTTGCAATAAAAACATCAACCCTGTGACTCTTGAAAAATTAAACAAAGGCTTTGCTGCTAACGATTAAAAATAGCACTTGTTGAATGCTACAAAGTGGCTATAATCAGCTGCTTTTTGTCCATTCTCGCCAAACTCTAGCTAGCCTAAACGAGCAAAAAGTTGTTTGCATTCAACACTCTGAATGCGCTTAATTATTAGGAGCTACAATGAGTGATTTACTCATTATTATGATTTTAATTTTGATCAGTGCATTGTTTGCAATGAGCGAAATAGCGATTGCTGCATCTCGTAAGATCAAATTACGAGTTATGGTGGACGAAGGAAATAAAAAAGCCCAAGCAGTGCTTAGCTTACAAGAGCAACCTGGAGCATTTTTTGCGATGATACAAATAGCCTTAAATGCGATTGCGATTTTGGGGGGGATTGTTGGTGAGCAAGCATTATCTCCTTATATCGAACAAGTTTTAGGGATGATTTATCAAGGTCCGTTACTGAGCCAAGTTAGCTTTTTGATTTCGTTTTTTAGTATTACTTCTTTGTTTATCTTATTCGCTGACTTGTTACCAAAACGCTTAGCGATGATTATGCCTGAGGCGGTTGCTGTTAATGTGGTATCTATTATGCGCTGGGTTACTTTTGCGCTAACACCTTTTGTTGTTTTCTTTAATGGTATTACTAATTTGGTTTTGCGCGCGTTTAAAGTGCCTGCAGAGAGAGAAGATATCGTTACCACAGAAGACATCGTCGCGATGATGGATGCAGGGGCTGAGTACGGCAGCTTGCAGCAACAAGAATATGAGTTAATTGGCAATGTATTTGATTTAGAAGCCCGCTTTTTATCGAGTGTGATGACGCCTCGTGATCAAATTGTGTTTTTTGATGTCAAAGCAGATGCACAAGAAGTAGCAACCAAAATAATTGAGCACCCTCATAATCACTTTTTAGTGTGTGATGGCAGTTTAGATAAATTAATTGGTTCGGTTGAATCAAAAGATATTTTGCGCAAAGTACTAAAAGGACAAACTGCCGAAATAGATAATGAATTGATAAGCCGCGACATTTTCTACCTGCCAGAAACATTGAGTCTTTCAGAGGCGTTAAATACCTTTAAAAAAGCGGCAGAGCCGTTTGCCGTTGTGGTTAATGAATATGCGCTAATGGTCGGTATTGTCACTGTTAAAGATTTAATGAAAGGGTTCATGGGCGATTTAATTAGCCATCAAGGTGAAGAGTTAATTATTCAACGTGATAATTCATCCTGGTTAGTTGATGGTTTAACCCCAGTGGTAGAGCTTGCAAAGGTACTTGAAATTGAAGAGTTCCCAGAACAGTCTCATTACGAAACAGTCGCAGGATTTTTGATCTACACCATGAAACGCCTGCCAAAGCGTGCAGAGTTTATAAACTTTGCTGGCTATAAGTTTGAGGTTGTCGATGTTGAAGGGGTGAAAGTTGAGCAACTATTAGTATCTAGAATCACTAGCAATGAAGGCGCATAATGCGCCTCTATCTTTCATTTTCAGCAATCTAAAAAGTCGGTATACTTTTGTTTATTTTATACAGCTAAAAACCGATACATGCGCATTTTTAAAAAGTTATCCTTATTTTCTCGCAGTGCATTACTTGCAGGTACTGCGTTACTTCCGTCATTATGTTTTGCTGAGCCTGCAAATCAAACCTTAGTTATGGTTGGTAGTGACCTAGAAATCTGTTCAAGTAGCAAACCAAAGAATTGCTCAACAAAAGAAAGCATAATCGGTAAGCAAGAGAATGTTTTTAGCGTAACAAAACAATCAATTAAAAAAATTGACCAATTTTGGCCTAACAACAATACAAAGCACCGAGACCATGTTGTTGCTGTATTAAATAAATTAACACATAAAGAGTTCCAAAAAGTCAGTAAAGCAACTTTGTTATGGGCTTGGCGAGATCTAGATAATCAGGTGCTATCGTCTCTATCTGAAAGTGAATTTAATTACGTATTTGATATATTAGAAGTTGTTATTCTTAATAAACAAAAACAAAGAATTACAGAGCGAGTGTATAAAGACTTAACTACAGAAACCTCTACTTCAGATATTTTAGATTTTGTTGCTGCTTCATTAAAAACAACCACCAAATCACCAACAATTTTGGCTGTTACAGCCTCTAGCCGAGATCCATATGAATCAGCTGACTTTTATGAAGGGCTATTAAACTTTAAGGGGGTAGAATCAAGCTGGTTACCTCTAACCCCCGCCTTAGCAAAAGCGATTACGAGTAAGCAATGTGAAAGTTTGGATTCTTTACGCACTGACTCTATGGGGGTTTTTAACCGTGAGACAATTTACCCTGATCGAATTAAGGCCGAAAAAGCGCTTTGTGATAAAGGGGTAGATCATTTAGTTAAACTGATTGAAAACGCGACGGGGATGATGTTTAACGGTGGCGATCAGAGTTTAACCAGAAAAGTACTGTTTGATGATAACGGTAAGCAATATCCTTGGACTCACGCAATTTTACAAAGACCATTACTTGTTGGCACAAGTGCAGGCACTGCTGTGCAAAGTGGTGGTAAAAATGAATATGGTTCAGTGCCGATGATTTCAAATGGTACAAGTTTAGCGGCAATGAGAGAAGGCTCGTTTGCTGTTTCACCTCCAAGTGAGCGCTGTGAAAATGAGTGCAGTAATAAGCTTTCGTCTGATAGCCTAACTTATGAAAAACAAGGTGGGCTAGGTAGCTTTACGTACGGTGTTCTTGATACACACTTTAGCGAGCGCAACAGAACAATGCGTTTAGCTAGATTATTGGCAGATACAGGGCAAAAACATGGCTTTGGGGTTGATGAAACTACAGCGCTTGTATCAATACGAGCTGGTGGAACTTCCTTAATGACAGTGATTGGTAAAAGCGGTGTTGTGCATGTTCAATCAGACGCTAAAAATAGCGGAGCTATTAGTTATTGGCCTGTAGGTACGGTTATTGATGTAACAAAGGATGGCTTTAACTTAGCTAAACGAACTGTTGATAATGCACTCCCTAGTATTAAAATTCCGCCACTGCCGATGCAGCGTTTCGGCACCATATTTTCAGATGCTAAATTACGCTCGCTTGTACAAGCTATGTGTTTAACACAAGAGCAACAAGCAGTAGCACAGCATGACGAGTTTTTATTGGATTTAAATGCTACTGAAAGCACTCATTATTACCGTGTAAACACAAGTAGTACAGGCTGTGCGGTAGAAAACCTAGCCTTTAAAGTTAAGACATTTTAACAGTATAAGATACTGAAAAAGTAGTGGATTATTTGTTCATTATTAGTTAGCGTAAGACTAATAATGAACAAACCATGGAATGGAGTTATGAAATATAACGTACTACTTTTATCTATTTTTGGCTGTTTATTTGCCTATTTATCTATACCCGTTATTGGTTATGGATCAGCTATTGCGATTCCAACTGAAGTACTCTCAGCCCTTTATGACTTGTCACCTAACTTTGCTTTATCAATGGTTGATATCGTTACTTTAGGCCTTCCTTTATTAGCTTTACTTTTAGCGTTTTTACTTATTAGTAAGTCGCTGTATCTTAGAGACAAAGCGTATTCATATTTTATATTGCTGACACCATTTTTAGCGCTGCATTTATATTTTGCTGTTAACACCTTTTCTGCAAATATTGATAACACCACTTTACTGACTAGTTTGCCTAAGTATGTATTACTAGTGCTTTTTGTGGCGCTGTTTTCTACACATAAAAAACCGCGTTTTAGTTGATGTAAGTCATACGCGAAAGTTCAATATATAAGCTAATCTGTAATTAATCAGTGAACGAAGTTGGTAACACGATGAAAAAATTACTGCTATTAACAAGTGGGGGTGATTGCCCTGGGCTTAATGGAGTGATCAGAGCGGTGGTTAAAGCAGCCGAACATGATGGCAATTGGCAGGTGTATGGTAGCCGAAGAGCATATTGTGGTGTGCTTGAAAAACCAAATGATATTATACACTTAACTAGTGAAGTGGTGGCTGGTATTCATGTTCGAGGTGGAACAATTCTAGAAACAGTTAATAAAGGTAATCCAACTGCATTTCCTGCTGAAATAGCAGGTGAACAAGTGTTTATTGACCGCTCTGATGAGTTAATCAGTATTATTAAGCAACTTGGTTTTGATGCCGTTATTAATATTGGTGGTGATGGTTCACACAGAGTATCTCAGCATCTATTTGAGCATGGCTTAAATATTGTCGGCGTGCCAAAAACCATTGATAATGATTTATATGGCACTGATTACACAATAGGTTTTCAGACTGCTGTCGACACCGCCACAGAAGCCATTGATCGATTAATACCAACAGCACAAAGTCACAACCGGGTGATTGTAACTGAAGTCATGGGTCGCGATGCAGGTTGGATTTGTTTGCATTCAGCAATTGCAGCAGGCGCTGAAGTAGCCCTTATTCCAGAAATTCCTTACGATATTGAAGCGATTAAAGCAAAACTTAAATCACGTTTTGACAAAGGGCATGGATTTGCCAACATCGTAATTTCAGAGGGGGCTAAACCACTTGCTGGCAGTGTAGTGAGTAAACAATCAAATGAGTTTGGTTATGAAAACCCAATTCTTGGTGGTATTGCAGAGCATTTGGCTTCACAAATACGAGTCGCACTTGATCTAGATGTGAGAGTGACAGTACTAGGCCATATTCAACGCGGTGGTACACCTAATGCGTTCGATAGAGTATTAGCAGCCGAATTTGGTGTGCAAGCATTCGAGCTTGTAAAACATGGCCGATTTGGTTTTATTCCTGTCAGTAAAGACGGAGAAATTAAACCAATCAGTTTAAAAGAAGCTACCTCTGAATATCGTGTTATTCCTTTAGAACACTCGTTAATTTCAAGCGCTCGAGCAATGGGTATGTGCTTAGGCGAAGAGCTCAGTTAATCAAGCGAATTTACTATAACTGATAGTTTTAAAACGATTTTTTTAACAAGCTATCAGTTATAATATCAAACCTTCTATTCGTTTTATTTCTTTTGAACAAAACATGCTTTACAGCAAGTTATTTATTTAATGTAAAGTTATTTAAATATGGTTGATCTGTGCCTTTTTTAGTTTAGAATGATCGTTCACTCTAAACTAAGGAAATACACATGCAGCGCTCTCGCATTCCATTTTTTGCAGTGTCAGCTTTGGCTGGTGCTGTTTTATTATCAGGCTGCGGCCAATCAGAATCGGCTCAAGGGCAAACGCAGGCAGCTCAAGCTGTACCTGTTGGCGTTATTGAGATGCAAAGCAAACCTCTTACGCTAACTAAAGAATTACCAGGTCGTGTTGCTGCTTCACGTATCGCGCAAATTCGTCCTCAGGTTAACGGTATTATCCAGTCGCGTATGTTCGTTGAAGGTGCTGAAGTTGAAAAGGGCCAAGCCTTATATCAAATTGATCCGTCTACATTTGAAGCTGAAGTAGCTACCAGTAAAGCTGCTATTTCTAAAGCTCAAGCAAGTATTGCTAATGCCAAAGCAAAAGCTGAACGTTACAAAGAGTTGTTGAGTATCAAAGCTGTAAGCCAACAAGATTATGATGAAGCCGATGCTGCATATAAAGGTGCAAAAGCAGACTTACTAACAGCTCAGGCGCAGCTTAAAACAGCTGAAATTAACTTGAACTATAGCAAAGTATTAGCACCAATTAGCGGCCAAATTGGCAAATCAGATGTAACAGCAGGTGCCCTAGTTAGCGCTAATCAAGCAACTGCGTTAGCAACAATTACTCAGCTAGATCCTATTTATGTTGATTTAACTCAATCGAGCAGTGAATTAACACGTTTGAAAAAAGCGATCGCTGCCGGTGAGCTTGATAAAGATGCTGCTTTACATTCAAAAGTTGAATTAAAGATGGAAGATGGCAGCACTTATCAACATAAAGGCACGTTACAATTCTCAGAAGTAACGGTTGACCCAAGCACTGGCTCAGTCACCTTACGTGCTGAATTTCCTAATCCTGAAAAATTACTTCTGCCTGGTATGTATGTTCGAGCAGTGATTGTTGAAGGTGTCAAAAATGATGCGATTTTAGCACCACAGCGCGGTGTCAGTAGAAATACCAAAGGTGAGCCTACTGCCATGGTTGTAAGCAAAGACAACACCGTAGAAGCACGCGTGCTTAAAACTGATCGTACTGTTGGTTCAAACTGGTTAGTGACAGACGGCCTAAACAATGGCGATAAGTTGATTGTTGAAGGTTTACAGAAAATCCGCCCAGGTGCACCAGTCAATGCAATGCCTGCAGAATCAGCAGCTAACAGCCAGTAACGGAGAAACTTAATGTCACGATTTTTTATTGATCGGCCCATATTTGCATGGGTACTTGCTATCGTAGTTATGCTGGCAGGTATCTTAGCAATTAGAAGTTTGCCAGTTGCGCAATATCCATCAATTGCACCGCCTGCAATTAGTATTCAAGCCTCATACCCTGGTGCGTCGGCCCGTACTCTAGAAGATACGGTTACACAGGTTATTGAACAAAAAATGAAAGGGCTAGATGGCTTGCTCTACATGTCGTCAACGTCAGAATCTAATGGCTCAGCTACTCTAACGTTAACCTTTACTGCGGATACAGACCCAGATATCGCACAGGTTCAAGTACAAAACAAGCTGTCGTTGGCAACACCGTTATTACCAGAAGAAGTACAACGTCAAGGTGTATCCGTTGCTAAATCTGCACGCAACTTCCTAATGGTTGTAGGATTTGTTTCTGAAGACGGTAGTATGAATAACATCGATATCGGTGATTATGTTTCATCAAATGTGCTTGATATTATCTCTCGGGTTAACGGTGTCGGGGAAGTACAGCTGTTTGGTTCTCAGTATGCAATGCGTATTTGGTTAGACCCAGCTAAATTACTCAAGTACTCGTTAACTCCTGCTGATATTAGTGCAGCAATCAGTGCCCAAAATGCACAGGTTTCGGCAGGTCAACTGGGTGCCTTGCCAGCAGTGAGTGGCCAGCAACTTAATGCGACAGTGACTGCACAAAGCCGTTTACAAACACCTGAGCAATTTAGAAATATCTTTGTAAAAACTAATACTGATGGTTCAGTTGTTCGTTTAAGTGACGTTGCAGATGTTGAACTAGGTGGTGAAAACTACGGTGTTGTAGCTCGTTTTAACGGTAAACCAGCATCAGGCTTAGGCGTTAAGCTTGCCAGCGGTGCTAATGCACTTGATACAGCAGATGGCGTAAAAGCTGCACTTGCAGAGCTTGAGCCTTTCTTCCCTGAAGGCTTAAAAACGGTTGTTCCCTACGATACAACGCCATTCGTATCACTTTCAATTGAGAAAGTAGTCAGTACGCTGATTGAAGCTGTTGTGCTGGTGTTCTTGGTAATGTACTTATTCTTACAGAACTTCAGAGCAACACTTATTCCTACTATTGCAGTGCCTGTGGTACTGCTAGGTACGTTTGCTATCTTACAGGTTTTTGGCTTCTCTATTAATACCTTAACTATGTTTGCTATGGTGCTTGCCATTGGTCTACTGGTAGATGATGCAATCGTCGTCGTTGAAAACGTTGAACGTGTAATGACCGAAGAGAACTTGTCTCCACTTGAAGCAACACGTAAATCAATGGACGAAATCAAAGGTGCGCTTGTTGGTATTGCGATGGTGCTCTCAGCAGTATTTGTGCCTATGGCGTTCTTCCCAGGCTCAACCGGTGTTATTTATCGTCAGTTCTCAATTACCTTGGTCACAGCGATGAGCTTATCAGTACTGGTTGCATTGATTTTAACGCCAGCGCTTTGTGCGACCATCTTAAAACCAAGCCATGTTCACAATAATAAATCATTTATTGGTCGTTTCTTCCTTGGTTTTAACCGTGGTTTTGATAAAACAAACTCGGGTGCGCAAGGTTTTGTGTCTCGCATGATCAAACACAGTAAACGCTATTTACTTATTTACGGTTTAATCGTGGGTGGCATGGTGTTTATTTTCTCACAACTACCATCGGCATTCTTACCAGATGAAGACCAAGGTATTTTGTTTAACCAAGTAAGCCTACCTGCAGGTGCGACAACAGAGCAAACCTTAAAAGTTGTTGAAAAGATGGAACACCACTTCTTAGAAGATCAATCAGAAGCGGTTAAATCTATCTTTACGGTAACAGGTTTTAGCTTTGCAGGTTCGGGTCAAAACGCGGCAATCGGTTTTGTTGGTTTAAAACATTGGGATGAGCGTCAGCGCCCAGATCTATCAGTGGGGGCGGTTGCTGGTAAAGCCATGGGGTACTTCTCAACGATTAAAGAAGCATTCGTGTTTGCTTTTCCACCACCAGCTGTTGTCGAGCTTGGCACTGCAAATGGTTTTACATTATACCTTCAAGACCGAGTTGGCTTAGGTCACGAGAAATTACTTGAAGCACGAAATATGTTTTTAGGTATGGCTGCGCAAAACCCAGTGCTATCAGGTGTACGTCCTAATGGTCAAGAAGATAAACCAGAGCTTGAGCTTGATATAGATTTAGCGAAAGCAGAAGCGTTAGGTCTTACTCAAGCAGACATTAATAACACGTTATCGACGGCCTGGGGTAGTAGCTATGTAAATGACTTTATTGACCGTGGTCGCGTGAAAAAAGTGTACCTACAAGGCACACCTGAATCGCGCATGGTGCCAGAAGACTTAGACAAGTGGTATGTACGTAATGCAAATGGTGACATGGTACCATTTACTGCGTTTGCTCATTCATATTGGACTTATGGCTCACCGCGTCTTGAGCGCTATAATGGCTTCTCTGCGATGGAAATTCAAGGTGCTGCAGCGCCGGGTTACAGTACTGGCCAAGCGATGACCGAAGTTGAAAAAATGGTTAAGAAGTTACCGCCTGGTGTGTCGTTCGAATGGACAGGTATTTCATATGAAGAACGTTTAAGTGGTGGTCAAGCACCATTACTTTATGCACTTTCATTGCTGGTTGTATTCTTATGTCTAGCGGCGTTATACGAGAGCTGGTCAGTCCCTGCGGCGGTTATGCTGATTGTACCACTAGGGGTATTTGGTGCTTCGATTGCCTCATTTGTATTTAACTTATCAAATGATATTTATCTACAAGTTGGTCTATTAACCACTATTGGTCTTGCATCAAAAAATGCCATCTTGATTGTAGAGTTTGCTATTCATAAAATGGATGAAGGTATGAAGCTTGTCGATGCAGCAGTGGCAGCCATTCGCCTGCGTTTACGTCCAATCTTTATGACATCAATGGCATTTGTGTGTGGTGTACTACCTCTTGCAATTGCATCAAGTGCAGGTTCAGGTGCACAAAATGCGCTAGGTATTGCTGTTATTGGCGGTACACTCGCGTCATCGACCATAGTTGTGTTGTTTGTGCCATTGTTTTTTGTACTAGTGCGTCGTGTATTCCCAGGCAAAACAAAGTCAAACAATGAGGAGCAGGCATAATGAAAGTAAAACTTATCTCAGTGTCTGTTGCTGCACTTATGTTATCTGCCTGTAATATGGCGCCAGATATGGAGCAACGTGAATTACCCGTTGCACAAAACTATGATATCCAAGGTACAGCAGGTGATATAAATGCACTAAATTGGCAGTCATTTTTCAGTAATACGCAACTTCAACAGTTGATTGAGCTAACACTTGAAAACAACAAAGACATCAAAACTGCTGCACTAAATGTGCAGCAGGTAAGAGCAATGTACCAGATTGAAGATTCAGCGTTATACCCAAGCATTGATCTAAATGCGTCGGGTACGCGTCAGCGTCTTCCTGCTGATTTATCTGGTACTGGCCAAGCAACTATTTCTGAAAATTATTCAGCTACAGTTGGCTTAACTGCTTATGAAATTGACCTTTGGGGTAAAGTACGTAACCAATCTGAACAAGCTTTACAAAACCTCTATGCAGCTGAATATAGTTTAACCAGTGTGCGCATTAGTTTGATTTCAGAATTAGTGAATGCATGGCTTAACTGTGCGACGGACAAAGAGCTGTTGGCGCTCGCCAACGAGACTTTAAAGTCTCAGCAAGAGTCTTTAGAGCTAACTCGTAAAACATTTGCTCTTGGCGCTGCTTCTCAGTTAACGCTATCACAACTTGAGAGTACTGTGGCAACGGCTAAGGTCGATATTGCGAATTATCAGCGCTTGTTAAAGCGCGATAAAAATGCGCTCGACTTTTTAGTGGGTAAAACCGTCACTGCGGATTTATTACCAACTGAAAGTATAGATGATGTACTGAGCTTACCAGATGTGCCGGTTGGTTTGCCGTCAGAACTGCTTACTCAACGACCAGATATTAAGGCTGCTGAGCATGATTTACTTGCAGCCAATGCAAATATTGGGGTGGCAAAAGCGGCATTCTATCCAAGCATCAGTTTAACCGCGAATGCGGGTACGGCTTCTGCTGACTTAAGTAATCTTTTTGATTCAGGTTCAGGCACATGGAGTTTTGTACCATCTATCAATTTGCCTATTTTTAACATGGGCCGCAACCAAGCCAACCTTGATGTTGCACAATCTCAGCAAGAAATAGCACTAACCAGCTATGAGCAAACCATACAGCAAGCATTCAAAGAAGTCTCTGATGCCCTTGCTGATCGTGAAGGTTATAGGCATCAGTTAGATGCCCTCAATGACTTGTATCAAAGTAATGAGCTATCTTTTACTTTATCGGATGCTCGTTTTCAAAAGGGCGCAGACAGTTACTTGCAAGTATTGGACGCACAACGAAATTGGTACAGTGCTGGGCAACAGTTAATATTGGGTAAGCAAGCGTATCTGGCGAGCCAAATTCATTTGTATAAAGCACTCGGTGGCGGCTGGAATGCACAAAAAGCTGTGCAATAAATCTGCAAAAGCATAATTTATTTAAGGTTTTGCAGGTTCTTAGTTGTTTTGACTCTCCGCAAAGATTAAGATCCTGTAAACCTTGTTTAAATTAAAGTTAACTGTAGTCAGTAAAGCTTGGAGAAACCATGACGCAAAAAACGAAAAGACACAATGACCCTGCTCTTGCCGAAGCAAGACGTAATCAAGTGCTCTGTGCCGCGGCTGATTGTTTTCGACGTAAGGGCTACCATGGCGCAGGAATGGCGGAAATTTCTAAAACCGCAGGCATGAGCGCTGGCCATATCTATAATTACTTCGCCAGCAAAGAGGCAATTATAGAATCAATTGTCGAACGTGACATGGAAGAAATGTTTTCAATCTTTAAAGAGTTTGCTGATAAACCTGGCGATCGTGTCACTGTATTGCTTGATGGCCTGGGTAGAGGTGTTGAACGTCATACCGATTTAAATCAAGGTGCTCTTGATTTAGAAATGCTCGCAGAAGCTGCACGCAATGAAAAAGTGGCTAACTTATTACGTGAGTCAGATAGCCATGCTCGTGATTCTATGCGTGACTTATTAGTTGGTGACAGAGGGCCTTTACAAGGGACGGCACTTGATGAAGTGAATGCTCGTATTGAAGTTATGTTTTCTGTGATGGGCGGCCTTTTACTGCGTAAAATGCTCAACCCTGACCTCGATACTGATGAGTTACTAAAAGCTCTTCGCCCCGCAATGAAAACTCTATTGTTACCATTTGAATAGAGCGCTCATTAAAAGCGCTCTATAGACCATTGGATTGCCATAATTGCAATTAGCACTGATCCTGCTGGCATAATGGCTTTTTTATACCAGGGATTATTTCTAAGCAGCATTAGTAGCGGTAAACAAATGGCTAAAATAACGAGTTGACCTATCTCAACCCCTAAATTAAACGCTAAAATACTCATTAGCTGGTATTCATTCGATAAGCCAAGCTCACCTAATACACTCGCAAATCCCATACCATGCAATAGACCAAAGCAGAAGGTGATCCAACCTAAACGTACAATCACCGGCCAGATGTTATTAACGGCAGCAAATAAAACTGAAAGCGCGATACCTAATTCTACCCAACGTGTGTTTGGCGATATGATATTCATTGCAGTTGCTGTGAGGGTCATTGAGTGAGCAAGCGTAAACGCAGTGATGATCCACGCTGTATCGACAAGGATTTGTTTTTTTGACTCGACACGTTGCCACTCACCTTGCTTACGCACCAATACACAGCCCAGCAATAGAGCGATTAAAAACAAAATATGATCTGTGCCCATCCAAATATGTAATATGCCTTGCTGTACATATTCAACAAATGTTGTGATAAAGCTTTGCTCTTTAAAGTTGATAACTTGTTTTGGCGTGTTTTCTGTAAACACGCGGCTTGAGTTAGCAATAGCAGCAATTGCTTGATGATGCTCATCTAATTCAAACAAGGCAGTGTAATTAATCGTTATTGAACTATCAGAAGGGCAATCTACTTGTAGTGGCACATGAATGTACGATTGATTAAAGTGGTTATTCACGCTGAGCTCACCTTCAAAAGCGATCTTGCAGCTTAGTTGTTGCTGTAAAACAATCAAATGGCTATTTAGATAGTTAAAAATTGCTTGCTGCTGAGAGGTAATTTCATGCCATGCAATTACATTATCCTGATTTTTATCGAAGTTTACTGCTTTATCGAGATCAGTCACAGAGGCTTGCCAAGAGCCAGTTAATGAAAGTGTATGACTCGTTTGTTGTTCTAAAGTAAGGTAAGCGGTGCTTTGCTGGTGGGCATAACTGGTAAAACTAAAAATCAATAGAAATAGCGTAAACAACAACGACTTTTTCATTTTTATTCCTGAGATAATACAGGCGGGCAAGTCTTATGCTCGAATGACCGCATTTATTTAAGATAAGTAAAAAGGGGCTGTTACTATAGCAAGTACAAAGGTTTAACGGCTAGGTCATCTGTCTTAGAAATAGTGGCTTTGCTCGTGTTTTAATAATGAATCTTTAGGCTGTGTATGGTTAATTAACGTTAAGTTTAGCTGTATAAATAATTTCACTTGGGGAGCCTGATTGTGAACCGCCAGTCGGCTCGCGGCTTATTGCTAGCAACGCAATATTTTGCGGTTTAAATAATGCATTGCGGGCAATTTCTTTGCTATCTGTTTTTGGTAATAAAACAATAGGAATAGCGTTGGGGTAGCCTTTTAAACGGATCCATAACTGGTAGTCATAATCAGTTTGTATACTCATATCACTAGCCGCTTTAAGTAAAATACTGTGATCGCTTATATCTAAATTCCAAAGAGGCTTATTTGATGAATCATAAAATGTAACTGAATGACTGATTTTATCGCTAAATGACTCTTGCGGTTGCCAAGTAATCAAAACCAATACAACGCACGCCGCAGAGGCAATAGCAGCCCAAGCATTAAAAATTACAAAGTTAAAGCCTTTTGCTTTCTTTTCTGCCGGTAAAAGTATCGGGTCAATTCTTTTTGATATTTTATCCCATACTTGTTGATCGGGTGGGTTAGATTCAATCGCGTTTTCTAAATTTTTTATATACCTTTGCCATAATGAGGTTGCGTAGCGAGCTCTTGGTGAGGTTCGCATTAAGCGGCTAAATCTATCTCGGGCATGGCCATGTAATGTGCCTAGAACGTATTCTGCTGCAAGAAAATTAAGTAGCGTGTGGTCATCGTATTTCATAACGAATTAGGCTCAGGATTGATTTAAGTTTTTAAAATAAGCTTCACTAAATATAAATGTCTAGTGTGCTTAACTTTAATTTTAGACTATTAGAGAAAGCCAGCCTTAAAATTTATGATATTTTGCGTATGTAAATAATTGTAAGTTATTCAAAAAGTTGTGAAAAAATGTCCTAAACTTAAAGGGTAAGTTTTCAGTTTGAATCTAAGTCATTGATTTTAAAAAGCCAATAGTGTTTAACAAGTAGATTTAACTGGAGTGAAATTTGCATTGTTCTATTCAATTAGAATAACAAGGAGTGATTATGTGGGCAGCTTTTAGTTACTTGGCACTAGCGATTGTATTTATAATTGCGGCTATTATGGTTGAAACTGTGTATTTTGCGCTGTTCTTTTATTGGACTGCTCTGTCGTTGCTTTTAGTTAGCGGCGCTTACTTTTTTAATATCGCACGTATTTTCAGAAAACGAGAAAACGGAGTGATACCCATCTACATCCGTTGGGCATTTATTCCCTTTTTGTTGGGAGCACAACTTTATAACGCATGGTCGAGAAAGCACGACAAAGTTCCGCCACTACAACAAATTAATGAACATTTATTTTTAGCCTGTCGGTTATTTCCTTCAGATATAGACTCAATGAAAGAAATGGGTATTACGGCTATTTTAGATGTAACATGCGAATTTGATGGCCTTGAATGGTCTTCAACACAAGAGAATATTCGTTATTTAAATATTCCTGTACTTGATCACAGCGTACCTACTCGTGCCCAATTACATCAAGCCATTAATTGGATTGACCATCAAGTAAAAGCAGATAGACGTGTCGTTGTGCATTGTGCACTGGGTCGAGGACGCTCAGTATTTGTAATGGCAGCTTACTTACTTAGCCAAAATAAAGATGCAGACGTACATCAAATTCTCGCACAAATTAAAGAGACTCGACAAACAGCCAATCTAAATAAGCGTCAGCTGCGTCATCTTGTTCGCCGACATCGCTCTGGTGACTTATTAATAAAGAATAAAGCCGTACTTATAGCTAACCCAGTATCAGGCACAAAGCTTTGGGAATCAAAACGTAAGCAAATAACATCACGCTTATCTGAGTATTACGATTTAACCGTTTATACAACTTCAGAAGAAGTCGATGGTACTCAACTAGCAAAAGAAGCCCTAGAGTTAAGCCCTGATGTGGTTATTGCTTGTGGTGGTGATGGTACAGTAACTGAAGTTGCAAGTGTGCTTGTTAATACTGATTGTAAACTAGGCATTATTCCTTTGGGTACTGCTAATGCGCTTGCCCATGTTTTAATGGGTATTAAGTCTAAACTTATACCAGTAGAGCAGGCTTGTGAGCTCATTATTGAAGGTCAAGATAGTCGTATTGATACTGCAGTTTGTAATGGCGAGCGTATGTTGTTACTAGTTGGCATCGGTTTTGAACAAAAGATGATCGAAAAAGCGCATCGAGATGCAAAAAATGAGTCAGGTCAACTGGCTTATTTACAGGGCTTTTGGCAAGCATTAGGCGAGCATGAAGCGCAAGACTACGATGTTACCATTGACGACAACGAGCTGAAAACCATTAATACTACAAGTTTAATCATTGCCAATGCCGCGCCATTTACCACGTTACTTGCTCAATCTGCTGGGCAGCCAGATCATCAAGATGGTTTACTTGATGTAAACTGGTTAACACCCAGTGCCGACTCTAAAGCGAGTACTTTAAGCATCGCAGAGTTAGTGTTCTCAAGTATAACTCAAACTAGTTTCGCAATTAATAGTCATCACACAAATGCTAAACGAGTGACTGTGAGCGCAGAAGGTGGCTTGAGCTACGTGATTGATGGTGAGGTAAAAACAGCGGATAAACTAGATGTTGAGATATCACCGAAATCGCTTTCGGTGATTGTAGCTGCTGAAGATTAGCAATGATTACTTTTTAATGCTTTTCCACTGGAAAGAGCCATCATCGGCATGGTCACTATTGATAATGGTATCAATATATAACTGTTCTACTTTTTCACGTGCCCAAGGGGTCTTTCGTAAAAATTTAAGACTCGACTTTACACTTGGGTCATTTTGAAAGCAGCGTACATCGACGTGCGCTGCCATCCCGTCCCAACCAAGTTTTTCTACCAGTTTAGTAACAATGTCAGCTAATTTAACGCCATGTAATGGATTGTTTGGTTGATTGTCCATGATAAATCTTAGGTTATTTGCAACCGCGCAATAGTAACCTATATGCTGGTTTTAAGCTAATTGACATGAATCGTTTTAGCTTGTTTCGGATAAATAATCTCGCCATTAGCATTAAGTCTTAGCCAAGCTAAATCACTGTTTGAAAAATTAGGCTGTTTGGCGGTGCATATTAACGTAATGTCACCAACAGAAATATAAGCACCTTCGGTATAGCGTTTATTTTCATACCAACAGACTTTTTGGTTGTTCAATGCTTCTTGACCGTCGAGCACAATCACTGGATTTTCCTTTGCTAGTGCTTTATTTAAAAATACTAAAATAAACAAAGTGCTTAACAGTAAAATTTTCTTTAACAAAATACCTCTCCCGTTGGGCAGATTTGTATAACTACACTAAGCTTATGACAAGGAATAAATAATAAAAAGGTGAACACATGCAATTTGATAAAAATATGATCGACGAACTAACCCTACTTGCAAAATTTCCTCGTAATTCACAAATGCAGGGAATTAAAATTCACTCCGATGCCGAAAGTTCAATTAGAGATGCAGCACAACGTCTTTATGATAAGGGCATTACTGACAGCCCAGATGGAGGCTACTTAACTGATTTGGGACTCGATTTAATTAACCATGTGAGTGTGATTAACTCAGCGCTTAGATAACAAAAATACAGGCCCGAAGTGTTCGGGCCTTTTTCATGAATAACCGAAAAGCTTAAATTGCATCCGGCTGATTTTGTGGTGCAGCATCAATAAATGCATCAAGCTTATTACATTGCTCATAAACTGCGGCAATTTTAGGGTACTTACTCATATCAACCTTAAAGCGCAGAGCATTAAATACTTGCGGCACTAAGCACACATCAGCAAGCGTTGGTTTGTTGCCCACACAAAAGGTGTTCGCTTCATTGAGAAGTTTTTCGATACTCTCAAAACCAACTTCTACCCAATGTTTATACCAGGTGGTTTTTGCCTCTTCGTCAACACCAAGATCGTTAGCTAAGTACTTTAATACGCGCAAATTATCGATAGGGTGGATATCACATGCTACGGCATAACATAAATTGCGTATTTGAGCTTTTTGCCAAGCATCTCCAGTTAAAAGAGGTGTTTCAGGGTGGGCTTCTTCAAGCCATTCTAAAATAGCCAGTGATTGCGCAAGTACACCTTGTTCAGTTTCAAGTGCTGGCAATAATCCTTGAGGGTTTTTTGCTAGATACTCGTCGCTTTGCTGCTCTGATTTTAATAAATTTACAGTCACCAACTCGTGATCAATATTCTTTAAATTAAGAGCAATGCGTACTCGGTATGCAGCTGATGAACGAAAATAGCTATAAAGTTTCATTATGCGTCCTGTTTACCAGTGAAATATTTTTTAATCGTGCGCCAACAGTCTGTGTAGTTAGGCTGACGCTCTTTGCCTTCAAGGGCATATTTAGTTGGTGAAATAACGTAACGCGATTCGAACATAAATGCCAAGGTGTTTTCGTAACGTTGTGGTTCAAGCTCAGCATTTGATGCCTTTTCAAACACATCGGCTTCAGGACCATGTGGCGACATGCAATTATGTAAGCTAGAACCGCCTGGTACAAAGCCATGCTCTTTAGCATCGTAAACGCCTTCAATTAAGCCCATAAATTCACTCATAATATTACGGTGGTAATAAGGTGGGCGGAATGTGTTTTCAGCCACCATCCAACGCGGAGGGAAGATAGCAAAGTCGATATTAGCAACCCCTTCTGTTCCCGATGGTGATGTTAATACGGTGAAGATTGATGGATCAGGGTGATCGTAACTTACAGTATTCATTACATTGAATCTTGCAAGGTCATACTTATAAGGGGCGCTATTACCTGTCCAAGCTACGACATCTAAAGGAGAGTGACCAATATCACAGCGGAACATATTGCCGTTGAATTTAGCAACCAGTTCGAAATCACCTTCAATATCTTCATAAGCTGCTACAGGGTAGTGGAAGTCACGATCATTTGCATAACCGTTTGCACCTACAGGGCCGCGCTCAGGTAAAATATAAGCATGTCCGTAGTTTTCGCAAATATAGCCACGGGCTGTATCAGTAAGCAAATCAACAGCAAATTTAATCCCTCGAGGAATAACAGCAATTTCACCAGCACGAACGGTTAGTTTACCGCACTCTGTTCTTAGTAACAGTTCACCTTGTTGCGGTACAAACAGCATTTCACCATCAGCATTATAAAAGTAACGGTTTTGCATTGATTTATTAGCGACATAGATATGAATACCAATACCTGTTTGTGCATTGGCACTGCCGTTGGCAGCCATAGTGACTAAACCATCAATAAAATCAGTTGGCTCTGCTGGAATTTCAATTGGATCCCAACGTAGCATTGTCGGTGGTGTTGGCACTTCTGTTATAGGTGCTGTACGAATAAGGCCATTGTCGATTGGCGTATAATCACCTTGTACTACTGATGGGCGAATGCGGTAAAACCAAGTACGTCGGTTATCCGCACGAGGCGCTGTAAATGCAGTTGTGCTGAACTGCTCTGCATATAAATCGTATTTTACTTTTTGTGGGCTGAATTGACCGATAGGTAATGCACCGGGTAATGCTTCGGTTTCAAATTCATTACCAAAGCCTGTCATATATTGTAATTCGTTATTCATCACTAGACTCCTGAAAGGTTTTAGGTAAGATACTCTCATGTGAGACTAAATTCAAACCGCATTGAATTTGCTTGTGTAAATATTTTTTGACAGTAGTGTAACCATGACAATAGATAAACAGCCAACGCTCGATTTACAGCAGTTTTTACCTTACTCATTAACCAATATTGCAATGCAGATGAGTGAGCAATTTAGTAAGCTATATCAAAAGCAGTTTGATTTAACCGTGCCACAATGGCGAGTAGTCGCGAATCTTGCTCAATACGGTGAATGCACTGCTAAACAGTTGTGTGATATGGCACAAATGGATAAATCAACGGTGTCCCGTGCAGTAAAGTCGTTATTAACAAGAAACCTTATTGCAGCAAAAGCGAACCCAACAGATAAACGCGCAAACCTGTTATCGTTATCAGAGGCAGGAGTAGGTTTGCATAAACAAATTGTTCCACTAGCAAATGAGTGGCAATCAAGTTTAGTCAGTGGCTTAGATAGCCAAGAAATTAAACAATTTATGAACACTCTTAGTAAGCTTTCCAGTCACTTAAATAAAAATGTGTAAATCTGTAATCAAGGCTTTATAGCAATTGATTTAGACAATCGATACGTATATGATAATGGCTATCATTTACAATTAGAAACTTGGATGTCCCCCCTATGAAATTAGCGTTAAACACCGTTAAAACACTAGGTCTTAGCCTAGTATTAGCATCTACTTTTATTGCCCAACCTGTATTGGCAAATGGTCCAATTGGTGAGCACGTTAATCATCTAAAAGAAAATTTAAAAGATTACTCAGAAGACGTTGAGTGGATGATCGGTAAAGTTGACACCATGGTTACCGATTATGAAACAAAAGGCGCAAAAGCGGTTAAAAGCGATGATTTAATTGAATACTGGGAGTCAGTTAAGTTTCACAGTGCAATTGAAACTAATTATGTGCCGGTTTATGCATCAATCTGGCAAGGTATTTATGGTATCAAAATGGCCATTGATGACAAAAAGCCAGCAAGCGAAGTTCGTGAGCACCAAAAGGCCTTAAATGCTGCCTTGTGGCAGGGTCTTGGAGCTGTTAAACTTGCTGCCGATTTTCAGCAAAAAGGCTTATTAAAAGCTGTAAAAGCAACTGCTTCTGAGACAATGACGCAAAGCGCTACTATCGATGAGATTAAACACAAATTAGATCGTGTTGTTGCAAAATATGCAGAACGTTTAAGCGATGAAGCAACACAAATCGTACACGATACTTACCTTCATTTATTCGAGGGTGTTGAAGGTACACTTATTGAAAAAGATGCGAAGTTAGTAGAAGTTCTCGAAAAAGATTTTAATGTAACCCTGCCAAAAGCTATTTCTGATAAAGGGTCTGTTGACCAAGTACGTGCAGTGGTTGTTGATATGCAAGAAAAACTAGATCGCGCTAAGGTGTTACTAGAAGAAGCCGAAAAAGCACGTAAGGATGTATTTTAGTGAAGCGTAGGACCTTTATTCAAGGCCTGGCTGCGTTTGGGGTAGTGGGCGCAATGCCACTACCTCTTTCTCGTGCCTTTGCAGCCTCTGCTGCAAGCCCAATTTCAGTGAAAGACTTACCAGCCCTTGAGGGTGACCTAACATTATATTTAGGCCGTGGTGAAGGTGGTTTGTACGAAAACGTACTGCAATCAATTCAAAAGAAAAACCCAAAACTTAATTTAGCTATTCGACGAGGGCCAACTGCTGCATTAGCCAACATGATTGTGGCTGAAGCGAAAGCAGGTGTAAAACGTGCTGATTTATTTTGGGCGGTTGACTCAGGTGCTATTGGCTTAGTAACAGACGCGGGTCTAGCTAAACCTTTACCATCTGACTTAGTAGCGCAGTTACAGCCGCAGTTTCGTTATCCTGGCTGGGCACCAGTGACAGGCCGTATTCGTACATTGCCTTATAACACTAAGCGTCTAAGCAAAGAGCAGATCCCAGATAGTATAATGGCAATTGCTGACAGTGATTTATCAATTGGTTGGGCACCTGCTTACGCATCTTTCCAATCATTCGTGACGGCAATGCGCATACTTGAGGGGGATGATAAAACAGCTAAATGGCTTAAAAAAGTTCAAAAACGCTCTAAAAATTATGCTGGTGAACTCGGTGTCGTCATGGCTGTTGAACGTGGCGAAGTGGATATTGGCTTTGCTAACCATTATTACACATTACGCCTTAAGGCAGGTAAACCGGATGCTAACCTTGATCTTGCTTTTACAAATCAAGATGCAGGTTGTTTAGTTAATGCATCGGGTGTCTTATCGCTGACAGATAATCCTAATGCAATGAATTTTATGCGTTACTTACTAAGTTCAGAAGTACAAAGTTACTTAGCTCGTGAAGCATATGAAATCCCATTGATCCAAGGTATTGACCAGCCAGCTGGGCTACCTGCGTTAACTGATATTTCACCTCCGAAAATCGATTTAACTCAATTGGCAGATTTAAGGCCAACTCTCGACCTTATGCGCAGTAGCGGTGTTTTATAATGCGCATACCTGCTTCTTATCCCATGGCGCTGCTTGCAGCGCTTTTGGCATTAGTGCCAGTATATATTTTAATCACTTTAGCCAGTGATGCGGCTGCTGTTTTTGATAGTCATAATTTAAAAATTCTTGGTAACACCTTATCACTTATGGTGTTAACGGTAATAGGCTCTATTTTAATTGGCGTGCCTCTGGCGTTTATTAGTGCTTATGTTCAACTTCCATTTAAAAAGCTTTGGCTTGTTCTGTTTGCAGCTCCGCTTGCAATCCCAAGCTATATTGGTGCGTTTACTTTGTATGCTGCATTTGGTCCCGGCGGTGAGATAAATCAGCTGTTGGGCTTTGAAACGCCCCCTATGTATGGGTTAACTGGTGCTGCCATTGTAATGACGCTATATACGTTTCCGTTTGTAATGCTTACAACGCGTTCGTCTTTACTGAGCCTTGATGCGAGCATGGTTAATGCCGCGCGTACATTAGGTATGTCGATGCCGATGAGTGTATTTAAAGTAATACTGCCACGCGTAATAAATGGGATAGCTGCGGGTTCATTATTGGTTGCACTTTATACTTTATCAGATTTTGGTACACCAGCTATGATGCGTTTAGATACCTTTACTCGTGTAATCTATGTTGAATATAACGCATTCGGTTTAAGCCGCGCAGCTATGTTGTCGCTACAATTAATGGTGATAGTTGGCTTTTTACTGTTCATTGAGTCACAAATTAAAACAGCATCTGAGCGCCATGGCAGACCGCTGATGTTATTCCCATCTAACGGTCAAAAATTAGCAATGCTGGTGACTTTTTTGCCTGTTTTGTTACTTGCGATTTGTTTGCCGTTAGCCATTTTTACCCTTTGGCTTGCCCGTGATGGTGTTGCTGATTTTGATTTTAGCATAGCTTGGAATTCGGCTTATGCGTCTGGTATTGCAGCTACTGTGGCTGTTGTTGTTGCAGTACCTGTAGCCCATGCTGCATTAAGTGGCAAAGTAGGGCGTATTATGGAACGGGTAACTTATTTTGGTTTTGGTATTCCGGGTATCGTGATGGGTACTGCTCTTGTGTATGGTGGCCTGCAATTGCCGCTTCTATACCAAACTTTAGCCTTATTAGTGATTGCCTACGTATTGCGTTTTTTACCGCTGGCGGTTGGTTCTGTGCGTACCAGTACTGAACATTTAGATTCCAGCTTAATCAAATCAGCACGCGTTCTGGGGGCAAGCCCTCGCGAAGCATTTATGCGTATTACCTTGCCTTTAACAATGCGCGGTATCATTGCCGGTGCCGCCTTGGTATTTTTAGAATCAATGCGAGAACTTGAAGCTACGTTGTTACTTGGTCCTACAGGGTTCGAAACCCTATCAACCTATTTATGGCGTGTTTATGAAGCCGGTTACTTTGGTCGTGCTGCAATACCTGGCTTATTGTTGGTAGTGATATCAGCATGTGGCTTAGCTATAATGCTCTCAGGTGAAAAACGCAGTCAATTAGAACATTAAGGATCAGTTTAATGCTATCAGTTAGTAAGCTGTCTATCGATTATGGTAGCAATCGTGTGGTAAGTGAACTTAACTTATCACTTGGGGAAAGTGAGATCCTCATGCTAGTTGGTCCAACTGGCTGTGGTAAAAGTACAATTTTACAAGCGTTAGCTGGGCTAATTCCCATTAGCGAAGGTGAAATTAATTTAGGCTCATGGCGAGCAACGCCAAAGTTAAAAGTACCACCTGAAAAGCGAAAAGTAGGTATGGTATTTCAAGACTTTGCGCTATTTCCGCACTTAACGGTACAGCAAAATATTTGTTTTAGATTGACTGATACCTCAAAAGCAGATCATTGGATTAAGCTACTGGGTCTTGAAGCTTTTCGAAATAAAAAGCCAGCTACATTATCAGGCGGTCAAAAACAGCGCGTAGCGCTTGCTCGTACGCTTGCCCATGATCCTGAGTTTGTATTACTAGATGAACCCTTATCTAACCTTGATGCAGCTTTAAAAGATACCCTTCGTTGGGATATCCGTAATGCATTAAAAGATGCTGGTGTACCTGCAATTTGGGTAACCCACGACCAAGAAGAAGCTTTATCTGTTGGTGACCGTGTCGGCGTACTTAAAGAAGGTATTATTCAACAAATTGACACCCCTGAGCGTTGTTTTAGTTTACCAAGCAATCGCTTTGTTGCGCGCTTTTTAGGTGAAGCAAGTTTTATCTCTGGCCATTGTGAAGGTGATATCGCCACAACTGATTTAGGTAATGCGCCAGCTATTAAAGTAGACCATAATGCAGCAAAGGTTGATGTATTACTTCGCCCCGATGATGTTCACCTTATTCAAAATGCGAGTACTAGCAATGGTAAAGTGACGTGGGTCCGTTACGAAGGTGGCAGCCGCTTATGCGCTGTTAAATTAGCGTGTGATACAGTAGTGACAAGCCGAGTGAGTCATGAGGTGGTGGTGCGCCCAGGTGATGCAGTTCATGTTTCTATCAATACAACACACCCACTTGCGGTTTACGCAGCTTAAATAAAAGTATCTGTGCAGGTCTCACTGGCCTGCATTTTTTAGAAAGCTTTCAGCCCTCAGCTGTCAGCCATCAAACGTGAGTAAAATCAGCTACCTAGCAACTTGCTTACTTTCCTCTTAAAGCTCGTAACTACTATTTTTCCCTGCTAACGCCAGTCCTACGAAATAATTTATCAGGTATTAGGATTTAGGCACTAGGTTTCAGATACAAGGACGAGATGTAAAATCGCTGCTACCTTGCAACTTTCTAACTTTACTCTTGTTCCTTGTTAACTTTCCCCTAGTAGCTTGCAACAGCTAACTTTCTCCAAAACGTAAAAAGCCCGCCAGTAGGGGCGGGCTTTTGCTTTATAACAAGGTTAACTCGTTATTAGAATGTGTAACGTACACCTACACGCATTTCCCAAACTGATGCGCTGCTTTGAGTTGCAGTTTTACCATTGTTAGGGTTAAAGTCTGAGTATACGTAGCGACCTTGGTCGTCAAGGTCTACAGTCACCATGCTGTTACCAACAAAACTACCTTTCTTAAGTACGCCCCAGTCATCGTTTAGCATGTTTGTTAAATTATCGATAACGAAGAATACTTCACCTTTGTGACCAGGCATGAAACCAGGTAACTCTTGAGTCATCTTGAAGTTAACTTTAGTGAACCAATCAGCATTTTGACGATTACGACCAGAGATTTCACCGCGTTCAAGGCCTTGAGCAGAGATCCACTCGTTGAACTCAGTTACTTCTTCAGGAGTCATGTTGTAAACAACGTTAGAGTCATCAACTTCAGGGATATACATTAGCTGACGGCTACGGTTTGAGTTGCTATCACCCCAAACACCGTCAGAACTATCAAATGTGTAGCTGTAAGGTAGACCTTTGTACGTTTCGCTGAATAGGTTGAAACGTGTGTTGTAACCATCGAACAGCTCAGTTGTGTAACCTAATGTCATAGTAAAACGATGTGGGATCTCGTAATCAGATGTGTGCGCACCTGGGTTAGTCGGATCGTATGTCGCTAAGTTACCGTAGTTTGAGCTCGCTACAGAGCTAGTCATAGGGTTAACATCAGTTGAATCAGTGTAAGCGTAAGCTAGTTGTACGCTAATGCCGTTATCAAAGCGTTTGCTCATTGCAGCAGAGATAACATGAGACTCACCGCTATCGCCACTTACGTTTGTAAGTAGTAAATCACCGTAACGACCTTCTTCTTTTTCTTCAAGAATCGGACGACCATCAAACGTTGTTTCACCAGAATCTTGTAACGCGATGTCTTCTAGGAAAGCAGCATCTTTACGTTTAGTGAATAAGTAATCAAGTGAGAATACATACTCATCTTCAGTTGTGTATGTTGCACCTACTGAGTATTTCCACTCTGATGGCATTTCGAAGTCTGGGTCAACAGCGTTTACAGATGAATCACCTGAACCAATAACTGTGTTTGCAACTTGATCGTACAAGCTTTGTGGTACTTCGTAACCTGGCGTGCCGCCGTTTACGTTTGGCGTAGCGAATAGGTCAACACCACCTCTGATTGATGTACCAATGTTAGTGATACCATCATTCGAGTATGAGTTAGATAACCAAACGTTCGGGTTACCACCAGAGAATAGGCCAACACCTGCGCGAACTTCTAATGCATCCGTTGCATACCACTCAAAACCAACACGTGGTTGAATTAAGTCAATGCCGTCGAATGTTGCTTGGTTACTGAAACCGTAGCGGTTAGTAAAGTTTTCATTGTAGTTAGGTTTGTCGTCACTTGTGTATTTGTCGTAACGAAGACCAAACGTTAATGTTGCATCTAAATCTGTGAAGCTGTACTCATCTTGCACATATAAAGTGTGTTGTGCATAAGAGAAGTTAGCCGCAGCATCTGTTGGATCGTTAGTACCAGCCGCATTGTTGTAATAAACACGATCTGCAAAACCAGCTTCAAAATCATCTACAGATTTAAAGCGCCACTCACCTTGAGTGTGCTGAACGAATTGGTTGAATACGTCTAACTCTTCAAACTCATAGCCAGCAGTAATCGTGTGTTGATCAAGGTAGTATGTACCCGCAATTTTTGCTGTCACTGTTTCGTAGCTAAGAGCATTTGATTGACGAGAGTCATCTGGACCAATGTAGATAGTACCGCCATCTTCTGTGCGGATTTGCATTTCACCAAAGCTACTTGCTGCATCTAAAGAGCGAACTGTCTGGTCTAATTCTGATTTACCTAGACGAACCTCAGTTGAAAATTCATCAGACCAATCTGAGTAAAGTGAACCAATGATTGATGTAAACTCAGCACTTTGCTTGAAGAAGTGATTATCTAAAGTAACAGTGTTGCTGTAAGCATCTGACTGAGACAGTGTAAAACCATCGTTATAGTTATAGATTAAGTTAGCACGGTGATCATCGTTGATGTTCCAGTCAAGTTTAACTAAGATTTTTTCATCTTCAACTGGTGCGCTTGATGGCATACCACCAGCATCATAACCATAAACGTCTTGAGCGATTTGTTGTACACGAGCAACGTCAGTAGCTGTAACACTACCTGTGTCTAGGCCGCCGTAGTTGTATTGTTTTACACCTTCCAGTTTTTCGTAAGATGTGAATAAGAAAAGGTTATCTTTGATTAGTGGTAAACCAACGTTGAAGCCGTAACGTTTTTCAGTGTAATTACCGTTGTCGTAGTCTTCACCTTCGATTTTGTCGCCTTTCATTGAATCATTTGTATAATCGAAGAACATACCACCGTGTACTTCGTTACCACCAGATTTAGTAACAGCGTTGATGTTACATGATGTGAAACCACCGTATTGAACATCAAAAGGTGCAAGCTCAACGGCAACCTGCTCGATTGAATCGAAAGAGAAAGGAGCGCGGATTGTCGGGTAACCGTTTGAGCTTAGACCGAAGTTATCGTTCATACGAACGCCGTCTAGCGTTAAGCTGTTAAAGCGTGGGTTACCACCACCACAGTTGATAGAACCACGGCTATCATCGATTGTTACACGTGGGTCGATACGAACGATATCTTTTAAGTCACGGTTGATAGCTGGTTGGTTTTCTAAATCTTCAAGTGTGAACGTTGCAGCTGGACCTGTACCACCAGACATACGGCTGATAGGACGACCTGTAACTACGATTTGTTCTACATCAGATTGTCTCTCTAACGTAACATTAACTGGGTAGTCAGCACCCACTTGTAGGTTGATGTTGTTGAATGTTTGATCTGCGAAAACGTCAGAATCTACAACAACGCGGTAAGGACCACCTACACGTAGGCCTTTTGCTGTGAAGTAACCCGCATCGTTCGTTTCAGTTTCTTTAGTTGAACCTGAAGGTAAGTGAACGATTGTAATCTTAGTGCCTGCAGCAGGGTTGCCGCTAGGACCTTTGATTTGACCCTTGATAGCAGATGTTGTTTCATTTGCTAACGCTGCACCACTCACACCAACACATGCTGCAATAGCAAGTGATAGAGCTGTTTTGCGGAGTTGGATTTTCATTATGTTATTTCCCGTGTTAGAGGTTATGTTTCATTTATAGTTTGCTGTCAGTTGGCATCTTGAGCGCCTTTACTAACGGTTTTGCCGATTTATCAAATAAATTATTTAATAAACCAGCTAATCTTATGCCACCTTGTTGTAGGCGAGTTTTAACAATCGGTAAGTTTTTATAGATATAACTATAACTTACGTTTGTTTCATTTTCATTATACAGAGAGTTTGCAATATTATTTGATTCGATTAACCAATCGCTAGGTGAACTGGCAAGGTAGTCCGTTATTAACGCTTGATTTGTTGTATTTATAAATTGCGCAAACTCAGTATAGGACAAATTTTCATTCTCGATGAGTTTTGAGTCCCATAAACTATGCAAATTGGTATCTTGCCCGAAGAATGTTACAGAAATATTGTTGCCACCACGATCTTCAGCGCGACCTGCGTGAAAAGGTTGGTGGCTGTCACCAACTAGGTGAACCAAAAAGCGCAGTGCAAATTGCTTTTCAGCTAATGAAGCTTTTTGATTTTTTAATACAGAAATTGAATATTCCATGCCTTCTAGGATATCTGACACGGTTTCTTTATTGTGATGAGAGTGTGAGTCGTAATGAGGTTTGGCATTGCCTTCTTTGAAATTAATGTAATGCCAGCGCGAGGATTTCTTTTGCCAAAAACTCTCTGGGGCAGATCGCATTTCATCAGCCCAAGTCGCAATTTGAGGTAATGATTCACCATCAAGTAATGGAACTAATGCTTGTTTAGTCGTATCAGTAATATGCTTAGATGCAATTTCACCAACAATACGGTGACCATTCTGACCCCATGCATTAACTGGGGTACTTAACACTGCTGAAATAACAGGTGTCGATAACAGCAACATTTTTATTGTTTTTTGTAACATTGACTCAGTGTCCAAAAATGAATGTGCCATGAAGCACGATTTCTTGGTGAGTATTTTCCTGAATTTAAAAGCAAATAGAAAGGACTCAATAAGATTCATAATTTCTTGTTCATATATCTTATATTTCAATGGGTTAATTTATTCAAGTAAAGTTACCTATTGCAATGAGTAAGAATAATTGTTCAAATAGAGACAACGGAGCGTTGTTGGCTATTAAAATTGAATTTAAGAACAATACTAATAAAAAAATCGTCGATTGTTACATTTTTGTTTCTATCATTGATTTTGTTTTTTTATATTGGAATTTTGCAGGGTAAACCAGCTGTTTCTGATATCAATGCATTTATTGAAACGTCTTTCCAATGTGATACCAAATCAGGTGTTAATCTAAATGAGCTAGTTGTGTACTCATCTGGCAAAGTGCTGGCTGAGGAAGTCGCTAAAACCTTATGTTCTGACGACACTATCAGTAAACAATATGGTAAGGTAACATCTTATTGGGGCTATAAAACCTCAGACACTATTGAGTTTTTAGGTAAAGGGATTGCTGATCTGATCCTTGCTAAAGAAAACT
Source organism: Pseudoalteromonas sp. NFXS39 (assembly GCF_040148775.1). Classification (NCBI taxonomy): domain Bacteria; kingdom Pseudomonadati; phylum Pseudomonadota; class Gammaproteobacteria; order Alteromonadales; family Pseudoalteromonadaceae; genus Pseudoalteromonas; species Pseudoalteromonas sp. NFXS39. Next base: position 177,289 of record NZ_JAGDEC010000001.1, on the reverse strand, counting down.
TAATTAATGCCTTTATGGCCGAGTCAACCTATAACTACCAAGCTGTTGTAGGGTTTCCTGATTACACAGCGTATTTAATTTCTAGTAAAGAAAAGCCAAGAATTGAAAAAAGCTACTTTTTAGATAAACGCATAGGTTTGCTTGACTATCCAACCAGCCGTTCAGGCCACATTTTGCCCAAACAATTATTTAAAAACCTGGATATAAACTTAGAAAACCTAAATATTAATTATGCTAGTTCGCATACGGAATTAAGAGAATTGCTTGCCAGTGGTAAAGTCGATTTAATTTCTTCTTATTGGCAAGACAGCGATCAACAACGCTTTTCTAAAAATTACATCACACCAATACGCGATAATATAAGCGGAAGTCGTTGGTATTTAAAAATGCAAGACGAGAACACGGATCTTTTATGTGCAGTTCAAGCACGCCTTACACAGTTGGCTCACAATCAGAATTCTCATTATTTTAATCATGTAGAGTCATTTTGGAGCTGTGATTCACAGCAGACAGCTAAACTAGGGGATAGCAATGCTACCAACTAGAATTAAACTTGCATATAGCGCAGTGTTTCTTACCTGTTGCATGGTATTTTTTGCTACTTTTATTGCTGCAAAAGCCTACCAGACAACAAGTAATGATGAATTGACCCTAGCTAAAGTTGAAAACCGTATTGCTCTTGACTTGAACCATTTAAATTTACCTGATGATTTTTTAAAGCATTCAGGTAGTAAAGATATGGTACTTAATTATATAGCACGATTTAATGCACAGCTGGCAGACTCAGGAGTGATGGTCTATTCGATCGAGGGTATAACGGATTACCCTGCGCGTGCTGACTTAATTACCAAGCAATTACATGCCCCACAAAAAACCTTATCGGTTAGCTTTGTTGTGACATCCTCTTTATTTTCTAAAAACGATATCGCAGTATTAATTCTTGTATGTTTAATTTCAGCGGCTTTAACTTACTTATTATTTATTAGTGAGCGTACTAAGATTCAAATAGCAAAACATGAACCGGAAATTGAGCTTCAAGCTGAAGAAAAGCCAAGATTAATAGTCGATCTGCAAAATAAAACCTTGGCAGCAAGTTGTGCTATTGATAAAACCGTTGCACTTGCTAATAAACCACTGTGCTTCTATCTAGCTTTGGTTGAGTTTTGTATAGAGCACCCGGATGTAGTGCTCAATCAGAATAAAGATGTTCCAGAAGAATTACTGACGCTTGCTAACAAGTATTTTTACCGGTTAGTCGAACTTGGGCATACTATTAGAAAGAGACCAAACTTTACTAACAGTTTAGAAAAAACCTTAAGTGAAATTCGAGCAGCCCTTGATGAAGTTTGGCAAGATCAGCTTGAGATAAAAGAAACCTATTATCCGCCAAAAGCCCATGGTGAAGGTTCGCGTTCTCGGTTACATCATTATGGATTGAAAACAATTGAGATCGCGGACATCGAGGTCATAGGTAAGTAATTTAATCTTATTGTAAACTAAAAAGGGAAGTCACTGACTTCCCTTTTAACATAGAGATATTATTTACAAGATGTTTATTGTTACTTAGGCGCGTAATCAGCCGCTTTAACAGGACTATTTTGTTCAAAGAAACGTTTTAGTGCCTGTGCATCCGTATCATCAGTGCTAACAAAGCCTTCTTTATTTGTAAGAGTAGGGTAGCCATCACCGCCCGAGGCATTATAGCTGTTAATACTCATACGATATGTTTTTGCCATATCAAGCGGTTTGCCGGCAATTTTAACATTAGATAATGTGTCGTCATCGCGCTTAAAGCTTAATTTATAGTATTGTAAGTAGGCACCAGAATCAGGTGGGAAAGAAGTGACAACCGACAAGTAATCGAATAACTCTTGGCCTGTCATATCAATATAAGTGATACGGTTTTTAAAAGGATGTACTTTTAAAATATCTTTATAACTGACATCGCCTGCCTGAATACTATCGCGAATACCGCCACCGCTGATCAAGCCAAAGTCAGCTCCGACAGATTGCATTTGTGCTGCAATAATTACGCGAGCTAAGTTTACTTGCTCGTAGCGTACTTTGTTACGATCACCTTCTAGCTTTGCATCAACAGAACCTATCTTACCTGCAATTTGAGCTGCGCCTTTTTTCTGATAAACCGCGAGTACATCTTGTAATCCTTTGTTAGGTTCGATGTAATCAGCAGCAAGCTTTTTATTACCATTTTCATCATCGATATAAAGATTTACTGGGATCAGTTCGTAATTAAGCAGTGTTAATTCATCATTTTCTAATTTAAACTCGGCTTTACCAACATATTTACCCCATTCATGAGCTTGCATGATCCAAGTACCATTTTGTTGATCTGGCTTACAAGCTTTCCCTGGCATGAAGCTCTCGTCTGCCACATTGGCCTCTTTCATACAAACAGGCTCTTGTGAATGGCCGCCAACAATAATATCAAGCATGCCTTCGGGTAAGTTACGGGCCATTGTTACATCACCCGGCGCATTAATACCAAAGTTTGCATCAACATAGTGACCCATGTGTGTCACTGCAATCGTAATATCAGGGTTATATTTAGCTTTGATTTTAGGAACTAGATTGGCTGTTACTGTCACAGGTCCTTTAAAGTCAAGGCTACCAATATATTGCGGGTTACCGATTTTAGCTGTATCTGTTGTTGTTAAGCCGATGACAGCTATTTTAAGACCGTTTTTCTCAAAGATTTCGTAAGCTTGGTAGCGTGGCTCACCTGTTTTCTTATCAATAATGTTGGCAGATAAAAATGGAAAGTTTGACCACTGTTGCTGTTGTTCAAGTACAGTTAATGGATTATCAAACTCATGATTACCAATTGCCATGGCATCATAACCTATTAAAGACATACCCTTAAAATCTGGCTCTGCGTGTTGTAAGTCAGACTCTGGAATGCCTGTGTTGATATCGCCTCCAGAAAGAAGTAATACGGCATGTCCTTGTGCTTTAGCATTGGCTCTTAGTCGATCGATCAACGTTTTACGAGCTGCCATGCCATACTCGCCTTGTTCATTGTGCCAAAAGCGACCATGGTTATCATTAGTATGAAGCAGAGTTAAATATTGTACTGAATTTGTATTGTTAGAGGATGAGCTACACGCGGTTAAGGTAACCAGTAGCGATATTAGTAAAAAAAAGCGCATAATTGTTTGCCTGATTAAAGCAGTAGGTTAATTATGCGCATAGTTTAAACGACTTAAGTTTAAATTAAATGTCTTTTATAAACTTTTATTGTCATTTTCTATATTCAGTTGCCCTGTTGCGGCAAGTTGACGGCGTTGTAGTTCTTGTTCTGCGTAGTGTGATTTCTGATGATTATTGCCTACCATCCAGTTTAAAAAACTAGCTGGTAACTTACTGTATGGCTCACCTTGGTGTAGGCCAAAATCGCATATCGCGTTCTCTTCATTCGCCATGGTTATTTCCTGTGTGTTCATTGTTGTCGTGCAAATACTAACAAACTCTGTCTATTTGATAAGACGATTTTGATTTAATGTTCAAACTTTTTATAACCAAAATGAATACATCGTGTGAATAAATGTAACTGAGTTGTAATTGCTTTGGCGTGTTTTGTGTAACTATTTTGTTTGCTATTTAAGCGCATATTATTTTTGTTTAAGCTTCAAGCAGTTTTATAATAAAAATTATCAGGAAAGATAAACAATGAAAAAACACTTACTTGCAACAGCACTATTAACAAGCTGTTTCTCTGCCAATGCTACAATTGTAGAAATGCAGACTGATCTTGGCAGTATTACTGTTCACCTTTATGACCAACATACGCCTGTTACCGTTGAAAACTTTTTAAATTATGTGGCTGACGGTAGCTATGATGGTACGGTAATCCACCGTTCAGTTGATAATTTTGTTTTACAAGGTGGTGGCTTTAAATTTGAAACTGATTTTACAGAAATTGAAACCAAAGACTCTATTATGAACGAGCCTGAACTATCGAATGTTAAAGGTACTATTGCAATGGCCAAAATTGGTGGCAATGCTAATAGTGCGACAAGTCAGTGGTTTTTTAACTTAAAAGATAACAGTGCTAATCTAGACCTGCAAAACGGCGGCTTTACAGTGTTTGGTGAAGTTACTGTAACAAGCATGGATGTTTTAGAACAAATTACATCTTTAGTCCACTGCGGCGAAATTCCTGTCGTAAATTTAAATGAAGATCAGTGCCCAACTACAACATCAGGTTTTAATGGTGAGAACTTATTTTATATAAATAGTGTCACTGTGGTTGATGATGATCCTAATTCTTCTGCTTCTTTATCACCAAAAGAAAATACATTAATTGATCAAGATAATTCATCTGATAACGACGGAAGTAGTTCCGGTGGTAGTCTTGCGTGGATGTTATCTTTATTGGCCCTAGCAGGTTTTACTCGTCGTAAATAATTCCAACCAACAAAGTATACCCAAACCACCTCAAGATGCGAGTTTCAGTTGGAATTAAAAGCGATTTAGGCAAGGCATTGATTGCAAGTAATAGTGGTTCTATTGTTAAAATCAATAACGCAGTATAAATCGCTTTTAAACCAACCCTTTGGACGCTTCACAGGCACTTACTCTCATCGTTGTTACTTCTTAAAAGGGGATGCCATTCTTGCAAAGTAACGCCTTGATATTAAGCTCCTGTGAAACGCTGAATTCTGCATCTTGAGGTGGCTTGGGTATATATAAGGCGCTAAAAAGCGCCTTATTTTTTGATGTTCCTGATTATTAGAAGATTCTTACTAAAATTAGAACCCACATTATTAGCATAATAAAGCTACTGACAACGAAACTATAATAGCGGGATTTTAAGGTATTTGATGTTAAGTGTATTACGCTATGAATAATTCTTAATGCAACATAAACCCAAGAAAGTGCAACAAAAACAGTGCCCACAGCATTTACTTGCAGGGCTGTTAAACACGCAATAAAAAACAGCACAGGCATTTCGAATTGATTAATAAAGTTACGATCTGCTACGCGAACGTTATCCCCAGCCTTTTCAAGTTCCATTGTTAAGAAGTCTTTCATTTCAATAGTTTTTTGTTTTGCTGCACGAAAACGACGTTTACCCATAATGTACATCACAGTAAAAGTCAGAAAGACCTGAGTGAACATTGCTACAATTAGCCACTTTTCCATAGCTCATCCTTTGTTATAGTTATTGCTATTAATCTTAACCGTAAGTACTGCATTTTCACAATGTGTTACAAAGTTTTGCTGTAACTTAGCTGAAAAGCATTGAATTGCGGCGCTCGAAAACACATGATAAATAAAAATTTATTCAATTTCTAATGGATACAAAATAATGAAAAAAATAATAGGACTTAGTGCAATCGCATTTGCAGTGCTAGCAGGTTGTTCTTCTACTTCTACCACAACGCCTCCTGCTGCTAATACTAACCTTATTCCTGATTCGTTGGTAATCAGTCCAAACGACACCCGCGAATATAAAACATTAAAACTCGATAACGAAATTGATGTAATTCTAATTTCAGATCCAAGTGCTGAGAAGTCAGCTGCTGCACTTAGTGTTGGTGTTGGTTTATTGCACGACCCTATGTCGCAACAAGGTATGGCTCATTATCTAGAGCACATGTTGTTCCTTGGTACAGATCGTTACCCAGACACTAAAGGTTACAGTGATTTTATGACTAAAAATGGTGGCGCACATAATGCTTACACCTGGTTAGATATCACAAACTACATGTTCAAAGTTAATAACGATGCCTACGACGAAGCACTTGACCGCTTTGCAGATTTCTTTAAATCACCAAAGCTTTACCCTGAATACACAGACAAAGAAAAAAATGCGGTAAACGCTGAGTGGTCAATGCGTCGTGAAATGGACTTTTTTGGTCAGTTTAAACTGGCACGTCAAATGATGGGCTCACATCCTGCAAACCGCTTCTTGATTGGTAACCTAGAAACCTTAGGAGATAAAGAAGGCAGCAATTTACATAAAGAAACCGTTGCTTTCTATAACAAATATTATTCATCGAACATTATGAAAGTGGCGATGATCTCAAATCGTCCACTGGCTGAAATGGAAGCAAAAGCTAAACAGTATTTTGCTGATATTGAAAATAAAAACATCGAAAAACCTACTGTGACTGATAAGTTAGACTTTTCTGTTGCTGGCGGAAAGCGTGTTTACTACTCACCAAATGAAGATGTAAAACAGCTACAGTTAGAGTTCACAATTGCAGATAACAGTTCACAATTTGCGGTAAAACCAAATCGTTTTGTTTCTTACCTTTTAAGTAACGAAATGCAAGGTAGTCCTGCACAAATTTTGCGTGATAAAGGCTGGGTATCACGTTTATCTGCTTCAGATGCACCAACACAATATGGTAACTACGGCAGCTTAACGGTTAATATTGAATTGACTGATGCTGGCATGCAAAACCGCGAAGAAATTGTTGCTATGGTTATGCAGTACATTGCGCTTATTAAAGAGCAGGGGGTTGATAGCAAATACTTTAATGAAATTCGTACCTCTCTAAATAACGAATTTCAATTCCTCGAAAAAGGTGATGAGTTTGGTTATGTGAGTAACCTTACTGATAGCATGCAAAAGTTCCCTGTGAACAACGCAATAAACGCACCTTACTATTATGCTCAGTTTGATGCAGATGCGGTGCAAAATGTACTTTCGCAATTAAATGAAGATACTTTACGTATTTGGTATATTTCAAAGCAAGAAGAAACAGATTCACAGCTACATTTCTATGATGGTAAATATCGTATAGAAGACATCAGTGAAGCAGAAGTTGCTAGTTGGAACAAACCAAGCGAATACGCTTTAGCATTACCAACAGTAAACCGCTTATTACCAGAAAGCTTTGCAATTAAGACTGCTGAATTTAAACAACAAGCGCACCCTGAACTGGTATTTGATAAGCAAGGTGTTAAAGTTTGGCGTCAAGCTAGTCAGCAGTTTGCTGAGCAACCAAAAGGCCTTGTAGAAGTTTACATCAATACGCCAGATGCCCTTGTGAATGTAAAATCGCAAGTTCTTTACTCAATTTGGGCTGATCTTTATAACTTACAACAAAGTAAATTAAGTACAGAAGCAGCAGTTGCCGGTATGAGTTTAGGGTTACAACCAAGTAATGGCCTTGTGCTATCGCTTAGTGGCTTTACAGATAAGCAAGATGTGCTTCTAGCTCAGGCTCTTGAAAATCTAACGTTAGATGTGTCTAAAGAAGGCTTTGCACAAGCTATCGATCGTTTTAAGCGTGATTTACTAAATCAGCAAAAGCAGTTCCCTTTCTATCAAGCATTTGGTGAGTACTCGAAGCTTACTCGTAGCGGTAAATTTGATACTGAAACCTTGATTGCAGCGGCAGATGCGCTAACTCTTGCAGATTTTGCTGCTATCAAGCAATCAACTCTTGCTGCAAATGATTTACGCGTATTCACGTTTGGTAATTATAACCAAAATGACGTTGAATCTATTGCTAGTAAGCTAACAGCTATTCTGCCTAAAGGTCATAAAGCAACGGAGTTTGCCAGAAGCAAAGCATGGTTACCTCAACCTGGTGAGCGCATTGTGCTGCAAAAAGATATCGATGTAGCTGATGTGGCTATCATTGATATGGTTGTTCACCCAACTCCTGGCTATAAACAAAAAGCGCAAGCGCAAATCTTACAAAGTCACTTTAGAACCGTTGCGTTCGATAAGTTACGAACAGAAGAACAACTTGCTTATGCAGTTGGTGCTTTAGCTCGTCCTATTGAAGATTATTCTGCTTTAGGCCTTTATATCCAAACACCAGTGAAAGGCCCGAAAGAAATGCAAGCGCGTTTTGATGAGTTTAAGAAGCAATATGCTGTAGAGCTTGATAACATGACAGAAGAAACATTTGCACAACTTAAAAATGCAACGCTTGTGTCTTTAAAAGAGCAACCTAAGAACCTAAGTGATGAAATGTCACCTCTGATTTCTGATTGGTACCGTGAGAACTTTAAGTTTGATTCTAAGGAAAAGCTTATCGCCGAAGTTGAAAACGTAACCTTGGCAGATCTTAAAGACTACTACAAGAAAACCATGCTAAACGATCAAGCTCCGCGTTTGAACATTCAAATGCGTGGTAGTAAGTTTGCTGATAAACCATTCGCAGATCTTAAAAACCAAACTAAAGTCGACAGTTTAGAGACTTACTACAAAGGAATTAAATTCCAAAAGTAACTTAATAGTTGATAAACAAAAGCCCAAGCAATTGCTTGGGCTTTTCTATTATGCAATAAGTAAAAATCCAATAAACGCAGCTGTTGCTGCTAGTAAGGTGTAAGGAAGTTGCGTAATAGCGTGGCTGACTAAATCACAACCAGAGCCTTGTGCTGCAAGAACTGTGGAATCAGAATAGAAGCACGCTTGACTACCAAACGACGATGCTGACAATAAAGCGCCAATTACTAAAGGAATATTGGCATCAATAGCGTAAGCAAGTGGCATCACAATAGGGATCGTTACTGCGAAAATGCCCCAGCTAGAACCCGTTGCGAAGGCAAGTACTGCCATTGCTAAAAATACCACTGCAGGCAAGTATTGTGCGGTCATGTAAGGGCTTAAGGTATTGATCACATATTGCGGAAGCATTAATTGATCACACACATCTTTAAATATAAAAGCTGCAACTACAGTCCCTATAGCGGGGATCATACTTTTAAAGCCATCCAACATACGCTCAATAAGTTCTGACAATGTCATCAACTTTTGTAATATATAAAATGGTAGTACCACAGCAAAGGTCGCGAGTAATCCTTTGTATACATCAATGTCGAAGTAAACGGTAAACGCGACAAGTAATATAATTGGAACTAGAAAATTATATAGCTTGCCGTTCGATGCTGCTGTTTCAAAGTTTTCTTCTGCTGCTTTTACAGCATATTCATCAGCTGTTTGAATATCTGTGTATTGGTTATTTGAAATTTCGATTTGATTGTTGATGGCACAGAGTTGTGCTTTCTTCATCGGACCAAAAGCCGGTATTACATTTAAGCTGACCAGTAATACAACAATTACTGCAAACCAAGCATATAACATATAAGGAATAGCTTGGATGTAAACGGCAATACCTTGGCCTTCAGGTGCGACATTGTTATCGACTAATAGGCCACCAAAAAATACCGCCCATGTTGATAGTGGCACAAGCACACAGATAGGTGCCGCTGTTGAGTCAACAACATAAGCGAGCATTTCGCGACTTATTTTAAACTTGTCGGTGATACGCTTCATGGTTTCACCCACTGTTAATGCATTTAGGTAATCATCGATAAAAATAATCACGCCTAACACAAATGTCATAAGCAAAGATGAACGCTGACCTTTGGCAAACTTTAACGCAAATTCGGCGAATGCACTGGCTCCACCAGTTCTTACCAGTAAAGCAATTAAAGCGCCAAAGCCACCACAAACAAGAATAAGCCAGGCAATGGTTTCGTCTTGCATTACTTTTAATGATATATCAGCAAAATTAGATAGCACAGCATCAGGCCCTAGCATGGCTAAACCAAACAAAGCACCAATAAGTAAAGATAAAATAGGGCGGCGTAAAAATACGGCCAAAACAACCACAACTACTGGTGGCAGTAAACTTAACGCAGAAGGTTCTTGCATTATATTTTTCACACAGTTAAGCAATGCGAGATTGCTTACAGAAATCAAAAGTCTATAGACTCAAGTAACTGCTTTACGCGAACACACTTTATGGACCCGTTAGGGGAAGTGCCTGCGTTGGCTGGCGCCAGACAGTATAGAGGGTATACTGCTTTTGTTTTGCCCAAAACATCGCATGGAAAATAATCCTGAATATAATTTTAGTCAATAAGAATTTTTATTGTGGGGATAATTACTTTACACTCATCAATTATGTCACATAGTTATTATAATTGAGCAAAGAGTTTATGGCTTTTTCAGATACTTACAGGCTCAGTAGTCATGCAGTTATCACCAATAGTCAAGGTCAGGTGTTGTTACTAAAAGCTAACTATGGTCAAAATAGTTGGGGGCTACCTGGCGGAGCTTTAGATAAAGGCGAAACCATTCATCAAGCGCTACTGCGCGAATGCCAAGAAGAACTTAATTGCGACGTTGAAATAGGTTATTTAAGTGGTGTCTATTATCACACTGTGTTCAACTCTCATGTGTTTATTTTTCGTGCTTATATGGATGATGATGCTGAGATAATGTTAAGCAATGAGCATACTGAATATCGTTATTTCCCTATTGATGAGCTTTCAACAGTTCAAAAAGAGCGAGTGCTTGATTGCCTTAATTTTACTCATGAAGTCGTCAGTAAGGTGTTTTAACAAGTGTTAGATATATATTTAAGGGCAGGGCATCCAGATGATGCCACCTTTATTGTCGAGCTATTAAATCAAGCAACATTTTTAGAGCATATCGGCAATAAAAATATAAATACTCCAGCACAAGCTGAACATTATATTCAACAAAACTTTGTTAACAGCCACCAGCAATTTGGGTTTGGTAGTTACATAGTATGTTTATCTGATGGTACACCTGTTGGCATGGTGGGTCTCTTTCAGCGAGATGCGTTAGCTATTCCTGATTTAGGATTTGCACTGCTAGCCAAGTATGAAGGCAAGGGTATAACAACATCAGCTGCAAAGTTATTGCTGGCTAAAAAGCATGTATTAGAGTTTGGTATACTTACAGCAATCACCTCGCAAACAAATATTGGTTCGCAGAAAGTTTTACAAAAACTTGGTTTTGAGTATATCGGTGATGTCATCATTAACGAAGACAATCAGCCACTAAAACTTTTATTAAAGAGCAAGCTTTGAAATGTCGTTTGCTACTTGTTTGTTGACTTTAAGCCAAGAAGATTCAAGTGTGGCAACAAGTCCTTCGTAGTCACTCTCTTTTAAAGGCGTAAGCTCATTAAAATAGTTTACAGCTTTTAATTTTCGGCCCGTGTCTGGCGTTGTATAGTACAAGCGCCAAAGCCCAGCGATGTTGGCATTACCTTTCTCATCACCGTTAAAGTGATGTAGTTCAAACTCTAATTCATAAAAGCTTTGCTGATCTAAATCAGTAATTACAGGTAAACCTTTTATTACCATCCAATTATTAAGTTCAGTGTAAAGTTGTTGATGGGCACTTGCAGTTAACATTAAATCAGGTGATTCACTCCATAGGTGATAGTTAGCAGCGTTCACTCTGTTGTTATCTAATACCATAGCAATACCACGATTATTTAGCGCACCGCGTAATTGTACCGTGTTAATTCTGAGTTGAGCTTGAGTATTCTCAGCTAAGCGTTGCATTGCAACTATTGGTTGCGAAAATTGATAATACTCAATAGTTGAAAACGAAGTTTGGCTGCAGGCCGATAGTAATAGCACTGATGCAATTGAAGCACAGAGTTTATAGTTCATTATTGTTTCCTCGGCGTTGGATCTGCTGGTAGCTCTTTATCAAAAATCAACATATTAGGTTGCTGGTTTAAGCCACGAGTGAGCGGTTGGAGCTCTTCACTTAAACGTTTAAATTCAGACAATGTTGTTTGCAACTGCTGGTGGAACGTTGAACCTTGCTCGTAGCTTGCCATGGTTTTTTCAAATTGTTTCATGGTTTTATCGAATTGTTGCATGCTTTTTGTCATTTCTGCAAAGTTGCGATTAATATCACCCGGTAAGTCTTGAGTATCTTGTTTATTCAGTAGCTCTCTCATGTCTTGAGCAAGTGCTTGATACTCGGCAAATGTGGTCTGCATTTGCGCTAAGCTATCTTCAATTTTAAGGTTATTAACTTTATTCAATACATCAGATACTTGGTCGGCTAATACTGTTATGCCGCTCGACACACTAGGGAATACTGTGTACTCAGCTATGGTCTTTAATTCGGCGGGTTCTGCGTTATCATATATGTCTAAGTCGACATACACAGCTCCGGTCAATAAATTACCTGGTTTCAGCGAGGCACGAAGGCCGCTCTTGATCCAGCCATCTAAACTTGAATGCCAAAACTCACGCGCTGCAGTGCTGTCGTGGTATAGGCGACCATATTCAATTTTCACAAGGGCAGGTACTGCGGTGTTATCGGTTCTAAAGTGCGCAGGTTTGCCATCTATGATTACACTTGCAGGTGCTTCGACCACACTACCGATGCGCATACCTCGGTATTCAACGGGGGCGCCTGGGCGTAAGCCACGAATTGATTGTTCAAAGTCTATTAAGTAATAGTCAAAATCATAAAAACGTTCCTCTAAAGCAGCTTTATAACTATTACTTAATGAAAAACTATGGCCATTACTGGCAACTTCACCGGGTGCTTGTTGTTCAGGAATACCAACTGAAATTCCCCCTTTTAGTAGTTTGCTTAATGAGCCAGTATTTACATTAATACCATCAGCCGACAGGTCTATTTCAATGCCTGAGTTAACCCAAAATATGGAATTTAAGGTGATCAAATTTTGATAAGGCTCCTTGATGAAAATACCATATTTCATCGCTTGGTTTTTCCAATCAAAGGTTGCTGTTTCTATTTGACCAATTTTATAATCTTTGAAGTAAATGCCAGTGCTGACATCAAGCACCTCTGCGTTATAGCTAAGCAGTGTAAAGCGTCCACCTTTAACATCTTTACCAATTAATGCTGGTTCATCCTGAAGTTCAAAACTCTCGGCAAGTCTTTTACTCTCTCCGGGTGCAAATTCTAAATACACCCCTGACAGTAAGGTACTCATTCCGCTTATACCGGTATCATCAATACGTGGTTTTACAACCCAAATTTTTGCATCATCTGTGAGTAGGTTGTCATAATGTTTATCAATTTGTGCACGTGCTATTACACTATTTTGTTTATCAGACAAACGTACATGGTCAATTTGGCCAATCTTCACGCTACGCACTTTTATTTCTGTCTTACCAGCCACAATCCCTTCTGCATGTGGCATTTTTATAAAGATGGTGGTGCCTTTATTCGCTTGATACTGGTACAACATCCATGCGCCAATTAATAAGGCAATAACTGGTATGATCCAGATTGCTGATATATTTGGCGCTGTTTTTATTTTAGCGGTTTCGCTCATGCCAAGGTCTCTTGTTTCGCAGTACTTAAGTTATCTGGGTTATCCCACAATAAACGTGGATCAAACGCATGGGCTGCCAACATCTGGCAAATAACCATGGTAGTAAAAAATATTGTGCCAATGCCAGGGGTGACCGACATTAGGTTTCCTAGTTGTACTAAGGCTACTAGAATCGCCACAACAAATACATCGATCATTGACCATTTGCCAATAAATTCAGTCAATTGATATATGCGTGTATAACTTTTTGTTTGCCTGTTTGCAGGCCTCATAACCATAAAACACAAAAAACTTAAAATAAGCGCTTTTGCTAGAGGGACAACTACACTCGCTAAAAAGATAATCATCGCGATGGGGTAAGATCCACTATTCCATAAAATCATAACCCCACCAATAATAGTCGATGGCATCTCATCGCCAAGACTCGTTGTATACATAATTGGGTAGACATTGGCTGGTATATAACAGGCGACTGAGGTAATTAACCAAGCTGCAGCTTTTTGCACACTAAATGGGTTACGGCTGTATGTTTTAGAGTGGCAGCGTGAACAGGTTTTTGTTGCACATAGCTGTCCACATACATGACAAGCTCTTAAACCTTGATCAATTGCACGCATATTCGGTTGTGTTTGTTCTATATAGTCAGGCTCTTTTAGTTGGTGCCACAAAGAGTGTTTATTTAATTTTGCTGTAACCGCTACATAGCAAATTACAAAAGCACTGTAAGCCCAAAAGCTCACACCAAACTCGATATCGGCCATCGACATAATTTTGACCATGCTCACCATTACGCCTATTAAAAAAATTTCCGACATGATCCAAGGTTCTAACGCAAAGGTAATTTTTAATATTCTTTTTCCCCATTGGTATGGTAGCGCTTTTAGTAAACCTAAATGCAGAGGAATTATTAGTACCAATAAAAGTAGGGGCAGACCGATAATACTTGTGTCAATGAACAAACCTAAAAAGTCGTTGTCGTAATTAAAGAGTATTCGTGCGGCATCGGGTAAGGTGATTGTTTGGGTAATACCGCTACTTGTAAAAGATAGAAATGGATAAAACATACTACTAAAGAGCATAACGATAGCACTTAAACTCAGTGCGACAACCATGCTATCTTGATTAGCTTGCGACGCCGAAAGCTTTGTATTGCAATGTGGGCATAATGCCACTTGTTTTGCACTTAAGTGTGGGATCTCTATAACAAGATCGCAGCTAGGACAGGCTGTTTGCAAACTTATGGTCTCTTAAACAAGAACTTAGTTTAGTTTGCATCAAATAGTGTATAAATTCAAATGCACCTTTGTTCAATATAAGCTAATATTTGTACAAAGTGATTACGCTTTTTAATACAGTTAATTTTTAAGGTGAGCAGTGAAGCAATTATTTATCCTTTTAATGTTGTTTGTTAGTGTTAAAGGCGAGTGTTTATCAGAGCCAAATACGCAAAAGCCAATTATTGTTGCTGCAAGCTCCTCTTTACCTCCTTATGTTATTGAAGACACGAACAGCGGAATCCAACTCGAAATACTAAAAGCGGCTTTGAAATCTCAAGGTATTTCTAATATCGATATCCATTACATGTCGAATAAGCGTGCTGAGCAACAGCTAATGCATGGTAAGGTTGATATTGTACTTAACTTTCCTGATGCACTTACGACACGAGTCTATAAAAGTGACGAACTGCTGCGCTACCAAAATGTAGCGGTCAGCCTTGCTAATAAAGAGTTAAAAATTAACAGTATTTATGATTTAGCGGGAAAGAGTGTTTTGGCGTTTCAAAACGCAACCAATTTTATTGAAGCACCATTTAAATCGGTTACCAATATTTTACGCTCATACGAAGAAGTCGTTAATCAAGAAGCACAAGTTGATCACCTTATGAAAGGCTGGGTTGATGTTATTATTTTAGAGCGTCGAGTGTTTTTGTATTATTTTGAAAAATACAAACAAAGCGGTGAAGTAAAACCGTTTGTTGTGCATGCAATATTTAAAGAAGCACCAAGACCTGCGTATTTTCATAGTAAAACGTTAAAGAATGTCTTTAATTTAGGTCTTGATGAGATCATTGAGTCAGGCGAATATCAAGCTATTATTCGCCTTGATGGAACTGAATATGCCCAGCTTTTAAATTCTAAGTTACGCGAATAACGCAACGGTCTGGCGACTGAGAGCGATAAGTTTGCCATCTTCACTCCAAATACAGCCATCTTCTAGACCGTAGCCATCTTTACTATGATGTGTAATTGCTTCATAGCCAAGCCACCCGTTATGGGCAATGGCAGGTTCTTCTACAAATTCAATGTACCATGACATGCTACTCGCCGGTGCTGGTTGCTTATACATTTGCAACAGGGTGGGTGGCCATGCATCTGCTAACGCGATTATATGTGCCTCTTGCATCTGTTCTGGTATGTGCTTAAATTTCATCCAACCGCCTAAGTGAGACGTATCTGAGTTAGTAAATGGCATATTGCCTTGTTGTAAGCAAAGGGAAATATGTTGGAAGAAAGCTGGCATCTGCCCTTCTAAATATGGAAGAACAAATTGCTCATTAACAGGAGTTAGTTGCATTGTTTTTGTAACATCAACCTTAACTCCTGATTGTCGTTGTGCGCCAAAACAGGCTTGAGTTATTACACAGACTTCACCACCCTGAATCACTTTTGCTAGTACTTGAGCGCTATTCTTTCCTTCACGTAATACGTCGACATCAATAGTAAAGTCAGTTTCGGCAAGAAGCGGTCCAACAAAATTAGTGCTTAATGAAAGTAGCCTACGAGAACTATCAATATGTTGACGAATTGCTTGGTAGAGTAGTGCTGCAGATAAGCCACCAAAGGCAGTTCTACCTTGGCACCAATTTTCTGGAAACTGCATCACTTTTGTGTTGTCTTTACCAAGCTCTGTTGCCATTGCGAGCAATTGTTCAAAATGCATAATTTTCCTTGTTATTTATCATACTTATTTTCTTATAGCATAGCTAAGCTCATCAGACCAGTTTGTTTGATTTTAAGAATGTATCTGAAAACTTATTTTTTTGAGGAAAAAATGTCCATTTAGAAAATATTTCAAAAAAAAGTATATTTTTTTCATTTTTACAGTTGAATTCAGTTTCCTGCACCCCTATTTACTAGTCATCGAACGTTTTAACGAATTTTGAAGTTGGAGAAGATTCATGGGTAGAATTATTGGAATCGATTTAGGTACTACTAACTCTTGTGTAGCAGTACTAGACGGTGATAAAGCACGTGTTATTGAAAACGCGGAAGGCGATCGCACAACACCATCGATCATTGCTTATACGCAAGACGGTGAAACATTAGTTGGTCAACCTGCAAAACGCCAAGCAGTAACGAACCCAACTAACACATTATTTGCAATCAAGCGTCTAATTGGTCGTCGTTTTGAAGACGAAGAAGTACAACGCGATATCGGTATCATGCCTTTTAAAATTGTAAAAGCTGATAACGGTGATGCATGGGTTGAAGCACGTGGCGAAAAACGTGCTGCACCACAAATTTCAGCAGAAGTGCTGAAAAAAATGAAGAAAACAGCAGAAGACTTCCTAGGTGAAGCGGTTACTGAGGCAGTAATCACAGTTCCTGCATACTTCAATGACTCACAACGTCAAGCTACTAAAGATGCTGGTCGTATCGCAGGTCTTGAAGTTAAACGTATCATCAATGAGCCAACAGCCGCTGCACTTGCATACGGTATGGACAAAAACAAAGGTGAAAACGTTGTTGCAGTATATGACTTAGGTGGTGGTACTTTCGATATCTCTATCATCGAAATCGACGAAGTTGAAGGTGAGCACACGTTTGAAGTTCTTGCAACTAATGGTGACACTCACTTAGGTGGTGAAGACTTTGATAACCGTGTTATCAACTACTTAGTTGAAGAGTTTAAGAAAGATCAAGGCATCGATCTTAAAAATGACCCACTTGCAATGCAACGTGTTAAAGAAGCTGCTGAAAAAGCGAAGATTGAACTTTCTTCTGCACAGCAAACAGAAGTTAACTTACCGTACGTGACTGCTGACGCAACTGGTCCTAAGCACATGAATGTTAAAGTTACTCGTGCAAAACTTGAGTCACTTGTTGAAGACTTAGTAACTAAGTCAATCGAGCCACTTAAGCGTGCACTAGCTGATGCTGATTTATCAGTAAGCGACGTAAATGACATCATCCTTGTTGGTGGTCAAACACGTATGCCTTTAGTACAAAAAACAGTTGCTGAGTTCTTTGGTAAAGAACCTCGTAAAGATGTTAACCCAGATGAAGCAGTTGCAGTAGGTGCAGCGATTCAAGGTGGTGTTCTAGCTGGTGACGTTAAAGACGTACTACTACTTGACGTATCTCCGTTATCACTAGGTATCGAGACTATGGGTCAAGTAATGACAGCATTAATTGAGAAAAACACGACGATTCCTACTAAGAAATCACAAGTTTTCTCAACAGCTGAAGACAATCAATCAGCGGTAACGATTCACGTACTACAAGGTGAGCGTAAGCGTGCAAGCGACAATAAATCTCTAGGTCAATTTAACCTAGAAGGTATTCGCCCAGCACAACGTGGTACACCTCAAATCGAAGTAACATTCGACGTAGATGCGGACGGTATCTTACATGTATCGGCTAAAGACAAAGATACAGGTAAAGAGCAGAAGATCACAATCCAAGCTTCTTCAGGTTTAAGCGATGAAGAAGTAGAAAAAATGGTTCGTGACGCTGAAGCGCACGCTGAAGAAGATAAGAAATTCGAAGAGCTAGTAGCGACTCGTAACCAAGCAGATGCAATGGTTCATGGCACACGCAAGCAAATCGAAGAAGCGGGTGATGCATTACCAGCAGAAGATAAAGAAGCAATTGAAGCTGCGCTTACTGAGCTAGAAGCTTCGATTAAGAGTGATAACAAAGAAGAGATTGAAGCGAAAACTCAAGCTCTAGCTGAAAAATCACAAAAGCTAATGGAAATTGCACAAGCTAAAGCACAGCAGCAACAAGGCGGTGCGGATGCTGGTGCACAGCAATCTTCTGCAAAACAAGACGACGATGTTGTTGATGCAGAGTTCGAAGAAGTGAAAGACGACAAGTAATTGCTTGTTTCGCTTCTGCCTAACGCAATAATGGCTGCTTTGTTTAGCCAATTAAGTTAGGATGAAATGATTGAGGCGCGCCAGCGATTTCGCTTGACGCGCCTTTTGCATGTATATAAACGGTAAATTGATAAGAGACCAATCTGCTTAGATTTAACTTAACACGATTGGTATGAATCGATTTATCTTACGCAGTGTAGCTGCAGTAAAAAGAGTAGTGTGATAGATATGTCAAAAAGCGATTATTATGAAGTTCTCGGCGTGAGCAAAGATGCCAGCGAACGAGACATAAAAAAAGCGTATAAGCGCTTAGCGATGAAATATCATCCAGACCGTACAGCAGGCGATAAAGACCTTGAAACTAAATTTAAGGAAGTAAAAGATGCCTACGAAGTACTGACTGATCCGCAAAAACGTCAGATGTATGACCAATACGGCCATGCAGCCTTTGAACAAGGTGGCGGCGGCCATGGCGGTGGCTTCGGCGGCGGTCAGGGTGATTTTGGCGATATTTTCGGTGATGTGTTTGGAGATATCTTTGGTGGCGGCGGTGGTCGTCGTCAATCTCGTCAACAACGTGGTTCAGACTTACGTTACAATATGGATTTAAGTCTTGAAGAAGCGGTTCGTGGTAAAGACGTTGAGATTAAAGTTCCAACATGGGTAAGCTGTAAGCCGTGTGATGGCAGTGGTGCAAAAGCAGGTTCTAAACCAAAAACGTGTACTACTTGTCATGGTGCAGGGCAAGTACAAATGCGCCAAGGTTTCTTCGCGGTTCAGCAAACCTGTCCTACGTGTCAAGGTACGGGTCAAATTATTTCTGATCCTTGTGACAGCTGTCATGGTCAAGGTCGTGTAGAAAAAACTAAGACCTTATCAGTGAAAATTCCAGCTGGTGTTGATACCGGTGATCGTATTCGTTTATCTGGCGAAGGTGAAGCGGGTATGCATGGTGCGCCTGCAGGTGATTTATACGTACAAGTGTCTGTGCGCGAACACCCTATTTTCCAACGTGACGGTAATAACCTGTATTGTGAAGTACCTATTGGCTTCACAACAGCTGCACTTGGTGGCGAAATTGAAGTGCCAACACTAGATGGTCGCGCAAAGCTGAAGATTCCATCAGAAAGCCAAACGGGCAAAATGTTCCGTATGCGTGGCAAAGGTGTGAAGTCGGTTCGCAGTGGCGCACAAGGTGATTTGATCTGTAAAGTAGTTATTGAAACACCGGTGAATTTAAACGAACGTCAACGTGAGTTACTTGAAGAGCTTGAGCAAAGCATGGGTAAAGATGGTTCTAAAAACCGTCCAAAAGAAAAAGGTTTCTTTGACGGTGTAAAGAAATTCTTCGATGACCTAACTAAGTAACTTTAGTTAGATAGTAAGAAGGCGCTAATTAGCGCCTTTTTTTATTGGTAATTGCCTACTTTAGTGATCTAAGAATAGGTAGTTTTGCCAACTTTTCATTCTGATCAACACTTTACGCATCACTGAGACATGTTCGAAGTGTTCAGAATAAACAGCTACCTCAGTGCTTGTTCCTTGTGGAAGATGGTACTGGCTCATATCATCTGTAATTTTTAAGGTGACAATAGCGCGGCCTTGACGGGCAAAAAACTCACTGCCCATAAGTGTGCCTTGTGCTTGTACTTGTCCCTCACCAATAGCGGGTAACACATCGATTACTTCGCCCGCAAATGTTTTACCAGGAATTGCTTTAAAGATAAAATCAGCTTTATAGCCTGGTTCAAGTCTTAATAGCGAATTTTGTCTAAACGCAGCTACATAAACAGTGTCTTCTTTGTGCACAAAAGTCATTACCGGCCGTAGTGGCATAGGGACCGCAATCATCCCAGGACGTAATGTAAGTTGTGTAACATAGCCATCGGTTGGTGCATGTACGCGGGTGCTATCTAAGTTAAATTGTGCTTGCTCTAAATTAGCGCGAGCAGCAGCGATTTTGGTTTGTTCGCCGTTTATTTCTGATTCAAATGCCAGCTTCTGACGTAATTCTTCTGCTTGTGCTGCTTCATAACTTGCCTTTGCTGCTAAGTATACACCTAATTTATTATCAACTTGGCCTTTTGAGTAAGCACCGCTTTTTGCGCCTTTTTCATAGCGCTCGTATTCTTTCTTGCTGCGGTCATATTCAGCTTTAGCCATCAGAGCACTTGCTTGCGCTGATTTATAGGCCGCTTCCAAACCAAGAACTGACTGCTTTGCATCTTGTAAAGCCGCAATTGCTTGATTTAGTTTTGCTCGATACAAGGTGTCGTCTAGACGAAATAGTAAGTCACCTTTCTTAACTGGCTGATTTGGCTTCACTGCAACTTCTTCTACCGTGCCACGTACATTTGGCACAATCGGCGTTGTGACATAGGCACTGCTAGCCATATTTGAATGTGGGTGGTTATAGTTCATTAAAAGAATTAAAGCGCCAATCAGCACCACACCACCGAGTACTGCTGTGGGTACGGTCCATTTATTAAGCGGGATCTTAAAAACTTTAAATATGCCTATGCACAATGCGGTATATGTGAGTATTAATAACAAATCCATATTTTATTTCTCTTTATTATTCGATTGAGCATTAACCTGTGCTTGTAGTGCTGCGACTGTGGCTGTCAGACTAGCCACCTTCTCAGCTAAGTCTTCTTGTTCCTTTTGAATCTGGTTGAAGCCCCAACCGCGGTCATCACGCCATAATGTGGCCCAAACCCATAAAAATGGCCACAATACATGCAGTGTAAATAGGCTAACCCAGCCTGCATAATGGATAGCATCTTGATGAGGGTGATTACGTTTTTTCGCAATTTCGTAGGGAATATCGTGGATAGCGATTACACCATAAAATATTACAACCGTCACAAACACGAGCATGACTAGCGCAAAGTAGTCTAAAAACATGTACTTTCCTTTGTTTAACTTATAATCAATTTAATAATACGTGAAATTTATCTAATTCCTAGTCGGTATTTTCAGATTTAGTTAAGCACAACGTAGTAGTCTGTATCGGCAAGACAGCGACATAAAGTCACATCTTCTGAAAATGTTGTGCTTTGTATTTTACCTTTTTCTAAGCCAAGCGTATGGCATTTGCTTTGACAATTCATGTAGGCATTCCATGCGAGGTATTCGTTGCACACAAAATTAACTGCATACAAAAGGGTGAGTATGATGAATAATTGCTTGGCTAGATACAGCCCTGTGCGTCTAGACATACTTGTTACCTTGCCCAGGATTCATTATTCAAGTGTAGTTCAATTAGAGCCATTAAGTGCTTTTTGAAGTCGTTTTTCTATTGCCTTATGTTCCTTTTTCACGATATGTTTTATAATTTACAGAAAATTAATCAGTTATAGGAAAATCAATGACGCCGGCTATAAACTTATTAAAAAAGAAAGGCATTAGTTTTGATGTGCTCAGCTATCAGCATGAGCCTTCACAACAACAGTTTGGCCTTGAAGCGGTTGAAAAATTGAATCTTCCTGCTGAGCAAGTATTTAAAACCTTAGTATTCGAAGATACAGAACATCAACTCTTAGTTGCTATTGTCCCTGTTAGTCAGCAAGTTAATTTGAAAATGTTGGCAAAGGCTGCGTGCGTTAAAAAAGTGCAAATGGCTCCACAACAGAAAGTCGAAAATACGACTGGTTATATTTTAGGTGGTGTAAGCCCACTTGGTCAGAAAAAACGTCTTGTGACCTATGTTCATGAATCTGCACAAGAATTTGATGTTATGTATGTGTCGGCTGGTAAACGTGGTTTAGAAATTGCCCTGTCTCCGCAGGATCTTTGCAGTTTACTTAATGCTAAATTTGCTAATTTTTAGCAATGTATTTTTGGTAGGTTATGCCACCGAGTTGTGTAGTGAGGCGATAGATACTCACGCTTCATATGCCAACGAGTTGTGGGTGTTTGGCTGGCTATCGCAAGCGTACCAACCCCATAACGAGCATTGATGTTATCAAGGCACTGCATCAGTTTAGGGTTATCTATAGGTGCTTGAAATAAATCTGGTTGCTGAAACATTTGACTTGATAACTCAAGTGCACCCACACCACATTTGTAAAATTGCACACCAGGCTTATAGAGGTGTTTAAATATCTCGCTGATGGCATTCGCAAACACGCAGCTATCAGCTGTGGCGACACTGAACTCATAAATATAAGATTTTTTATAATAGTCGTCTTGATGAGGCGAGCTGGCGACAAACAGTAATAAGCGTTTAGTTTGTGAGCCTTGCGTACGCAGCTTTCTTGCCACAATAGTGCCGTGATTGATCAGTGCAGTTTTTAGCGCTGTGGCATCAGTGATACGTTCCCCAAAACTGCGGGTCGAGAAAATCTCTTTTTTGTCTTGGCGCACTTCATCCCACGCTAAACAACTTTTACCACGTAACTCGTTCACTGTTCGCTCTAGGACTATACTGAATAAACGTTTCATTTTTCGTGGCTCTTGCTCAGCTAAATCAAAAGCCGTATTTATATTTATTGCTTTAAGCTTTTTAGCTAAGCGTCTGCCAACTCCCCATACATCTTGTACATCCATCGCTTTTAAAATGGCTAACCGTGAAGGTTCCGAATCAATCACTGCAACGCCATCAAAGCCGGGTAGCTTTTTCGCTGCATGATTAGCCGCCTTAGCAAGGGTTGCTGTTGGGCCAAATCCAACACCGACTGGCAGCTTTGTTTCGCGCCACACGGTACGACGAATATCATGGCCATAACTATGCCAATCGTGAACAAAGCTGGTGAAACCTGTAAAGTTTAAAAATGACTCATCTATAGAGTATATATGTTGGTTATCGCAAAAGCGGCCAATTACATTCATCATCCGCTCGCTTAAATCGGCGTACAGCTCATAGTTAGATGAGCGGATCACTACTTGGTTATCTTCGAGTATTTTCTTTACTTGAAAATAAGGCTGAAACTTTGGAATAGCCAGCTTTCGTGCGATTGGACACACGGCACAAATACAGCCATCGTTATTGGTCAGTACAACGACAGGTTTACTGCGAATTGCTGGATCAAACACTTTTTCTGCGCTGGCATAAAAAGCTACGGCATCGACTAAGGCGTACATGATAATAACTCTTTACTACTGCGATGTAAGCGAATAGAGCGAGTGACCACGCCTTCTAGTTGAAATTCATCAGATTGACGTAGTTGCACTGCAGGGTATTTGGGCGATGCTGATAATAACTGTGCATTGTGTTTATCTAACAGTTTACAGACAAATAAACCATTTAGATTTGCCACAATTACATCGCCATTTTTAACGTCTTCGGCGCGATCAACCAGTAATAAGTCGCCATCAAAAATCCCCACACCTTGCATTGATTCGCCAGAAGCAATACCAATAAATGTTGCATCAGGGTGCTTAATCAATAGTTGATCTAATGATAAGCCTAGCTCTTTGTATTGTGCTGCCGGTGATTCAAAACCACACACGCCAGCTTCGATATAAATAGGAATAACACGCATAACAAAACCACTATACTGTATGTTTGTACAGTATAGTGGTTTGTGGTTATCTTGCCAATAAGATCACGGGGTGTTGTTATTGATATTTTCGATCATGGTTGTGGCAATAGCGATAAAATTACGTACTTGTTTATCAGTTAAACCTTGGCAAAGTTTAGCATCGACCTCTTGCTCTGCAACTTCTAAGCGCGAGAACAGGGCGTTACCTTGATCAGTAAACGATAAAATTAAACAGCGCTTGTCATTTTCGTCGGCACATTTATAGACCAGTTCAAGCTTTATAAGCTCTTTTACTAAGCGTGCTATTTGTGCTTTATCACGGCCTGTTTTGGCGACAATATCATTCGCGGTACAGTGCTGTGTTTGGGCAATAATATGTAAGCAGCGTACATGCAATGCGTTAAGACCAAGCTCGTTGGCGTTAATTGCTTCTCGTACGGTGACACGATAACTTTGTGCCAGTGTAAATAAAGCAGAAGAAAGAGAAGTTTGTGACATGGCTTACCTAAATTATGCTAGTTGGCATTAGTTGACATAATCAACTAAAAGCGTATAGTTGACTATATCAACTATTGGGGCGTTGTGCAATTTAACCAGCTAGGAGACCAACATGGCTAGAAAAGTTCGTCGTGCAACTGTATTAAGTACTACGCGTATTTCCCCGCATCTACAAAGAATTGTCGTTGGATCAGATGAGTTTGCCGATTTCCCGCAAGACGCAAAAGGTGCGTACGTAAAAGTACTGCTACCTCACTCGGGTGAATCTAAGGTTGAACTTGATCTACAAGCTAAGCGTCCTGCATTAATGCGCTCTTATACTATTCGCAATATTCATCCTGTTAACGGTGCAATTACCCTCGACTTTGTAGTTAACCAGCACATAGGCGTGGCAAGCAACTGGGCACAAAATGCGGTAGTAGGCGACGAGGTAGGTATTGCAGGACCTGGGCCTAAAAAACTCACCGACTTAACTCAAACACATTATCTAATGTTGGCTGATTTAACTTCAGTGAATGCAATAAATGGCTATTTACAAGTATTACCGAAAGACGCAATTGTTGATGTCATTATTCACGTTGCAGATAAAGCCGATATCATCGAGCTTGAGCAAATTAAAGCTAACACTCAGCACAGCATTAAATGGCTAGTTACAAAAAAGCCTGAAACAGAACTACTCGATCAAGTAATACGATTTTGTGCAGGATATAACACACAACCTATGGTATTTATGGCATTGGAAGCAAGCTTAGTAAAATCTGTGCGCCGCTTAATAACAAACCGCTTTGCTGTTGATCATGAGCATATTGTTGCATCAGCATATTGGAAGCGAGGTATTGATGCCGATGGCCTAAAGGTGGAAAAACAGCAACAAAGTCGTGCTTAATTAGCATTTGAAAAATAGTCATTCGCTCTCATTTACTAAATATAATGAGTTTAATTTTGGAGAGCGAATGTCTGACCTTACCAACACGCCTTTTTCATTGCTTGAGTTGAGCCCAATGAAAGAGCACGAAACAGTTTCGCAAACATTAGCTAATAGCGTTACTTATGCACAAACAGCTGACAGACTTGGCTTTAATCGGTTTTGGATGGCAGAGCACCATAATATGCGCGGTATTGTTTGCGCTGCAACCTCAGTACTGATTGGTCACATAGCAGGTAAAACCCAGAATATTCGCGTAGGTGCGGGTGGGGTGATGTTACCTAATCATCCACCGCTGGTGGTTGCTGAACAATTTGGTACTCTTGAAAGTTTATATCCCGGTCGAATTGATTTAGGGCTTGGCCGTGCTCCAGGCAGCGACCCAATTACCAGCCGTGCCTTGCGCCGAGACGAACAACGCGCTGAACACTTTAATGATGAAGTAACTGAGCTTCAAGGTTTGCTTGGCCCATACAAAGGTGATTCACCAGTACGTGCAATCCCAGGTGAAGACACGAATGTGCCTATCTGGTTACTTGGCTCAAGCCTTTATAGTGCACAATTAGCTGCTAAAAAAGGCTTACCATATGCATTTGCAGGACATTTTGCCCCGCGTTTTGTTGAAGATGCTATTGCATTATATCGCAGAGAGTTTCAACCATCCGAAGTGTTAGATAAGCCATACGTAATGCTGGGCTTACCTGTTGTAGCCGCTGACACAGATGAACAAGCACGATTTTTATCAACAACCGCGAAACAGCGCATTTTAGCACTTATGCGTGGTAAGCCGCTTTGGCTTAAAGAACCTGTAAAAAGCATGGATGGTTTATGGACAGCGCAAGAAAAAATGCAAGTAGAAAACTTTTTAGGACTTTCTGTCGTTGGTGATCAAGCGAGCGTTAAGCATAAGCTGAGTATGATTAAACAGACGCTACAGGTTGATGAGTTTATTTTTACTAATGACCTGTATGATTTGAGTGACAGACAACATGCGCTAGAAATTTTAGCAGACATCATGAACTAATACAGTCAAACGAATGATGAAAACATGATGCGTATAACGATTTATTATACGCATAAATTGGACTCTGACACTCATGCAATAAACGGTTTTATAGATTGAAACAATTTAATTATTCCGTTTTAAGGATTGAAATTAACTTTATACAATACATTTATAAACTATTACCCTAGGAAGGTGCACCGTGAAATCTCAAACAATTGCCGCAGTAGAACCCCAATCAAAAACAGCATTAATCGCTGAGGGTGGTGGGCAACGAGGGATTTTTACAGCAGGTGTGCTCGATGCATGGTTAGAAAACAATTACGATCCATTCGATTTATTCATTGGCACATCGGCAGGCTCACAAAATTTAACGAGTTATTTAGCGCGTCAAAAAGGCTATGCAAAACGTTTGATCAGAGGGCTTTCTCGTCATAAACGTTTTTTCCAACTTGGCCGTGGGCTGTTTGGTAAAAGCATTGTCGATCTTGATTGGTATTTTGATAAAACCAAAGAAGTAAACCGTGCCCTTGATTTTAAAACAGCAACGCAAAGCCTAGGCAATCGCGAACTATTGATCACAACTACTAATGCGGCTGACCGTAAACCTTATTACTTGAGCCCAAATGGTGAAGATATGCAATGGTTGGCACTGTTAAAAGCATCAAGCGCATTACCGTTTTTATATAAAGATGGGGTTAACTTAACTCCTTGGCTGACAACTAAAGCTGCGAACGATGCAATTATTCAGAGCTCTAATACTGATTTAGTTCATGATATGTATCTAGATGGTGGTTTAGCAGCTCCATTACCAGTCAAAGAAGCCTATAACCGGGGAGCCCGAGATATTGTGGTTATCCGCACTGTGGATGAAAACTTTCAAGTTCAGTCAGAGTGGATGAATAAGATAAAATCGATAGTACGTGTATCGGGTTATTGTCCTAAAACAATCGATTATTTAGTACAGCACGAACAAGCTTATCAAGATGAACTTGATTTTATTGCCAATCCTCCAAGTGATGCGCGGATCACGCAAATTTTTGCAGGCGATAAACTACGCAGTAAGCTACTTGGTAGTACAGACTATGATCTACGCTACGATCACAAATTGGGATTAGCGGCGGGTCGTGAATTTTTACAGCAACAACTGCTAAATTAGTCGGGCGTAAGTTCGGTTAATTAATCACATTGCCTACTTGAGATATTTGTAAATAGAGTTAAAGTGGTTAGCTATTCACTTTTTGTGATTTGTTATTCTATAAGAAAAATAAAGGCTTGCCATGTTTAACACTTTGGTATCGACAATCAATGGTCTTCTCTGGGGAGAAGGCCAAATTCTTATCTATATTCTTCTGTTTGCCGGAATCTGGTTTTCGGTGCGACTTAAAGCGATTCAATTGGTTAAATTTAGCCATATGTTTAGCCTATTAAAGACGAGTAGCAGCACAGATAAAAACTCAATCAGCTCGTTTCAAGCCTTATGTACTGGTCTTTCAGCCCGTGTTGGTACAGGTAACCTTGCTGGGGTTGCCGTTGCTATTTCATTAGGTGGCAGCGGAGCAATATTTTGGATGTGGGTGATTGCCATTTTGGGAATGGCCACAGGCTTTGCCGAAAGCGTACTTGGGCAAGTGTACAAAGTAAGAGATGCTAATGGCGAATTTAGGGGCGGGCCAGCTTATTATATTCAACAAGGGTTAGGTAGTAGGGCGCTTGCGGTGAGTTTTGCCTTTTGCCTGTTTCTTGGGTATGGCTTTACGTTCAGTGCTATGCAGACTAATACAATTACTGATGCTCTCAATTACGCATTTGAAATTCCAACATTGTATTCAGGTATTGTGATCACAATACTAGCAGGCTCAATTATTTTAGGTGGTTTTAAAGCGATCGCCCGCTTTGCTGAGCGAATTGTGCCAGTAATGGGCATTTTATTTGTGCTAGCCGCTATCATTATCACCTTGCTTAATATTGGTAAAGTGCCCGAGATGATTGAAGATATCTTACTTTCAGCCTTTGGCTTACAAGAAGCTGGAGCCGGGGCTATGGGCGCAGCAATAAAAAATGGCATTCAGCGTGGACTATACTCTAATGAAGCTGGCGCTGGTAGTGTACCGCATGCATCAGGCTGCGCATCGCCAGTTCCGAATCATCCAGTCACTCAAGGCTATATTCAAATGCTTGGGGTGTTTTTTGACACCATTGTATTGTGTAGTTGTACTGCGGTAATTATTCTACTGGCTGATATTGATATAAGCGGCGAAATGGAAGGAATACGCTTAACTCAATCTGCAATGACGGCGCATATGGCTGCTGGTGGCATTTACTTTGTAGCGGCTGCGATTTGTTTATTTGCGTTTACTTCTGTGGTTGCAAATTATGCCTATGCAGAAAGTAACCTACATTTATTTAAGCTTGATAATAAACTTGGCCGTGGCATTTACACATGTTTATATTTATCAATGATGATTTGGGGAGCTTCAGCGACTATTAAACAAGTGTGGGATCTGGCAGACATTGCTTTAGGTTTAATGACAGTGGTGAATGTAATCGCTATTATACGCTTAACGCCAACCATCTTATCTGTGACAAAAGACTATCATAGTCAACGTGAAGCAGGGCAAGAACCGAGCTTTGATTCTGAAAAAGTGCAGGTTCAAGGTCAAACAGAGCAAGGAATTTGGCGCAAATAATCTAAAACAATAACGAGCAAAGTAACCATGATAGATATTTACGCAGGGCCAAGTGCTGCAAAAGTTATTCAAGAGCAAGGCCTGTCTGCCGATTTGTTTAATACCTTTTTAGGGGCAAGCGGCGGGCCAAAGTGGTTTACTTTATTTGGTCTGGATAAATATCTATTTGGTGAATTTTTTAAAGACCGTAGCACACCTTTAAACTTATTAGGGTCAAGCGCTGGCGCGTTTAGATCTGCCTGTTTTGCACAAAACGATCCTGTTGCTGCTATATCAAGATTAGCAAAGTCATATTCTGAAACACGTTATTCATCCAATAAAGCAAAGCCTGAAGAAATAACAACAAAAGCCCGAGAGTTGTTACGCTATGTGTTTGCCGAAAAAGGCATTCAAGAAATTATTAATAACCCAATTTTTAAAGCCCACTTTATAGTTGCAAAATCGAATGGATTTACAGCATCAGAAAACAAAGTAATGCAATTAATGGGTTTATCAAAAAGCTACTTACTAAACAGAATGAATAGACGTTTTTTAAGTAAGCAATACGAGCGTTATGTGTTTCAGCCTGCTGATAGTAAGTTATCATTTTCAGATAACAATACTTTTAATACCCATACTATAGAGTTAAACGAAGATAACTTGCCGGATGCTTTACTTGCTTCAGGCTCTATTCCATTAGTAATGCAAGGCATTAAAAATATAACAGGAACACCGCCTGGTATGTATCGCGATGGTGGTATCATCGATTATCACTTTGACTTAAATATACATAATGATGGGCTTATTCTATATCCACATTTTAATAGCAGCCCTAAAGCAGGGTGGTTTGACAAAAGCTTAAAGCGCGGTATAACCTCAAGTAACTATGATAAGGTGGTGATGATCACCCCATCAGCTGACTTTGTTGCTTCATTACCCTATGGCAAAATCCCTGATCGTAAGGATTTTACTGAGCTTGATGCAGATACACGGATAAAATATTGGCAGCAGGTATTCAAAGAAACCGAACGGCTAGCAGATGCTTTTGATGCAGTGTGTACTAAAACGCACACACCGAAAGTAAACCTTATCAATTAAAATAAAACATTGATAGCCGTTATTTAAACTGATTAATCAGCGCAGTCTGCTCAGTAACTTTACTGAGTAACGCTTCGCATAACTGCTGCGAAGTATGGCCAAGCTCAGTACATTTGTGAGCAAAATCTTGTGCTGCGGTTAGGTTTGTAGCAATAACCTGACTCGCAGTTAGTTGCTCATTCATAGCATGAGCTATAATACTATTGAGCTCACTTAATTTTATTGATTGTGCTTTTATGTGGTCCAAACTATCACCGCTTTGATGTGCAAGCTCTACACTTTTAGCTGACAAGTTTAGCCCGTCTTTCATGGCAACTTGGGCTTCCTTTGAAGCATGAGTAAGTTGATTCAATACATTGTTTATCTCTTCTGTTGATTGTTGAGTTCGTGAGGCCAGTGCACGTACTTCACCTGCAACAACCGCAAAACCTCGGCCATGATCACCCGCTCTGGCAGCTTCAATAGCCGCATTTAAGGCAAGTAAATTAGTTTGATCAGCAATAGCGTTTATTTCAGATAAAATTGCCACAATATGTTGGTTACCTTCTATTAAGTTTTCTAATTGGCTACTAGCTGTCTTAAGCTTTTTATCAAGCTCGCTGATTGAGTTTATGGTTTGCTTGACCGCAAGTGAGCCTTCTTCGGTTGCTTGATTAGACTCTTCGGCAGCTTGATTAGATTGTTTAGTACTTGAAGATAGTTCATTAATAGACGCGGTCATTTGTTCTGTTGCGACAACAATTTGAGAAACTTCATCCGTTTGTTTATTTAAAAGCTCAGTAACATTATGGCCGGACTCTGCACACTGCTGAGCATTTTGATTAACGCCCATGGTCACATCATTAACACGGCCAACGACAGCCTTTAATTTAGCTTGTTGCATCTCTAAAGCAAGATTTAAAAAACCAGAAAGATCATTGGTACCAGAATAGAGGTAAGCCATTAAAGGATTATCGTATACTTGTTTTGCTTTACTGATCAGCGCTAAGTATTTTTGACGCCAAAAATACATGAGCCCATTAGCTGATGCTAAGAGGAGTACAAGTAAACAGTTAAAAATATCGAATCTAGAACTAAATACGCCAGCCAACGAACCTAAAAAACTAATGAGTAATAGGGCACTTATGTAAAGAGTGGCATCGAACTTTGCCGCAGTAGCATGGGATTTTTGATTATCGTTTATTTTAGCGTATTCCGCTGTTGCTCTTTGTACAACATCATCACTTTGCTTGGTTCTTACAGATTGAAACTCAACAGTACGACCACTTTTATCTTTAATTGGTGTTACAAAGGCATTCACCCAATAGTAATTACCATTTTTACAACGATTTTTAACGGGCCCCATCCAAGATTGACCATTTTTAAGGTGTGTCCATAAATCAGCAAAAGCAAGTTTTGGCATGTCTGAGTGGCGAACGAGGTTATGAGGCTTACCCTCCATTTCATCAAGTGTATAGCCAGCTATCTTACAAAATTCATCATTGGCATAAGTAATAAAGCTTTGTAAATCTGTAGTCGATAAGAGGATGTCAGATTCAGAAAATTTAACTTCGGTATCGGTTTTAATTCTATGTTTCACGTCAAAATCATCCAAGTACAGCTTTGGTTTCAGAAAGTTAAATTAGCTTTTAACAAAACAACCTAAAATCAAAAAGAAAGTTAGTGCTAAATTAGCTACTAATGTTTATAAACAATTTAGCGATAAATTCATGAAAAAAAACTAGGAAAATTCCGGTTTTATGTTACAAAAGTTAATATTATTTAACTAAGAAAAGTTAGGAAGATGGGTTAAAAGTTGGCTAAAATTGTAAATTTAGTGCCATTTCCAACCTCAGAGTGACAGCTGATTGTACCTTTTAGCTTCTGAACGATAAGATTATAAACAATATTCATTCCAAGGCCACTACCGCCAGCCCCACGTTTAGTCGTGTAGAAAGGTTCAAATATCTTACTTTGTACTTCTTTAGTTATGCCTTTGCCATTATCTTGAAAATCAACTCTAAGTTTTGAGCCTTCAAGCTCTGCAGTAATCGTTATCTGACCTTCTTGTGTATCTTCAAAGCCATGTATTAAAGAATTTAAAATAAGATTGGTGAATATATGTGCGATAACACCAGGGTCAACCTTGATCACTAAGTCATCGCTACAATCAATTTGGATAGTATGATGACCCTTTTTAAGAGCAGGAGATAAACTGCTGACTAAATCGGTTAAATATTCTTTTAGATTGATTTCACGCTCTTCATCGTTACTCGTATCAACAGCGACTAGTTTAAAGTTAGCGACAAGTTCGGCAGCTCTATTTAAATTACGGTATACAATAGAACCTGCTTGGTTAATATTTGCAATACTAGAGACAAATTCTTTACGCGTGAGAGTTTGTGCTTCAAATGCAACGCGTAGCTGTTCTATTAATTCAAGCAGATTTGAAGAGGCTGTGACACTCACACCTAAAGGGGTATTAAGTTCATGGGCAACACCTGCAACTAAGCGACCTAGTGAAGCCATTTTTTCTGATTCGACTAAATGATTTTGCGTTTGTTTTAATTGCTTTAGTGATTTTTCTAAATCATTAGTTCGGGCAACAACCTCTTCTTCCATTTGGCTATAAAGGACTGAATTTTCGATTGAGATTGCCATTTGACCAATCAATAAATTAAGCATATCTAGATGGTTTTGGCCAAAGGCATCAGTTGTGAGTTCATTCTCTAAATAGACAATGCTGTTGATTCGATTCTTGTAGATAAGTGGTAAGCATAAAATAGATTTTGGTTGATGCTTCTCAATGTAAGGGTCGTTGGTGAAAACCGAATCGACAGACACATTACCAATTAAAGCCATACTTTGTGTTCGAATCACATACCGGATAACACTGGCAGGTATATCAGTAGATTTAGAGTAAGGTAAAGGTTCAAACTGGAAATTTGGCTCATTCAAAATACCAATATTTTCTACCCACCATTTTGAATTTTTCTTAAGTAACAAAGCAACTTTTGAGGCACCAGAAAACTCCATAACAATGGCAATTAATTTATTCATTAACTTATCTATAACCATTTCTTCTGAAAGTACATTAGCTGCCTGCATCATGGAATTAAGCGCAATTGAACTAGTCGACACTTCTATCGATGAATTACTGGTTAAAACAGGTATCTCATCGTTTGGTAATGATGAGTTTGCCGCCTTAACATTGACTGATAAATGATTATAAATAGTCTGAGAAATTTGCTGATGGTGCATGACATATTCAAGTTTACTTTGCTTCACTAGGTAATTTGCGAGTAACTCATTTGCTAATGCCTCAATCAGTTTGTAATCGGCAGCTTTAGCAAGCTCGATTGCTTGATGGTAAAGATCAAATACCTCATAGAAAGGTTGGTTATTCAAACTTGCTAATTCAGCCTCTATCAATTTTACCTTATGAAGGAAGTTATCTTCACAAGAGTCACTCCAAGTTTTCAAGCGTTCAAACATGTGCTTAAACATGTCCTGATATTTACTAGAATCTAAATAAGTTTCTGGTTTAGCGAGCAGAATTAAACATGAATAAAAATAGGCTTCAGGTGTTTTTATTTGTCCTGGCACACCCATTGGGATGATATGAATATGCTCTATAATTGCTAGAGCTTCGTCATATAGGCCAATTAAATAGAGCGCTCTGATTTTTGCATAGTAATACCAAGCTTGAATAATCGGTGAGTCTTTGGCATAAAGTTGGTGCTCCTGTTCATTAAAAACATCACAGTTAAAGCTATTATGGCTATCACATTTATCCATTAAGTGCAGTAATGGTACATATGCGCCAGGTATAAAAAAGCTTTTAGTTGATTCTTCATTTTTTTCTTTAAAAAACTTAAGTACTTATTGGCCTCAGTTAAAACATCAGTGAAGGGCAGGCCTTCTATTATTAAGTTTGAAATAATATTAACTGCTGCATAGCTAGCGTATGTCCAATCACCAGCCTGACAACTGAATTGATAGCTTTGCCGAAAACTTTTGGTAGAAAAGGAAAGGTGATTACTCCAATGACAAATCGTTAAGCCGTACATAAAGTACACTTTGCCGCGTAACGCTAGGTTTGGGTAGTTATCAGCGATTTTTAGTGCAACTTTGCCAAATTCATCCGCTTTTTTGAATTCATTTAGCCTATTAACACAAACAAAACCATAAAGAATATAAGCAAAGGCAGATTGTTCACACCTACCATGCTCAAGGCAAAGGCTACACATTTTTACTGATGCCCATTGAACAACATCCTCATCTGATAATAAATATGCGGTGATCCAAAGGCTGGTCAGAATATCGAGTAATAATAAAATTTGTTCATCTTCTAAGTCATTAGAATCATAGAGACTATCAATAGAGTGCTGTGCAAGGTATGTATCTATTAGCATGATTTCGTTAACGATTTGAGCATCTAAATTCTCTAACTCAGAAGGCGGGGTTAAATTTAATACTTTTAACGCTAGATATTGTGTATCTAGTGCTTCTTGATAGAGTCCTTGTTGGTGGAAATCATCCATTTTCACCAGCAGCACGCGCGCATGATCTAAATCTGTATGTTTGTATTTTAATAATAGACTATAAAATTCATCGGATTCATTATATTTATTTAAAATACAATTAACTTTACATAACAACAGTAAGGTCTCAAACGTTACACTATAGTTAACTTTAAAATGCTCTATCTTTAATAACCTCTTAGCAAAGCTAAGATAATTATAAGAGGAGCTATAAGCCGCCGAGTCAAACGCTTTTTTTGCGGCTAAATAATTAATTTCAATAACTTGCTTTATTTCAAGAGGGTTACATATAAGCTCTATTGCTTTATTAAATTGGTTTGCTAGATCAAATAAGCTTTTATCTAGAATGTTATTGTTAAGTGCATACTGATAAAGCAGTCTGGCAATATTAATATGAACTTGCTGACGCTCATTTTCAGGGATGAGTGAGTAGGCGGCTTGCTGCACACGGTCATGTAAAAATTTTAATTGCACATTTTCATTAACGGTAACTTGTGAAGGAATGACATGTGAAATAGATTGCGGAGTTAATATAAGTTCTCTATCAATAGCAGGGATCAAATTATTAATTATCTGCTTGGCTGTGTATTGATTATCAGAAAGCGCTACCAACATATTAGTGTCGAATGTATTACTAACACTTGCAGCATACTTAAGTAAATCACAGGCTTGATCTGGTAGCTCATTAATTTTACCTGCCATAAAATCAACAACATTATCGGTGATGTTTTCTGCCAAAATAGTTTCTTTATCCCAGCACCAACAATCTTTTTCTAGGTTGTGATATAGCAGACCTTTCTCATACAACTCTGTCGTAAATTGTAAAACAAAAAAGGGGTTTCCTAATGTTTTCTTGAATATGAGTTCACTTAAAGGAAGACATTCTATTTCAGGGGTATTTATTGTATCACTGATTAGAGTATTTATTACATCTTGTGGTAAGTTATTCAAAAAAGCCTGGTTTACAGGTACATTTTTATCTTTAATTTCGGTAATAAATTTAGTGAATGGGTGTTGATAATCAACCTCATTATCTCGAAATGCTTGTATTATTAATAAATGATGTAATTGTAAATTATCAAATAAAGATGCTAATAACTCTAAAGATGCTAAGTCAGCCCATTGCATATCATCTAAAAATAAAATGAAAGGGCGGTCTCTACTGCAAATGGCAGTCATAAAGCTTAGAAATAAACTGTGTAACAGACTTTTATCTATATTTTTTTTCGG
Organism: Pseudoalteromonas sp. NFXS39; assembly: GCF_040148775.1. Classification (NCBI taxonomy): domain Bacteria; kingdom Pseudomonadati; phylum Pseudomonadota; class Gammaproteobacteria; order Alteromonadales; family Pseudoalteromonadaceae; genus Pseudoalteromonas; species Pseudoalteromonas sp. NFXS39. Next base: position 141,674 of record NZ_JAGDEC010000001.1, on the reverse strand, counting down.
TATATCTATATCTTTAATTTTCAGAATTAGGTTTAAGTCAGAGATTATGTTACACAAATATACTGCTTTATCAGTGAGGTGGTTGTTAAAAATATCACGCCAAAGAATTAATTCATCATTAGGTTCTGTTAAAATGTAACGACAAAATTTATTTAAGGCATCAGTGATGGCAGAATAAGGGATATTTCTCTGATACTGGTCATACTTACCAGAACTAAAATATCCATATTCTCCAGTCATTGGTTTATAGACTTCTTTCACCAGAGCAGACTTTCCGACACCAGAATAACCAGATACTAAAAATATTTCACAACTACCTTGGGCGACACGCTCAAAAGACTGCAATAAATCACCTATTTCTTTTTTACGACCATATAACTTCTGCGGAATATTAAATTGCTCTGATGCTGAGAAGTTTACATTTGGTAATTCAAAATTAGTGAGTGATGGATCATTCTCAAACCGAGCTGAAATTAGTTGCAAATCTTTTGCTAACCCCCAAGCTGATTGATAACGATCTTCTGCATTTTTTTGAAGTAGCTTACTAATAACATCAGCAATAACTTTTGGAATGTTTGTATTAATTTTATTAACTGGCACAACTTTTTTAGCTATATGACAGTGCACAAGTGCTAGTTGATCCTGTTCACTAAAAGGAGGTTTACTAGTTAGCATTTCATAAAAACTGGCGCCTAAAGAATAAAGATCACTGCGGCAATCTATTTTTCGATTAATACGCCCGGTTTGTTCTGGTGATAAATAAGCGAGGGTACCCTCTAAAACTGCCGGGCTAGTTAAGTTTTGTGAAGACTTCGAAAGAGAGGTCGCAATATGTAAACCAAATAATTTAAAGCTAAATAAATCATCACTAATCAAAATGTGATGGGGGTTAATATCTTTATGAATTAATTTTTTAGAGTGCAAATAATTGACCGTTTCTGAGAGCTTAACAGCTAATGGCAGAAAATCATTTACCGAAATAGTCGCTTTTTGTAAAAGTTTAGAAAGAAGCTTGGCAGGAAAATATTCATAAATGATGGCTGTACAGTCATCTTCGTTAATGAAATTAATAGGTTTTAAAATATTAGGATGGTCTAATTTATCTGAAAATGCATGCTCAAGTAAAAGCTTGTTTATTGTATCTTTGTCTCTACTTACTTCTTTTAGTGACTTTATAAGGACCAAGTCACCATTTTTTAGTGACTTAGCGCTATGAAGTAAGAAGTAACCACTATTGTCGATACAATCAACTAAACTATATCCTGGAATCGGCAAGAGAACTCCTTACTAAAAAAGATACAAGCTACTATATAGCTACTACTAATTTAGTATAGTCAAAACTTACCTATCTTCCATCTTATTTATTAGGCTGATTCATTTGTTAAATCAACATATTAGTTTATATAAAACAACTAGTTCACATAAAGTTTTATACAATCTAATCACGTAATATGAAATCACTCTGGCAGGGGGCTTCACCATGTCTTTGATCTAAATTTGTGTTAGGGCAATTTTTAGTAAAAAATAACGCTTCTTCTAGAGAGTTCATTTGGCTGCAGTATTGTCGGCCATCACACTCATATTTTGCCTTCTCGTAATCAGAAATTGTGATGTCACGATTATGGCTGTACTTTGATTTTACAGGATCAATAATTTTTATTTTTATCGCTTCCTTCGGTGAGATACCACCATAATTCACCGCATAATGATCCCATGCAAAATAGCCAATGATGATAATTAGAAAAAATTTCCTCATTATAAATCCTTGTTATTATTGTTTAGACTAAAGTGAAGAGCGAATAGGCTTTGAGGCAGTAAGCCATATGTACAATACAGTAGCCGTACTATAATAAGGTGAAGAGGTAATATTAAGTAAAATAAGAGGCTTATAAGTTAAATGTGAAATTTCTGATAGGTTAGATAAATCTAAAGTTTGAACTTAATAGATGTTCCGAGTATTTAATTATTAGAAATACTGTCTTTGTAAAACAAACTGAAGGTATCTTCTTAAGATATGAAATGTTAGGGCTTACAAGTAAACCTATTAGATACTACCCATAAATTACGTTATGTTAAATAGCTCAAAATAATTAAAAGCGGGAGTTAAGTTGCTAACTAGCCCACTTTTAGAAGGGTTTTTGAAAGGTTAATTTAGTTCAGAATCCACCCAAAACTTAGTGCCTTTGAGTACTGCTTGAAGAGCAAGTCCATTTTCGGTTAAAGAATAAACCGTAACTTGGTCTGCAATTGCTTCGGCAACTAAAGCACCACCTTTTTCTTCATATTTTGCTGCTGCATCAGCATTTCCACCGAATGCCCAACCATGTTCAATAAAGCGATTTACTGCTGCTTGGTTATGAAAAACCATTACTACATTAAAGTCTTTTACACCTAAACCGAGTCCCAAACCAGCTTCACCCATATTCATATAAGTTGATTTACCAGTTAGGTTATTTTTAACGACACCATAACCGCCACCAAAACTGGCTAAAACAACGTTAACATTGGCATTATCAAAAACGGCATAACCAGCAGAGTTAGCAATTTGTTGTTTAACATCTGGCTTTTGTGCGTACAATTCACTCAATGTGTTATTTTTCATACTTTGCACTAAAGCACGTTTTTCATTAGGGGACGCACTACCTGTAGTGGCGCAACCGGTTAAAATTGTGGCCATTAAAACTAAACTAATAACGATATACTTTTTCATACATATTCCTTGAATATTAGTATGGCAATCTAATTAATGATTAACTGTTGCAAATATTTAAGATATCTTAAGTCCAATACTAGACAGTATCGGACTTTATGGTAGTCTTATAACTAGTTATTTTACAAGATTTTTCATTATTATGCTCGTTGCTCTCGTTGATACACTTAAACAACTGCGATACCAAATTGCCCATCTAGAAGATGATACTCTTGCAATAGAATATCCTGAACTTGATAACTTTATACAACAAGTTGGATTGACAGTTGCTGAATCAAAAAGTGACTTATCTTTTGTTTATCAATTTTTATATGTGTATGGTCGAAAATCAGAAGCAACTTTTAATCGCTTTCGAAATGAACTTGAGCGATTTTGTTTATGGTCATGGTTGATTGCTGAAAAATCGGTTTTTGAACTAAAACGCGAAGACATAGAAGCATATGTTGATTTTATGGTTGAGCCAGATTCAGCTTGGTTATCAAACTCAGTGCAATGGCGTTATAAAGATGAACAAGGTATAAGAAAGCTTAATAAAAATTGGCGCCCTTTCATTAATAAAGAAAATATAGCAAGCCAACAAACACTAGCTGCTATGTTTACTGCACTAAATGTATTTTATAAATTTGCGATTTTAGAAGAAAAAACGTTTGCTAATTTTGTACCGGTAGTTAAAAAGAATAGTCCATATTTAGTAGTGCAATCACAAATTAAGATTCCAGATACACTGAGTGACATTCAATGGGAGTATGTGTTTGGTGTAACACGTGACCTATGTGAGCATCAGCCTGATTTAGAAAGAAATTTATTTACACTAGCTTGTTTGAAAGGTTTGTATTTACGTATTTCTGAGTTATCTGAAAGACCACAGTGGTCGCCGGTGATGTCACATTTTTGGCAAGACAATGATGGCTTTTGGTTTTTAAGAATTATGGGTAAAGGTAATAAATTACGTGATGTCACTTTAAGTGAAGATTTTATCACTTACCTAAAACGTTACAGATTATACCGAGGCTTACCTGCCCTCCCCCGTGTTGATGAAGCCGAACCATTAGTACACAAAATTCGTGGTAAAGGTGGTATGACTGTTCGACAAATTCGTCGGTTAGTACAGCAAAGTTTTGATTTAGCAAAACAATCATTATTAGATGATGGTTTTAAAGACGATGCGGAACAACTTGAAGCGGCAACGGCTCACTGGTTAAGGCATACAGGTGCAACCCATGATGCTCAAACAAGACCGCTTAAACACTTATCGGAAGATTTAGGTCATGCAAAAATTGCTACGACTGATCAAATTTATATTCAAACAAATATAAAAGAACGCGCAAAGTCTGGAATTAAAAGGAAAGTTTAATGGAATATACCATACTCGCATTAGTTGGTTTAGCTTTGTTATTTTACTCACTGACAATTCGTCAGTTAGAACGAACAGAAATAACCGGGCCAATGTTTTTTGTTCTAGTTGGCATCGCTATGTCTTACTTTTTGCCTAGTGAGTTCAAGTTAGGTGAAGCGGGACTCAGTGAAATATTACCTTTAGTTGAATTAACTCTAAGTATTTTTTTATTTACCGATGCAGCAAAATCAAAACTGGCAGTATTAAAACATAGTTATCAATATCCTAGTTTTTTACTTTTTGTAGCTTTGCCAATGACATTACTATTAGGTGTTGCAGGTGCGTTGTTTTTCTTTTCTGAGTTATCGCTTTTTCAATCTGCTTTGATTGCTATTATTTTAACGCCGACTGATGCAGCTCTTAGTAAAGGCATTTTAGAATCCACATCTGTACCTGAAAATGTTCGCGAAGGTATAAATACTGAGAGTGGTTTGAACGATGGACTTTGCGTACCAATATTTTTAGTTCTACTTTTATTAGCACAAAATCCAGAGAGTGCAGTAACAACGATTGATACCCTACTCGTTTTTGGTCGAGAATTAGGAGTCGCACTCGTTATTGCCGGCGTGTCTATGGCTGTGTTTATACCTCTTTTAAAAATTGCATTAGCACGTCATTATTTTGCAAATAACAGCAGCCCATTTTTATTAATTGGCTTGGTAATGGCTATTTTCTCTTTAACACAAAATTTTCATGGTAGTGGTTTTATTGCCGTTTTTGTAGCGGGACTATTATTTGATTACTTAGCACCTAAAAAAATTCGTTCAACATTAGTTAAAGACTCTGAACATATCGCTGAATTTGTTGCACTACTTATTTGGTGTTTATTCGGTTTTGTTTGTGGGCACTTAATTGTGAATGATATTACATGGCCAATTGTATTTTATGCCTTACTAAGCGTAACGATTTTTAGAATTGTGCCAGTTTTAATTTCGCTTATATTCACTAATTTAAATTTCAAAGACAAATTTACATTTGCTTGGTTTGGTCCTCGAGGTTTAGCGTCTATTGTTTTTACTTTAATGGTTATGGACACAGCAATTGTGAACAAAGAACAAATTGCTACAGTGACATTAACGACAATTTTATTTAGCGTATTTATTCATGGCATGAGTACCAAGCCAATTGCAAAAAGTTACCAAAAATAAAGGCGCGTTAAGCGCCTTTATTTTTTTAATGAATTTAATAGCACTTTAATTTTTAAAGTAGCTCAGCAATTAATTGTAATGGGTGTTTTGGTTTGAATTTTTCATAGCGCTTTACTTGGCTGCGACATGAGAACCCTGTTGCTAAAATTGTTTCAGGTTCATTGTCGGCAACAATTGGTTGCCAACTCATTTCATAAAGTGCGCGTGAATTTTCTTGGTTCTGTTTTTCGTGGCCATAGGTTCCTGCCATTCCGCAACAACCAGTACTTGTTGTGTCTAATTGTAAATTCAGGTCAGCAAAAATAGTTTGCCAAACTTTAGACGCATTTGGCATTGCTGTTGTTTCAGTACAATGACTTAACAGCTTAAATGGCGAAGTCATATTAGTGGTAAGTGAAACTTGTTTGAAGTTTTGCGTTTGAAGCCATTCATGGGCAAGTTCAACTTTAAAATCACCACGGTCTTCTTTTAAGATTGATACATATTCATCTCGGTAACACATAACCAAAGAAGCATCGAGTCCAACTAATGGTGCATTGATTTCACTCAGTGAATTTAAAAACTCAGCAGCATTTTTTGCTGTTGTTCTAAATTCATTTAAAAACCCTTTCACATGCTGTGCTTTACCATTTGGTTTAAAAGGTAATAGCATTGGTTTTTTGCCTAACGCTTTAATTACTTTAATAAAGCTTTCGACTAATTCGGCTTCATAAAAACTAGTAAATGGATCTTGTACTATCAGTACATATTCGGCTTGCTCTTCTTTTGAAAGCGAATTAAGTAATTCAAAATTGAAATGCTGCTTTTTTGAAACACGTTTTGAAAGTTGCGGGACGCTTAAACTGGGCGTATCAACATAACCAATCGTATTTTTGATTAACCCAGAAACAAGTTTAGTGTTTACTATTGGGTTAACAACTTTAGCAAATTTTGCCATAACAGGTGCAGTTTGCTCGATACCCGCAACTAAGTAATCCTTAGCTGGTCGTGCATAATAACTGTGATAGAAATTTAAAAACCTTGAACGAAATGTTGGAACATCCACTTTGATTGGGCATGCAGTGGTACATGCTTTACAAGCTAAACATTCATCCATAGATTCTTTTACCTCGTGAGAGAAATCATAAACGCCCTTTTTCTTATCACGACTATGTTGATAGCGCTCCCACCAAGTGATGACTTCGCCATTGATCAATTCTTTTTCAACATTGAGCAAATCAATATTTTCTGACTCTTGAAGTCGTAGCCATTCACGCATTAAACTTGCGCGCCCTTTTGGTGAATAACGGCGGTCACCAGTAACTTTATAAGATGGGCACATTGGTGATTTTTCATCATAGTTAAAACACAGGCCATTACCGTTACAGGTCATAGCGTTATTAAATTCTGTTTTAACATCGATAGAAATTTCTTTGTCGAACCAAGCTCGCTTTTGATCATCAACTGAAACTAGTGAGTCTTTACATTCAAGTGGAGTACAGATTTTACCTGGATTTACTCTATTATTTGGATCAAATGCCGCTTTTATTTTTCTTAATTGTGTAAATAAATGTTCGCCAAAAAATTCAGGGCCATATTCACTACGATACCCTTTGCCATGCTCACCCCACATTAAGCCCCCATATTTGGCAGTAAGTTTAACGACTTCATCTGAAATCTGTCGAAGTAATTTTTCTTGTTCAGGGTCGCACATATCAAGAGCTGGTCGAACATGTAATACGCCAGCATCAACATGGCCGAACATCCCATATTGTAGGTTGTGTTTATCGAGAAGTTCACGAAACTCGACTATAAAATCTGCTAAGTTTTCTGGTGGAACCGCAGTATCTTCAGCAAAAGCTAACGGTTTTTGACTGCCTTTTACATTACCTAAAAGGCCTACTGATTTTTTGCGCATTGCATAAATTTTTAAAATATCAGCTTTGTCATTCGTTAACTGATAACCGATCACCCCATTAGTTTGTTTTTCAACACATTCATCAAGTAACTTGCAAAGAGTATCTACTTTATCTTTAATATCTTCAGGTGAAACAGCATTAAACTCAACCATGTTGAGTCCTTGCATTTCTCTGTTTTCAACATCGGTTATTAAGTCCGATACTGAGTGCCAAATAATATCCTCACGAGCAAGGTTAAGTACTTTACTGTCGACAGTTTCTACAGAAGTTGCATTTGCTGCAACTAAGAATGGTGAATGACGCAGAGCAGAATGAAAGCTATCATATTTAATGTTAATTAAAGTCTTAAATTCTGCAATTGGTGTAATGTTTAGTTTTGCTTCAGTTACAATACCTAATGATCCTTCAGAGCCAGTAATTAATCGGCTCATATCAAAGGTTTGTAAATCATCAGAAAAAATATGTTCTAAATCGTAGCCGGTAAGAAAGCGGTTTAAACGCGGGAACTTTTCTAAAATAGCATCACGGTTCTCAAGACCAATATCGATAACTGTTTTATATAATTTACCTATGGTTGTGTTTTGTTCAGCAATTATTTTTGCTTTTTCAACGCTCATAGGTGTTGTAGACATTTCTGTGCCATCAACAAGATAAGTAGTAAGGCCTAAAACATGATCACTTGTTTTGCCATAAACTAAAGAGCCTTGACCTGAGGCGTCTGTATTTATCATTCCACCAATTGTTGCTCGGTTACTAGTTGACAGATCAGGTGCAAAGAAAAAACCGTAAGGACGTAAAAAGTCATTTAATTGGTCTTTTATTACACCAGTTTGAACGCGCACCCAGTTTTCTTCGACATTGATTTCTAATATTTCACGCATATAGCGAGATAAATCAACAACTATTCCTGGCGTTAGCGATTGGCCATTAGTACCCGTGCCACCACCACGTGGACCAAAAGTCAGTGATAAAAACGGATCACGTGACGCAATTTGCATAGCAAGTTGTATGTCTTTTGCTGACTTTGGAAAGATGACACCTTGAGGTACTTGTTGATAAACGCTGTTATCGGTCGATAAACTTAAACGTGTAGAAAAGCTTGCATCGGTATCACCACTAAAACCTTGTTTTTTAATTGTTTCTAAGTAATTAGATACGAGTTCTGTGGCAGCTTGTTGTTGGCTTATTGTTGCTATCATGACGGTGATAAATTAAGGCATTTTGCAAATTATATCATGCTAATAGCTAAGATAAATTGAAGATTTTACAGTTTGTAACACTCTTTTTATCGATTTCGGGAGTAATGCTTTTATACTGTGTAATAAAGCAGCAAATGAGATAGACAGATGAAAAAAATTGCATTAATCAGTTTAGGTGCTTTATGCATGTTATTGGGATTAGTTTTTGTTATTATTCCCGGACCGTCGCTGATCTTTTTTATTGCCGGACTTTTCTGTTTATCTTTTTATTATCCTAAAGCGCGTGATTATTTAGCCTTGTGCCAAAAGGCACTTACTAAGTCATGTGCTTATATAGATAAAAAACTTGCTCGCTGATTTCTAATTGAGTAACAAAAATGCCAGCTAAATGCTGGCATTTTTTATATTAGAATCTTTATTTTAGATAAATAAAGTACTTAGTCTGCTAATTTCTTAGCAAGATATAACCAAGTTTCTAATACTGTATCAGGGTTTAGAGAAACAGAATCAATACCCTGCTCAACTAACCAAGCTGCAAAATCTTCATGATCTGAAGGACCTTGACCACATATACCTACGTATTTGCCTTTTGCTTTAGCAGTTTGAATTGCCATTGATAATAGTTTCTTGATTGCAGGGTTACGCTCATCAAATAGATGTGCAATTAAACCAGAATCACGGTCAAGACCTAATGTTAACTGAGTTAAATCGTTTGAACCGATAGAGAAACCATCGAAATACTCTAAGAACTCATCTGCTAGTAAAGCGTTTGATGGTAATTCACACATCATGATTACTTTAAGACCATTTTCGCCACGTTTAAGGCCATGTTCTTCAAGTAGTTCAATAACGCGTTTACCTTCTTCAAGTGTACGAACAAATGGGATCATGATTTCGATATTAGTCATACCCATTTCGTTACGAACACGTTTAATCGCTTCACACTCTAGCGCGAAACAGTCACGGAAATCTTCAGAGATATAACGTGCTGCACCACGGAAACCAATCATTGGGTTTTCTTCTTCCGGCTCATATTGCTGGCCGCCAACAAGGTTCGCATATTCGTTTGACTTGAAGTCAGACATACGAACAATTACACGCTCTGGTGCAAACGCACAACCTAGTGTTGCAATACCTTCAACAAGCTTAGAAATATAGAATTCAACTGGCGATTCATAACCAGCCATCATTTCTGAAATTTCAGCTTTAAGCTCATCAGATTGCGCATCAAAATTAAGAAGCGCTTTAGGATGAACACCAATCATACGGTTGATTACGAATTCAACACGAGCAAGACCAACACCAGCATGCGGTAAACGTGCAAAGTCAAATGCACGATCAGGGTTACCCACGTTCATCATAACTTTCATTGGCAATTCTGGCATTTCATCAACGCGTGAAGTAAGTACTTCGTAATCTAAAATACCTTCGTAGATGTAACCTGTATCACCTTCGGCACACGATACTGTTACATCTTGGCCTGCTTTAATTAAATCAGTTGCATTACCACAACCAACAACAGCAGGAATACCTAATTCACGAGCAATGATCGCTGCGTGGCAAGTACGGCCACCACGGTTTGTAACAATCGCAGCGGCACGTTTCATGATTGGCTCCCAGTCTGGGTCAGTCATGTCAGTAACTAGAATGTCACCTTGTTGTACTTTGTCCATTTCGTCAATTGAATCTAGTACGCGAACTGTACCTGAACCAATTTTATGGCCAATTGCACGGCCTTCAGCAACAACTGTGCTTGTACCATTTAATTGGAAACGCTCCATTACGTTAGCGTCTTCGTTTGAACGAACTGTTTCTGGACGCGCTTGAACGATGTAAAGTTTACCGTCGTTACCGTCTTTTGCCCACTCGATGTCCATTGGACGACCGTAGTGTTTTTCAATGATCACAGCTTGCTTTGCAAGTTCTTGAACTTCAGCATCTGTGATTGAGAATTTGTTTGAAAGCGAAGAATCTACATCAACAATTTCAACTTGCTTACCGTGTGATTCATCCGCAGAGTAAATCATTTGAATTGCTTTTGAACCAATATTACGGCGAACTACAGCAGGTTTACCGTTAGCAAGTGTTGGTTTGTGAACATAAAATTCATCTGGGTTTACAGCACCCTGTACAACCATTTCACCAAGACCATAGCTTGAAGTTACAAATACAACATCTTCAAAGCCAGATTCAGTATCAATACTGAACATAACACCTGAAGCTGCTTTATCTGAACGAACCATGCGTTGGATACCCGCTGATAATGCAACACCACGGTGATCATAACCTTGGTGTACACGGTAAGAAATAGCGCGGTCATTAAATAGTGAGGCAAACACGTGTTTGATGGCAGTCATTACTGCATCAATACCACGTACGTTTAAAAACGTTTCTTGTTGTCCTGCGAATGAAGCGTCTGGCATGTCTTCTGCTGTAGCAGATGAGCGAACTGCAAATGAAACATCTTGTGATGCGTCGCCATGTAATTTGCTATATGCGTCGCGGATGGCTTGGTCTAGGTTAGGTTGGAATGGTGTATCAATAATCCATTGGCGGATTTCGGCACCGACTTTAGCGAGTGTATTTACATCATCCACATCCAATGTGTCTAAAATGTCGTGGATTTTTGAGTTTAACCCAGATTGCTCTAGAAACTCGTTGAATGCATCAGCGGTTGTAGCGAAACCACCTGGCACTTGAACACCAGCGTTAGCTAGGTTTGAGATCATTTCACCCAGTGAAGCGTTTTTACCGCCAACACGTGGAACATCTTGCATACCAAGCTCTTGATACCAGAGAACGTATTCTTGCACGGATCTTTCTCCATAAACAAATTGTAGTACTAACTGTGAGAGTTAAGAAAGAAAACCTTCTAAAAAGGTCGTAGTCATTCTACACTGGCAACAGACCTCACGTAAACCGTGAAGCCCCTATTTTGCAGATAAAGGTAATAAAAAGGTTAAATATGAGAACTGCATTTTATATTTCTGATGGAACAGCAATCACTTCTGAAGTATTTGGTCATGCGACCTTATCAATGTTTCCTGTGGATTTTAATCACAAAACAATTCCTTTCGTTGAAACTGAAAAAAAAGCGAATGAAGTTAAGAACTTGATCAATTCAACCGCACAGCGTGATGGCGAACAGCCATTAGTATTTTTTACTTTTGTTAATCATGAGCTAAGTGAGATAATTAAATCTTCTTGTGCGGTTTGCTATGACTTTTTATCACAATATAGCGATAAAATTTCTCAAGAATTAGAAGTTGCACCTGTACCAAAAGTACATAGAACTCATTCAATGCACGAGAAAAGTTATGATTTTCGCATTGACGCAGTTAACTATGCGTTGACTAATGATGATGGTGCTAATATTAAAAACTACTCAGAAGCAGATATTATTTTAGTAGGTGTAAGCAGAAGTGGTAAAACACCGACTAGCTTATACCTAGCATTGCAATATGGTATTAAAGCGGCTAACTACCCTCTTACAGAAGATGATTTAGAAAGAGGCGCTTTGCCTGAATGTTTAAAGGCTTACAAACATAAACTATTTGGTTTAACTATTGACCCTGTTCGCCTTGCGGATATTCGACAGCGTCGTATGGCGAATTCAAAATATGCGTCTTTAAAACAGTGTCGTATTGAAGTACGTGAAGTAGAAATGCTTTATAAAAAACAGAAGATTCAATATCTCAATTCAACACATCATTCAGTTGAAGAAATATCTGCGAAAATTATATCTGATACAGGTCTTGAAAGACGTAAGTACTAACTTAATTTAGTATCGGACATTAAAAAGGCTGCACGTTGCAGCCTTTTTGGTTAACTTAGGATGTTACTTACGTGCGTCTTTTAATAAATCAGCAACTAAGAAACCAAGTTCTAATACTTGATCCGCATTTAAACGTGGGTCGCACTGTGTACGGTAACGTTGAGCTAAATCTTCATCTGATAATCCATACGCACCACCAGTACACTCTGTTACATGTTGGCCTGTCATCTCAAGGTGAACACCACCTGGGTAAGAACCCTCGGCCTTGTGAACTGCAAAGAACTGGCTGATTTCACGAAGAATATTATTAAAGCTACGTGTCTTATAACCTGAACTCGCTTTTTCTGTATTGCCATGCATTGGATCGGAACTCCAAATAACTTTACGGCCTTCTTGTTGTACTTTACGGACGAGAGCCGGTAACTTTTCTGGAAGAACATCAGCACCCATTCGTGTGATTAAAGTTAAGCGACCAGGGATGTTATCTGGGTTAACTGCATCAATAAGCTTGATAAGTTCATCTGGGTCCATACCCGGGCCAACTTTTACGCCTATTGGGTTTTTAATACCTTTAAAGAATTCGATATGCGCGTGGTCTAATTGTCGAGTACGCTCACCAATCCAAACAAAGTGTGCAGAACAATCGTACCAGTCACCTGATAAGTGGTCACGGCGTGTAAGTGCCTCTTCGTAACCTAGTAATAAGGCTTCGTGTGATGTAAATAAGTCAGTTTCTTTTAGGCTTGGAGCAACAGTTGAGTCAATACCACACACTTCCATAAACTCAAGTGCATCTTGAATTCTATCCGCTAACTGTTGGTACTTCTCTTTAAGTGGGTTTGCTGCAACAAAACCCATGTTCCAACGGTTTACTTGGTGTAAATCCGCTAAGCCACCTTGAGCAAATGCGCGTAATAGATTTAACGTTGCTGCACTGTGATGATATGCCGTCATTAAACGCTGTGGATCTGGTACTCGAGCTTGCTCTGTGAATTCAAAATTATTGATGATATCACCACGGTACGAAGGTAATGACACACCATCAATTGTCTCGTAATCTGACGAACGTGGTTTAGCATACTGACCAGCCATACGGGCGATCTTAACTACAGGGCACTTACCACCATAAGTTAAAACAACGGCCATCTGTAAAAGTGTTTTAAATGTATCGCGAATGTTTGCAGCATTAAAGTCACTAAATGACTCTGCACAATCACCACCTTGTAATAAGAAAGCTCTGCCTTCACATACAGCTTCTAGTTGTTTGTATAAGCTACGCGTCTCTTCAGCAAATACTAAAGGTGGTGCGCTTTTTAATTGTCCCTCAACTGATTTAAGGGCTTCTTGATCTGGGTACTCTGGCTGCTGAAGTATCGGCAGTTTTCTCCAGCTGTCTGGGTTCCACGATTGCATGTTCTTTCCTCATTCCTAACATAGACCGTTAACGAAAACTAACTTATTGCACGTAGTAAGTTCAAGGACAATATTCAGGTATTTGTAATTATTTAGTTATTTAATAAATTCTTTAAGTATTAATGATTAAAACCGAAGAGTTTAAACCATTTAAAACAGATAGTTATCACTATTCTTATGCGTTTACTCTTTACAACAAAGGAAGAACACATCTTACCATAAGTTACTATCTATGTAACCTCAGCTTTACGCTAGACAAATACACTTTTCTAGCACTATATTGAAAAATAATAAAAGCGTGCTATGGAATACAATAAAGAACACATCATACTTTATTCGTGATTATAGTTAGGTCAGCAATATACATAATGGAAACTTCAAATTATCAAAAGAAAAGGTTAAACTTGAAACATGAGTATGTAAGATGTGTTCTTATGAGTACAAAGCTAGAAATTCGCAGTCAGTTTGATTTGGTAAGTGAGCTAACCCATTTATTTTGTGAAGAATTAAAACAGATGGGGTTTTATAAAGCGTCATATTATCAGTTGCCAGATATAAATATTAACGATGAAAAACAAGTTCCTTCTAATATCCCTGTTAATAAATTTGAGGGAGAGGAAGCTCAAAAGCAAATTCTTAATTCTTTTGGGGACTTTTACAAGAAAACGGGGTTAAGTAGCCGTGTATTAAAAAGGCATCCTGGGTTGTTAGTACTAAAAGATGTCGATAAGCAGTTTATTACCGCACGAATAAATCAGTTAAATAAAGCTAAATCCGATTTTAAAAACTGTGTGTTAGCAATTGATAATAATGATGCACGCTTTGAAGCTGTTCACAACGCAGTGCCAAACCTTATTACTTTAGCTGCTTATCGTAAAATTCATTTTGAAACTGAGTCCCCCTACTCTGTTCGTTTTACCTGGATGCACAAACATGCAACAAAAACGCTTACAAAAAAAATGGCGTTAGCTATGTTAGAAAAGTCGGCAGGTTATTCAAATCCAAGAATGATCGACCAACATTCTTGGCAAGCACTTGTAGCACAAGAACAAAGTCGTGTTGCAAGTTTGGGTGATAAAGAAAAATTACGAATTCGCAGGCCTACAAGAGTAAGTCCACAAGTAAATGTAAGATACACAGCGCAAAACCGATATCATGTTAGTGCAGCTCTCCCATTTATTTTGATAAACCCAGAACCAGATGTAAAACTTGGTACATTATCAGATTACCAAAAACCGGAGAGTCATCCTCGGAAAAGAGAATATGATTTCTTAGTAGATAGACTTTACTTAGAACAAGTAACAGATTGATTATGTTAAAAAGGCCACATGCGTGGCCTTTTTTCATAGTATGTATTATTAATGAAATTAATCTTCTACTATTTCTTCAATTTTATCTTCATCGATTAAAACTGCATTCTCGACAATACGTTTACCACCTTGAATTTCGATTCGTTTATTATGCTTATTAAGCGTAAGAATCTCATCGCAAAATTGATCAGACGGATGCATCTCGTAAGTGTAATCAATAATATTACCGGTTTTGTCATCTTTAACATTGGTAATGTTATATTCAGAAATTGCACCTTTCTCAATTAAGTCTTTCATTGTAGTTGTCATATCACGACGTAATGCTTTTAATTTATTCTCGGTAATTTCGTCGGTTGAATAAATTGAGCCGTACTTTTCCATGATAGATAAAAGGCGGAAATGGTAAGTTTTACCCGGAGCAGCGTAGCGCCATAAATGATATAAACGAAGCATCATCCAACGAGATAAACCACGTTTTAATTCTTGAGCACTATTGAAGTAGTAGCCTTTATATTCAAGGTTGTCGATCATGTTATGAACAAATGCGTTCAAACATGCCACACATTTCACGTTACCACCCTGACCTTTTTTGCCACTAAAATGAAGTGATGACAAAAAGTTCATGTTCGATTCGTAAAATGAATCATCAATATCTGAGTTACGGGTATCTGTCGCTGAATATTTAAAAGAAAGTTTAGAACCTTGTAATGCCTCTAATGATTCTTTAATTTGTGGATACGGCATCGATTGACCAACCGCTTTTAATTCTTGCGCTAATTCATTCATCGAAAAAACAACCGCGTATTGAATTCCCGATTTAAAATTAATTTTTACAATCTTACCTTTTGAGGCTAATCGAATTAAGGCTCGTTCCACCTTTTCTTCACGATCAGATGGCCAAACAAGGTATTCTACATCTTCACCATCTTTACGTGTACTTACCACTGCAGGTGTTATTTTAATTTCGCCATCATAAAGAATGCCATCTACTTTTTCAGAAATTTTTCGAGTAACAATTGTTTTCTTTGGTGCTTCTTCAACAGGAAGCTTCTTATGACCAGAACGAACAAAACGTCCCCATAAATCATAATGATTAAAAGTATTCGAGTAAGCTCTCAAACCATGTGCTGCATTTTCAATTGAAACGCGCACATCTTTATTGTCTGTAAATAGTGCAAGACTTTCATTATCAATCGCACTTTCCACCCCGTGGATCTGCCCGCGTAAAGTATCGGGTAAGTTATCTACCGAGATGTTGACCTTTCGGCTCATTGTTCTTATTTCCAATTTTTCTTCGACAGTTAATAACAACACATAAAACTTCAAAAGTTAAATGTTTAAGTTAGTATAAACTTGATCCGATCATAATTTATTTCTTTGGATCAGATTTATACCAACTAATTCTTACTAGCTAATTTTCAGATCAGATTTTTACTAAGTTATAGTTCATAGGTCGTGATTTTACTAACTCAGTTCAAATTATGTCCTGCAAAACGCCTTTTTATAGCAAATTAACACGACATAAATCCCATTTTCAAAACACCATGTGGATAAAGCGACTTCAAGTTAGCATAGATCTGATCTGTACCAACTATAGATCAGATCCATACTAACTTATTGCTTGATTTGATTAGCTTGTCAGTGCATAACTTTATAATTTGGTTAGTAAAAAATTGATCTATACCGATGGTTTTGTGAATAAACTCGTGACTAAGCTGTGCATAACTCAAATGCTCATTTTTTGCTTAGTATTAGGCTGATCTGTGAGTAATAAGAGATCTGATCTTTACCAAGTAAAAGTATGATCTGGCTTTTTACTAAATATTCAATAAAATCAGTTAGATATTTCTATATTTTAGCATCTTAACCTTATATACCTATATATTTAACCGATATTAATCTTATTTATTTATACTTAGCTTCAAGAAAGTTACAATTTTTTATTAAATGTCTTATAAATAAAAGGTATGTCGTCTTAAATACTTGTTTACAGCAATTTGAATGGACATTATACTTAAAGCATAACTTTGAGGAAGAAAGTATGTCTATCAATAATAATGCGCTAGCCACTTATAGGTTACTAAAAGCGACAGCAGAAGTTGCTGAAAAATCGCTAGAAGGACGTATTCAACATTATCGTGCTCATCTAAAGTCTGAAGAAAAAGAACTTCGAACTTATACCCAAAAAGCAGCAGCTGATTTATTAGGCTGTAATAATCGTACCTTAAAACGACGCCATGATAATGGTGACTTTGATGAACTTAACATTAAACGTGGTGCAAATGGTCACTATGCATATACCTTAGTAAATATTTTTGCTATGGCCGATATCATGGATATTAAGCCTGATCACCGTACAGATGACGATAAATTACAAGTTATCGTTATCAATTCATTAAAAGGTGGCTGTGGTAAAACAACAAGCATGGTAAATATTGCCGCTGCACTTGCTACTACCAACATTAAACGCTATCGAATCGGTATTATTGATCTTGATCCACAAGGCTCTTCGTCAAGTTTCTTCCCACCAAGTGAGCCAGACCCGATCACTGTGGGTGACTTGATGCGTGATTGTATCGAGCTTGAAGAAAATGAAACTTGGCATGAGCTAGTAGGTAATTCTTTTTTACCTACCCACATTCCTAATATTCGTATTTTACCTTCAGGTATGGATGACTTTTACTTTGAGCATGAAACAGCAACTTTATTAAAAGATAGCTCTAGTTACGATAAAACACGTCACTATCATAAGCTGCTAGAAAAAGTTATCGAGCCAGTAAAAGACCAATTTGACATTATTCTAATTGATACAGCTCCATCCCTTAACTTTATGTTTTATAATGCATTAATGGCTTCAACTGCGATGCTTATTCCGGTTCATCCTGAAGCTGTCGACTTTGATGCAAACAATAAATACTTAAAACGATTAGGTGAGATTTACCATACAGTTGCAGCACTTGGTCACCAAGGTTGGGATTTTATGCAATTCTTGGTAACTAACTATGTTAAGGGTAACCACTCACAACGAGATATTGTTAAAGATGTTCGTAGTGCATTTGGTCGCCAAGTAATGAGCTATCCAATTAATCATAGTTCTGCTATCACAGCTAGTTCATCATCTTTTAACACCATTTTTGATCAAAAAACCTCTGACAGCTTAGCTAGTCGTGAGTCTTTACTTCGTGCTCAAGAAAATATCAAAGATGTAGTAGATGAGCTTGAAATGCTGATCCGCTCGAATTGGCAATCAACTCAGTCGTCTCTAAATTCAGCTAAGTAAGGTAAAGAATAAAAATGGCTAAAAAACGTAAAAATGATACCAGCTTAGACCCTTTTTCAACCTCAATTGAAAGTAGTAGCTTAGATGCTTTGCTTGAACAGGCATCGGCTGGCGATGTTATTAGTATGCCAGCACCTAGCGATCCTACTCGCCAAATTACCCTGGTGTGTAAGGTTATTCCTAGCTCAGAAATTGAAGCAAGAACAAAGGTCTATGGTAAAAACCGCCGCGTACAATCATTACTAAATGAAAAGTCAGTTGCCGATATCCTTCCCGCAATTGCCGAAGACGGCCGCAACCAGCACCCTGCACTATGTTGGGATAAAGGTGACGAAATGCTTGTGTTAGCAGGCTCTCGTCGTCGTAAAGCATGTATTTTGAGTAACTCTGATTACTTAGTTTTAAGCTCTGAAGATTTTACAGATCAAGATGCTAAAATCCTTGCTGTATCATCAGACCAATACATTGCCCCAAGTCTGTGGGAGCTTGGTCAAGCTTATCAACAAACCCGTGATGAACTTATTGCTGAGGGTAAAAAGGGCTCTTATCGTGAGATTGCGGCAATTGAGGGGGTATCTCACACTGCGATTGCTGATGCTATCAAAGCTTATGAGAATCTCCCTGCAACAGTTTTGAGCCTTTATCCTACAGCTAACCATGTTGGCCGTGAAGTGGCCAAAAAGCTAATTAGTGCCAAAGAACGTGATGAGCAGTTATTCACTAAGTTAGTAAATGATGTGAGTAGTGATGCTGAAATAGCGCAAATTAGTAGTGATGATAAACGTGCTCTGGCAATTACGAAATTATTAACTGCTGAGCCTGCAACGCCAAGTCGCCGAGAAGCGCTCATCGACAGTGAGTTTGTTAGCGTACAGCGCAATATCAAAAGCGGCGATTTATCTGTCAAAATCGATAATAAAGTGATGACAGACAAACGTTTAGAGCAGTTAACTAAACTTTTAAATAGCTTTAATTAGTTAGTAAAATAATGATCTATCGCGCTTTTACTGTTAGTAAAAGCGTGATCCCAACCTCCCATTTGTTAGTAAAATAATGATCTAATAATGTAAAAATAGCTACTTATTAGCCTCTCAGATCAGTTTTTTACCAACTAATAACCCCTTTACAGGCTTTTTACTCCATAAATTTGTTTACTTAGTAAAAAAGCGATCTGTAAAGCCCCTGCCTTGTTATTAAGCTGTTTATATCTTGTGTGATTGTTGTTTGTTAAATGCTCAGAATGTCAATTTTCAACTTTCATTTTCTTTTAAAGCAGTTTTTTACTAAGTTATCAGCTCCAACCAGTCCAATATTGCTCAATAGTGCTTTAGCTCTGGGTCGATAGATCATATACTGGCAGAATTATTTTTTGTTTTTACTGCCATAAGCGTTATGTCTGCTAACTTATCCAAAAATGACTTATTAGCTATCTTTGAAGAAATAAAACAAGAGCAAGAAACTCAGTTTCCCCTGTCTGAGCGCTTCATTAAACAGCTGTTTAAGCCACATGTGTTAAGTAAAGCAAAAGAGTATCATCAGAACGGTCAAATAAACTGGTTAGAACATAACAGTGACTTTAGTGTTATTGATGCATCGATGTTTGGTAACGAAGGAAATACCTTCACTCAGCATATTGAGATCAGTAAATTACCAAGTGGATTTTCGGTCGATTCACACTGCACTTGCGGATCTAAAACCAAATGTCGTCATATTGCCGCCGTGTTACTTAAGCTCAAAATTGAACATTCAGGAGACTACGGTGAAGACTACATCATTAACGATTGGTTTAGTGAACTTAAGACGCTTAAGCAGATTGCCAACGAAGATGCCAAACAGGTTTTATTATTTGTTCTTGATGTAGAGAAATCTATAGTAACTATCACCCCGAAGATTGCTAATTATGACCCTGAACATAATTATACCCTAGGTCGAAATCTTACAGAGCAGCAATTAAACAGCTTTGTAACTCCTACTGATTTACTAGAGTCAGACTTTCGTTTATATAGTTGGATACGCTCACAAAATGCACTCGGTAAATTAGAGCTCAAAGGTCAATGGGGGTTTGCTGCACTACAGCAATTAATCGCCACGCAACGTTTGTTCTTAGGTCGTTCACGCCAAGCTATTAAAGCTGATAGCATGCAAGCTCTAGAGTTTGATTGGAAACAAAATAAAGACTTAACCTCATTGAGTATGACGCTAGCAGGCCAAGATAATTGGTTATTATTAAAAACAACACCTCCGACCTACCTTGATCCAGAAAAACTAAAAGTAGGTCGTATTCGTACTCCATTAACAGCTGATGAAATAGCTTTACTCGCAAATATGCCTGCAATTCACACTGAGAACTTTGACCGTGTTTATCAGCAACTCAATGATAACTTCGGTGAAGGGGTTATTCCGCATGCTTTTAAGCAAAGTAAAAAAAGCCTAGCTCGAACTGTATTCCCAGTCATCAGTATTAATAATGACGAGGGTACAATCCACTTATCATTGCAGTTTAATTATCAAAACTCCTTGTATGATTTAAGCCAAGCTCCAGCGGATATACTCAACCAGTCATTAGAAAATACCGTTGTAAATGAATTAACTAATCTCGGTTTTGAATTATGTAAAGGGGCTTTACAAACTGAGTTTATCTTTAATAAACAATCAGTTATTCATGAGCACTGGCTAAAGTTTGAAATTATTCCTAACTTATTAAAGCGTGGTTGGAAAATTAATGATGAGTTAGAGGTCGGCAAAGCTCTAAAACAGCTTTCACTGCAAGTTGAGCGTGGTAAAGGACATCAGATAGTTAGTAAAATCGTGATCTCTGGAGTCAAAACGCAACAACTATTTATCACTGATAATAATATTTATCAGTCACTTAATAGACAAAGTGAGCGTTTCTATTATTTTACTGTAGGTAAACGCTTTGCGGTAGTTGAAAAGGTCGCGATGATGCAACTTAACGATTATCGTGAACGTTTTGAGCATATCAAAACGCGTGACGAAATCTTAATGCCGCTATCGTTTTTGCCAAAGCTTATTGAGCAAAAAGCGATTAAGGTGAATATTGTTGACGATGCGCTAGATGCTTATTTAGCTGAGTTAAGTGACTCACAACAGTTAATTAAAAAGTCCGATATTCAAGGCTTAAACAAAGGTGTGCAGCTAAGAGAGTATCAGCAACTTGGCGTCGACTGGCTCAACTTTTTAAAACGTCACCAGCTCGGTGGTATTTTGGCTGACGACATGGGACTAGGTAAAACCTTACAAGTCATCGCCTTTTTAGCTAACGCCAAGCAATCTCCACAAGCAGGCCCTACATTAATTGTTTGCCCAACAAGCCTTGTTGGTAATTGGCAAAGCGAAATTAATAAGTTTGCTAGCAACTTAAAAATCACCACAGTATTCGGTGCTGCTCGCAGCGACCAATTACAACAGCTGTCGCAAGCTGATTGTATTTTAACGACTTACCCACTGCTTAAGCGCGACATCGCTTTTTATTCGCCGCTTTATTTTGAAAATATCATTTTAGATGAAGCCCAATATATTAAAAATGATGCAGCTCAAGTTTCACGTTTGGTTAAGCGCCTTAATGCTGACTTTAAATTGTGTTTAAGCGGCACCCCTATTGAAAATAATCTATTTGAGCTTAAATCCTTGCTCGACTTTGCTATGCCGTCTTTACTTGGTTCGCAAACACATTTTAAAAGCTACTTTCAAACGCCTATTGAGCGTGATAACGATGTACAACGCGCTGACGAATTGAAGTCATTGATCATGCCATTTATCTTACGCCGAACTAAAGCGCAAGTTACTCAAGAGTTACCAGAGAAGACAGAGCTAGTAAAAGAATTTGAATTTGAAACTAAACAAAAAGAAATTTATACCGGTATAACTGAATCATTAGAGCAGAAATTGGTCGATCTATTTGCTCAGCAGGGTGTGCAAAAAAGTAAGCTGGCTTTTCTGGATGCATTATTAAAATTAAGACAAATTTGTTGTCACCCCAAATTGATAGATCCAACATCTCAAGCAGGCAGCGCTAAGCTTGAATGGCTTTCTAAACATTTACCTATCATGCTTAGTGAAGGCCGAAAGGTGATTATATTTAGTCAATTCACCATGGCACTTGATGTGATTGCGGAGCGATTAAATGAGCTTGGCATCAGCTTTAGTATGCTAACAGGGCAAACAAGACAACGCGATCGTGTTATCGAAGAGTTTACTCAAGGTGATACATCTGTGTTCTTAATTAGTTTAAAAGCCGGTGGTACAGGGTTAAACCTGACTCAAGCAGATACCGTGATTCATTTTGACCCTTGGTGGAACCCTGCTGTTGAGAAACAAGCGACAGATCGTGCTTATCGAATTGGCCAAACTAATCCTGTGTTTGTTTATAAATTGATTATGGCTAACTCAATTGAACAAAAAGTATTTAAAATGCAGCAGCACAAGCAAGCGCTTGTTGATGCATTATTTACTGAAAAATCAATGAGTTTTACTCAGTTTGATGAAGAGCAAATGCTTGCGCTGATAAAAAATTAAATTTTTTTAAAGTTTTTTTGAACTAATCAAATTTTAGGGCGTCTATTATTATGCTTGTTGTTAAATTGCAGTTTACATAAGCATTATGTTGATTTCCCATTTGGTTACTAAATTTTAGTAATGTTAGAGCCAGCTCTTCTTGAGCTGGCTTTTTTTATGCCTGATCCCCCTACTCTGTTGAGAACTATTTCGTTATGATGATGTGTCTTTAAGTTATTGAGTTTTCGATATGATTACAGAGCTAATTGCACAGATTAATTGGCAAAGTGTGGTGCTTGGTGCTGCTACAGGTGCACTCGCAAGTGGTGTTATTTTTGCTCTGCAAAAAAGCCGCTTAAAAGAACAGTTAGCTGAACTGCAAAATAGTCATCAAATTCAGCAAAGCCATTTAGAGCAAACGCAGTTGCAATTACAAGAAAGCCAACTCTCGTTTTCTCAATTGCAGCAAGATTACGCTGAACAACGTGATGAATCTCAACACTTTAAAACCCGTTTTGTAGAACAAGAAAAACAAGCACAGCAATACAACCAATTTTGGCGTCAAGTCGAGGCTGAGCTTGCTGCTACCAAAGCGACTCTCAATCAACGTGATATTGATTTAAGTACTTTACGCAGCACGGTAGAGCAAAAAGAGCTGCACTTTAAAGAACAGCTCAGTCAAATCAAAGAAAGCAAAGAGCAACTTAAGAAAGAGTTTGAAAATCTTGCTAACCAAATCCTTGAAGAGAAATCTCAGCGTTTTAAAACCTTAAATCAAGAAAGCATTGAGCAATTATTAAAACCTGTTCAGGGTGAGCTAAAAGGCTTTCGCGATAAAATGGAATTGATCCATGTTGAAGATCTCAAACAGCGTGCTGCACTTAAAACTGAGTTATTGCATTTGCAAGCTAAAAGCCAAGCTATTACTGAACAAGCTGATAGACTTAGCACTGCGTTACAAGGTCAAAAGAAAACCCAAGGGAATTGGGGTGAGTTAATGCTCGAAAATGTATTAGACAGCGCAGGACTGCGTGCAGGTGTAGATTATCAACGTGAAGTGTCGTTTAACACCGAAGATGGTCGTCTACGCCCTGATGTGGTGGTGTATTTACCACAACAGCGTCATTTAGTTATCGATGCTAAAACCTCGTTAAACGCTTACACACGCTACGTAAATGCCGATTCAGAGCTTGAGGCACAGCAAGCGCTAAAAGAGCATGTAACGGCTGTTCAATCACGTATTAATGAGTTAGCAAGTAAAGCCTACGATAGACTACCAGGTATTAACTCCCCTGAAGTGGTGATCATGTTTGTACCGATAGAGTCTGCATTTGTTGAAGCGCTTAAGTACCAGAGTGATATTTATCAGCAAGCAATCGAAAAAAATATCTTAGTTGCTACTCCAACGACCTTATTGACTAGCTTGAACATCGTAAAACAATTGTGGCGTTTTGAAGAGCAAACTAAATACTCAAAAGAGCTTGCTGCCCGTGCAGAGCGCTTTTATAACAAGCTAAATGGTTTTCTTACTAGTATGGAAGGGGTTGGTAAGCAATTAGACCGCGCCAAAGAAAGCTATGATAAAGCGTTTTCTCAGCTGTATCGTGGTAAAGGGAACTTGATTAAGCAGGCCTCTGAGTTCAAAGAGCTGGGGGTTTCTGTTCAAAAAGAGTTACCCGCGGAAAGTGTTGAAAAAGCCCAATTAGAGTTAGATTAAATGCGATACAAAAAAGCCAACGTCATGTTGGCTTTTTATTAGTTAATTAGTTCAGCTGACACGATATCGTTGAGCATCAAAAAGTGGTTAAGTACAGACTCCTCAAGCTCGAATACTTGCGCTACTTTTTCGCCACTTGCTGACATCCCTGTTTGCGTTCCTGCAAACTCGATATGTAACCCTAAACGCTTCAGAGTTTGGACATCGTAACTATAAATAGCTGAATCACGTTTTTCGGTAATGCCAGGCATCATACCTATGATAGTAACCGCTTGTTCAACATTGATGATTTTAAAAAATTGTCGTTCTGCAGTTTGCCATTTTGCAATATAGCTAGCGACCTCGGGAGATTGCTCCATCGGCACGTATAATGCTTGTAATGAGCCCCCATGCCAGCCTATAACGGCTTGTTCTTCAACGAGAACATGTGGACTTGCGGTAAGTACGTAGTTGGCGCAAGACGATGCACAAAGCTCGTGTACTACAACATTGAGTTGATACTCATGCACTAAGCCACCTAAATGTAGACCCGCCATCACATCACCCCCTTGGCTATTAATAACCAAGGTATTGATTTGTTGATCGCTACTTACTAATAATTGTTCGAACTTTTCAACATTTTGCTTTGATGTTTCGCCCTGAAAATAAATAGTGCTCGGCGATACTTCACTGATTTCAGCAACGTTTTGCTGTGTTGTTTTACAACCAACCAGCAGCACGCTCAATAATAATAAAAAACGCATTAACAATGCCTTGAAGTTTTGTTTGTATACAGTGCGCAATTTAATAATATGTTATTAACGAACTGCAAAAATGGCATAGTACGTTTTTTTGCTTGAGAAATAAATCAACATAACAGGAACAATTGTATGAATATTGGAATTTACATTTATGATGATGCCGAAGTGCTCGATTTCTCAGGTCCATTTGAGGTGTTCAGTACCGCTAAGCGCCTAGCGGATAATGACTGGCAAGTGAGTTTAATTGCCGAAACTACTGGTCCTGTTCTTGCCCGTGGTGGTTATAGTGTAAACCCCCATTACAGTTTCGCTGACTGTCCTTCGCTTGATTTACTTATTGTGGTTGGTGGCGACCATACTCTAGAACTTGAAAAAGCAGAGGTTATTGCGTGGTTAAAAAATACTGCTACTAAAACCAAACGTGTTGCCAGCGTTTGTACAGGAGCATTTTTGCTTGCTAAAACGGGGCTTTTAAACGGTAAAAACGTCACGACCCACTGGCAAGATCAAACCCATTTGGCTGCTATGTTTAAAGATCTTAATGTGATTGCCGATACTCGTTGGATCACCGACGATAAGTTTACCTGCTCAGGTGGAATTTCTGCCGGCATTGATATGAGTTTAGTGTTAGTCGCTGAGCTTATTAGCTACGAACATGCCTTATTGACTGCTAAACAGATGGAATATCAATGGCAGACTTTATAATTGTTCAGCAATATAGTCGGTTATAAACTGTTTTAAACAGACAGCCTTTTTACTCAGTAAACGTGCGCTTGGCCAGATAGCATAAATGTCGCGGTTTTCCCCTCGCCAGTGTGGCAGTACTTGAACTAACTGCTGAGATTTTAATTCATCTATAACCTCAAACCGAGGTAACAAAGCAATACCTTGCTCATCACAAACTAAGTATTTTACAAATCCAGTATCGTTAAAGGTGGCAGCAAATCGGCACATATGGTTATAAGTTGCATTCGTGTGTGTATTGGTTAACTGCCATTTATTTCTTAATGTGGTGCCAATTAACCTATGCTGTTTTAAATCAGTTGGCTCTTCTATAATAGGTGCTGAATCAAGGTATGCTTTTGTGCTTACAAATAAGGTATCAACACTGCCTAACTTTTTTTGATGGAGCATAGAATCAACCTGCGGCCCCACTCTAATCGCTATATCAGCTTGGCTTTTACTCAGATCTTCAAGTTTATTATTAAGCAATAGCTCAAGTTGAATATCAGGGTACTGTTTAGTAAATGCTAGCCACATAGGCTTTAAGAAACCATGACTAATATTGAGAGGTGCCAGAACTTTCAGCTTCCCTGACAATTGTGCTTTTTGCTCATTAAGTTGACGATGGGTTTGTTCAAATTGCTCAATTAATTCAACATAACTTTGAAAATATACCTCTCCTGCTTGCGTTAATGTGCATTGCCTTGCTGAGCGATTTAAAAGCTGCTCGCCTAGGCGTTGCTCAAGTCGTTGCAAGCGTCTCGATACAGTTGCGGTAGGCAACGACAAGCTCTCAGCCGCATTACTTAGGCCGCCTTGTTTAACAATCTGTATGAATAGGGCAATATCGTCAATCATGTTCTCATTTATGCAATCATAGTTTGTTTATCTTGCTATTTTTAGCATTTTTGCAATTAGATATCATGTCTTTTATTAAATCATTTAAGAGCATCTAATTATGAGTGTTAATGATATTTATGTGATAACTTTTGTAGGCATAGCGGCGACTTTGTTCATTGATCTTTATGCTTTTCTGCTGGCTAAAGTGTTTAAGATACCGTCATTAAACTTTTGTTTAGTTGGCCGTTGGGGCTTGGGTTTATTAGATGGAAAGTTTAAGCACCTGAATATAGCAACTAGTCCAGTTAAGCAGTTTGAGTGCGTGTTTGGCTGGTGTTTACACTACTTTATTGGTGTTTTATTTTCGTTTCTATTTATATTATTGGTCGGTATTGCTTGGCTTGAACAGCCCACCTTAATCGCTGCATGTATATATGGATTAGCTAGCGTATCTATGCCATTTTTTGTTATGCAGCCCGCTTTAGGGATGGGGATAATGGCTACGAAAACAGCAAACCCACTTCAAGCCCGCTTAAAAAGTGCTGTAACTCACCTACTTTTTGGTGTCGGAATATATTTATCAGCTCAATTCATTCAATTTATTTAGGAGTATGTAATGGACGCAAAGCATTGGCATCAACGTTGGGAAAATAACGAAATTGGTTTTCATGAAGGAGACGTTAACCGTTATCTAGATCAGTATTTTACTAACTTAAATTTGCAGCAAGGCGATACTGTTTTTGTACCACTGTGCGGAAAAACTCACGACATTCATTATTTGCTAGCGCAAGGTATGCGTGTTGTTGGGGCAGAACTTAGTGAGATAGCCATTAAGCAGTTATTTGATGAGTTAAAGCTAGAACCCGAAATTAGCCAACACGGCGAACTATTACGTTACCAAGGCGCAAATCTAACCGTTTGGGTGGGTGATATTTTTGCACTTACTGCAGCTGATCTTGGCCCTATCAACGCAGTTTATGACCGTGCCGCTTTAGTTGCGCTACCAAAGCCAGTGCGCATTCGCTATACCCAGCATTTACTTGAATTAACTAATAGAGCTAAACAGTTAGTGGTGGTCTTTGAGTATCAGCAAAGTGAGTTTTCGGGTCCGCCGTTTAGTGTAGTCGCCGATGAACTACATCAGCACTACGATGCTTTTTATCAACTAACATTACTGTGCAAAGAACCTCTCGAAGGTGGCTTAAAAGGGCAAGTCCCTGCCATGAACGTAGCTTGGCATTTAAGTTAGTACTTACAAACTATTGGTGTGTAAATTCACACCCTAGTTGTGCGTTTTTGTGGCTAGTTATTGTACCTCTGTGCGTGCACTATAGAGATACCAATCCGCAATAATACTTAATCATTTTGAGGGATTAAACCTGTCGCTACCTGCGTTAAAAATTTCTGAGTTAGAACAACTAAATAACGAAATTTTTGCCTTGCTATCAACGAGGTTTCTTCGCCTCACAATAGACTACTTAATTAAGCGAATTGGTATGAAAAGCGTATTTAAGGAGTACATTTATGCAAAAGCCACGCGTTTTCTTTGTTTCACATGGCGGCGGTCCTATGCCTTTACTTGGCGATCCAAGTCATGCCGATATGGTCACTTGTTTGCAGTCCGTTGCTGCTAAAATTAAAAAGCCATCTGCTATTTTGATGGTGAGTGCGCACTGGGAAGCGAACCCTATTAGTATTACTTCGAGTGCTGCTCCTGAGCTAATTTATGATTACTATGGTTTTCCTGAGCCTGCTTACAGTATTGAGTACCCAAGCCCAGGTGAACCAGCCCTTGCCGAAAAAGTACATCAGGCATTGGCAAAAGCTAATATCGATAGCGCATTAAACCCATCTCGTGGCTTTGACCACGGTATGTATGTGCCTTTGAAAATTATGTATCCAGAAGCAGATATACCTTGTGTGCAATTGTCGTTACACCCAAGCCTTGAGCCAAGCTTACACCTAGCGATAGGTGAGGCTTTACAACAACTTGATTACGATAATTTATTGATCATTGGGTCTGGCTTTACTTTTCATAATATGCGCGCATTTTTCACCCCTGAAACCGCTGAAATTAAAGCGCAAAATATGGCTTTTGAGCAATGGTTAGTTGATGTATGTGGCAATACTGAGCTGAGTGAGCAGCAGCGACAAGCTAAGCTATTAGAATGGCAAATGGCCCCTGCGGCGCGTTTTAGTCATCCTCGTGAAGAGCACTTATTGCCGTTACATGTTTGCTATGGTGCGGCGATGCGCCCTTGTAATGATATTTACGAGCTACGTATTGCCAACAAGCAAGCCAGTATGTTTTTGTGGGACGATTGAGTTTAAGTTCAACCCCCCTGATAACACGATAAAAGCTCAGATTTTATTCATCTAATTTGGTACGCTAGGTAAGTTAAAACCTAGGAACAACAAAATGAATTTAATAAAAACATCAACCCTTGCGTTTGCTGTGGTTGCGGGTTTAGGTTTGCAGGCATGCTCAACTGCAGAGCAAGCTAGCACCCCATCAGCAACAGTGAACGCAACGGCTAATCCACTCTCGCTTGCACAAATTTATAAAGAAAAAGACTTTAAAGCTGAGCGTAGCACCTATTTTACGTGGCTCGATGATGGTACTGGCTACACAGTACTTGAAGAGCGCGAAAGCGATAAAAATACTCAAGACGACAAAGCTAAAGACGATGAACACGGCGTAAAAGGCAATGATATTGTGTTTTATAACGCCGATGGGACGGGTCGTAAGGTGCTTGTTAGTTACGAAAAATTAATTCCCAAAGGTGATAAAGAGCCACTCACCGTTGAAAGCTATCAATGGTCTAAAGATGGTAAATGGCTGATGGTTTTTACCAATGGCGAGCAAGTGTGGCGCTCACGTAGCCGTGGTGATTTTTGGCTATTAAACCTTGAAACAGATTCGCTATATCAGTTAGGTGGCGAAAACATCGAAGCGAAAAAGCTAATGTTTGCTAAGTTCTCACCAGATAGCTCAAAAGTAGCTTACGTGCGTGATAACAACATCTACATGGAAAAAGTCGGTAGCAAGGCTGTGACTGCTTTAACCACTGATGGTAACGACACCATTGTTAATGGTAATTTTGACTGGGTATACGAAGAAGAATTTACTATTCGTGATGGTTTTCGCTGGAGCCCAGACAATAAATCAATTGCCTATTGGCAGCTTGATACCAGTGGCGTGAAATACTTCACCATGATCAATAACACCGATGATCTCTACCCTACCCTTAAAGAATTCCCGTATCCAAAAGCCGGCGAGATGAACTCTGCGGTTAAAGTGGGTGTGGTCAGTCTTAGCGACAAGAAAACTCGCTGGGCTGAACTTGGTGGCGATAATCGTGATCGCTATATTCCACGTATTAGCTGGGCAGGCACTGGTGAATCTTTGATGATCCAAGATCTTAACCGCCCGCAAAGCCACAACAAGGTTTGGTTATTCGACTGGCAAAAACAACAGCTAACTAAAATCCTCGAAGATAAAGACGATGCCTTTATTGAGTGGTTTTATAAAGCAAACTGGTCAAAAGACGGTAAGTTCTTTATTTGGCACAGTGAGCGTGATGGCTGGCGTCATCTATACCGTGTATCTCGCGATGGCAAAACGGTTGTTGATTTAACGCCGGGCGACTATGACATCATTGATATGTTAGCGCTTAACGAAGATAAAAACGTTATGTACTTTACTGCATCACCGGATGATCCTAGCCAGCGGTATTTATTCCGTACGTCGTTAGATGGCAGCTCTAAACCTATGCGCGTAACGCCAGCGTCATTTGATGGCTCAAACAGCTATTATATGTCTAAAGATACCTCTTGGGCGATGCACACATTCTCTAAATTTGGCACTCCACCAATGAAAGAGATCATCAAAGTAAGCGATCATAGCAATGTGAAAACCTTAGTTGAGAACAAAGCATTAAAAGAGAAATTAGCGACTGAGCAATTACCGACTCACGAGTTCTTTACAGTTAATGCCCGTGATGGTGTTGAGCTTGATGGCTACATCATGTTCCCAGCGAATATGGATAAAAGCAAAAAATACCCAATCGTTTTCTATGTTTATGGTGAGCCATGGGGCTCAACAGTACAAGACCGCTGGGAAGGTAACAGTTACTTATACAAGTCGTATCTAACTCAGCAAGGCTTTATTGTTGCCTCAGTTGATAACCGCGGCACGCGCGCACCAAAAGGCAGAGATTGGCGTAAGTCTATCTACAAAAAAATAGGCTCTATTACCGTACGAGACCAAGTTGACGCCCTTGATGCAATGGCAAAACGTTGGGATGTCATTGATACCGACCGTGTCGGTGTATGGGGTCACTCTGGTGGCGGTAGTTCAACACTTAATTTGTTATTCCGCCATGGTGATAAATATAAAGTTGGTATTGCCTCAGCCCCAGTGCCAGATATTCGCTTGTACGATACTATCTACCAAGAACGCTATGCGGGTAACCCAAATACCGATCCTGAAAGTTACGACAACACGTCGCCGATTACTTTTGCAAAAGATCTGCAAGGTAAGTTGCTACTGATCCACGGCACCGGAGATGATAACGTACACTACCAAGGTTCAGAGCGTTTAATTAACGAATTAGTTAAGCACAATAAACAGTTCGAGTTTTTCTCTTACCCGAACCGTTCTCACAGCCTACGAGAAGGTAAAGGCACTACCCTGCACTACCACACTATGATGGCTAACTTCTTCGAAAAGCATTTACTTAATACCAACCCACAATAATACTTAATCATTTTGAGGGATTAAACCTGTCGCTAACTGCGTTAAAAATTTCTCATTTAGAACAACTAAATAACGAAATTTTTGCCTTGTTATCAACGAGGTTTAATTGCCTCAAAATAGACTACTTAATTAAGCGGATTGGTATAACAAGTAAATATGCTTTATAAAAAATACCGCAGCTTCAACGTTAAGCTGCGGTCTTTTTATGCAAACTGTAAACCCCCGTTACACAAAGAAAGCGTTTAGATGAAAGCTATCAAATGTTCGATGTAAATTTTCAGTGCTGGCAATGGCGGCTGCGAGCTATTGGATTATCGAGCAAGCGTATAATGAATATCTTGTATCACAGTTAAGTCGGTGAAAGAGGCTAACTAATACCCTGTTACAATTGTCTTATTAACTAATATTTATAATTGAAGTAGTGTCATTAAGTTATTGATTAAGGATATAAAATGGCATTACTAAAATTTAGATTTCAGTATCTAGCTTGGCTTATTACATTTGTTTTGTTAGCTACAGGCTTGTATATCGCGATGAAATACCAACAGCACTATAGTTCACGCTTTATTGATATAGATATAAAGTCGAATGCGCTTTCAGAAATGCGCCGAGTTTTCATTCGCTTGCCCAAAAACTACAACCCTAACAAAGCTTATCCGCTCATAATTAAAACTGACGGCAATTTTAACCTTGATACTTGGGATGACGCTTTAAGTTTTCTTGAAAGCACCGATGACAAGCATGAGGTTATTCTCGTGGCCATCCCGAACCTGTTTTGGCATGACACACGAAATCGTGATTTAGTGCCACCTTACGCCCGTAAGGATGTGGCGATAGAAGCTCGCCCAATTAATCAAAATCAACGAGAAATATTTGGTAAAGCTGATGTGTTTTTAAAATTTATTGAAACAGAGCTAATACCCTATTTAGAGGGAGAGTACCGTATTAGCGGGGAGCGCACACTAACAGGTTTTTCGGCGGGAGGTAGCTTTGTGTTATATACCATGGTTACTAAACCAGAGTTATTTAATGCATACTTTGCTTTTAGCCCTGCGGCTTGGTATGACGATAATGTTGTCGTAAAACAGTTCAGTAAAAGCTTACCTAATACAGCAGGCAGCACTCACTATTTTTATGTCACATTAGGTGGTGATGAGAATCCAATCATAACCGGTGCATTTAATGGCTTAGTGAATGCTCTTCAAAAGCATGCACCAAACGACCTTACCTGGCAGCACCACATCAACAAAGGAGCTGACCATGAACAAAACGCAGAGCAATCCGTTCGCAGTGCGCTTGATGGGGCGTTTAATCATTTTGATATGGCTAAGTAATGATTAAATAGGGCCTTTTTGGCCCTTTTTATTTTCAAAAAAAGTTACAAATAAGTGTTAAACCAACTAACTAGCTCTGCTTCTAGTTGCTTTTTATGGCTCATTAAGAAGTGGTTGTCACCTTCATACACCACAAGCTTATGGGGGATATGATGCTTATCTAGCGCTTTGGCAAATTGAATTGAGTTATCGACCGATACTCGTTTATCGTCACTGCCATGAATAAGTAATATGGGCACTTTAGGTGAGAGCTTATCAACCCAGTTCATTACAGAGCGTGCTTCAAGCTTTGCTTGTTTGTTCTCTTTATAATTGGGGATACGACGTACATACACGTTATTTTCCATGTTAGGTCTAAACGTAAGCTCTTTAACTAAATCGGTCGCCCCTGCAATGGTTGCAATGGCTTTAATCTTGTTTGTGTGTTGCATCGCAAGGTGGGTTTGCATGCCGCCTCTACTTACTCCTAACATGCCAATACGGTTTTCATCTGCACTTGCTATGTGAGGAATAAAATCAATAAGCGCAAGTACGTCATTAACATCTTTGCCACCAAACTCATCTAAATCATCATTTTTTGTTAATGTACCGCGGTACTGACTGCCGATAACCACAAAGCCTTGCTCTGCTAAAGGAAATAAATTTCGCATCATTGCTGCAAAATAAACACTGCCAAAATTACCGTTACCGCCGCGGTTATAAATTAATACTGGTAGCTTATTCTTGATGACTTTAGGTTTGATGATATAACCAAGCACTTCAACATCATCAACCTTATATTTAAAGTTATGGCAGGTTAAATTTGTTTTAAAGTTATCGAACATATCTTGTGGAAAGGTTTCTTCAAAGGCTTTAATACGCTTTAAGTACTCAGTCTCGGTTTTAGCTTTGCGTTTATTCTTTTGCGCTATAAATTGGTGCCACGAATCATAGTCAGCAAAGATGCCTGTGAAGCAGTCTGTTTCTTTTGTTACGTGTTCATCATCGATAATTTTCGCTGCGCTGGTAGAAAAAACAGCAAGAGATAGGCTGGCAAAGAGTAGTAATTTATACACAACAACATCCTTTTTGGTGGCTAAAAGTTACTAAACCACAGTAACTTAAATGAAGGTTATTTGTACAACATTAATTTAGTAAACGCTCAAGCCACTCAATCACAACTTTTTGTATAGATGTTTCAAAGCGATTTTTTTCGGGGATGTAGTAACATAGTTTTGATTCAACATCTTGGCTATTAAATGGTGTTAGTAACCCTGCATTTAAATAAGGTTGAACCAAGGTTTTTGAGCAAAACAC
The DNA here is from genome assembly GCF_040148775.1 of Pseudoalteromonas sp. NFXS39. Taxonomy (NCBI): domain Bacteria; kingdom Pseudomonadati; phylum Pseudomonadota; class Gammaproteobacteria; order Alteromonadales; family Pseudoalteromonadaceae; genus Pseudoalteromonas; species Pseudoalteromonas sp. NFXS39. The sequence goes on along the minus strand of NZ_JAGDEC010000001.1, from coordinate 107,621 downwards.
CACGCCTTTATTGGCGAGCACCTGATTTATACCAAATAGCTCTTGATCAAATGTTTTTATCTCGAAACATGAGTCATTTAGGTTATTTACTTTGAGCCACTGCGCTAATGGTGGAGCAGGTAGCGCATTATTTTTCCACTGGCTTGTGTATAAAGTGACCTGTTCATCAAGCCAAGGGGGGCTTTTATCTGAGCTTGCTGCAAACACATCAAAGCGCTCATACTTGATGATATCTGATTTGTTTACTTCCTCACTATTTCCTAGCCGAACAGGCAAGGTATGAAGCTGCTTATCTAAAGTTTCGCTGGTTGATATATCAAGCTGTAAATGTGGTTTTTTGTTATTTAGCTCTTCTAAAGCGGGTATTAATCTTAGGGCTGCTAGAGAAGATGTTGTGGTGATACGTACTTGGTTATGTGCTTGGCTCACCTGTTCAATTGCCGCAAAAATAAGCTTAAAGCCGCTAGTTGTGTTTTGGCTTAGGTACTCGCCTGATGGAGTTAAGGTTATCTTTCTCACTTCGCGATGAAATAAATCAGTATTCAAGCGGCTTTCTAGATTAGCAATGTGGTGCGATACCGCTGTAGGCGTAATCGCAAGCTCAGCGGCGGCTGCTTTAAAGCTACCTAATCGTGCAGCTGATTCAAAGGCTTTTAAAGCGTGTAATGATATATGCATAGTTGAACCCACCTAAATTTATAGATGAGTATAACTTACTTATAGTGAATTATAACTCGTTTGTTAAATGGCGCACATTTAATGATGATACCAACACATTAACTAATGAGGTATTTACTATGACTACTCTGCTACACATTGATGCTAGTGTGCGTTCAGCTAAAAATGCAAACCCTAATCACGACTCAATCTCTAAAAATATTGCTAAGCAATTTGTAAATCATTTACAGCAAAACAATGCTATAGCTGAGTATATTTACCGTGATGTTGGAATGAATCCACCTTCATTTATTAATCAATCTTGGATTGGTGCTGTGTTTACGCCTGCCAACAAGTTAACGCTAGAGCAAAAAGAAGTACTGGCCGAATCAGATGAATTGATAAATGAATTGGTTAACGCTCATACCATAGTGATATCAACGCCTATGTATAACTATGGCATGCCCGCACAACTAAAAGCATGGTTTGATCAAATCGTTAGGATCAATAAAACATTTGACTTTGATTTGCAGCGGGGGGATTTCCCTTTGCAACCATTATTAAGTGGTAAGCGTTTGCTGGTTATAACCTCAACGGGTGAGTTTGGCTTTGAGGCAGGTGGTATACGAGAGAGTATGAGTCATTTAGTGCCGCACATTAAAACGTTGAGTAAGTATTTAGGTGTTCAGCATATTGATGAAATTGCTTGTGAGTATCAAGAATTTAACGACAGCAGGCATCAACGTTCTTTGACTAATGCCTATGCTAAGGCTGAACAGTTAGCACTGAGATACATCAATTAAGATTACAAAACAAAGCCGCAATAAGCGGCTTTGTTGTGTAATGGGGCTTTACATTATAAATTCGATTTAACGTTATTCTACCGAAATGAACACCTCAACTTCTTCACTGCTTTTATAAAACTCATAGTCAGTTTTATATGCTCGGATGTGTGGGCATTGTTCATTACTAAAGTACTGCCAAACTTGACCCCAAACATCTATAACGGTTTGTGGCATGGCTCCTTTGGCGCTAAAGCGAAGGTAGTTACCTGTGGCAAGTGTAGTTTGTTCTGTCTCTGGTGAAGTGACTTGCTGGTCAGTACAAGCAAATACATCAAACTCCCCTGTGACATCTGACTCATAGTGAGTGTATACGCCATATACTTTGCTAGATGGCGTTAAATTTGGCGCTATGTCTGTGTAAAATTGCTGCCATAAGCCTGCAATTTTGGCACCTTTACCACTCATTTCGTTCATATTACTGGTGCGAACCTTGAGGCCAAATAAAGTCGTTGGGTTGTCGATATTGATTTTCGTTACTTGCTGATCCATTGCATTTATCCTTGTTTTTTGTTCCCGCTAAAATACCAGAGCATATGTGCTTTAACCTAGCCTTTTTCATTATTTATTTTATTACCCCTCATTTTGTCAACGGCCTTTACAGCTTAAAAAACAGTCATAGCATCCTTATCAGCATCAGGTTAAGATGGGCAAAATAACAATAAAATCAGCGGGTGTTTAATGAATAATATCAATGCGCTTATCTACTTTTTGGCCTTTAGTAGCGGCTTTTGTATTATGGGAATTGAGCTGTTAGGCGGACGAATTTTAGCGCCGTACTTTGGCAGTAGTGTGCATATATGGGGCAGTATCATCACTGTATTTATGTTGAGCTTATCGATCGGCTATTTGCTTGGTGGCAAGCTTTCAATCCGCAACCCGTCATTAACTAAATATGGCCTAATATTCTTTGTGGCTAGCATTATGGTTGTGCCGATCGTACTGTTTGCTGAGCCAATTATGACCTTTATTTTCACCTATATTGAAGACAGTCGTTACGGCTCGTTACTGGCTTCAACGGCATTGTTTTTTATCCCAACAACAATACTCGGCATGATCTCACCTTACTCAGTGCGATTATTGGTTACCGATCATGAAAAAAGTGGTCAGGTTGCCGGTGGTTTGTATTTTGTGAGCACTCTAGGAAGCGCCCTTGGCACGATTATTACCTCTTTTTATATGGTGCTAGCATTTGATGTTAACGACATCATTAAAACCTTTGCCGCGGTTTTAGGCTTGCTTGGGTTGCTTGCAATTGTTGTTAGTCAAATAAAAACGAAGGAGCGTACTGTATGTTTAGAGTCTTAATGGTTTGTTTGATCATGACACTACCCTTTAATGGCTTTGCCGAAGTAATTCATAAAGAACGCTCGCTTTATCGCAATATTTTAGTGGAGAAGTCTGGCGATTTATTGTGTTTAAAATTTAACGAAAAAACCCGTAAAAGTACGCAAAGTTGTATGTATAAAAGTAAGCCTAAAAAGCTGGTGTTTAATTACACCAAAATGACGTTTGCAAGCTTACTATTTATTGATGACCCTCAGAATGTATTGATCATTGGGTTAGGGGGCGGTTCGCTTTCTAATACCATTCATGAGCTTTACCCAAGTGCTAGTATCGAAAACGTCGAAATTGATCCCGCGGTAATCAAAGTTGCCCGTGATTTTTTTAGTTTTGTAGAAACTGATAACGTAACGTCTAAAGTGCAAGATGGTCGTATTTTTATTAAACGAGCTGCCCTTAAAAAACAAAAGTATGATTGGGTAATTCTTGATGCTTTTAATGGCGACTATATCCCAGAGCATCTACTCACTAAGGAGTTTTTTACGGAAGTAAAAAGTGTTTTGGCTGATGGCGGAATTATCGCTGCAAATACTTTTTCATCGAGTAAACTTTACCAGCATGAGTCAGCAACTTACTTCGATGTGTTTGGTGACTTTGTCAATGTTGTGACCGATGAAAACTCTAATCGCATTATTTTAGCTGGCTTCGATACTATGCCTAGCCAGCAACAGTTAGCTGAACGAGCCAACAAACTAGCAAATAAGTTAACACCTTACGATGTTGATTTGCAGTTACTCAGCGAGCATTTGTTTTATACTAAGGGTAATCAAGATTGGCCTGCTGATACTAAAGTACTCACTGACCAATATTCACCAGCGAACTTATTAAATTATCAATGATCAAATACGGCTTAATTGCATTTCTTTTATTTGCTTGCTCTGCTGCTACGGCAGAGCACCCTTCTACCGCTCCTTTAGCGGCAAGCCAGCAACAATTGTCTAAACTTTTGAATCAATATAAAGGGAAAATCGTGTTACTCGATTTTTGGGCATCTTGGTGTAGCCCTTGTAGGCGGTCATTTCCTTGGTTTATTGCCATGCAAAGTAAGTATCAAGAGCAAGGACTTAAAGTGATAGCTGTAAACATTGATGTTGAGCGCAGTGATGCTGATGTGTTTTTAACTGAGTTTGCTGTGAACTTTAATATTATTTACGACCCTGATGCTGTTATTGGTAGGCAATACCAACTGAAAGGGATGCCGAGCAGCTTTTTAATCGATAAAGAAGGTATAGTTCGATATCAACACACTGGATTTTTAGCTGATAAATTAGACCTCTATGAAAGCCATATCAAAGAGTTAATTGCTAATTAGTATTATTAAGCAGATAACTTTTGCTGTTATTCGTTTTTGTCGAACATTGCTATCTATTTTATTAATTGCACTAATATTTACTTAGCATGCTAACTACATTAAAATAGTTAGCATGCTAAGTAAATGGAGCGCATCATGTCCTCTACTCCCCCTTTTCACGAAACTCTTGATTTAACATTATGCGGCAGTATGGGCCGTGTGCATCGATTATGTCGCGATGCAGTAACTTTGGCGGTCGAACCTCTTGGACTCACTCAATCTCGTTGGACTGCAATGATGCACCTGTCTCATTTAAACCAAGGTTGTACGCAGCAAGAGTTGGCAAGCAGCTTAGGTATTGAAATGCCATCGTTGACTCGCACTATTAAGCAGCTTGAGCAACAAGAGATTATTGCTCGCAAAGCTGATGCTGAAGATAAACGCAGTAAACGTCTGTACTTCACTGAGCAGGGTCTACAATTGTTAGACACATTACAAGTGATTATCGCTGATGTGAAAGAGCATCTTTATGCCGATTTGACCACAGAACAACTCGATACTATGGCACATGGTTTAATTCAGATGGAGCAAAACGCTCGCCAGTGTATCCGTCATTATTCAGGAGATAAGTAACTTTATGACGCCAGATCAAAAATTTGCCCGTTACGTAAAAATCTCTTTGGCGGGTTTCATTGTTTTATTTTTATATTTTGTGATTGCTGATCTATACATGCCTGTCACACCACAGGCCCGTGTGTATCACCCTGTTGTGCAAGTGACGCCACAAGTAAGTGGGCGTGTGACTGACGTATTAGTGACCAATAATCAAGCCGTCGAAAAACAGCAAGCCTTGTTTAAGATTAACGATGAGCCTTTTGAGCTTGCCGTTCAACAAGCTGAACTTGCTTATGATGATGCGAAACAACAAAACCAACGTTTAGATAGTAGTGTCAAGGCAATAGAAGCGCAGTTAGCTGCTGCTCAAGCTAAGCTGCATGAACAAACGTTGCTGTTCGAGCGCGGTGAGTCGTTATTGAAAAAGCGCTCTATTTCAGAGCAAGAGTACGAAACAATCAATGCAAACTACCAATCAAGCAAAGCGAATGTAGCTGCAATTGAAGCGCAGCTTAGCGAGGCTAAATTAGCGCGTGGTAAAAAGGGTGATGACAATTTAGCGCTTCGCCATGCCCTAAATCAGCTTGAGCAAGCGAAACTAAATTTGTCGTACACTACAGTGACTGCCGATACCGACGGTAAAACAGCAAATTTACAAGTAACACCGGGTACTTATGCTAATAAGGGCCAGCCGTTAATGGCGATTGTTGCCAATAAGGCTGATTTAGTGGCTGATTTTCGTGAAAAGTCTTTAGTTCACGTACAAATTGGTAGTACTGCAAAAGTAAGCTTTGATGCGCTACCGGGAAAAGTGTTTACTGGCAAAATTATTAGTTTTGAAGCCGGTGTAAGTGACGGTCAGCTCAATGCAAACGGTTTACTCAGTGCCACAGAAAGCAGCAATCGTTGGGTACGAGATGCACAGCGTCAACGTATTCATATTCAACTTGATGAACACCAGATGCTAGCTAAGTTCCCAAGTGGTGCTCGTGCAACCGTACAGCTTTTGCCTGACTCTAGCATCGGTAGCTGGTTTGCGAGCATGCAAATCCGTTTTATCAGTGTTCTGCACTTCATTTACTAAGGCTGGGTGAGCTATGTCTGTATTGCAACTCGATGGCAATGGCTTGCGCCAGGCGCTTCGCATTGCTACGGGCTCAGCATTAGGGTTTGCACTGGCAAAATTGATGAACTGGCCTAATGGCATCTTTTTTACTGTTTACCCTATGCTATTGCTCGGCTTAGTGCCTGTGTTAAACATGCATATCATTCGACAGTTTTACGCAGGCGCTGTATTCAGTGCATTATTTGTACTTGTAGTGCAAGGGCTGTTCTCTCACTTGCCTGTTGTTATGACGATGATCTGCTTTGTGGCATTTGCCTTTTTATTCTATCAAATGAGTCGTGGCGCTAACTTTTTATTTGGCGCTACAACAGTGGTCAGCTTGTCTATTCAATTGCATTTTTCGACCTACACAGGTGGAGGGGTAAGTATTTATCCGCTGATTATTAGTAATGCCGTTGCAGTTGTGGTTACTGTGGTGTTTTCGATGCTAATGCATGGTTTATTCCCAGATGTTTCACCGCGCCAAGGCCGTCAGATGCCAGAAAAAGCAAAAGAAAGTGTACGCCATGAGGTATTACTTTGCTCAACGGTGGCAACCTTGTCATTTGTGGTTTTTCAGGTTTTTGATTTACAAGATTCAATTTCTGCTCAAGCAGCATCTGTTCTGATCTTATTTTCGTTATGCTGGAAAGCGGCTGGTATGGCTGCATGGCAACGTGCTATAGGCACTTTAATTGGCTGTAATTTGGCCTTAGTTTCACAGTTATTCTTGTACAACCATACTGATATTTTGATATTTCCGGCGTTAATTCTATGGATCTTAACTTTTATCTTTAGTCGTTATCATATAATTGGTGGGGGTATTCCAGGTGTCGGTTTTGGTATTATTACTACATTTGGTATTTTGTTTGGCCAATCATTGGGGCCGGGGCAAGATCTAGTATACAGCGCACTTTATCGCTTTTCGTCAGTATCAGTGGCAATACTGCTGAGCTTATGTGCAGTGTACATTATGCATCACATTTTAAATCGCTTTGAAATGACAAGGCATCACACATTCGAGTAAAATCTAATATGCACAAAAAAGGGAGTTATTCAGTACTCCCTTTTTTATTATTTGGTTCGAAAATTGTGGGTAAAGACTTTAATAAATCCTCTTGCTTCTTTACAACACTTTGTACGCAAGTTTTTGAAGCAACATCTGCAACCCAAGCGCCCCATTGAGAACTGCCTGGTTCTTCTCCAGGTGTTGCCCACCATCTGGCTTTATAAAGAATTTCGTTATAACAGGTTTCACTACCTTGCGGATACGCGCTTCCAGCTTGCCAAGAATCTACAGCAAAGCTTGAAATAGGCATCGTTGACAGCGTTATCATTGCAGCTGCAAAAAAACGTGATTTTTGGCCCATACGCCCCTCCTTTATTATTCTGAAATTGTATTACTATTATAGACGCGGCAGGATTAACCATCAATTAACTTTGTTAACAAGTTACACTTCTTTACAGTTTCGCTCATTTTTGACACGGTTTTCTGGTGCTAAGGTTAGGGTTTTATGTTTTTTCGTAATGCTTTTGTTTGTCCTCTTTTGGTTTTGCTGTCCATACGTTTTCTCTGAGAGCTTTTGCTGGGTTTAGTTGCTCTACGTTTCTTTTGTACTTGTGTAGCGTTTACGATTATTTCTTTTAAACGGCTAAGCGCATCTTCTTTGTTCATCTCTTGTGTACGATGACTTTGCGACTTAATGACAATTACGCCCTCTTTGGTGATTCGAGAGTCATTTAAATTAAGCAAACGTTGTTTGTAAAAGTCAGGTAATTTTGATCGGTTAATATCAAAGCGTAGGTGAATTGCTGTAGCCACTTTATTGACGTTCTGTCCGCCAGCACCTTGAGAACGGATCGCACTAAAGTCGAGCTCCCATTCAGCAATCGTGACAGTATTAGAAATAGTTAACATCAGGTTCATTTAGCTATGGTAAAAAAAGGATTATAACATTTGTAATTGGTCAAACATAATTACTCGACTATGTGAGCCGATTGCTAACCAATTTGAAAGAAAGGAGATCACAATGAAAGCACTATTTATTTCAATAAGCCTACTGGCGATGAGTTTTTCTAGCTTCGCAGAAGATATTACTGAAAGCCAGCTACAGCGTTATATCAGGGCTTTGCCAGCAGTGGTAAATTGGTCGCAAAACCAACCAGAGCTTGAAAGTTTGAATCTCGATAGTATGTTAGGAAGCTCTAATGGTGCAGATAGTTCCTCTGTTATGGATGCATTAGGCCACATTAAAAGGCATGAGCTTTACACTGAGTTTGCAGCGTTAACCAAACAATACGGTTTCACTCCTGAGCAGTTAGTTACAGTTGGCTCAGAAGTATCTCTTGCCTATTTAGAAAACCTTAAAGCAGGTATGTCTGAAGAGAACAAGCAACGTGTAAACCAAGCGATGAGTGGTTTACAAAGCCTAACGGCATCATCATCTAATGCGGGGGCTCGCTCAATGGCGGGTGCTTTAGAAGGTGTTAAAGCAAGTACTGCAACAGCAGATGTTAGCGAAAGTAATATTAACTTAGTTAAGCAATACATGCCGCAGTTAAAAGAGTTATTCGCGATGTTGCAGTAACAGCACAAAAAAAAGAAAGCGGCTAGTGAGCCGCTTTTTTCTACTTACTCGAATACCATTGCGTTTTTTAGATGCTGCATTTGTTCTGCAGTTGGTAAAAATCCAGTTTGTACAAATTCATTCAGGCTCGGGTGACGTTCAAAGTACAAAATATCTAGGGCAAATCGATTCATGCCGTACAAGCCCCGATGGATCATATTTGCCGAAAATATGAGTAAGTCACCCTTCTTCAATGCAACTTGTTTTCCGCGTCTCAGCGAATCATTATTTTTAGCTCCTTGCTGCCCCAATCTTACAGCTAGTTCTTCGTCTGAATCCCAGTTTTTGTGACTGCCCGGTATTAGCTCAATTCCCGGCTCATCTTCAAAAGCTACTCGGCAATGTAAAACTTCAGGGCCATAAAGTGCGGCCTTTTGTGCATCAAGCTCTAAGTGATATTGCATATCGCGATGCCAATAGTTTGCTTGTTTGGGATTGTAAGGATTAAAAAATAATTGAGTATTCATAAACTGAGGTTCAGCAACAACGCCTTTAACCTGATTCAATAGAGTATCGGCACAGATAAATTCAAAAAGGGTAAACTTTTCTTCAGTACTTAAACATGCAGCGCCAGTCAACCCTGAGCTATTAATCCCTCTGGATTGGTAAAAACGTTGGTTTTCTAGCAGCCAGTTATAATGAAACTTATCGAGAATGGGCCTTATCTTGCCAAGTTCATTCGCTGTGTAAAGCCCCTTTACATGGCAATAGCCGTTTTCAGCAAAAAAGTTATTTTCCATTTTTTACCTTGCTAAAATTGCACGTATTTTACTACTAAGCTCAGGCAATACTTGTTGCTCAAACCATGGGTTTTTCTTCAGCCAGATATTATTACGAGGGCTTGGGTGAGGTAATGGCAGGTAACTTGGCCAATATTCACGCCACGATTTTACTAACTCAGTTAAGGGTAACTGCTTAGTGTGGGGTAAATGATATGCCTGCGCGTACTTACCTAAGATAATGGTGAGTTCAATATTAGTTAACTGTGCTAAAAGTTTTTCACGCCATGTAATCGCGCACTCTTTTCTCGGTGGTAAATCGCCCGACTTACCTTTTCCTGGGTAACAAAAGCCCATTGGCAGAATAGCAAAATTACTATTATCGTAAAACTCTTCATTGCTTACGCCAAGCCAAGAGCGAAGCCTTTCACCGCTAGCATCATCAAATGGTTTGCCACTTTCATGTACTTTTATCCCTGGCGCTTGACCAGCAATTAAAATACGAGCCCGTGAATTAAATTGAATAACGGGCCGAGCGCCAAGTGGTAAATGAGTCTCGCAGATCACGCATTTACTAACTTGTTCTAATAATGATTGAGTAGTCATGAGTTAGTAAAAATATGATCTATGCTTGTTTTGACCAAACAGCTAACTCGTTACCACTTGGTTCTGTGAAGTGAAAACGACAGCCTCCAGGAAAATCAAACAAAGGCTTAATAATTGTGCCGCCGTGTTTTTCTACCTGTGCTTGAGTCTCTTTAATATTATTTGAATAAAGCACTACTAGCGCACCGCCATTAGAGGTTGAGCTACTTAGAGGTGCTTGGTAAAAACCACCGTCAAGGCCCGCTGATTCAACGCTAAATGCGCTGTATTCAGGCCCGTAATCGGTAAATTGCCATTTAAAAACTTGATGAAAAAACGCTTTTGTTGCAGCTAAATCTTTTGCTGCAAACTCAACATAATTTAAGCTATGGTGGTTCGACATAATTTGTTCCTATTTTAAACTGTTCTTGAGCGCCATGGCGCAATGCAGTGCTGTACTATCAAGTAATGGAATTGAGGCATCGGATTGCTGAACTAGCAATGCTATTTCAGTGCAACCAAGAATAATGGACTCTGCACCCTGCTTAGTTAGATTATCAATAATTGTTAGGTACTCGGCTTTGGATTCTGGATTGATTATGCCTTTGCATAGTTCATCATAAATCACACGATGCACTATTTCACGCTCCTGAGCATCAGGAATTAAAACGTCTACAGAGAATTTATCTGCTAAGCGTTGTTTATAAAAGCCTTGCTCCATAGTGAATTGAGTACCCAGCAAAGCCACTTTTTTATGGTTACATTGTATTAGCTTTTCACCAACTGCATCAGCAATATGTAACAAAGGAATAGAAACACATGCTTGTACTTGCTCTGCTAATTTGTGCATCGTGTTAGTACAAATCAATAAATAATCGGCGCCAGCAGCTTCAACCTGTTTGGCTGCTTTTATCAGTATTTCGGCCATCTGTGGCCAATCCTGTTGCTGTTGTAGTTCTGCTATTTCGGCAAAATCGAGACTGACAAGTACTATTCTGGCGCTATGTAGCCCCCCAAGTTCATTTTTAATGCCTTGATTTAAAAGTTGATAGTAACTTTGCGTTGACTCCCAGCTCATACCACCAATTAAGCCTATTGTTTTCATTACAACCTCTTTTTAGTTTCATAACACCATATGACAATGCTCAGAACAAAGCTAGCAGATCATTATTTTACTAACAAAAATACAGGATGAACTTGTTTCATTATTAAATACGCTTACGCAAATGATAATTACTATCTTTTCTGTTTGGCGGCGATATAATATGTGGTTTTCTTCTCGTGTTATTTTTTAAGGGATTATCATGCACTCTCAATCATTAGATGCAGTGACAAACAATCACCCTAAAATTACAGCTAAAAAGGGTTCTGTGAGCCTATCTTATCGTGTCGCTGTATTTTTGCGTTTTGTTGCAGCCATCATTGGTGGTTACGCTTTTACCAGTGTACTTATTTCGTTATTAGCTGTGTTATTACCACTTAATAAACTCGACAGTGTTCTTTTAACTACGACTCTATCGGTATTTTTTTACTGTTGTGTATTTATTTGGGTGTTTGCAGTTAAGTCTTTAAAGACTGTATGGATCACAATTTTACTAACTACTGGTGGGCAATTACTGGCCCTTTCATTGATTAAGGGGTGGTTATGAAAGAGAGTTTTTTCCGCTCAATGACTTGGCTGCACACCTGGGTCGGTTTACTGGTATGTTGGTTATTATTCTTGATATTTTTTGCTGGTACTATCAGCTTTTTTAAGGATGAAATTACTATTTGGGCTAAGCCCGAAACGCATCATGTGCAGCATCAGCCTAAGCGTATTCAGTCTCAAGCCGATCAAATTAAATATGTGTTTGCGCAATTACAGTTGCAGGCACCTAACTCATTATCGTGGCGAATAAACTTACCTGAATCTCGAAATCCAGTTTTAAGCTATGGATTTGCTGAGCCTAAACAGCCAGGGCAGCGTCGTGCGCCTTTCAATTATACCTATTTGAACCCTAATAATTTAGAGCAATTGCCAGCGCCTCGAGATACTAAAGGGGGGAATTTTTTCTATCGCTTACACTTTGATTTGCATTACATAGACGTTTTTACTGCAAGGATAATTGTTTGTTTAGCCTCATTATTTATGCTTGTAGCATTGATCACTGGCATTGTGATCCATAAGCGCATTTTTAAAGATATGTTTAGCTTTAGAGCTAACAAAGGCAGCCGAAGTTGGCTAGATGCACATAATGTTTCGTCGGTATTAGCGTTGCCGTTTCATATTATGATCACCTATACGGGTATTATTACTCTGATATTTATGCTGTTCCCCTACCCCGCTGAAACCGTATATGAAAATGGCTTAAGACAAATGTTTGAAGAGGCATTGCCCATTAACAAGCGTGCTAAGCCCAGTGAAGAGCAGCGCCCTATGGTGGCAATCAAAGAGGTATTAGATCAGATTTATACTAAGTCACCGAATGCCGACATTAGCCACGTGTTTGTGAGAAATGCGAATACAGCGACCTCACAAATAGTGGTTTATTTGGCAACCGGCAAAGAGCTTGTAGATAACGGACCACGCTATTTATTTAATGGTGTAACAGGTGAGCTCGAAGCGAGCTCAGGTGAAGATTGGAGCGCTTCGGCGCAGTTTTATGACTCAATGACAGCATTACATAGCGGCCGTTTAGCCGAGCCATTACTGCGTTGGTTGTATTTTTTCTGTGGCGTAGCAGGCTGTGCCATGATAGCTACAGGCTGCATCATGTGGGCAAAGCGCTTACGCGAGAGACTTAAAGCAGAGCAAAAACCAGGCTTTGGACTTAAGTTCGTTGAGACACTAAATTTAGCCACACTGATGGGTTTACCCCTTGCAACCGCAGCATTCTTCATTGCTAATCGACTATTACCTTTAGAGTTAGCTGGGCGTGCCGATAAAGAAATACTCGTGTTTTTCTTAGCTTGGCTTGCGACGCTAGTTGTTGCTGTGATCGGCCGAGAAAAACATCATTGGCGCTATAGTGCATGGTTAAACGCTGCTACTTGCTTATTAGTGCCTATTGTAAATGCGCTGACAACAGATGGTAATTGGATCACGTATTTACTAACTAAACAGTGGGATTTATTTGGTATTGATAGTGCGTTTATTTGTGCTGGGGGGCTGTTTTTACTACAAAGCAAAAAAATACCAAGCCATAAAACCACTACAAATAAAGGTAGATCAAATAAAAACAGGATTTTAAAGGAGCAACAAGGATGATGGAATTACTACAATTTAGTCTCTGCTTTTTAGGATTTAATTGTTTTGCACTTGCAAAATTTAATCATTTTCGTGATGTGTTTAAAAAGAAATTGACTGAAAAACAAAGAAATAGTTTTTTATTAAGTGGCTGGATCAATATTTTACTAAGTTTAGTACTTTGTGTGCTGTCAGATGCTGGATATGGCGCATTGCTGTTTTGCGGCTATATGGCATTAAGTGTACTTATATTAATGATTTTATTCAGTTTTACTGTTTCTTGGGTTAAGCATGTCAGTTTATTAACTATGTCTGTCTTGCTGTTAAGTGGCTTTTCAGTGATGATTTTCTAGTTTAGTTAGTAAAAAACTGATCTGATACCAATTCGAAATAATACCTAATTCAGGAATTGATATAAAAAAATGGGTAGGCAATGCCTACCCAAGCAGGGGATTAAATTGGGGATCACATGTTGCTACAATTTAATGGTGAGTATTATGCTCACCCTCCATTACAGTTGTGTTGCACATTCGTGATAGTTTAAAGACAGTTGTAAAGCCCCTTTACAAGCTCTTATGGTCAACATAAATAAGCTCGTCTGTTTTAAAACCATATTTTTTTGCTGTGTTTATAAAGTCCTGCATTTGCTGTTCTGTAACGTTAGGGGTGCGTGACAAAAACCATAAATACTCTTTGTTATAGCCAGTGATATAAGCGTATTGATAATCTTGCTTATCTAATTCGAACACTACATAAGAGCTATAAAATGGCCCAAAGAATGATACTTCTAAGTGGCCTATGTCTTGTTGCTTGACAAATTTCGCTTTACCTTCAGCTTGCTGCCATTCTTGATCTTCAGCGCTGTATCCCTTATTGATAACTTTCACACTGCCATCTGGGTTAATCGAGTATTCGGCAGTAATACCCTCTAGGCCGCGTTCAAATGAATGATCTAAACGTGCAATTTCGTACCAAGTTCCTGTGTATTTGTTTAACTCAAAGTTATCGACGGGTTTGATATCGTCTGGCACTCCTGTACACGCAGATAAAATAGCTGTGATACATAAAATTCCGATTAGCTTTAATGATGTTTGCACGCTTTTACTCCCTTTTAAAAATCAAACAAATTAATACGTTAATGGCACTAATTTAGTTCAATTACGGTAAACTATTAAAGTCAAAAATTAAAGTGAGAACAGTATGAAGATTTGGGTTGATGCAGACGCCTGCCCCGTCGTTATTAAAGAAATATTATTTCGTGCCGCAGAGCGCACACAAACCTTCACCACATTAGTCGCGAACCATGCGATGCGAGTGCCCCCTTCAAAGTATATTAGCCGTTTGCAGGTATCTTCGGGTTTTGATATTGCTGACAACGAAATCGTTAAGCGCATTGAGCCGAGTGATTTGGTGATCACCGGTGATATCCCTTTGGCTGCAGAAGTTATCGAAAAAGGTGCCCAAGCGCTCAACCCTCGCGGTGAGTTATATACAACTGAAAATATTCGCTCACGTTTAAACGTTCGTGACTTTATGGATACAATGCGCTCTAGTGGCGTTGAAATGGCCGGCGGCCCACCGCCGTTAAGCCAAGCTGATCGCCAGAACTTTGCTAATAACCTAGACCGAATTCTAGCTAAAAAGTCATGAGTGTCGCTAATAGCAGAGCGCTAATCGGTTTTGGTGATGAGGCGTTTAAAGTCGCTGTTTATATAGAAAAACGCCCGCCAATGCCTGCTTGGCAACAGCTTGACCATTTACATGTAATGCAAACCGGCCAAATTAACGAAATAAACCAAGCATGCGGAAATGGTTGGCGTAAAGTTTTTAACGTGTATGGCAAAGTGCTGTTTGCACTACCAAGTGAATATTATGATTTTGCTAAATGCGCACCTGACTGGCAGACTTTTCGCGATGAACAACTGCTACAAGCACATAGTCAAACGGCATTACTGTTTAGCCCGCCGTTATTAGACAAACCAAAGCAATTACATATTATTGCTGGGCGAACCTATGCCAAAAAGCTTATCAATGATGGGCTTCTCAGTAGTCAGCTAACTTGGCTTGATGATGAGTTTGCTATTAGTAAATCAGATAAAGTGATTGTCTGCCCTTATTTTGATTACCGTCAGTTAAGCAATATTAAAATCGCACGTCTTAGTCAGTTAGTCGCAGATATTTTCTCTTAGTTTCTAGTTTATTGCGTTATTGAGTTAGCAAACTAAGCTTAGAATACCGCAAAAATTAATAGTACTTCAGATGAAAATACTGGTCGTCGATGACATGCCCTTGATGCGCCATGTGCTTATAAACATGTTGCGTAGGTTAAACTATAAGGATATAACAGAGGCGACTGATGGCGCGCAAGCGTTAGATTTACTAGAAAAGCAAAGCTTTGACCTGATAATAACTGATTTACACATGCCGAAAATGGATGGTAAATGCTTGCTTAATCATATTCGTGAATCCTCTGTACTTAGAGATTTACCCGTACTTATGGTGACGTGCGAAGATAGTAAGCAAACGGTCAACGAGATGATTACAGCAAGAGTAAACGGCTTTATTATCAAACCATTTTGTTTAAATACGCTGCAAAAGCAGTTAAGTCGAATTGTTAAACCAGAATAACCAGCAAAAACTGGAGTTAAGAGCGATGTTTAAGCATTTAACAATAGTGAGTTTATTCACAGTAAGCACAGCAGTGGCAAGTGCTGAACAATTGACTTTATACACCGAAGTGTTTCCACCCTATAACTTTGTGCAGCACAATCAAATCACAGGTATTAACACCAAAATCATGGAATCTTTGTGCGAAAGAGCCAAGTTGAGCTGTACGTTTAGTGTATTGCCTTGGAAGCGCGCAATGTCACAAACGCTCGCCCAACCGAATGCAGGAATTTACTCTACTTCGCGTACCGCAAAGCGAGAAACTCAATTTTATTGGGTTGGCCCTTTGGTATCTGGGCATTCTTGTTTATACCGTTTAAATAACCGCAACGACATTAAAGTAACGAGTACTCAGTCGTTGCAAAACTACACCATTGGCGTATCTCGTGGTGATGTATATCAAACCGTTCTAGCTGATTTTAACCTAACTGAAGGCCAGCAATTTTTAACTTACTCAAAAAAGTTTGAAGAGCTAAAAATGTTTAAGCAAGGTAAGCATGACTTGCTGATTGGCTCGTCTCTTACTCTTTCATCACAATTGATGAATGTGGGTATGAATCCAGAACAAGTAACACCGGTATTTGAGCTTAAGCACCCTGCTTTAGTGGGTAATTACTTAGCGCTTAACAAAAATACGTCGCTAGAGGTGATCACTGCACTGCAAAAAGCGCTTGATACCATGAAGCAAGAAGATCAAATAGACCGAATTGTTGATGAGTTTGTAGCAGAGGAGATGCATTCTCACGGCGAAGTATCGACAGTTGCGCAGCCGTGCTTAAATGGCTCTGCTATTTACTAATTTGGATTGTTTTTAGGTAAAATATCCGCAACTTCTCTTATTTTTGAAGTCAATCGCGATTTTTCGCACTCGAACGCAAAGCCATTGCCTCATTTTTAATTGCTTTTTATAGTGATTAATACAATAAAAAGGGCAAAAACTATGAAACCAACTCCACTCATTAAAAGCTTAGTGCTCGCTATATGCTTAGGTACAACAGGCGCTACTCAAGCTTACGATCGCATCACAGGACATAACTTTGCAAGTCGTTCTGAAGTCATCGCACAATCAGGTATGGTTGCAACATCACAGCCGTTAGCTACGCAAGTGGGCTTACAAGTATTAAAAGATGGTGGAAATGCCATTGATGCGGCGATTGCAGCAAACGCAGTGCTTGGCCTTGTTGAGCCAACAGGGTGTGGAATTGGTGGCGACTTGTTTGCCATTGTTTGGGATAACAAAACTAAGCAACTTTACGGTTTAAATG
This sequence comes from Pseudoalteromonas sp. NFXS39, assembly GCF_040148775.1. Classification (NCBI taxonomy): domain Bacteria; kingdom Pseudomonadati; phylum Pseudomonadota; class Gammaproteobacteria; order Alteromonadales; family Pseudoalteromonadaceae; genus Pseudoalteromonas; species Pseudoalteromonas sp. NFXS39. Next base: position 90,678 of record NZ_JAGDEC010000001.1, on the reverse strand, counting down.
CCTCTGGTCGTTCACCACAAGGCTTGTCTTTTGATACTTTAAAAGCACAGGGGGACTATATTCCTGCTTATGGGCCCTTGCCAGTGTCGGTACCTGGTGCTGTTGATGGTTGGTTTGAATTGCACAAAAAGTTCGGCAAAACGCCAATGAAAACGCTATTACAACCTGCTATCGACTATGCCGAAAATGGCTTCCCTGTGTCGGAACTGATTGCCTATTACATGCAAAAAAGTGTAGCTGCGCGTGGTAAATACCCGGGTTTTAAAGATGTTTACATGCCTGATGGAGCAATGCCTGAAAAAGGCGATATATTTAAGAACCCTGCCCTTGCAAATACCTATCGCAAAATTGCCAAAGGCGGCCGCGATGCCTTTTACAAAGGCGATATAGCTAAAGAAATTGGTCGCTACATGAAAGAAAACGGCGGCTACTTATCCTATGAAGATTTAGCTGCGCACCATAGTGAATGGGTTAAGCCTGTGAGCGCCGATTATAGGGGGTATACGCTTTGGGAATTGCCACCAAATGGTCAAGGTATTGCTGCACAGCAAATTTTGAATATTCTTGAAGGTTACGATATCAAAGCAATGGGTTTTGATAGCCCAGAATACGTACACACCTTTGTTGAAGCGAAAAAGCTCGCGTTTGCTGATCGTGCAAAGTACTACGCCGATCCAGCGTTTAACACCATTCCCGTACAAACACTTATTTCGCAGCAATATGCTGACCAAAGACGTAAACTGATAGACCCTAACAAAGCCGCAAAACGCGACCATGCAGGCCCAGTAGAAGGCGATACCATTTATATGACGACCGCCGATAAAGACGGCAACATGGTTTCACTTATTCAAAGTAATTACCGTGGCATGGGCTCAGGTATGACACCGGCAAAATTAGGCTTTGTATTGCAAAACCGTGGCGAAATGTTCGCCCTTAAAAAAGGCCACATGAACCAATATGAGCCAGGCAAACGACCATTTCATACAATCATTCCAGCGTTTGTCACCAAAGATGGCAAGCCATATATGAGTTATGGCGTAATGGGCGGTGCCACACAGCCACAAATGCATGCTCAAATACTGATCAACATGATTGATTTTGGCATGAACCTCCAAGAAGCCGGTGATGCACCGCGTATTCTGCACACAGGTTCATCGCAACCAACCGGTGAGATTATGGAAGACGGTGGTTTTGTTAGTTTAGAGTCAGGCTTTTCGATGGAAACCCGCCGCGAGTTAATGAAAAAAGGCCACACCTTACAAGACGCCGTTGGCCCATACGGTGGTTATCAAGCTATATTGAAAGACCCTAAAACCGGCGTTTATTACGGCGCATCTGAAACCCGCAAAGACGGACAGGCCGCGGGGTATTAGTCTCGGAATTTAAAAGAGCTGTCAGCTATCAGCCGTCAGCTCCGTAAAGTAGCTAACTCCCAACCACATACCCTGTAAAACCCAGCACTTTAAAATACTGTTTTGGGGTGCTGAATCGGGTTTCATTCATTAACTCTGAAAAACGAATTCGGTCTAATGGATAAAACTCGTGCTCTAGATTGTGGCGCGTGTGCTCTACGCCGGCTTCGGTTAAACCTAACTGCGTACAAAGCTGTAGCTGTGATTCACGTTCAAAAGCAGATTCTGGGCGCATTAAATCGGCAATGTATAAGTTGCTCGATTTTTTAAGTTTGCTGTGAATCGCTTTTAATAGCGCTTTTTTGTCGCCGTTATCTTCAACAAAATGCATTACCAATAAACACAATGCTGCGTCACATTGGCTGTCGATGTCGTTGATATCACCGCAGTGTACAGTCACGCGGTCGCTGATGTTATGCTGACCAAACTGCTGCTCGGCAATATCGAGCATGTCTTGTGAAATATCTTGAGCAATAAACTGCCAGCTAGGGTTTAATGCTGCTAATTCGATGATTTCCTTACCTGTTCCGGCTCCAACAACTAAAATGCACGCATCATCGCTCAGCGTTGTTGCCAGTTGGGCGGCGGTTGCTTGATGTAATAGCTCATAACCTGGAACTAGGCGCAAAATACGTTCGTCGTAGTGACTTGCTTCTTCGTGATTAAAAGTTGGCATGCTAATCCTTTAAATAACTGAGATGGTCGAATAACCACCTGGTTTTTTCGCCACATGCACTTGCGTGGCAACGCGTTCGGTCATTTCCGATACGTGAGAAATAACGCCCACTTTGCGACCTTGTGCTTGCAGAGAATCAAGAGCATCCATCGCGATGCTTAACGTTTCACTATCCAAAGTACCAAACCCTTCGTCGATAAACAAAGAGTTTATTTGCACTTTATTTGACGACAACGATGCAAGACCTAATGCCAGTGCTAACGACACTAAAAATGACTCGCCGCCAGATAACGTATTTACAGAGCGCTGCTCATCGGCCATGTCTTTATCGATAATTGCGATATCGAGTGTTTGTCCTATGGCTGTTAATTTGTAGCGTTTGTTTAGTGTCTGTAAGTGACTATTCGCGTAGTGCAGAAGTATTTTTAAGGTTTGTGTTTGCGCTAGATTACGCATGGTTTTACCACTTGCATCTCCTAGCACCTTATTGAGTAGATACCAGTGCTCATAGCTTTTTTGTTGTTCCACTAATAGCTTTTGTTTATCAGCCAGCGCTTGGCTATTTTGTTGATGGGTTTTAAGCTCCGTCGCAACTTGCAATAATGCGTTATTCGTTTGCACTTGTTGCTCTGTGGCCTGATTAAGTTGTATTTGCAGCTCACCTTCTCCCAGAGCTGGCTTATCTTTTTGATGTTGAGCCAGAGCCTGTTGTCGTTGTTTTAAAAGAGCTTCAGCGTCTTTTAAGCCGCTTTCGGCGGAGTGATATTCAGCCAGAGTTTGCTTGATTTCAGTAGGGCTTATCGTTAATAGCTTACTAATTGCTTGCTCATCCAAGTTTGGATGCTGCGCTTTAAAATCGTCAAACCAAACGCAAAATCGCTCATTAAGCGCTGCTTGTTCAGCGTTTAGTTCTTTCTCACGCTCGTCAATATTGGCGATTTGAATGGCTTGTTCGTCACGCGCCTTTACCGCATGACTATGGGTTGTCTGGGCAAGTTGCAGTGCTTGCTGCGCTGAATCTATCGCCTTTTCTAGCTCTGCAATAAACTCATCTACCGAAATTGCAGCGTTACTCAATAAGCCCTCGCGCTTTGATTGTATCTGCGTTAGTTCGTTTTGAGTTTGGCTTAGTTGCTCGTTGCAATGAGTTAAAGAGGCATTTGCTTCGTTAAGCTGCGGCGTTAAATGAGCAAGGTGCTGCTCAATCGTTTTTAAGCTAGCTTTAAGCTCATCTGCAGTTTGTAGCGAAGCTTGATAGGCCTTAACATGTTCAGCGATGTTCTCTAGAGAAATACTTTGTTCATTTAATGCGTGCCACCAAGGTGCACTGGTGAACTGTTGATTTAGTGTTGTATAGAGCTGCTGATGCTCATCATTGAGCTCATTTAAACGTGTTTGCAGATTATTTAGCTGTTGTTGCAGTTCGTTTAATTGCTGCTCTTTGCTATGTAGCGCTTGCCCTTGCTGATTATATTCAGTTTGCTTAGCCGTAAGTGTGTTTTGCAGCTGCTGTTGCTGCTCGAGGGTTTTGTAGTATTGCTGTTTTTGCAGGCTGAGCTGTTGCTGACGCTCACTTAACTGATCTTCGGTTAAATCATTTAGCTCAGTACGGCTAGCTGCCATGGTTTCTTTGAGGCTCTGTTGTTGAGCGCTCAGTTCTGAGATTTGCCCGCTTAACGAGCTTATCTGTTGGCTACATGCCGCCAGCTCATTACTTTTAGTTTGCTGTAATGCTTGCTGAGCTTTTAAATGCTGTTTGGCGTTAGTTAGCTCCCTGGTAAAGTCGTTAATAAGCTGGCTAAATTGCTCGCTAACCATTTCTTCATGCATAAAGGGGTGTTCTTTTGAGCCACATACCGCGCAAGGCTCCCCTGCTTTTAAAGTGGCACGTAACTGGCTGACTCCCTCACTGGCTCTTAGCTGCACTTGCTGTAAATTTTTCTCACAAAGCGAAACCTGTTGCTGTGCTTGCTCTGCCCCTTGCTGTGCATCTTTTAATGCCGTTTGTAGTTGCTGCTCAGTTTGGCTTAATGTGTTTAGCTGGGCTTGCCAGTTTTTTAACTGCTGCTGATTAGTTTGCCACACTTGGCGCTTTTCAATCAGGTGCTTAATCGCCTCAAGCCCCGCATCAATATCCGCCATTGATTGGGTATTTAAACTCGATTTAAAGGCGGCATCTTGTTCATTTAAGCGCTTAATTTCTTGCTCAAGGGTTTGAAACTGGGTTTTGCACTGCTGCGCGGCTGCTTGCTGCTCATCAATTTTAGGTTGAAGAGCTTTTACGTTTTGCTGTGATTGGCTAATTGTGTGCTGTTGCTGACTAAAGCGGCTTAGCTCACTTTTAAAGAATGACCAGTCTTTCGCTAAAGGCTGCCACTGTGCGTGTGTTTCTAAGTAGCTATTAATGTGTGCTTGTTGCTCAAGCTGTTTTTGCTGCTCTGCTTTATGGCTATTTAGTGTATTAGTCAGCTCTTTATGATGGTGCTTTGCTTTATCCGCTTGTACTTTTTGCGTCGCTGCTTGCTGGTTTAATACGGCAAGTTGCTTATCTAACTCTCGGGCCTGACTAATAAGAGGTTGCGCGTCTTTTTGTGCTTGCTTTGCTTGGTTTAGTTGCGCGGTTTGCTTTTCAAGCGTTTGCTCAGCATCTTTGATCAGTGCTTTATGGTCAACGTTTAATAGCTGCTCACGATTTTGGGTTAGCTGACCTTGTTGGGCTGTAATTGTAGCGGCGCGTTCGCGGTTATCTTTTATTTCAAGGCATTGCTGAGCTTGTTTCGCTTCAGTGGCTTTTTCAGCAAGGGCTTCTAATTGCTGTTGTAACTCTTGTTTTGCTTGCTCAGCTTGGTTTAGCTGTTGTTGCTGCTGAGATGCTTGCTTATACCAGGTTTGGTACTGTTCGAATTGCTTTATTTGTTTTTGTGACTCAGCAAGTTTTGCCTCAAGCGCCGTTTGCTCAGCTTGTTTAGTTTCGACCTCTTCAGGGCTTAAAACCTGATAATTACTTAAACTTAACTTTAACTGCTCTAACGATTGCTGCTGCTCACGGTGGCGCTCAAAAATACGCTGACCAATACGGCTGAATTTATCTGTGCCTGTTAAACATTCAAGTAATTGCGCACGCTCATCACCGGTTGCTTTTAAAAACGCTGCAAATTCATGTTGCGCAAGCAGCACTGCTCGAGAGAACTGCTCAAAGCTCAAACCAATAATACGCTCGATCTCTTTACCTGCCGCGCTTCTGTCAGCGATCAGGATTTCATCAGGTAATGAGTGCAAGCTATGTTGTGCGGGCTGTAACTTGCCATCAGCTTTATTACGCGCTCGGCTAAAGCTTAATCTTGCTCGATACTGCTGTTTATCTTGGCCTATAAAGTCGACTTCGGCAAAGCCCTGCCCTGCCCCACGGCGTAATAAATTTCGCGAGTCATTGAGTTTGATATTGTCGCCGTTAAAGTCAATTTTATTGCCTGTATCGCCGCGTAATCTTGCTGTTTTGTTATAAAGCGCTAAGCAAATAGCATCAAGCAAAGTACTTTTCCCCGCGCCTGTATCACCTGTGATGGCAAACAACCCAGCCTCTTTTAAAGGCGAAGTGCTAAAGTCGACTTCGGCGTCTAAGATAGAGGCGAGTTGATGAACACGAATCGCTAAAATTTTCATAGTAGATCCTCCGCATTCAATTCATCGATCACTTGGCTTAATAAGCTTTCTAGTTCTTTTGGCACAGCCTGCCCTGCCATATCTTTATTATTTGCAAATGCTTGCTCTAAAAGTGAATGTGGGTTCAGCGCTTCAATTTGCGAGACATCTTCAAATAAGGTTTGTTCATCGTCTTGCTGGCTGCTTTGCTGTCGCACCCTTTCAATGCCACAAAACTTAACCTGCTTACCTTCAAGGGCTTGTTCTATTTGTTCTCTAAAAGTGGTGTCAGTGTCATGGGCGCTCAATTTAACCCTAAGATACGGCGCTAAATCTTCATCCGTTAAATCGAGCTGTTTTATAAGCTCACATAATTCGTTCAGTGGCACACAGTCTTTTTCTGGTAGCAACATGACTTTACAAAAGCTAGGAATGTAAAGGGGGTTTACAGAAGTTCCTGAGTCACTAAGCTCAACAATTACAACTTGATGTTGATAACGCCTTTCAGAAAATGACATTGGCAATGGCGTGCCACTGTAGCGAATAGTCTCTTTCTTCGCGACGGTTTGAGCTTTATGAAGGTGCCCTAGCGCGACATAATCAGGTTGTTCAGTAAATATGCTTGCCGATATCGCATCTTCACCACCAATGACTAAGTTACGTTCAGAGTCAGATGAGATGTCTCCGCCTTTTGCATGTAAATGACCCATGGCAATTAATGGCGCGTTTGGTAATTCGCTTGTTGCTTGTAATGCATCTTTGTAGGCAAGGGCAACTGCTTGGTTATAACTTAATGGTTGCTCTTGTTGGCGGTTATAGCTGCTTAAATCACTGCTACGTAAAAATGGCATGGCAACAACATTCGCATCGCCGTTTTTTGTGCTGATTGGCAGTACTACTTCATGAGGAGCGTTGCTATCAAAGCGGCCAACAACATGGGTATCAAACTGAGCTAATAAGGGCTTTGCCGCCATAATTCGATTTGCTGAATCATGGTTACCAGCAATAATCACTATGTGTAAGTCTGGGCAATGCTGCTTAGTGGTTTTAATAAATTGGTAGAGTTGGTTTTCTGCGCTGGCAGGTGGCGTTGCCGTATGATAAATGTCACCCGCAACCAGTAGTAAGTCGATCTGTTCTGACACAAGCGTATCGGTTAACCAAGCAAAAAATGCTTGATGTTCATCGAATCGGGAGTGCTCGTAGAATTGTTGGCCTAAATGCCAATCAGATGTATGAAGGACTTTCATTAAACGCTCTTATTATTTAGTAAGAGCGCCAATATACCTAAGCTGAGGCAAGATGCCCAGCCTGGTTTGTTAACTTAAGCTATACCAAGCAAAAATCACCATAGGCAGAGCTAATAATGCCATTATCAAAGGTACTTTAAGTGCTTTTGTTTGCTTAGCTTGCAATATTTTAAGGGCATTTGTTTCATTACATGCCGCTACTTTGTCGATATAAAAATACCCTGAATCTAGGTACTGTTTACAATTTTGTTCGTCCGCTGGAATTGCAATTAGTTCTTGTTGTTTTTTTAGGATATAGAAATCCATAAGCTCACCGAATTCTATGCTGATTACCAAAACATTTGGGGTTTGAACAAACGCACAACAGACCCCAAAATCAAAAAAGTGGGCGATTTTAAATACAAATGGCAGTGAATTTCAATAGCAAATGTCGCAAAATTTAATTTATTGCAAAAATAATGGCAATTAAGGATAAAATTACTAGTGCAGTAGGGTAAATTAACCATTTTTTAGACCCAGTTACACTTGGAGTGGTTCGAGACAATGCATCTGACTCATCGCATGCAGCAATGACTTCAACAAATTCAAATCCGCGTTCTTTGTACTCGTTTAGAATCGATTCTTGAGCAGGAATGGCTGCTAAACGAGAGTCTTTTTTTACAATATAAAACTTCATCTAATCACCCTTTCATCATTAACTAGAATTTAAGCAGAGTATTTACTTATTAACTGTAATACTTTGGGATGAATTAGTGCTGAACTAAAATTAACCAGTGTTTTGTAAAGGGGGTTTACAGGAAGTTAATCGAAGCTATTTTTTTTGTGAAAAATAGGACCTCAGTAAAACATCGAATACTACCCGAAAAATACCGCGCTTTATCGTTATTTTATTGCAACTTTGTTAGCAGTTTGCGATGGTATGCTTGCAAATTAATTACAGGATTAACAATGAAAAAAGCAGTTCTCAAGTTGAGTGCTTTGGTATTGCCTTTAGCAGTATCTTCAGCTGTCATGGCGTCATCTGTTGAGCAAACTAAAGGCTCATTCGTTGACAAGTTCCGTCAGCTAGATGAAGCACTTCCAACTCCAAACGTTTACCGTAGTGCAGCAGGTGAACCTGCTGAGCATTACTGGCAACAGCAAGTAAACTACGAAATTGATGCAAAGCTTGATGAAAAGAAACGCCGCTTAACAGCAAGCCAAACTATCGAGTATAAAAATAACTCGCCGCACACTTTAAAGTATCTTTGGTTACAACTAGACCAAAATATCTTTAAATCTGACTCAATTGCTGAAATGACATCAACTTTTAATGGTAAAACATTGCAAGGTGACCCTCAGCCAAAATCAACTAAATTGAGTTTAGGACAGCTACGTCGTCAGCAATTTATGGCCGACAACGAGCTGGGTTATCAAATCGCCAATGTTAAAGACGAAGACGGAAAAGAGCTTAAAGTTACTGTAGTAGATACATTAATGCGTATCGACTTAAACGAACCGCTTAAACCGGGTAAAGACGTTGAGTTCAGCATGGACTTCGCCTTTAACATTGTTGAAGAAGATGCCGTTGGTGCACGTTCGGGTTATGAACATTTTGAAGAAGATGGCAATGATATCTTTTTATTAGCGCAATGGTTCCCTCGTCTTGCTGCTTACACTGATTATGAAGCATGGACGAATAAAGCCTTCTTAGGTAGTGGTGAGTTTACTCTTGAATTTGGTAACTATGACGTTGAGTTAACCGTTCCTGCTGATCACATTGTATCTGCAACTGGTAAACTTGATAACCCAAGCCGTGTTCTAACTAGCACGCAGCGTAAGCGCCTTGAGCAAGCTGAAGATGCTAAGCGCCCTGTTTTCATCGTGACTGAAGAAGAAGCGTTAGAAAACGAGAAAGAAGGCACCGATAAAACTAAAACATGGCATTTTAAAGCTGAGAACGTACGTGACTTTGCGTGGGCGTCTTCGCGTAAATTTATGTGGGATGCCAAAGGCTATCATCAAGGTGGTAAAGATCAGCCATTAGTTATGGCGATGTCTTTCTACCCGAAAGAAGGTGGCGACCTTTGGAAGAAGTACTCTACTGAAGCTGTAGTTCATACAATGGAAGTGTATTCGCGCTTCTCGTTTCACTACCCTTATCCAGTGGCTCAGTCAGTCAATGGCCCTGTAGGTGGTATGGAATATCCTATGATCACCTTCAATGGTCCGCGAACTGATTTACAAGACGACGGTACTCGTACTTACTCACAAGCAGAAAAGCGTTTCTTAATCGGCGTTGTTATCCACGAAGTAGGTCACATCTACTTCCCAATGGTAGTTAACTCAGACGAACGTCAGTGGACGTGGATGGATGAAGGTCTTAACAGTTTCTTAGATGGTGTTGCTGGTCGTGAGTGGGACCACACAATTCCTTGGGGTGTTGAGCCTCGCGATGTTGTTGCATACATGAAGTCTGAAAACCAAGTACCAGTTATGACCCAGTCTGACAGCGTATTACGTTTAGGTCCTAATGCCTACACTAAGCCTGCTGCCGCACTTAACATTTTACGTGAAGTGATCCTTGGTCGAGAGCTATTTGACTTTGCATTTAAAGAATATGCACAGCGTTGGAAGTACAAGCGCCCTACTCCTGCTGATTTCTTCCGTACAATGGAAGAAGCGTCAGGTGTTGACCTAGATTGGTTCTGGCGTGGTTGGTTCTACACCACAGATCACGTTGATATCTCGCTAGACAAGGTTTACCAACTGCGTTTAGATACGAAAAACCCTGATATCGACTTTAATCGTTTACGTGATATCGAAGCAGACAAGCCAATGCCGTTATTCGTAAAACGTAATAAAGAAGAAGGTAAAAAACTATGGGTTGAAGAAAATCCTGATGTGACTGACTTCTACGACGAAAACGACCGCTTCACAGTAACTAACAAAGAGCGTAACGCTTATAACAAATTCCTTAAAGGTTTAGAGCCTTGGGAACGTAAAACGTTTGAGCGTGCAATCAAAGAAGATAAAAACTACTACGTACTTGAGTTCTCAAACTTAGGTGGCTTAGTAATGCCTATCTTATTAGAGCTTACTTATGAAGATGGTACTAAAGAAGAAAAGTACATTCCGGCTGAAATCTGGCGTCGTAACCACAAGCATGTACAAAAGCTAATTGTAACCGATAAAGGTAAAAACCTAGTGTCTGTTACAGTCGATCCGCGCTGGGAAACAGCGGACGTTGATGTAGAAAACAATAACTACCCGCGTCGTATTATTCCATCACGCATTGAAGTGTACAAACGTGAAAAGAGTAAAGCGAAAGTTAGCCGCGATATCATGCAAGATATTAAAACTGAGCTGAAAAAGGACGACGAAAAAGATGCCCAGGAGCAACAATAATGCGCTTCGCGGCCATTATTCTTGCTTTAATACTGAGTGCGCCAAGCATGGCGCACCAGTTAAAAGCGTCTGTGACAACTGTGCTATTTAATAAACGCACTAACAACATAGAGCTGATGCATCGTTTTTATTTACACGATACAGAGCACGCCGTTGAACATTTATTTGATGGCAATGCTGATATCCTATCTAATAAAGAAGATCAGAAGCGTTTTGCTGACTACGTTGAGTCACATATTGCTCTGCAAACTTTAGATGGCAAGCCACTTGAGCTAAAAGATGTAGGTGCGCAAGTTGATGGTAAATTCTTTTGGGTTTATCAAGAAGTCACGATACCAGAAGGGATTCATGGCATACGCATGAGCAACGGTGCACTTCGCGATCTTTGGCCGGCACAAGTGAATATGGTTAATATTGAAGGTAAAGGTAAGGTAAAAACACTGACCTTTAGCCAAGATGATACCTGGCTTGAAGCAAGGTTTGAATCGGTAAATCCAGAGTAATAGCAATCCTAAAGGATTAAAAAAGTTACTTTTTTAATCCTTTGATCCTTTAATTAACTTCTTTCGTAAACTATCTTATTAGTGGGCTTCAAAATTTTCCCAATTCTCATATACAGGGATTTATATGACTATCCATGACAATAAAATCCGTGGCGTAATTTTTGATTTAGATGGTACTTTGGTTTCATCGGAGTTAGATTTTTCGTTAATTAAAGCACAGGTAGGTTGTCCTATCGAGAATGACTTACTCGCTTATATTGCATCATTACCTTCGCCTTACATGCGTGAAGAAGCAATGAATATTGTCCATCAACATGAACTTATTGATGCTCAGCACGCTCATTTATTGCCTGGTGTTGCTGAAGCTATTACTAGGCTAAAAGAAAATAATATCCCAATGGCTATTGTTACCCGTAATTACGATCGGGCTGCTGCCATTAAATTAAAGAATAACCCCTTACCTATAGAAACAGTGTTAACTCGTTCTGATGCGCCAGCTAAGCCTGACCCAAGTGCTTTAAATGCCATTGCTACATTATGGGAACTTGACCAGTCAGAGTTACTCTATGTTGGTGATTATTTATTTGATATACAAGCAGCCCATAATGCTAATATGCGAGCTTGTTTATATGCACCAGACGAAATTCCCGAATACGCAAATCAAGCTGATTATGTAATGCATCACTTTTCAGAACTACCTATTTTGGTTGACTCATTCCAAGAAAATAAGGTGTTATGTTAAATAGCCTTGTTTTTTATTTTTCCCGAGATTAATTGTTAGTTTTTTATTTTTCAAAATGTCCTAGTACTAGCCCAAGCGGTCATGAGTTGCTAAAATATCGGCAATTATCAAATGTATTCATAGAGGCATAAGATGGGCAGAGCATTTGAAGTCCGCAAAAACGCCATGGCTAAAACAGCCAATGCAAAAACAAAAGTAAATTCTAAATACGGAAAAGAAATCTACGTAGTTGCTAAAAATGGCGAACCAGATCCAGAAGTTAACCAAGCGCTAAAGCGTATTATTGAGCGTGCCAAGAAAGACCAAGTTCCAGCACATGTAATCGATAACGCGATCAAAAAAGCAGCCGGTGGGGCAGGGGAAGACTATTCACCAGCACGTTATGAAGGTTACGGTCCTGGTAATTGTATGGTTATTGTTGACTGTTTAACTGATAACCCTAACCGTACTATCAAAGATGTACGTTTACCGTTCACAAAAACAGATTCAAAAATTGGCACACCTGGTTGTGTAGCCCATATGTTCGATCACTTAGCTGTTTTAGGCTTTGAAGGTGATGACGACGAAGTCGTGCTAGAAGCGCTGATGATGGCGGATGTAGACGTAACAGATGTAGAAGTAGAAGACGGCAAAGTATCAGTATTCGCTCCTCATACAGAGTACTACAAAGCAAAAACAGCACTGGAAGAAGCATTTGAAGGTATTAACTTTGAAGTAGACGAGATTACGTTTGTTCCACAAGTTCATACTGACATCACTGATCCAGATGATATCGCAAACTTTGAAAAGTTTATTTCTATGCTTGATGACTGTGATGACGTTCAAAACGTTTATCACAATGCGATTGTCAAAAACTAATTTTTAAGAAATTAGCATGTAAAAAAGGGGGATTTGATAACAAATCCCCCTTTTTTAATAGATTTTTATTATGCTATGAATGATGAGTATTCACTGTCGTTATGAGTTTATACCAATACGCTTATTTTAATGGTCTATTTTTTAGGCAATAAAACCTCGTTGATAACAAGGCAAAAATTTCGTTATTTAGTTGTTCTAAATCAGAAATTTTTAACGCAGGTAGCGACAGGTTTAATCCCTCAAAATAATTAAGTATTATTGCGGATTGGTATCAATTGATATTAGTCAAAAAAAAGCAGCCCTTAGGCTGCTAGGAACGACACATGAAACTCGAAGGGGAGTTGTGTAGTGGCTAATTTAACGACTTATACTTTATACGGAACGCATGTAATAATGGTTCAGTATAGCCACTAGGTTGTTTAACTCCCTCTAGTACAAGGGCTAGCGCTGCTTGATAAGCCACACTTTGCGCTAACGTTTCGGCAGAATCTGCCATATTCTTGTAGGCTGGATCACCTTCATTTTGACCATCAACAACTTTTGCCATACGCGCCATAGTTTTTCTAATTTGCTCTTCAGAGCAAACGCCATGATACAACCAATTAGCCATGTGTTGGCTTGAAATCCGCAGTGTGGCACGGTCTTCCATTAAACCAACATGATTGATGTCTGGTACTTTAGAGCAGCCAATACCTTGGTCAATCCAACGTACAACATAACCTAGAATACCCTGTGCATTGTTATCAAGTTCGGCTTGAATATCTTCTTTGCTTAAGCTGCTTGCATCTTTCATAAGCGGTGGAGTGAGTAAGCTGGTAAGGCTTGCTTCTTTGCGGTCCATAAGCGATTTTTGACAGGCAAACACATCTATATCGTGATAATGCATTGCATGTAGGGTTGCAGCTGTCGGAGAGGGCACCCATGCGGTATTTGCACCACTTTTCGGGTGACCACTTTTTTGTTCCATCATTAATGCCATCTTATCTGGCATTGGCCACATACCTTTACCAATCTGTGCTTTACCACTTAGTCCTGTAGCAAGCCCAATATCAACATTGCGATCTTCATATGCGCTGATCCAAGGCTCAAGTTTGATAGCGCCTTTTGGCAGTACAACACCAGCTTGCATCGAAGTATGAATTTCGTCACCGGTACGGTCTAAGAAGCCAGTATTAATGAACACAACACGTTTTTTAGCTTCGAAAATACAGGCTTTTAAGTTAGCTGAAGTGCGGCGTTCTTCATCCATAATACCCATTTTAATGGTGTTTGCTGGCAAGCCTAATAGCTGCTCAACGCGGGTAAATAATGTATTAGTGAATGCCACTTCTTCTGGACCGTGCATTTTTGGCTTAACAATATTAATGCTATTGGCCGTTGAATTTTTTAGGCTATTTGTACCTTTTAAGTCATGAAGAGCTGCTGTGCTGGTGATAATGGCATCCATAATGCCTTCAAACACGTCATTGCCTTCACTATCTTGGATTGCAGGGTTTGTCATTAAGTGGCCAACGTTACGCACAAACATCATGCTACGGCCTTTTAGCGTAAGTGTTTCACCATTCACACCTTGATATTGGCGGTCTTGTGCTAAACGACGCTCAATGGTTTTACCGCCTTTGTTAAATGCTTCTACTAGGTTACCTTGCATTAAACCAAGCCAGTTTTGATATACGTTTACTTTGTCTTCGGCATCGACAGCGGCAACTGAATCTTCACAATCCATAATCGTTGTGAGGGCTGCTTCTAGTAGTACATCTTTAAGGCCTGCTTTATCAGCTTGACCTATTGGGTGATGATGGTCGATTTGCAGTTCAATATGTAAGCCATTATTTTTCAGTAAGATAGCGGTTGGGTTTTGCGCTTCACCTTGGTAACCGATAAGTTGATCAGGGTTTGCTAGGCGAACCTGGCTGCTGTCACGTAATGTTATTAAAAGTTCATTGTTAACCACTGAATAGCTAGTACTTTCGATATGCGAGCCATTTGCTAAAGGTAATGCTTTATCAAGGAACTGGCGGGCATAAGCCATTACTTTAAAGCCACGTACAGGGTTGTATGTAGAGCCTTTCTCTGCGCCGTCATCTTCACTTAATACATCAGTGCCATACAGTGCATCATACAAAGAGCCCCAGCGGGCATTCGCTGCGTTTAAGGCAAAGCGTGCGTTGCTCACAGGCACAACAAGCTGCGGCCCCGCAGTGCTAGCGATTTCAGGCTCGACCTGTTCTGTTTCTATGCTGAAGCTAGCTGGCTCGGGAACTAGGTAGCCAATGTCCTCAAGGAATGCTTGATAGTTAGCTGCATCCCATACCGGTTGCTGCTTGTGATAGTCATCAATCTTAGCTTGCAGTTGTTCGCGTTTTTCTAAAAGCGCACGATTGATTGGCGTTAATTCATTGACGATTTCAGCAAAACCTTGCCAAAAGGTGTCTGTGCTAATGCCTGTTCCTGGTAAAAGTTGCTGCTCAACAAACTGTGCTAGTTGTTGATCAACGCTTAAACCGTTAAGTGAGAGAGTGGTCATAATAATGTCCTTTAAACGAGCTTAAATTGATCATTCATGGCTAAACCATATCGTAAAAAAGGCTAATAAGCAGGCTATTTGTCATTCACTAGATATATAGTGGCAATAACAACTATAAATTTACTAAATCCTTAAAATCCGCCTAATGTTGAATTAAGCGCTACGAAGCAAACGCCAAGTAGCCACTCTCACTAACAAAAATAGATAACCCGTTCGAAGGATTTTATTATGACAACATATCAACGCGAAACAGATAACCTAGCTACTTTATGTCAAACACAAGGCAAAACGTGGCAGTCAATCAACCCAGAATACGCAAGCCGTATGCGCTTACAAAACCGTTTTCGTACGGGTCTAGACATCGCACAATACACTGCAGACATTATGCGTGCAGACATGGCTGCATACGATGCTGACCACAGCCAATACACACAATCATTAGGTTGTTGGCATGGTTTCACTGCACAACAAATGATGATGGCAATTAAACGTCATAACAAAACAACTAAACGCAGCTACGTTTACCTAAGTGGCTGGATGGTTGCGGCACTTCGCTCTGAGTTCGGTCCATTACCTGACCAAAGTATGCATGAAAAAACATCTGTTCCAGCGCTAATCGAAGAAATCTACACCTTCTTAAAGCAAGCTGATGCACGTGAACTTGACCACCTTTATAAAGACCTAGACGAAGCGAAAACAAACGGCGGTGACGTTCAAGCTGTGCTAAATAAAATCGATAACTTCGAAAGCCATGTTGTGCCAATTATTGCTGATATCGATGCGGGTTTCGGTAACGAAGAAGCAACTTACCTACTGGCTAAAAAGATGATTGAAGCAGGTGCATGTGCTATCCAAATCGAGAACCAAGTATCTGACGCAAAACAATGTGGTCACCAAGCAGGTAAAGTAACAGTACCGCATGAAGATTTCTTAGCAAAAATTAACGCAGTTCGTTACGCATTCTTAGAGCTTGGTATTGATAACGGTATCATCGTTGCTCGTACAGACTCACTAGGTGCAAGCCTTACTCAAAAAGTGCCTGTATCTAAAACACCTGGCGACCTTGCTAGCCAATACACGTCGTTCCTTGAAACAACACCAGTAAACAGTGTGGATGACTTAAACGAAGGCGACACAGCAATGAAGCTTAATGGTCAACTTTGCAAACCAACACGTTTAGATAATGGTTTATACCAGTTCCGTGAAGGCACAGAGAAAGACCGCGTAGTTCTAGACTGTGTAACTAGCTTACAATCAGGCGCAGACTTACTGTGGATTGAAACAGAAAAGCCTAACGTTAAACAAATCGCTGAGCTTGTTAACCGCGTTAAAGAGCAAGTACCAAATGCTAAGCTGGTATACAACAACTCACCGTCGTTCAACTGGACACTTAAATTCCGTGAGCAAGTATATGCTGAGTGGCAAGCGCAAGGTAAAGACTTATCTGCTTACCCAAGCATCGATGATAATAAGGCATTAATGGCACCAGAAATGGATGACACAGAGCTTGCAGCGGCAGCAGACGTACTTGTGCAAAACTTCCAAAAAGATGGTGCACGTGAAGCGGGTATCTTCCATCACCTAATCACGCTACCAACATACCATACAGCGGCGCTAAGCACTGATATTCTATCAGAAGGCTATTTCGGCGACCTAGGGATGCTAGCGTATGTTCGTGACGTACAACGTCAAGAAATCCGCCGTGAGCAAGCATCAGTGAAACACCAAGACCTAGCAGGTTCTAACATTGGTGATACTCATAAAGAGTACTTCTCTGGTGAAAATGCGCTTAAAGCCGGTGGTGAAGCAAATACCATGAACCAGTTCTAACCAAGTTGTAATTTCCTTTATAGCTATTCAATAATGTTGTTAGGGGCCTTCGGGCCCTTTTTCATTTGTAGCTATCAGCTTTCAGACTCTCATCTCGTAGGTTCGGATCACTCTTTAACCAAGTCTTGGATCAGCCATTTACTAGCTTTATAAAAATACAGATCACGCATTTACCAGCCTCATAATTTTAGATCAGGATTTAACTAGCTCCGTCTTATGAGCTTTAATTTAGGGCTTATTGCCTGAGTACAGCCTCTAGAATGGTTAAAAATGGGTAATATAAACGGCAATTTAATGTTGTTTTGTAGAATCTAGCGATTTATAAACCGATTTTTTATTAACTCACCCAAGCCATAAACCGATTTTTTACCAACTCCATACCCTTACAAACCAAAATTTTACTAACTGAAGCTAGGTTTTTAGCGGCACAAACCGATTTTTTACTAACTCAAGTTACTGATTTTGGCTATAAACCGATTTTTTACTAACTGCTTTTTGGGTAATGTCCGATATTTGAGAAAAGTATGTAAGGAGTTAATCACATTTTAAGTGTAAAGGGGGTTTACAGAGAAAAGAAAGCTGTCAGCCGTCAGCTATCAGATTGAAATTCAAAAGTTAGAAAGGAGAAAGTAGCAGCGGGTTTACCTCGCGTTATAGTTTTATTAAATGACGTGTCATAAAGCCGCTGCTACAGGTAAGTGTGAAACTATTTTATGTTTTGTGTATGGCGCGGCATAAAGCCGCGCTTAATGCAATTTGAGATAAGTTAAACGAAACTGCGTCACGAAATTCGTTCACCTTGTGCAAACGAAATGTTCTCGCTTCGCTCGATGTCGTTAATTATTTCCACTGTTTTTATCAAACCACCATTGAATATAGGCTACTTTAGTCATCAGGTTTGATGGGCGAGCGGTAATACCATGTGAGGCATTAGGAATACGCACCATCGCTGTATCAACACCTTGTAGCTTTAAGGCTTGGTAAAATTGTTCGGTTTCAGAAATTGGGGTGCGATAGTCTGATTCACCGGTTAACAGCATGGTTGGTGTTTTAACATTGCCAACATAGCTTATTGGTGAGCGCTTCATGTAATGCTCAATGTTGTCCCATGGCTTACCAGGGAACCAATAATCAGCAAAGAAAGGGTAGAAGTCAGCAGTTAGTACAAAACTGATCCAATTGATGACAGGTTTAGCAACTACCGCTGCTGCAAAGCGGTCTGTATGGCCCACAATCCATGCTGTTAAAACACCTCCGCCTGAACCGCCGGTAACAAACAATTTGCTCTCATCAATAAAGCCCTTATTGATGACAGCATCAACACCTGTCATCAAGTCATCAAAGTCATTACTTGGGTAGTTATGATGAATTGTTTGCGCAAATTCTTTACCGTATGAATCACTGCCGCGTGGGTTCATATAAAGCACAACGTTACCTTTGGCTGCATATAATTGCACTTCAGGGCTAAAATGAGGGCCATAGTTTGCAACAGGACCACCGTGGATTTCTAAAATAAGTGGGTACTTTTTGCTTTTATCAAAACCTGGTGGGTAAGCAACCCAACCTTGAATAGCCAAGCCATCGTGGCTTGACTTAACCCAAATTTCTTCAACCTTAGCGAGTTCTTTGTCGCCCAACGCATCTTCGTTTAATTGCGTTAAACGCGCTGTTTTACCGCGCTTAATTAGTGCTACATCAGCTGGGCGTTGGGTATCTGCAAGTGTGAATGCAACTTCACCATCTTCGCTCACGTCAAAGTCACCACCCGAATACGGACGGCCAAAGGCGACACTACCAATCTCTGAGGTAATCACTTTATGTTTACCACTACGAGGTTGGTAAGCTAGGTGTGTTTTACCTTCGCTATCGTAGCTAAAATAAAGACCTCTGCCACTATCATCCCATTTTATGCTTTCGACGCTACGGTCTAAATCAGCAGTGAGCACTGAGGTTTTACCTGAATTTAAATCAAGTAAATAAATGTCGTTATTTTCATAGTTAGTCTTTTTGTCGTCATAGCCTGTGTATGCAAGGTAACGACCATTTGGTGAGACTTTAGGGCGTGAATCTGGGCCTTTACGGTTTGTTATTTGGGTAATTGAACGATCCGCTAAACTAAGTTTATAGATTTCAGATTCAGTTGGGTGTAGTTCGTTGTTTTCATAACGATTAGCCGAAAAATAGAACGCATCGCCTTGCTCGTTAAAGCTGATTGCTCCGCCGTGATCAAAATCACCTGAGCTTAATTGACGTGCATTGCCGCCAGTTGCACTGATGATAAAAAAGTGACGATAGCCTTTTTCAGAGTAGCCACCGCCATCGGCACGGTAATAGGTATCGTCAATATATTTAGCTGGCTCTGCCCACTTAGCGCCCTCAGGCTTACCCGGTAATGACACAGGGCTTGCTGATTTTGCTGGTACAAACTGGCTAAACACCAATTGCTTGCCATCTGGTGTCCAAGTTAATCCACCAGGGCTTTGCGTTAGGTTACTAATTTTCGCTACGTTACCGGTTTTTAACCATTTTACATAGATTTGGCTGCTACCATCACGGGTAGAAATAAACGCTAAGCGAGTTTCATCCGGTGACAGCACCGGAGAGTAATCCATATGCACGCCAGACGTTAGCGGTAGCATGGTTTTACCATCTGGGTTTACTGACCAAATATTGCTGACTTTACGGTCGCTTTTGATATCCATGCGATTACGCACAAAGTAAATTGTATCGCCATTTTTTGTCATTTCTATTTGGTTGGCGTATTCAAGATCAAAAACATTTTCGAGGTCAAAGGTATTGCTAGCTTCTGCGTGGCTGTAAAAGCTAGCTGCTGCAAGCAGTGCTAAAGATGTTTTAAACTTCATTTTATTTCCTTGTTAGTGAGCAGAGATTAGGGCGTGTTGACCTGTTATAAAGTAACAACCATCAGAAATATAGTCCATTGCGATGAATGAAGAAATCAATAGACAGATGGTCATTTCCCTTTTATGTTGAGTAAAGACACTTTTAAATGTAAGGAGCACACAATGATAGGTTACATCATGTTAGGCACTAACAACCTAGCTAAAGCAGTAAAGTATTACGATGAATTGTTCGCCACTCTAAACGCCGAGCGCTTTTTAGAAACTGATCGCTTTGTCGCATGGAGTACAGGTCAAGATAAGCCCGGTTTTGCGGTTACTAAACCCCATAATGATGAAAAAGCCACAGTTGGTAACGGTACTATGATCGCTCTGGCAGTCGAAACTCCAGCCCAAGTAGATGCCTTTTATAAAAAAGCCATAGAACTAGGTGGCACTGACGAAGGCGCTCCCGGCCCACGTGAAATGCCGGGCTTTTATGCGGGATACTTTAGAGACCTAGACGGTAACAAACTTAATGTGTTTTGTTTTACGCATGGGTGAGGGGAGTTAGCAAGGGGAAAGTTAGAACCCTCGCACGAAATAAATTTCACGTTTACAAGAAAACCGTGGGATTACATTAAGCAGAGAATCAGGAGGCTTTTGTTCGGCGCTAAAGCACCTCCTATCTCGCTTCTCGCCTATCTTTCACACACCTCGAAGCTCATTTCTAGTACTTTAAAACAAGCATTATCACCATATTGTGTTTATTTTAGGGAAAAGTTGTCTTTTTCACTATTTATTGGTGAAAATATCAACTATGCTTTTGCTTTTATCTCTCATTGTATTGATTTATATGAAGTTATATTGTTGGTTCGATAATTGCTCCAGACTTTTTACCAACACTTTTAAAGGAAATAAAAATGAAAAATACACTAACGCTTACCCTTCTTGCTGTACTGCTTTTGGTTCTGTATTCACAGTTCACAGAATTAGCCTATAAATTTGGTTTTGCTGAGCTTAAACTTAATGCGGTTTTGGAAAACAGTGAACATATGAAAGTAAAGTGTGATGTATACTCACTTGGCTATTTCGATGAAATAAAACTTCAAAATAAATTTCAAAAATGCATCAATGATTATGAAGCTGAAGGCTACGAAATCGTTAGCAGAACAGACCAATAATCGTTTCTTGTAGGCGCCATGCTTGCATGGCGCGCCGCTGCATCGCCGAACAGCCGGCACTTCGCGCGAAATAAATTTCACGCCTACAAAAACTGATGGCTGACGGCTGAAAGCTGGCAGCGAGATTTCCTACCAACTTCCGCTTATTTTCATTACACTGCTCCTATACAATATAATTATAAAAAATGAGAATGATCATGACGTCGAAACTGCTTAAATCTCTTTGCTGTGTATTTGCACTAAGCCTTGTGGGCTGTGGTGGAGGTGAGGTTTTTACTGCCTCTGCTAGTAGTGAATTTGCGCATGGCAATGAGCTATTAAGTGCCACGGCGCTTAGTGAAGATGCTAGTCACGCGTTAGTGGCAACCCAATCTGAGGTGTGCGTTTGGGATAATCAGTTAAAAGCGCGTCTATACGATTGTATAACAGGGCAGGGCGCTGAACATGTTGAGCTTGCGGGCTTTAGCGCCAACAAATCTCGTTTTTTCATTTCAAACCGGTTATCAGTGACTTTATACGATACTCGCACCGGGCGTAGTATTGGCACTTGGCTCACTGGGCAAGAAATCGCCAGAGACATCGCTATTTCAGCTGTAGGCGATACTTTGGTTATAGCCTATCGTAGCGGTAAGGCTGAGGTGATAAATACCCGCACAGGTGATACTAAGCGTTTTGATATTCATCGCTTAGATATTAATAGCGTGGCGTTATCGGCTGATGGTCAGTGGGCGTTTACTGGCTCGAGCGACAAATACGTAAAGCTTTGGTCAACGAGCGATGGCAGCACTCGCTTTGAAGAGCGTTTAGCTACTAGAGTAAATCACGTTACTTTAAATGATACAGCGAGCTTGGCCTTTGCAATTGATTCGGTTGATGATCGAGTATTTTTTGATTTAGCCAATAAAAAAGAACTATCAGAAGTGGCCTCATACGCTAACTTTATTGAGTTCACCGCATCGCAATTTATTAATCAAGATAAATGGCTATTAACGGGTTCGCCAAAAATGAAGATGCGTTTATATCGCGTTGCAGATGGTGAACTAATCGCTGAATACGAAGCTAAACAACAGCGCCAGCGTACGTCAGTACTGAGTGTGGCATACGATGGTAACCTGCTATATTCAGAAACCAGTGACGGCCTACTGCAAGCTTGGCCATTTGATATAATAAGCAATTAAATAATAGCTAAAAAAAACGCCTACTTTAAGTAGGCGTTTTTTTAAAGTGCGATTAAATTAGTAATCAAACTTATGCTTGGTAAACAGGCTTTGCACTTGTTGCCAAATTGCACCTGGTTTGCCATCGCCAACTAACTTGCCATTTACTTTTACGACTGGGCCAACTTCTTTAGTGGCGCTGGTGATCCATACCTCGTCGGCATCAAGTAACTCTTCTTTACTAATAATGCGCTCTTGCACTTTAAAATCACTGTAACTGTGAAGAATATTGAGGATTAACCAGCGGGTGATCCCCGGTAAAATTTGGTTATCAAGTGGTGGCGTGCTGATCACACCATCTTTTACGATAAACACATTACTTGAACTGGCTTCGGTAATTTCTTCTAAACGATTAAATAGAATGGTTTCTTTATTACCCGCTGCTGCACCGTGTTGGTAATGGATCACGTTGCCAAGCAGTGCCGTTGATTTTATATGGCAACGTTGCCAGCGACGATCTTGCTCAAGTGATACGGTGTAAGTTGTTGCGCTATCGATGTCGCTTTTTGGCTCTGCCGGAATTTCAAAAGCAAACGCAAATACGGTCGGAGTAATATTGCTTGGGTAGCCGTGGGCACGTTTTGTATCAGCGCCGCGGCTCACATGCAAATAAATCCCTAGGTTGTCACCTTGGTTTTTTTCACATAAATCATTACAGATTTTACGCCACGTATCGGCATTGTAATCGAGCTTAATTTCAAGCTCGTTTAAACCGTTATTCATACGCTCAATATGTGCGCCAAAGCCTAGCATTTTGCCTTGGTATGATGGGATCACTTCATAAATGCCATCGCCAAATAAGAAGCCGCGATCCATTGGTGAAATCTTTGCTTCATCAGCGCCAAGGTATTCACCATTTAGGTATACCGTGCCCATTGTTAAACCTCATTCTCTGTCGTAAAGCCGCCAAGTTGGCGAAGCCGAGTTATTAATTGTTGACCATGCATTGCATGCAGGCCGTCTTCGGTGAGCTCGTTTTTATGGGTGACACCATCGACACTACCGCGCTCACTTAGATAATGTAAAATATTGAGTGGCTCAATTTCAGCCAGCAAATCGGTGTTATGCCAGCGACTTAAAAAGGCTATCAGCCCGTACGCCGCCCAGTTAGATACATCGGCGAGTAAAAGCTCATCGCAAGGAGTTAAACAAGGAGTAATGTTTAGCGCTTGCATGTGCTGTGCAAGGTTACCCATGCCTATTTCGTTACCGCCATCACCAATCGCTATGGTGGGGCAACGTGCTTCTGTTACAAAAAAATCAAAGCAGCCGCAATGCTCAGAAATATCAATACCGCGCATATTGTAATAACGCTGATGCTGATTCAGCCCCGGGCGTTCTATTGATAAAACACAATCAGGTTTCAGCTGTGCAAGGGCTTTAATGCTAAAAGTGTGGGCATTATCAATGCTATTAATTGGCAGCTCAAAGCAGTTGAAGTCTTTTTTAAGGGCACTGTAAAGGGGGTTGCCAGTAACCAAAAGGGGCTGTTTACCAAGTTTTTTGAGTACTTTGTAAAGTGCAATCGCTCCAACTGGGCCGTCGGTTTCGAAGGTATTGTTGACTGCAAAGCCTGTACCAATCAATACAGTACCTTGTGCTTGATGAAGGTATTTCGCTGCGCGTAAATACGTACCCGTTAGTTGTTTTGCATATAAATGCTGCATACCACGCGGGTTTTGTTCAACCATCATGGTTTCAATTTGTTGGCTGAGCGCAGCGTCACTTAGGCTTGCTGACATAGTGCTTTGATCTCTTGAATGAGCGCAATACCCGCTTCATTATCGCCGTGCACACACAGGCTATCGGCATCAAGCGCAAGCTGCTGACCGCTTCGCGTTGTGACTGTGCCATGTTCAACTAACTGTTTAACCTGCGCCATTAGCGCTGGTTTATCGTGTACACTGCCAGCTAAAGAGCGCGTGACTAGTTTACCTTCGTCTGTGTATTGACGGTCGGCAAACGCCTCTAGAATGAGTTCTAGTTGAAGATTTTTTGCTTGTACTTTGTGTTCGGCTGCTTGGTTGGTGGCTAAAATCATTAATTTTAGTGGCTTTGCATAACTAGCCACAGCACGCATAACGATATTCAAGGTTTGCTCGTCACTCATCATATCGTTATATAAGGCGCCATGTGGTTTTACGTATTCGAGCGTTAAGCCATGTACCGCAGCCATACCATCAATTGCAGCAATTTGATAATGCAGGCAATTGGTAAGCTCTTTTTCACTCATAGCCATAGAACGGCGACCAAAGCCTTGCTTATCTGGGTAACTTGGGTGTGCGCCAACCATTACCTTGTATTGCTTGGCAAGGGCTAGGGTGTTTGCCATCACATCGGCATCGCCAGCATGAAAACCACAAGCAATGTTTGCCATATCAATATGTGGCATAACTTGCTCGTCTAAGCCCATTTTCCACATCCCAAAGCTTTCGCCAAGGTCGCAATTTAGTTTCATCGTCATTTATAACGCTGCCATTTTACTATTTGGAATATCAGTGATCAGCATGTGTCCTGGGCTATGCGTGATACAAAAATCAGGTGCTGCGTTGGCAATCGCAACTTGTGGAGTAACACCACAGGCCCAAAACACCGGTACTTCACCTGCTTTGATGGTAACCGCATCGCCAAATTCAGGCTTGTTAATATCTTTTATGCCAATTGCTACAGGGTCACCAAAATGCACTGGCGCACCATGTACACTTGGAAAACGGCTGCAAATTTGGATTGCCCGAATAGCATCTGCAGGTTTCATTGGGCGCATGCTAACGACCATATTGGCGTGGAAAATCCCTGCACTCTGGCAGGCCATATTGGTTACATACATAGGCACATTTTTTTGCTCGCTGATATTTCTGATCTCAAGACCCGCGGCAATAAGCGCTTCTTCAAACGAGAACGAGCAACCAATTAGAAAGGTGACTAAATCATCGCGCCAATGGCTTGTAATATCAGTTACTTCTTCAACCATTTGGCCATTTTTAAAGATGCGGTAACGAGGGAAGTCGCTACGAATATCTATATCTTCACCAACGGTTGGCATATCGGTAACGCCCGGTAAACGGCTAGTAGCAATAATCGGGCAAGCTTTCGGGTTTGCTTGGCTAAACTGCAAAAAATCAAACGCATATTGTTTAGGTAAAATCACTAAATTTGCTTGCACAAAACCCGGTGCAAAACCCGATGTATTTCCACTGTAGTCACCCTCACGTACCATTTTACGAATAGCCGCAGGAGTGGTTAAAGATGCATTTTTTTGCATGTGACTCTCCTTGAAGTTAACACTTGCCCATAGTTGCTACAATAACACTCAGTTCAGGTCATTAATAGTAACGGGCAGCTGCCCTTTAGCAGGGGCCTTCCCTAGTAAAACTTTTGCTAGCGCTGTGAATGCAGGACCAGCAATCTTTTCATCTGTATCTACATCTATATTGTAAGCATAGGTGGCAAGTACAGCATCACCAAATTTTCCAAATTGAGCAATATCGTAAGGGGCACGTAAGCTTACAAATACGGTCTTCTTATGGGCTAATTTTGCTTGTTTTAGCAATGATTCTAATGCCGCAGATTGATCTGCTTTAGCAATTGCAAACTCTGGGTTATCAGCTAAATCGTCCATTCCACCTACTTCAACAGCACTTTGTTTTGGTGACGCATTTGCGGCAATGATTATATCGGCTTCGTTAATTTCTTTTAACGTGGCAAGCTTCTCATAGCCTTGCAAACTAGTGCAGCTAAAGCTGATTAACTTATCAGTGTTATCAACTAACGCCTGCTGTAGGGCATAGCACTTGCGGGTATCTGGCATAATAATATGCACTTTGCTGCCTGATTTAATGTCGAGTGGTAGGGTATTTTTTTCGTTTTTAACTTCGGTGATAGCTGCTAATGCTAATTCGGCTTCTACTTTTCTGTGACCTTGATCACCAAGTAAAAGCTGCGCTTTTTTGATAGCTGCTTCGTCGTCAAGTGAAGAGGTGAGTTTAAACTTCTCTTTAAGTCTTAAAATACGCGTTGCTGAAGCACTCATTTCGTCAGCATTTAAAGTGCCACGCTGTACTTCTTGCTCTAATCTGTCAATTAGGGCTTCAAGTACCGCCAAGTCTTTAGGGCTTCTTATTTCAATTGGCATAAGCGCAATATCAACACCCGCTGCAAAGGTATTTATCACTGCTTCAATTGGTTCAAAGAAGTGGCTAATCCCCGCCATATCAAGTGCATCGGTGATCACAACACCTTGATAACCGAGTTCATCACGCAATAAGTCGGTGATGATTTTGCGCGACATTGTTGCAGGTTTGATCATGGTTTTGCCTTCTTTACTGACAAACGTAGTGTCATCGAGGGCTGGATATTGGATATGTGCAGTCATGATCATACCCGGCTGTTGATTCTTAATAATTTCTTTAAATGGTGGTAGGTCTTGCTGCCAAATGGTTTCTTTATCATGCATTACCTTTGGCAAGCCTGTGTGGCTATCTACATTAGTATCGCCATGCCCCGGAAAGTGCTTTAACGATGAAATAACGCCGTTATTTTCGAACCCTGCGACTTGTGCACCACCTAGTTTCGCAACCAGTTGCGGGTCTTCGCCGTAAGAACGTACGTTAATAACAGGGTTATCAGGGTTCATGTTTACATCGACCGTGGGTGCATAGTTAACATTAACACCCAGTGCTAAAAGCTCGTCGGCGATAATGCGCGCAGACTCAGTCGCGAAGTATGTGCCATGTTCTTTGTAGGTTGCGCCAATCGACATATTACCTGTGAATGAAGTGCCTACATCACGAGGAATTCGGGCTACTCGGCCACCTTCTTGATCTATCGAAATAAACAGCGGTAAGCCTAACTCAGACTTAGCAGCAGCTTTTTGTAGATCATTATTAAGTTTGATCACCTGTGGCACGGTATCGATATTTTCAGCAAATAAAATCACACCACCAATGTTATGTTTAGTGATGATATTGGCTAAATCGGCTGGCAGCTGAGTGACCGGTGTACGGCATTTTTGCTCGCCAGGGTCTTGCTCACAGTAATAGCGCAGGTCGAGCATGAGCTTTTGCCCTAACTGTTGTTTTAAAGTTAATGCAGACTCAGCAAATGATGATTGTAATGGCATGAAACATCCTAATCCGATAACCAGTGACGATAGTGCAAACTTATTTAACACAGCAAGCTCCAAAGCAAAACGCTTATTTAGTTTTTAGAATAAATTATTCTTGATATTAATGGGTTTTTAAATATAAATACAGTCTTTTTTTGCTACCCTAGCGGTTTTTCTGCATGACTGCAAAAAGCTAAGTTAGATCACCAAATAGGGCTGATATGCTTAAATAACCAAACCTTTATGCTGATGAAAATGCTTGAAGATGATAATTTATCAATTTAATGGGTCGCTTTTTAGTACAATTTAAAGTAATAATATATTCCATAATCATCAGCGTAACTATGACAAGCCTGGGGGCGAGATGGCTTTAACAAGATTGCACGCATTCAAACAGCAAATTGCACCTTTTTTACCAGAGTCTGCATTAATAGAAGATTACTCGCGCCGTTATGCGTATGGAACAGATGCAAGCTTTTATCGATTAATTCCTGAGTTAATTGTATTAGTTAGCAATCAAAATCAAGCACGACAAGTGATCATTGCTGCAAACGAGCAACAAATACCTATCACATTTCGAGCTGCAGGGACGAGTTTATCTGGGCAAGCAATTACAGATTCGGTATTGGTTTTATTGTGCGATAGTTGGAGCAAGTTTGAGATTATTGATGATGCCGATGCAATACGCTTACAACCGGCGATCATCGGCGCTAGAGTGAATCAAGTATTAGCCCCGTTTGGTAAAAAAATTGGCCCTGATCCCGCTTCAATTAATAGTTGCAAAATAGCGGGGATGGCGGCAAATAATTCATCGGGTATGTGTTGTGGGGTGGCGCAAAACAGCTACCATACAGTAAAAGATATGACCCTAATTTTTGCCGATGGCACTGTGCTTAATACGGCTGATAACCAAAGCTGTAACGCCTTTTTGCAAAGCCATAGTAGCTGGGTTGATGAGCTAATGAACCTTGTTGATAGCGTAAAGCAGAACCCAGATTTGAGTGAACGCATCGCCCATAAATATCGTTTAAAAAATACCACAGGTTATGGCTTAAATGCGTTACTGGATTTTTCTGATCCAATCGAAATCATTAAACATTTAATTATTGGCTCTGAGGGTACGTTAGCTTTTATCGCAGATATTACCTACCACACAGTGGTCGAGCATAAGTATAAACACACAGGTTTTTTTATCTTTGACGATATCAGTAAGGTTTGTGAGCTGGTACAAAGACTGAGTGAACTTGATGTTGCTGCGGTTGAGCTACTTGATAAACGTGCCCTGATGTCGGTGTCTGAACATGCCATAATGCCAAAAGAAGTGACCAACTATCCAGAGCAAGCAGCGGCACTTTTAATTGAGTTAAGAGCTGAAAATGCAGAGGCTCTTGATGCACTTACTAAGATCACCGAGCAACTTCTTGCTCAGTTTAAGCAAAGCCAGCTGGCAGCGATTGAGTTTTCTGCTGACAGTGCCCGTAATGCAGCACTTTGGAATATCCGCAAAGGAACGTTTCCTGCGGTTGGCGCGGTGCGTGAAACTGGCACTACAGTGATTATTGAAGATGTCGCCTTTGCTCTTGATAAATTAGCTGAGGGCGTAAATGCGCTGCATCAGTTATTTATTAAATATGGCTATGACGAAGCCATTATTTTTGGTCATGCACTGGCCGGAAACCTGCATTTTGTATTTACTCAAGCCTTCGACACACACGAGCAAGTAAGCCGTTACGAGCAATTTATGGCTGATGTGGCGAACTTAGTGGCAGTTGAACTAAAAGGGTCATTAAAAGCAGAGCATGGCACAGGTCGTAACATGGCTCCGTTTGTTGCCACCGAATGGGGAGATGATGGCTTCTCGGTGATGGTTGCGCTTAAAGCATTATTCGATAAGCAGAATATTCTCAACCCTGGGGTTATTATTAATCACGACAAAAATGCTCACACTCAGCATTTAAAAGTCATGCCAAAAAGTGATGATATTATTGACACCTGTATTGAGTGTGGCTTTTGCGAAGTGGTTTGCCCATCAAAAGGGCTTACCTTAACACCTAGGCAGCGTATTACTTTATGGCGGCACCGCACCGAATTACACAATCAATTGCTAACAACCGATGATTTAGCGAGTAAGCAGAAGTTAAATCAAAAGCTCAGTGTTATCGAGGCCGACTTTAAATACCTTGGTATTGATTCGTGCGCAGCAACCGGTCTTTGCGGACTTAAATGCCCAGTGGGGATAAACACTGGTGAATTTATAAAATCACTTAGGGCTGAGCAAGTTTCCTCAAGCAAGGTAGCGCGGTCATTATCACGCTTTGCCAGCAAGCATTTTGCGGTTGTCGCCTCTGGTGCTCGGTTTGGCTTATCCGTCATGCAGGTGCTAGAAAAAGCAATTGGCAGCAGTAACTTAAGAAACCTGAGTAAACCTGCTAATAAGTTGCTTGGTACACCGCTATATTATTCGGCATGGCCAAGGGCCGAGCAGCCAATTAATAGAAAACGTCAACAACCCCAACAAGCGAAAAAGTTAGTTTATATGCCAAGCTGCGCAAGCCGGGTTTTTGCGGCCGATAAACTTGCCGATGATAAGCGTCCACTGCTTGATGTAATCTTTTCATTAGCTGCAAAAGCAGGCTATGAAGTGGTGATACCTAAACAAGCTGATTCACTATGCTGCGGTATGCCATTTGCTAGTAAAGGTTTTAATCAAGAGTCTAAAAATAAAAGTGAGCAATTACTTACTAAGCTCGAGGCGCTTTCAAATAATGGCCTGTATCCAATCGTTTTTGATGCCAGCCCCTGTGCGCTCACCACCCTTAATGCTGCGCAAAATACTGCACTCAAAATTTACGAAAGTGCCGACTTTGCAGCTCAGTACTTACTGCCTAATTTGCAAGTAACGCCTGTGAATGAGCCTGTGATGCTCCATGTTACCTGTAGCTCAAAGCGATTAGGTAAAGAGCAAAGCCTAGTATCACTTGCCAAGGCATGTAGTAATGAGGTAATTATTCCAGCCGATATTGAGTGTTGTGGTTTTGCTGGTGATAAGGGTTTTAACTTGCCAGAACTCAATAGCAACGCGCTAAAAACCCTTAAACAACAAGTGCCAAAAAATTGTAGTCGCGGCGTATCTAATAGCCGTAGCTGCGAAATTGGTTTAACTGAGCACAGTGGCATTAGTTATCAGTCAATTTTGTATCTACTCGATAAGCAAAGCCATGCAATACCACAGGCATAATTGCTGAACAGATGAGCCAGTTGCTGACTGGCTCATCTGTTCAAAGACTAAACCTTCCAAAAAATGCCTTTGCGGTAGCAGCTGAACATCACAATATAAGACACTGCTAAAAACAGCAGCGAAAATATAAAAGATGCCAAATAATCATCACTGATCGCTAATTGTATAAGACCATAAACATTGCCTTTTAAACTGCTATCGCCTAACGAAACCATAATTAATAGGCGTGCGAACACGCCTGCAAACATAAAAAATAATATCGCATTAGCACCAAAAACAATAAATGGAGCACTCCAGCTGCGCAGCTTATAAATATCTAAAATAGTACTGCATAAAGCATAAAAAATCGCAGCAAGCCCTGAGCTGAGTAACACATAGCTAGGAGTCCATAATGCTTTATTGATAGGCGTTATTGGCGAAATAGCATAGCCGGCAATAACGCTTAATATGCCTGCTAAGATTAGTGTACGTGCTTGCTTTTTAAGGTCGAGTTGTTTGGTTAAGTAAACTGCAGTCAAAATGCCGCTGAGCGCACTCGCAATCGCAGGAAGAGTTGAGAACAGCCCTTCAGGATCAAATGGCAGTGGCTTAGCATTGGCATAATACAGGTGATGACTACCAAGTACGGTGTTGTCTATGGAAGCACTTAAGTTATTGCCATGTAACCATAAGCCACTCACTACCTCGCCGTTTGGCAAGGTATACGGGATATAAAGCATGGCGGCGCCATAAAATAATAAAAGAGCGATGCAAGTAATGGCTATTTTTTTCGGCGATAAATAGAGGTAACAACACAGGGCTGCTAAATACACCAAACCGATGCGTTGTAGCACACCCAACACGCGCAGTTGCAATAATTTGTCATCAACCCAGCTAAAAGAAGGGTCTTGAAAATTGTAATAAAACAAGGCTAAAAACCAACCCAGCACAATAAGTTTAATGGTGCGAATAACACCTGCTTTTAATATTTGTTGATCACTTACCCCTTTACCACGCAGGTTATTTACAGATAGCGTAATAGACATGCCGACAATAAAAATAAAAAAGGGAAAAATTAAATCGGTAGGTGTCCAGCCATGCCAGTCTGCATGTTTCAACGGCCAATACATAGCGCTCCAGCTGCCCGGGTTGTTCACTAAGATCATGGCAGTAATAGTCAAGCCCCGCATTACATCTAACGCCATAAGTCGATGTGAAGGGAGTTTATTGATGATTTCAGCACAGTGTTGACGCATAGGAAAACTTTATTGTTATTTTGTTTTTATAGTGTAATAAATTATTACATCAAAGCAAGCTGCTTTTGAACAATATAAATCGCATGTATTAGCCATTCTTTTAACTGTCTTAAGTTTATAGTTTATTAAATTCAACATGTTAAATAACGAAGGTTGCTGGTAAGAGGCTTTGATGCCGTTCATGTTCAACGAGTGCTTGGTAGCTGAAGTTATTAAACAAAGTTACTTTAATTAATTAGAGTAATTGCACTCATTTATTTGCGCTAAATCAAATTATGACAAAAGTTTTATAGAGGTACACAAAACATCTTGCTAGTATAAAGGTATTAGATGTACCCGATATGGACTTTGGGCCCCATATGTGAGAAGTATCGTGCTTAAGAGTCTAAGTAAAGGTTTAAACCTACGTCGCTTAATTTTATTGTTAGCGTTTTCTGCAACGCTTATTACCTTTCTAAATAGTTATTACTCGAGCTACCAAGTTCAAAAGCAACAACTAATAGATAAAACCCTTAATAATCATAAGGCCTATGCCGCTAAGTTGGTGTCGGCGACCGATAACTTTTTACTGGCTGCTCAGCAACAACTTGCTTATGTCGGTAAAATTCTTGAGGATGATTTTAATAATCAAGGGTTAATTAATTCTGAGGTAGACAGGTTAAGACTACAAACCAATAGTTTTAATTCGACAATTATTGTTAATGCACAAGGCGATATTCTAGGTGTTTCGCCCAAGTCACTGAAACTACAAAACCGAAAAGTAGATAGTTTTGGTACTAAGGCAGCTTTGTCGTATCGGATTCCAATGATCAGTGAGCCGTATATTTCGATGGCAGGTAATTTACTGATCTTTATTTCGCAGCCATTATTTGACAAAAATAGCAATTTTATTGGTTATGTTGGCGGCACCCTTTACTTAAAGCGGACCAGTATTTTAAATGAATTGCTGCAAGTTCATTACTATCAAGACGGTTCCTATCTGTATGTGGTTGATGAAAATCATCGCTTACTTTATCACCCTGATAAAAGCCGAATTGGTGAGCAAGTATATGATAACCAAGTAATTGATGAGGTATTAAAAGGTAACTCAGGCACACAGATTGTTACCAACAGCAAAGGCGTTGGAATGCTTGCCGGTTACGCGCCAATGACAGTTGCCTCTTGGGGGGTAGTCACTCAGCGACCGCTTGAAAACACCCTTGCACCGCTTGATGACTTAATGTGGCAAGTGTTTGTAAAGACAGCCCCAATTGGTTTACTTACATTTGTGTTTATTTGGGTATTAGCACGTTTAATTTCACAGCCGTTAAGGCAATTAGCTGAGACTGCAAATACCTTAGATCGCCCTTCAACGTCACTAGAGTTGACACAAATCCGCTCATGGTATTTTGAAAGTAATGAGTTAAGAAAAGCCATGTTAAAAGGAGTGGGGCTACTACAAAGTAAAATAGGTTTATTGCGCCAAGAAGCGCAAACAGACCCATTAACTAACCTGCACAATCGCCGTAGCCTTGATATACAAATTAATCATTTTATAGCTCAGCGTTGTCCTTTTGCTGTGTTGGCTATCGATATCGACCATTTTAAACGGGTGAACGATGAGTTTGGTCATGACATTGGTGATGTGGTACTACAGTCGTTAGCTAAAATTTTGTTAGATGTCACTCGTGATAGTGATGTGGTTGCCCGTACAGGCGGTGAAGAGTTCATTGTGATCATGCCAAGAGTCGAAGCAAAACGAGCGTATCAACTCGCTGAACGTTTGCGTATGCGGGTGTCCGAAAGCTACATTGACCCTGTTGGCTGCATTAATGTATCGATTGGTATTTCAGGCTGGCCAATCGAGCAATTAAACATTGATGAAGTATTTAAACTTGCCGACCAAGCTTTATACCAGGCTAAAAAGACGGGTCGCAACCGCTCAGTTGTAGATGAATTATATAGCCAAAATATTACTCCTGTTTCTGAGTCTTTAATCTTGGAATAAGTTATTTAATATGCAATAGTGAGTGGTATTAAGTTATTTACGAGAAATTAAAATGGCATTCACTATGTTGGCACGTATAACTATACCTTCTTCTTTGCTAAGTATAGCGCTTATTAGCACAAGCACTGCTTATGCAAATTATGCAAACCCAAGTGATGATAAGCGAAGTGAATTTGTGGATGTAGGTGCTTTACTTCCTAATGCCGTGTTAGATATTCGTTATTTTGGTCATCATAACTTTGTAGGCAAACCTGTTGATGGCTACAACGCGCCTAAATGCTTATTGCATAATAGCGCTGCTGCCGCTCTTAAAAATGTGCAAACAGCAGCTCAAACACAAGGCCTTAATTTAAAAATCTTTGATTGTTACCGCCCACAGCGCGCCGTTGACCACTTTGTGCGTTGGGTTAACGATTTAGAGGATACAGGTACTAAAGCTGAGTTTTATCCAAACTTAGGCAAAGATAAGCTGCTTGGTGATTACATCGCTGCTAAATCGGGCCATAGTCGTGGCTCAACGATTGATTTAACATTAGTCGATACAAAAGGCAAAGAGCTTGATATGGGCTCACCGTTTGATATGTTCGATACCCTTTCTAACACCGACGATCCGCGTATTAATGCAGAGCAAAAAGTAAATAGGTATAAACTAAAAACCCTTATGACAGATGCCGGGTTCGCCCCATATTCAATGGAGTGGTGGCACTTTACTTATCAACCTCAAGCATACCCAGCCACCTATTTTGACTTTGTGGTGGAGTAGTAAGTTAGCGAGTTACGAGGGGAAAGAGTAAAGTTAGCGAGTTTCGAGGTAGCAGCGATTTTACATCGCGTCCTAGAGCCTAGGGCCTAGAACCTAGCGCATGATGACGCGGGATAAGCCCGCTGCTACAAGTAGGCGTGAAGCTTGTTTCGCGCGTCTGACGGCTGATAGCAGAAGGCTGAGAGCTCCTGTCCTACATCACTTCTTTAATCGGTGAATAATCAATTTTAATTTCAACAACATCTACGTTGGCATTTTGTTTAAAAGCGTTTTGTACTTTTAATAAATCAGTGTTTTTATCT
Organism: Pseudoalteromonas sp. NFXS39; assembly: GCF_040148775.1. Taxonomy (NCBI): domain Bacteria; kingdom Pseudomonadati; phylum Pseudomonadota; class Gammaproteobacteria; order Alteromonadales; family Pseudoalteromonadaceae; genus Pseudoalteromonas; species Pseudoalteromonas sp. NFXS39. Next base: position 55,981 of record NZ_JAGDEC010000001.1, on the reverse strand, counting down.
GCAATGTATCGATAATTTTTGTTGGTCATTTTTTTCAGTGTGTATTGGCTGCTAAGCTCTATTGGTAAACTGTTTTCTTTTAGAGTTAAATAAATTGCCCCAGTAGCGATGCCGCGCTCTTGCATTGCATGATTAAAGACTTCTGTGCCTTTGACTAAATTAGGCGCATCAAAGGTAATTTTTTCGCCATTATTACTAAAAGCGTTAGTAGATTTTTGTTTGTTGATTTCGACTGCTTTTTTAACATCTTTAACTAAAACTTGTTCTTTTTGTGAACTGGTCGTTGGCTGTTGTGCTGTATTTTGCTCGCTTATTTCATTTTTTTGACAGCCTGATACTAGTACTAATGCTAGTGTAAGTGCTTGTATCTTAATTGTTTGATTCATTATGTTCCTGCTTGTTTGTTACTTTTTTTTACAATTAATTCTGTTTTTTAATTGCCATATTGGGTACATTGGCCTCGGTTATGATTGTTAACCGAAAATAAAAATATAACAATAGGGAACGTAAGGAATGTCTCAATTTAAAGTAACAGCTGTTGCTACCATGGTAACGGCTATCTTGGCATCATCTCAATTACAGGCAAGTGAACAAACTCGCTTCTATAATGCCTCAAGTGTTAGCTCGCAAGTACAATTTAATCCTCAAGTATCTCAGCAACGTGCATTAGCTGAGCGTCGCACAGTATCGGGTCATAAATCTATTTTCGATGCGCAATTAGGTAAAGCCACGTTCCTATGGAATGCAGTAGGTCAAGCTAAGCCAGATATGGCTATGGTACTTCCTGAGCAACGCAATGCTTATGCCGCAGATTTTTATTTAAATGCCTTAACTGGCGTTAGCACAGCTAAAAAAGGTGTATCAAGCGCTGTATTAACAGATTTATCTGAACAAAAGCTTGGTTCAATCACTGCTAAATACAAGCAAAAAGTACATGACATTGAAGTATTCAACCGTGAATACAACCTGATCATGGACAAAGAGTACAACCTAGTTGCAGGTTCTGGTTACTTCGCTAATACAAGCTCAAACGCAACACAATCATTTGCACCTTTAGCTGACTTTGTAGGCGCTGAGCAAAGTATCAAGCGTGCTATTAAAGAGCTTGCAGATATCAATGTATCGCTAACTAAGTCAACTGAACAAGGCGACTATGTTAAATACAATGTGTCTAACCAAAATGGTGACAAAGTTGTATTAGGTCAGCCACGTGCTAAGAAAGTATTCTTTGAAGTAGCGGGTGAGTTGCAATCTGCATACTATGTTGAAGTAGAAGTAGCTGACAAAAATAGCCTAGAAAGCGATTACTTCAGTTATGTTATTGGCGCGCAAAACAACAAAGTTTACTTCAAGAAAGACTTAAAAGCTCACGCGGCAGATTTTAACTACCGTGTTTGGGCTGATGAAGATGGTTACCCGTGGGAAGGCCCACACGGTGACGTAATCCCAGCTGATGGCCCTGATCAAGTTGATGAAACAGAAATCCTTGATGCACCACTTGTAAGCTTGTCTTATTACAAAAAATTAAGCACGATGGATCCGTGGCTTGCTGATGATGCTACAACAACATCAGGTAACAACGTATTTGCTTATGCTGATGTTATCGCACCTCAAGGTTACACAGAAGGTGACTTCACTGCAGAAACAACATCAGATTACACATTCGATTACCCTTACCGAGTTGATCAAGTAGCAAACAGCTACGACAACCGTAAAGCGGCGATCGTTAACTTGTTCTACATGAACAACTTCTTACACGATTTTTTCTATGATCATGGTTTTGACGAAACATCAAATGTTGCGCAAGTATCTAACTACGGTCGTGGTGGTGTTGAAGGCGATCCAATCGAAGCGCAAGCACAAGATAATAGCGGTTTAAACAACGCGAACATGTCTACGCCTGCTGACGGTGCAAGCCCACGCATGCAAATGTATCTATACAACTCAAAAGACGCAAAAGTAGGCGTTGACTACGGTGTGGTTGTAACATCTGATGCAACGATTGGTCTTCTAGAATCTTCTAAAGTATCTGGCTTTGGTCAAATGCAATTTGCTGATATCGCAGGGGAAGTTGTTCGTCTAGTTGACGGTAATAACGTAGATTCTGGTAGCGTAAACGATGGTTGTGAACCTGCAACAAATGCAGCAGAACTCGCTGGCAAAATTGCGCTTGTAGATCGTGGTTCTTGTAACTTCACAGCAAAAGTACTACACGCACAAGAAGCCGGTGCAATTGGGGCAATCGTTGTAAACAACAACCCAGATACGGATGAGCCAGCGCCAATGGGCGGTGAAGACGATGCAGTTATCATTCCTAACATGGGTCTGAACTATGCTGACGGTCATGCGCTTTACGATGGTATCGCTGCAGGCGAAACTGTCACTGTTAATATGTTCAATAAAGCAACGTTAAAAGACGGTACTTTAGATAACGGTATTATTGCTCACGAATGGGGTCACTATATCAGTAACCGCTTAGTGGGTAACTCATCAGGCCTTATCAACTTCCAGGGCCGCGCGATGGGTGAAGGTTGGGGTGATTTCCACTCTCTAATGTTCATTGCTAAAGCAGGTGACATTAACATCCCTGGTAACGACAAGTTCCAAAAAGCATACGGTAGCGGTACTTTCGTAGAAGACTTCTACTACGGTATTCGTCGTGTTCCATATTCTACCAATATGGAAGTAAACCCATTGTCTTTCCGTCACATTACTGAAAATGCTGGTGATGATGTAGGTATTTCACCAACAAGTGTTGCTTCACCACACGCAGCAGGTGAAATTTGGGCAACTATGCTTTGGGAAAGCTATGTAGCGCTTATCAACGAGCACGGCTTTGAAGATGCTCAAAACCGTATGGCTAACTACTTAGTTGCTGGTTACAAGCTGACTCCTGTTGCACCGTTATACACAGAAGCACGTGATGCTATCTTAGCTGCAGCGTATGCTGTAGACCCAGAAGATTACAAACTAATCTTAGGTGCATTTGCTAAGCGTGGTATGGGCTTAGGAGCTAAAGCACCAGAGCGTTTCAGTGAAGATTTAACAGGTGTTGTTGAATCAGACAAAATGAAACTTGCTAGCTTCACATTTAAAGATGTGGCAATGAATGCAAACTATAACGGTGCTGAGTTAGGTTATTGTTCAAACGATAACGTGCTAGATAAAGGTGAAACAGGTACATTAACTGTTAGCATCATGAACACAGGTAGTGAAGTACTGACTGGCACACAAGCTCAGTTAACGGTTGTAAGTGGCCACGATGTAACTTTCGAAAATGATGGTTTAATCACATTCGACGATACAAACCCATATGCTTCACAAACAAGCGCGCCGATTACTTTCACGTTAAATGATGCTGACACTGCGGATACACTTAAAATCGAAGTGTCATTCCCAGAGCTTTCTGCTGATGACGAAATTGTTGAAGCAGCAAGCGATACAGTATCTTACCTTGTGAATATGGACTTTGAAGATAAAGCACCAGTTAGCTCACAAACGGCAGACGATATGGAAGTAGCAGGTGCATCATTACGTGATTGGAAAGAAAACGTAATGACAGGTGATGACTTAGCTGTTGGCACGCAAAGCATGGCAACCGGCGGTAATGTTAACTTCTTCAACAGCTTTGGCTTCGGTCTTGGCGAGCAAACAATGTACCTAAACAACAATGACTTCCAGTCTGATGTTGCGGTTGAATCAAGAGAGTTTGATATCGGTTTTGCTGGTGACTTTGAAGTTTCATTCTGGCACTTCTACCTAATCGAAAACGAATGGGATGGTGGTGTTGTAGAAATCAGCGTAAACGGCGGTAACTGGGTAGATGTTACTGAGATGGGCGGTACTTTTGATGTAGGTTACGATGGCCCACTAATCGAAAACGACGCGCAAGCACTACAAGATCGCGATACCTTCACAGGTAACAATGTTGATGGTAACGGTGTTTATGGTAACTACGAAACAATTCGTTTCGGTACTGAACTAAACGGTAACCGTGCAAAATTACGTTTCCGTATGTCATCAGACAGCGCAGTACGTGAGTTCGGCTGGTGGATTGATAACGTTACGGTAAGCAACGTGACTTCACCAATCTTCTCAAATGTGATTGCTGGTGATGCATTAGCATGTGATAACGCATTACCATTACTTTCAGTATCGGGTGATGAGTCAGTTTCTGAGTCTGCTTCAGGCACATTAACTGCAACAGCTACAGACCGTAATGATGACGCACTAAGCTACACATGGACGCAACTAAGCGGTACAACTGCTACATTAACTGGTGCTGATACAGCTACTTTAGGCTTCACGCCAGGCGCTATCTCAAGCGATGACGAGTTGGTATTTGAAGTAACAGTTAATGATGGTACAGACTCTGTATCAGAGCAATTCACTGTTGCTGTAACTAACGAAGCTGAGCCAGTAGAAGAGAAGAAAGTGACTAAATCTAGCAATGGTAGCTTTGGTTTCTTAACACTACTACTTGCACCATTAGCGCTTATCGGCCGTCGCCGTAAACGTAAATAATAACGTTAAATAGTGATAACAAAGCCCTTACAGCTTACTGTAAGGGCTTTTTTGTTTTTAAGTTAGCGAGGAAAGTTAGCGAGAGTAAAGTTAGCGAGAGTAAAGTTAGCGAGAGTAAAGTTAGCGAGAGTAAAGTTAGCGAGAGTAAAGTTAGCGAGAGTAAAGTTAGCGAGAGTAAAGTTAGCGAGTTTCGAAATGTGAGGTAGCAGCGATTTTACATCGCGTCCTAGAGCCTAGTACCTAGCACCTCATGACGCGGGATAAACCCGCTGCTACAAGTAGGCGTGAAACTTGTTTCGCGCGTCTGACCGCTGATAGCTGAAGGCTGACCGCTCCTTTTGCTATCGTTGCGGGGTTATCAACACTCGATAACCCCACAATTCGGCTTAGCGCTTTCCTCTTAAAGCTATTGAACCGTTGCTTTTAGGCCGCGGCGTTTTAATAACGCTGAAGTGTCTGGCTCTTGACCACGGAACGCTTTGAACGATTCCATCAGGTCACGGGAGTTACCGACTTCTAAAATTTCTTTACGGTATTTTTCACCCATTTCGCGAGTTAAACCACCTTGTTCTTGAACATAAGCAAAGGCGTCTGCCGCTAAGATTTCACTCCACATGTAAGCGTAGTAACCCGCTGAGTAACCGCCGCCCATTGAGTGCGAGAAGAAGGCTGACTTATAACGTGGTGGTACAAATGGTACATCAACACCATGTTTAGCAAGCGCTTGTTGCTCAAACTTTTCAATGTCTTGTAATGGTGCATCAGCAGAAAGTGAATGCCATTCCATATCAAGTAGTGCAGCTGCAACGTACTCTAGGGTATCAAAACCTTGGTTAAAGCTACGCGATTGAATTACTTTTTTCAGTAGCTCATCAGGAATTGGCTCGCCAGTTTTATGGTGTTTTGCATAGTTAGCGATAACTTCAGGGTACATTGCCCAATCTTCTTCAAATGTTGATGGGAACTCAACGAAGTCGCGTGATACTGAGGTGCCAGATAGAGTAGGGTACTTCACGTTTGAGAACATGCCGTGTAAGCCATGACCTAGCTCGTGGAAAATCGTTGTTGCTTCATCATAGCTGATAAGCGTAGGTTCGCCATTCGCGCCTTTTTGAATGTTCATAACGTTTACAACAACAGGCTTTTGTTCTTTAAGGCCAGATTGTTTAACGAATGAGCTCATCCATGCACCGCCACGCTTGCCTTCACGAGCGAAGTAGTCAGCAAAGAAAATGGCTAAGCTCTTACCATTTTCATCAAATAACTCATAGGCTTTTACATCTGGGTGATATACCGGAATATCGTTACGTGGTTTAAAGGTGATGCCGTATAAACGGTTCATGGTGAAGAATACGCCGTCTTCTAGAACGCGGTTGAACTCGAAGTATTCTTTCACTGCATTTTCGTCAAGGTTGTATTTATCTTTACGAACTTGCTCTGCGTAGAATAACCAATCCCATGGCTGTAATTTGAATTGCTCGCCTGATTCATCAATCTTAGCTTGAATTGCAGCGGCCTCAGCGTTTACGTTTTGCATTAATGCAGGGATCATGCTCGCAAACATATCAAATACAGCTTGTGGTTTTTTCGCCATTTGTGACTCTAAACCAAAATCAGCCCAGCTGTCGTAACCTAATAGTTTCGCTTTTTGAGCACGTAACTGAGCAAGCTGTGCCACGATCTCACGGTTACTATTTTCGCCCGATAATGCGCGCTCAGCCGATGCACGCCATACTCTTTCACGTAAATCACGGTTTTTCAGTGTTGCCAAAATTGGCTGACGCGTGGTGTTTGTGATTTTAATTAGGTATTGACCTGGGTGGCCTGCTTCTGCTGCGGCATTGGCGAGTTGTTCAATTTGACCTGCTGGTAAGCCTTCAAGCTCTGCTTTGTCATCCACTAAAACAACATTTGTTTTAGTCAGTGCTAATAAGTTTTGTGAGAACTGAGTTGTTAAGCTTGAGTGCTTCGTATTGATATCACGAATTTGTTGTTTTTGCTCTGCACTTAATTTTGCACCTGCACGCACAAAACGTTTGTAGTAAACGTCTAATAAACGTTTTTCTTCAGCAGTTAAGGCAAGGTTGTCAGCTTCGCTGTGAATAGCGGCTACTTTTTCAAAGAGTGCTTTATTTAAGAAAATATTGTCGCTATGAGCAGCTAGTTTTGGCGCTAATTCTTTTTGTAATTCACGACGAGCCGGGTTTGAGTCAGTACCTGCTAGGTTATAAAAAATACTGCGTGTGCGAGTCAGTAGCTCACCACTTTTCTCAAGAGCAACAATGGTGTTAGCGAAATCAGGCTTTGCTGGGTTATTGATGATAGCTTGTACTTCAGCCATTTGCTCAGCCATACCTTTATTAAAAGCAGGCATAAAGTGCTCATCTTTAATCGCACTGAAATCAGGCGTTTCGTATTGTAATACGCTTTTTACAAACAGTGGGTTAGCTTGCTCTGCGGCAGCAGCTGGTGCTGATTGTTCTGATTTAGGCGTTGATGTTGTCGTTTGTGGTTCTGAACAGGCTGTGAGTAACAGCGCTGAACTGATCGCGGTTGCGATTAGGTGTTTCATAGTATTTCTCTTGTCATTTTTAAAATTAAATTGTGTCGATATACCCTTGCACATACGCTTTATAAGCTCTTGATTTGAAAAGCGGTTAAAACGAATTACAAAAATGCACTCATATGGGGTAGGTATCAGCATGTGATCAATGAGCCCAGCATACTGTGTCTTATTACAATTGACCTCATACGTTGCGATAAGGTGATTATTGGCTGCGATAAGCTGTTAAAATTCTCTAAGATCGGAAAGCGGCTTATTACTTAGCAGCTTAAATAGCCCGATAAAATGATCTTTTTGACTCATAACAGTTACCAAATAAAAACTTTATGGTATGTTATATTGTAACATATTAATCTGCAATCAATCTTGCCATGGAGTGCATTTTTTTACGATAAGTTGCAAATGTTGCTGAATAAGCAAGGAGCAGTATGGCTATCATAATCAAACATGCGAGCGTAGTTAATGAAGGACAGCGGAAAACAAACGATATAAAAATAGTCGATAAACGAATTGTTCTAATCGATTCTGATATCACTGCAAAGGCCAATGATCAGGTGATTGATGCAAGCGGCCTGTTGCTATTACCTGGCATGATTGACGATCAAGTTCACTTCAGAGAGCCAGGCCTGACGCATAAAGGCACTATTGCCAGAGAGTCCGCCGCCGCAGTTGCGGGTGGCATTACAAGTTTTATGGAAATGCCCAATGTTTCACCGTCGACCACCACGGCAAAAGCTCTTGCAGATAAATACGCGATAGCAGCTCAGACTAGCGCTGCGAATTATGCGTTTTACTTTGGTGCAACCCCTGACAATCTTGAAGAAATTAAAGCCCTTGATACAAAAAAAGTTTGCGGCGTGAAAGTATTTATGGGGGCATCAACAGGCGATTTACTCGTTGAGCATCCGCATGCACTAGAAGCCATTTTTCGTGAAAGCCCAGTACTTATTGCAACCCATTGCGAGCAAGGCGAGGTTATTCAGCAAAATCAGCGCCGTTTAGCAAAACGTTTTGGCGAACTACGTATCGAACATCATCCATTAATTCGTGATGAGTTAGCCTGTTATGCATCATCATCGTATGCGGTATCACTGGCAAAACGTTATGGTTCACAGCTACATGTTTTACACTTAACAACGGCAAAAGAGCTCGAACTATTTAGTAATGCCCCGATAGAGCAAAAGCACATAACCGCAGAAGCATGCGTGCATCATTTATGGTTTAACCAAGACGATTACGCACACTATGGCAATCAAATTAAATGTAACCCCGCCATAAAATCAGAGCAAGACCGCATAGCGCTGCTCGCAGCAGTGCGTGATGGTCGCATTGATATTATTGCCACCGACCATGCACCTCATACTTGGCAAGAAAAACAGCAACAATACAACGCTGCACCAGCAGGGCTTCCGCTCGTCGAGCATGCCTTATTAATGTTACTTGAACAGGTAAAACGCGGTACGTTGAGCCTTGAGCAAATCGTTGAAAAAACAGCGCATAACGTGGCAAAGCGATTTGCTATTGAAGGCCGTGGCTTTATACGAGAGGGTTATTTTGCTGATTTAGTACTGGTTGACCCAAATGCAGAAAAGCACGTTGAGCACACAAACACTCATTATTTATGCCAATGGACGCCATTCAATGGCACTACTTTTTCAAACCGAATTACACATACCTTTGTAAATGGGGAGTGTGTCTTTGATGGGCAGCACGTATACCCGCACAAACAGGCTGCTATGGCCTTAACATTTAATCGTTAAAAGAAGTTGATATGCAATTACCCGATATTACCTCGCACTCTAATGTAGATTTTCAGTCGCCTTTAAAATGGGTCGGTATGGAAAAAATAGCATTGCCTTTGAAGCTTGCACAAACTCATGTTGATGTGCACCTTAATGCCAAAGCCGATGTGTTCGTTAGCCTTGATAGCGATGCTAAAGGCATTCATATGTCGCGTCTTTATTTACTACTTAATCAGCTATTGGCTAAACAAAGCTTAACGACTCAGCGTGTTAACGAGTTTATGGAGGCCGTTTTAGCATCACAAAAAGGCTTAAGTAAAGGCGCAAAACTGGTGCTGGATTTTGATTTACCTCAGTTAAAACCAGCATTACTTAGCGACAACGCTGGTTATAATGCTTACCCTGTTATTTTAACGATTACTAAGCAGCAATCACTGACTATTAACTTAAAAGTAGATATTACCTACAGCAGCACTTGCCCGTGCTCAGCGGCATTGTCGAGGCAGCTTTTGAGCGAGGCGGTTGATAAACAATTTAACGATGCAGCGATTGATAAAGCATCATTCCTTAACTGGCTTGCAAGTGAACAGGGCTCAATTGCAACCCCTCATAGCCAGCGCTCTTATGCGTATGTCGATGTCACTTTTAGTAGTGAAAAGCTACCTGATATTGGCGGCTTTATCACAGTATGTGAGCAAGCTATAGGCACCCCAGTACAAACCGCCGTGAAGCGTGAAGATGAACAAGCATTTGCTGCTCTTAACGCAAAAAATTTACTGTTTTGCGAAGATGCAGCAAGGCGATTAAAGCAGTGCTTCGAAACAATGGATGTAATTACTGATTATCAGTTTAAAGTTGAGCATCAAGAAAGCTTACATGGCCATAATGCAGTGGTTCATGAGTCTAAATATTAGGCTCATGAAACCTGAGTGGTTTACAAATTTTGACATTAGCGGTCGCAAATTATTGCTATTCACTAGCACCATGATAATTATATGAGCGCTAAAAATGATAAACATAACAAAAAGGATGACTATGCGTTTTAAATTTATTGCTGCTGCAGTAGGTCTTGCTGTAGCAAATGTTGCTGTTGCCGACGAAGGCATGTGGCAACCTCACCAGCTACCGGAACTTGAATCTATATTAAAAGCGAAAGGTTTGAGCATTGATGTACAATCAATTTCAAAACTGACTGAGTTTCCGATGAACGCGGTAATTAGCCTTGGTGGCTGTACCGCTTCGTTTGTTTCTCCAAAAGGTTTAGTGGTAACTAATCATCACTGTGCTTATGGTTCGATTCAATATAACTCAACTACCGACAATAATATTTTAGAAAATGGCTTTTTAGCTAAGTCAACAGGTGAAGAAGTACCTGCTGCGCCGGGGTCTCGTGTTTATGTGACAGAACAAGTAACCGAAGTCACTGATAAAGTTAACCAAGGGACTGAAAAGCTAACAGGTAAAGCACGTTTTGATGCTATTGAAGCAAATGAAAAAGCACTTGTTAGTGAATGTGAGCAAGATCCAAGCTATCGCTGTAATGTGTACACTTTCCATGGTGGTCTTGAGTATTACCTCATCAAATCACTAGAAATTAAAGATGTACGTTTAGCGTATGCACCCGCTATGGGTGTGGGTAAATACGGCGGTGATATCGATAACTGGATGTGGCCGCGCCATACGGGTGATTTCTCGTTCTATCGCGCGTATGTTGGCAAAGATGGCAAGCCTGCTGAATATTCAGAAGACAACGTGCCGTACCAAAGTGATGCGTTTTTAAAAGTAAGTGCTAAAGGCGTACAAGAAGGCGATTTTGTGATGGTTACCGGTTATCCGGGTAGCACAAACCGTTACCGTATATCGCCTGAAGTTGACTACGTGTTTAATACAGCCTACCCATTAGCGCGTAAATATAATTCTAAATATGTTTCGTTAATTGAAGAAAATGCCCCAGAGGGTTCAGAGGCACGTATCGCTTACGAAAGCACGATTGCGGGTTACAACAATTACATTAAAAACTATGGCTCAATGATTGAGAGCTTTAATAAAGGTTCAATGTATAGCCGTAAGCAACAATTCGAAAAAGATCTCACAGCGTGGATCAATCAAGATAGTAAGCGCAAAGCTAAATACGGACATGTACTTGCTGATTTATCAGCGCTAGTTGCACAGTCGCAAGAGCATAACCAGCGCGACCGTATGTTAGGTTACGTACACCGCTCACAAATGATTTCAACTGCTCGACGTTTATATCGTTTAGCGTACGAAAAACAAAAGCCAGATGCTGAGCGCGAAAGCGGTTATCAAGAGCGTGATATGCCACGTATCGAGTCACGTTTAAAAAGCATGAGCCGTCGTTATGATGAAGCTGTTGATAAAGCAATATTGCTGTACTTTATTGAGCAGTATGCGGCATTACCAAAGGACCAACGTGTTGCAGAAGTTGATAAAGCGCTTGGTTTAACAAACGGTTTTGACAAGCAAAAACAACAAGCTTTACTTGATGAAATGTATGCTAAATCTGTTCTTGCTGATGAGAGTAAACGCTTATGGATGGCAGGCCTTGATCTTGCACAGTTAAAACAAAGTAGCGATCCTTTCATTCAGTACGCTCAGGCTATTTTTGCTGCCACTAAAGATATAGAAGATGCGAAAAAAGAGCTGGCCGGTAAACAGCAAGCCGCTCGCCCTGCATTAATGGAAGCAATTATCGCTTATAACAAGGCACTTAATAAACCTGTTTATGCTGATGCGAACAGCACCCTACGTGTAACTTACGGCACGGTAGGCGGCTATTCACCGCAAGATGGCTTAGTGGCAACCCCCTTTACAACTTTAGAGGGACTGCTTGCTAAAAACACCGGTGTTGAACCATTCAACTCACCAGAAAAGCAAAATGAGTTAATTAAGCAAAAGCTTTATGGCGATTACACTGGCGGTATGAATACTGTTCCGGTTAACTTTTTATCAAATGTAGATACCACAGGTGGTAACTCAGGCTCACCAACTTTAAACGGTAATGCTGAACTGGTTGGTTTATTATTTGATGGTGTTTACGAAAGCATTATTGGTGATTGGGATTACGATGAAAACTTAAATCGCTCAATTCACGTTGATTCACGATACATGTTATGGGTGATGGATAAAGTTGATAATGCGCAAAATTTACTGAAAGAGATGACTATCGTTAAGTAATCTAAGTTTAACGTTAATTTAAGCATTAAAATGCCAGTCTAACAGACTGGCATTTTTGTTTTTAATAAAAATAAAATCATTAAATTTCATTAGTTTGAAAAATATTTATAAAAATTAATTTTTCTTAAGTTTTATTTAAGTTTCGCTCGATAAATTTTACACATAACCTAAGTGGAGCGAACAATTATGCTTTCAGTTCAACAATTACAACAAACTCAAGTTCAAGAGCCAGCCTTTGTTTGCACTCGTGAAGGAGGTCAATTCCGTGACCGCCTTGAGAGCAATATCAAGCAAGGCTTTGCTGCTGCGTATGACGCGAAAATTTCGCAATTCATGCCGCTACTTTGCGAGCTTAATGTTGATGATGAAGTATGTACTTTAGGTCTTCGCTCTGCATCACAGCCTTTGTTTATTGAACAATACCTCCCTGCGTCTATTGAGCACTTTGTCAGTGCCAAGCGTGAGCACATTTTTGAGCTAGGTAATTTATGCTCAACGCATCGAAAAGCCACCTTGGCACATTTTGTTTTAATGAACGAAGCACTTTATCAAGCAGGGGCAAAATATTTAGTGTTTTGCGCAACCCGTAAAGTGAGAGCGTTATTAAAAATGCTTGGTGTGAATTGCAAAGAAATCGGTGTTGCCAATGCACAAGCACTTCAAGATCCAGCTAGCTGGGGTAGCTATTACGACAATCAACCAACCATTTGTGTGGTTGACCTAAACGAAGCACATCAACGTGTATTAAACACCCCAGTTTTATTCAATATCAAACAGCAGTGTTTGCAGTCATCACTTGAGCTTGCTGTATTTTTGGAGGCGTTATGAGCTGGTTAACACAATTACCGCATAAGGATAGCGACACCTTGATGGTTTGCCATCAAAGTGATGGTGTACGCTCACTAACTAAACAAGAGTTTACTGAGCAAGTAACTCGTTTACTGCCAACCTTAGCTGAATTTGATGCCCAAGGCATCGCTTATCAATTAGATAACACGCCAGCATGGTGTGTATTGGAAGCCGCGATTAGCGATCTTAAAAGAGTCGCGATTCCGCTACCAACGTTTTTTACTGCTCAGCAAATTGCATTTGGTTTGCAAAACAGTGGGGCAGGGCTATTTGTATGTGACCGCGCATACGAAGGTGAGCATGCTAAGTTAGTGGCGTTAGTTGACGTGTGTAAGCATTACCCTTTATATGTTTATCAACTGAGTAATACACAGCCTGTGCCTTATTTTGCTAACACGCAAAAGATTACCTTTACATCGGGCTCAACGGGTACACCAAAAGGCGTGTGTTTATCTCTTGAAAGTCAAATGCAGGTAGCTACATCACTCTATCAAAGCATTGGTTTAGAAAAACCAAACCATTTGTGTTTATTGCCGTTACCGGTTTTGCTTGAGAACTTAGCAGGTGTTTATGCGCCGCTATTAGCTGGTGGTACGGTTAATTTGGTCCCTTTAGCTGAACTTGGTTTTTCTGGTGCGCAGTTACTTGAACCTCACAAATTGATTGCTGCAATTGAACGTACTGAGCCAAATACTCTTATTTTAGTGCCAGAACTTCTTACCTGTTTGGTGGCTTTTGCAAAGCAAGGCTGGCAAGCGCCTAAAAGCTTAAAGTTTATTGCTGTAGGTGGCGCGGTTGTAAGTCAGCAGCTTATTAAGCAAGCCCGTAAATGTGGCTTACCTGTGTATCAAGGTTATGGTTTGTCTGAGTCTTCATCCGTGGTGAGTTTAAACACTAGTAATGATGATGACATCGAAACTGCAGGCCGAGTACTTAAACATATTCAATATAAAATTGAAAATGGCCAACTTTATATCAAAGGTTCATTATTTTTAGGTTATTTAGGTCAAGCTGCACAAAATACCGACGATTGGTATGCCACTGGAGACTTAGTTACTGAGCAAGAAGGCCGTTTGGTTATCCAAGGCCGCTTGAAAAATCAGCTTATCACGAGCTTTGGACGCAATATCAGTGCTGAGTGGCCGGAGTCATTATTGCTCAGCCACAGTCAGGTACAGCAAGCTGTCGTTATTGGCGAAGGCCAAGCGTTTTTAGCTGCGCTTATCTTTGCAAACCAAGCGATGAGTGACAATGAGCTTGCAGCACACATTGCTAAACAAAACGCGCAGTTACCCGAATACGCACAGATAAAAAAATGGCATCGTCTGGCAGAGCCAATGAGCCAAACCCAAGGTTTATTAACTAGCAATAATCGCCCAAAACGCGATGTTATTAACCAATTTTTTGCTAGAGAAATTTCAGCATTTTACAAAGAGGCGACGAGCATGAGTCAATTTTTCAATACATTACAAGCCGAAACACAAAATGAGCGCGACTATCTTTTAGCAGCGCCGATTATTGGCCGAGTTTTTAAAGGTGAAGTAAGCCTTAGTGAATATGCATCGTTTTTAACTCAAGCATATCACCATGTTAAGCACACAGTGCCACTACTAATGGCTGTGGGTGCAAAGCTTACCGATAAACAAGAGTGGCTGCGTGAAGCTGTTGCAGAATACATTGAAGAAGAGTTAGGTCATCAAGAATGGGTATTAAATGATATTGCTGCATGCGGTTTTGATAAAGAGTTGGTACGTAATTCTCGTCCACAGTTTTCGACCGAATTAATGGTGTCGTATGCCTATGATGCAATTAATCGCGGTAATCCTTTAGCTTTCTTTGGTATGGTTCATGTGCTTGAAGGTACTTCTATTGCATTAGCAGATAATGCTGCAGGACAAATCCGTGAGGTTGTTGGGCTACCTAAAAAGGCTTTTTCATACCTTACTTCGCACGGCGCACTTGATATTGAACACGTTAAGTTCTTCGAATCACTAATGAATAAAATAGACAACGAGGACGACCAACAAGCCATTATTCACGCCGCTAAATGTTTTTACAAACTATACGGCAATATTTTTCGTGACCTCGACTCAGAGCCTTTCTTTACAGAGGCGGACATGGAGCAAAGCGCATGAGTAGCCCAGTTTGTGTGCTAACCGGCGCAACTGGGGGCATTGGCCGTGCTATTGCTCTTAGCCTTGTGAAAGAAGGGTGGCGTTTATTGCTGGTAGGCAGAAATGTTAAGCAACTTGCTGCACTTAAGTTGGAGTGTGGTAATGACGCAGAGTATTTTCAGGCTGATCTAAGTAACAGTGAATCCCGTGATGATCTTGCCAAGTTTGCTCAGCAAATTGGTGGTGCAACATTACTTATCAATAATGCAGGCGTCAATGTGATGCAGGGCTTTAGTGAAATCAGTGAGCAGCAAATAGATCACCTGTTAAATATCAACCTGCATGTGCCAATTAAATTATGCCAGCTATTTTTACCACAAATTACACGCAACAAAGGCACGATTGTGAATATAGGTTCATCGTTTGGTAGCATCGGATATCCATATCAAACCTTGTACTGCGCCAGCAAGTTTGGACTTAGAGGTATGACAGAAGCCCTTGCCAGAGAGCTCAGCCACAGCGATGTGAAAATATTGTATTTAGCACCTCGCGCGACTGATACCGCGATCAACTCGCCACAAGTGCGTGCGATGAACAAAGAGCTTGGTAACACGATGGATCCGCCTGAAAAAGTGGCAGATGCATTAATAGATTTAATTAAATCAAAAAAACGTCGCCGTTTTATCGGCTTCCCTGAAACATTATTTGCCCGTATTAACGGCGCATTTCCATCACTAGTTGATAACGCAATAGCAAAACAACTTCCTAAAATTAAAAGTTTTTTTGCGAACTAAATTGATTAAGGTGAATGATTATGACTAAACTAAATTTTAAAGCCCTAATGATGTTAGGTGTTATCATGGCCGCGCCTGCAAAAGCCGACTTTAATAGTGATTTAAGTTCTGTGCAAAAAAAGTGGGCAGTGGTTAATTACGAATTAGTTGATGATGCGCAATTAGATGCCTTTGAAAAACTAGCCAACGAAACGGCTGAATTTACAAAAGCGAATGACCAGCAGGCTGCAAGTCATATTTGGTACGGTATCGTGCTATCGAGTTATGCGGGAGCGAAAGGGGGCTTAGGTGCTCTTGGTCTTGCAAAAGATGCTAAAGCGCAATTTGAAAAAGCGCTAAGCTTAGATCCAAAAGCGCTCGACGGTTCAGCATACACCAGCCTTGCTACCTTGTACGGTAAAGTGCCGGGTTGGCCAATTGGTTTTGGTGATGATGATGAAGCGAAAAAGCTGTTTCAGCAAGCGCTTGAGCTAAATCCTCGTGGTATCGATAGTAACTATTTATATGCTTCATTCCTATATGACGAGCGTAAGTATAAATCAGCTAAAGAATTTTTATTGGTTGCTCAGCAAGCGCCAGCGCGCCCTGATAGACCAAAAGCAGATCTTTACCGCCAACAAGAAATTACTAAACTATTGGCTAAGGTAGAGAAAAAAATAAAGAGATAAACTATGCATTTATTGCTCGTTGAAGACGACCATTTAGTGGCTGAAGGCCTGTGTCGCTCTTTGCGTCAACAAGGATATAGTGTTGAACATAGTTCGACCGTTAAGTCAGCGATGCAATGGCTGGACAACGATGAAATTGAGCTGGTAGTCCTTGATTTAGGGCTACCTGACGGTGATGGCATCGACATTTTAAAGCATATAAAAAAACATCGTAAAAACATTCCTGTAGTGATTTTAACTGCTAGGGGTAGTATCGACGATAAAGTTATGGGTTTAGATTTAGGGGCTGATGATTATCTTGCAAAACCGTTTGATCCCGCTGAATTATTTGCACGTCTTCGGGTTGCAAGCAGGCGCCTGACACAAGCACAAACCAGCACCTTAAAAGTCGGTGATGTTGAAATGGATACCGCGGCTTTTACCGTGAGTTATCAAGGAGAGCCCGTTAATCTTCCGCGTAAAGAGTTCATGCTCCTTAAAGCTTTGTTAGAAAATCAGGGCCGCGTGCAATCAAAACAGCAGCTAGAAAGTAAACTCTATGAGTGGGGCGAAGAGGTGGGATCAAATACCATCGAAGTGCATATTCATCACTTACGTAAAAAATTTCCGAAAGAGTTCATAAAAACCTTACGCGGCATTGGTTATGTGGTAGGTAAACGCTAGTGTCAATTCGTAAGCGACTCACCTTACTTATCTTGTCTATGGTGATCTTAACCTGCTTTTTGGCTTTTACTAAAGGTTATCGAGAAAGTATGAATCAGGCTGAAGCACTGCTTGATAATGAGTTGGTAACGCTTGCGCATGTGTTGATTGAACAGCCGTTAAATAAAGAAACTCCTGCCTATACGAGTAATTTACCGCAGTTATTATTTCAGGTTTGGGTGGATGACAGTTTGGTCTCAAGCTCAAAGTCATTACAAAATAACCCAATCAATCAAAGTCACTGGCAAACCGGGTTTAGTGTTGAGAATTTGGCAGGGCAACGAGTCAAAGTATACCGTTTAAGCGAAGGAGATAAGCGGGTGCTTATTGCTGAGCCATTGAGTAAACGTGTGGCACTAACAGAAACAGTGATTTTATCGGCTATGACGCCATTGTTATGGAGCGTACCAATCTTAGCACTGCTTATTAGTGTTTTTGTAAAACAAGGGCTTGCGCCACTCACTCGGTTATCTAATCAACTTAAACATAGACAAGCAAATGACTTTACTGCGATCCCTTGGCAGACCCCAGAACAAGAAATTAAACCCGTAATCAGCCGCTTAAATGATCTATTTAAGCGTGTTGAAAGTGCCTATTTACGAGAACGATTTTTTGCCTCAGATGCGGCCCATGAGCTGCGCACACCGCTTAGTAGCTTAAAAATAAATGTACATAATTTACTTGCCCAAGGTGTCGATAGTGTAGAACTTGATGCGATGGAAAAAGGCGTTGATAAACTGAGTAATATCGTTGAGCAGATGTTGATTTTAGGGCGAACATACCCAGAGCAGTGGCAGGCGCAATTTAGCCCTGTATCGGTATTAGAGGTTAGCCAGCAAGTTGTAGCACAACTTTATGACCGTATCGATGAAAAAGAGCATACAATTAGCATAGATGGTGATGATTTTATTATTGCTGGTGATGAATTCACTTTGATCACTTTATTTGGCAATTTACTGAGTAACGCCATAAAATATACACCAGCTGTGGGAGAGATTTGTATTACTCTTAAAGCCGAAGGTAATCGTTTTATCTGGCAAATTGATGACTCCGGTCCAGGTATTGATGAAGCTCAAAAGCAGCGCATTTTTAACCGTTTTTACCGCGTGGGTGGCGATAAACATCCATCCGGTGAGCAAGGAGCCGGGCTTGGTATGGCTATTGTTGAACACATAGTATCGATTTATAACGCTGATATTGCGCTTGCAGATAGTCACCTCGGTGGCTTGCGAGTAAGCGTCTCTTTTATGCAAGGAGAGATTAGTGAATAAATGGATTTTGGCATTCTCTATGCTGCTACTATGTATGTCGTCTTGGCTTGCTTATGCCAAAGAGTACAAACTGATCTTAAGAGATCATCTATTTTACCCCGCTGAAATTAAAGTACCTGCCAATAAAAAGCTGCGACTTTTAATCGAAAATCAAGATGACACTCCTGAAGAGTTCGATAGCTTTGACTTAAACCGCGAAAAAGTGCTCTATCCAGGCCGCACCAGTGTGATTTATATCGGCCCATTAAGCCCTGGGCGTTATGATTTTTTTGGTGAATTTTCGCCTAACACTGCTCGAGGGACTGTTGTGGCTACGGAGGTGGATGATGCTGATAACTAGTCTGCTGATGAGTATAAATCAGCTTCTGCCAGTGGTGATTTTAGCTGTGCTTTTGGGTTTGATTGTGCCGTTAAATCAGCGTCAGCTATGTATTTATGCCGTTATTGGTATTTTGATGAGCTTAGTGTTTGTACAAGGCGCTGCATGGGTGAGCCAGTTATTTGATCATAGAGGCTTAGAGTTCATGCAAATGTTGCTGTGTATTGTGATTTTTGCAGCTGCATTAATTAGTTGTCAGCAACGAAGTCAGGCCGCAGCTGTCGCATTGGTTGCTACCATGACGTTGTATTTAAGTCACTACATGATTTATTTAGTCAGTTTCTGGCACAGCAAAGATACTGCTGAGCCTCTGATACTTGGTACCTTATTAGGGGTTGGTATTTGTATTAGCTTTGGTGTGTTACTGTTCTTTTTACTTGAAAGTGTTGTTAAACGCGCAGGCGTGCAGCCTTTAGTTGTGTTGCTTGCCTTAAATGCAACAGCAAAGTTATTGATACTTCTTGATTTAGCAAGTCAGGTAGACCTACTCGATGTGACTTCAAATTATTTAGATTGGCGTGGGTTTCTAGTTGAAAACTCAGAACTAGGGCGGGTATTAAAAGCCTTATTGGGTTACGAAGCCACACCAAGTAAAACAGCGCTTTGGGTGTATGTAGTTGCAGCGTTGGTATTTATCGCCTTAGCGCGTGTTTTAAAAATTAAAAAGACAGAGGAGCCAGTATGCGGTTCTTAATGATTAGCTTAAGCTGTTTGCTGTTAGCAACTATTAGTCAAGTCGCACATGCTGATGGCATGGTGGTCGATAAAGTATATCACCCTTATGTAATGCCTTTTGAACGCGAAGTAGAGTGGCGTTTAGTGTCGAGACAAACTGATAGCGGCAATGTGTTAGCGCAGCGTGCAGGTTTTGGTGGGGCAATTAATGACACCATGAGTCTTGAAGGTTATTTGGTTGGCGAACGAGACGATAACGGCGATTTTGGGTTATCTTCATACGAGGTAGAGTTACGTTGGCAGCTTGTTGAACAGGGACGATTATGGGCTGACTGGGGGGCACTATTTGAGCTTGAAAAACAACATACAGTGGATGCTTACGAAGCAACGACTGGCTTTTTATGGGAAAAAGAGTTTGGCCGTACAAGCCTGACTATGAATGCATTTTTAGTGTATGAATGGGGCGCAGATATCGAGAATGAGTGGGAAAGCGAGTTTCGTTTGCAGTATCGTTATCGCTATCGATCAGCGTTTCAACCATCAATAGAAATTTACGCTGGTGAGGATTTTGTTGGGGTTGGTCCCGGCTTTATTGGTTTACATAGGTTTAGTCCAAAACGTCAGTTAAAATGGGAAGCTGGTTTTATCAGCGAACTGAGTCAATCCGGTAAAGATCATAGCTTTCGCTTAGCATTGGAATTTGAGTTTTAATGACGATAGTGTTTGACTTATCTTAGTAACTCTATATAGTGGGCACCAGCTAGAAAGAAAGCGTGTAATTAATAAATCTTTATTTCGTTGTTGTATAAGTAATACTTGTAGTACCGTCCTGAAGTTTTTAAGTACCATCTCATTTTTTGCTACACCCGCCCATTAGGGCATTTTTAATTTTTTATATCAGGAATAATACTATGTCTAACATCGTATCAGGTACAGTTAAGTGGTTTAACGAATCTAAAGGTTTTGGTTTCATCGAGCAAGAAAATGGCCCAGACGTGTTCGCACACTTCAGCGCTATTAAAAGCGACGGTTTCAAAACTTTAGCTGAAGGCCAACGTGTAGAGTTCACTCTTTCACAAGGTCAAAAAGGCCCACAAGCGGATAACATCACTCCGTTATAATTTTTACTTTTAGTAAAAATTAAGAAGAAGCAAGCTACGGCTTGCTTTTTTTGTGCTTAAAAATTGACTGAGCTAATGAAAATTTCTATATTTAATGCAGCTATTTAATTAGGGTGTATTAATTATCTTAAAATTATTGTTGTTAGCATGCCTAAGTTTTGCACCCGTAGTAATGGCAAAGGATAGTGTCACCATCTACACCGAGCAATTCCCGCCATATAATTTTTCAAACAAAGGGCACCTAGAAGGCATTAATCTTAAATTTGTCAAAGCAATGTGTGTTGATGCAGACATTGAATGTCACTTCGAGCTTTTACCTTGGTCTAGGGCATATCACTTTGCACAGAAAAAACCACAATCAGGCCTAGTCTCTACGGCACGAGTTCCTGATCGAGAAGAGTTATTCAAGTGGGTTGGTCCACTGGCTTCATCACGTAACTTTTTTTATCGCTTACAATCAAATGATCGCATTAATCCTATCGACTTATCTCAAGTAAAAGATCATAGTTTATGTGTTGTCAGAGACAGCATTTACGAAAAATTCGTAGAAAGCATTGGCTATGAAGGTGATAAAAATCTTCTAAAAGTGAGTCACTATTACGAATGTATTAACCTATTTTTTAAAAATAAAATTGAGCTGATCATAGGCTCAGAGCTATCGTTTAAATATCAATTAATGCAGTATGGTCACCAAGGCAGAGAAGTGGTTAAGTTAGTTGAATTGCCTCTGAATGGCGCCGTGGGTAACTTTCTAGCGCTAAATAAAGCATTACCTGATGAGTTAGTTGCTCGATTTCAAGCAAGTTATAACAAGCTGAGTAAACAAGGACTACTAGAAAAGTATATTGAGCAATATAAGGCGAATTAAGGTCGCTGTAGTAACATCACGGTATTGTATTTTGGCGTCACCATCACTTCATTAAATGCTTTTTTTAACGCATCCACATAGCGTTGTTCGGTATTAATATTTGCCGCGAGGTAGCCTTTCATGGTTAAAAAGTCGATACCATGCGTAAAGCTAAAGCGACGCTCATCTAATGCCAGCTGCTCAGCCATAGCTGCAATATAATTTTTATCATCGATAATTAAATCAACCTTGCCCGACATCAACAGTTGATATGATTTATTGATATCCGAAGTATAGACTACAGTGTAACCACGGTCTGTTAGGCGCTGTGCCGCTAAATCATTACGTTGTACGGCTATTTTGTAATCTTTTGCTTGCTCGTTTGAGGTGATGTTTATATCTGTGCGAGAGCTTAATTTAACAAAGCCCATTTGATAGGTAGCCACTTCACCAATCCAATGAAAGTGTTTTTCGCGCTCAGGGGTCTTCGCCATACTATAAATAAAGATATTAGGTCTCTTAAGTGCCATATTGTAGGCACGGGCCCAAGGATAAAGCTCTATATTTGGGTTTATGTTTGCTTTGGCAAAAATAGCTTTAACTAATTCGGTGCTTTCACCGGAAACTTGGTTATTGATTAAAGTTTGGTTTGGTGGCGACAGCTCAGTCACAACGGTCAGGGTCGGTTCGCAAAGTGCTGGCCAACTAAAGAAAAGGATTAGTATATAAACTCGTAAAAATTTCATTTATGTACTTAAATAGACTTAGTAATTAAATCTTAGCACATAAAACGATAAAAGGGCCTTGCGGCCCTTGGTGAAGTATCGTTCAAGTCAGATAGACCTTTAACCCCTTAAAGTCCTATCCTATTGTTTTGCAACTACGGCTCATCTCATTAAGTTTCTAAGCTAGCGAGAGGAAAAAACCTGCAATTGCTGCACTCATGAGGTTAGCCATAGATCCTGCTAACACTGCTCTGAGCCCTAAGCGTGCGATATCCTTTCGCCGACTAGGCGCCATACCGCCTAATCCACCTAGTAAAATTGCTATCGATGATAAGTTAGCAAACCCACATAACGCGAATGTGACAATCGCTTGTGTGTGCGCACTTAACGTATCGCGATAATTAATAAAGTCGAGGTAAGCAACAAATTCGTTTACTACAACCTTCTGACCTATAAAACTGCCTGCGATTACTGCTTCGTTCCAAGGTACACCTAATAACCATGCAACTGGCGCGAATACGTAACCTAAAATTTCTTGTAGCGTTAATGTTGGATGATCAAACCAACCACCAATACCGCCTAATAACCCATTTAGAAGTGCAATAAGTGCTACGAAAGCAAGTAACATAGCACCTACATTCAGTGCTAGATGCATACCGTTTGCGGCACCTGATGCAGCAGCATCAATTACGTTAACCGGTTTTTCTTCTTGTACGTCTAAATCAGCTAAATCTTCTTTTGGTGTTTCGGTCTCTGGCACAATCATTTTTGCCATTAAGAAACCACCTGGTGCCGCCATAAAGCTGGCTGCGATTAAGTATTTAAGCTCTACACCAATTGTTACGTAACCCGCCATAACAGAACCTGCTACGGTAGCAAGGCCACCGACCATTACCGCAAACAGCTCTGACTTAGTCATGCTGGCAATAAATGGCTTAACAATCAATGGTGCTTCTGTTTGGCCAACGAAAATATTGGCGGTTGCAGAAAGCGATTCAGGGCGAGAGGTTTTCAATAGCTTTTGTAAGCCACCGCCGAGAATCTTGATTATCCAATCCATTACTCCGATGTGATACAACACAGCAACTAATGCTGAGAAGAACACGATAACGGGCAATACTTGTATCGCAAAAATAAACCCTAAAGTATCTTGCGATGCCAGTGAGCCAAATAAGAAGCTTATACCGTCATTGGCATATCCAATAACCGATGAAACTCCTCGTGACATACTTGCTAGTACGTTTTTGCCCACTTCGAAGAACAAGACAAAGCCACCAATTAACACTTGTAGTAAAAAGGCGATGCCTACTGTTCTTAAATTAATCGCTTTACGGTTAGTTGAAGCCGCAAAAGCAATGCCTAGTAGCACAACAATGCCTACTAAGCTCATAAATGTTGTCATACTGACTATTTCCCGTTGTTATTGTTGCAGTAAATATTTTATTTTACTTTTAATTATATCAATGGCAACGCGATTCATACCGCCGCGAGTGACTACGAGATCAGCTTTGTGTTTTGATGGCTCAATAAACTGATAAAACATAGGTCGCACTGTCGCTTGATATTGATCAACAACGGACTGTAATGTTCTGCCACGCTGCTCCATATCTCGTTGCATACGGCGCATAAGGCAGATATCTAACGGTGTATCAATAAACACCTTAATATCAAATTCTTTTCGAAGTGCCGGATCACTCAGTAGCAAAATACCTTCAACGATAAGTACTTTTGCAGATGCAACTCGGCGCGTTTCATCGCTACGGGTATGCATTGCATAGTCATAAGTTGGTACGTCTACCGATTTTCCAGCGCGCAATTGAAGTAAGTGCTCATGCAAAAGCTCATGCTCGAAAGCATCAGGATGGTCGTAATTGGTTTGCGTTCGATGGTCAAACGGCAAATGCGACTGGTCTTTGTAATAAGCATCTTCTTCGATCACTGCGATCGCGCCCGGTTCAAGCTCATTGACTAATTCGTTATAAATTGTCTTGCTAAAAAGAGACTTGCCCGACGCAGATGCGCCAGCAATAGCTATAATTGTTCGTGTCACTAAAGTTCTCGCCCACACAGAAGGAAACATTGTTAGGTAGATCACAATAGCAAAAAAGACACGATTAATCTCTTTTGCTTCGCTTAGGGATGCAAATTTATAATGTTTCTGTTTTATGAAACAGGACTTATGTCCTGTACCAAAAATTCGAAGAGCATATAAAGTATTCACATATTGATAACGAGGTACCCATGGCAAGAGCACTCATCTTAATGGCAGATAGCCTAGGAATAGGCGCAGCACCTGACGCAGAGAAGTTTGGTGATGTAGGCGCAAATACTTTTGCTCATTTACTTAAAGCCTATGCAGAAGAAACTGGTGAGCATTTATCGCTGCCCAATCTTACCCGTCTAGGTTTAGCTGATGCATGCGAAGCCGCAGGTAAAGAACCTTGTTTAGTAAGTGACCGCCAAGCACCTACTGGCGCGTGGGGTTACGCTAAAGAGTTATCAAGTGGTAAAGACACACCTTCTGGACATTGGGAAATGGCCGGTGTACCTGTGTTGTTTGATTGGGGTTATTTTCCAAATACACAGCCGTGTTTTCCACAAGAATTTGTTGATGAGCTTATTGCTCGCGCAGGTATTCCTGGCATCTTAGGTAACTGCTATGCCTCAGGAACGACCATTTTAGAACAACTAGGTGAAGAGCACATGCAAACTGGCATGCCAATTTGCTACACCTCAGTTGATAGCGTGTTTCAAATAGCCGCGCACGAAGAATCATTTGGACTGGAGAAACTTTATCAGGTTTGCGAAATCGCACGGGCGCTGCTTGATGAAATGAACATAGGAAGAGTGATTGCGCGGCCATTTTTGGGTTCGAGCAGCGATGATTTTGCCCGTACAGGTAATCGTCGTGACTACTCGGTGCTTCCACCGTCGCCAACTTTGCTAGATAAATTATCGCAAGACGGTGGTGAAGTGATCAGTATAGGTAAAATTTCCGATATTTATGCGCACCAAGGCATCACCCAAAAACACAAAGCGCCAGGGCTGATGAACTTACTTGAGAAAACCTCAGAAGTTATCGCAAGTGCACCTGATCATAGTTTGATTTTTACAAATTTAGTTGATTTTGATGAAAAGTACGGTCATCGCCGTAATGCAGTTGGCTACGCTAAAGCATTAAAAGAGTTTGATGATTATCTGCCGACCATTTTAAATCAGCTAAATAGCGATGATGTGTTAATCATTACCGCCGATCACGGATGTGATCCAACAGCAGCAGGCACTGACCATACACGTGAATACGTGCCAGTACTTGCTTACCAACCGGGAATGACAAACACCCCGCTTGGAGAACGAGCTAGTTTTGCAGACATAGGTCAAACCCTTGCCCAGTGGTTTAATCTTCCTGCACTTGAATACGGTGATAGCTTTAACGACAAGCTATTAGCGAACAAAAAAGGAAACCAATAATGAGTACTCCTCATATCAGCGCCGATGTAGGCGAATTTGCAGAAACGGTATTAATGCCGGGTGATCCGCTTCGCGCTCAATACATTGCTGAAAACTTTTTAGATGACGCAAAACAAGTAACAGGCGTTCGTAATATGTATGGTTTTACCGGTACCTACAAAGGTAAACCAGTAAGTATTATGGGCTCTGGGATGGGTATTCCATCAATGTCAATTTATGCCCGTGAATTGATCGTTAGTTACGGCGTTAAAAATCTAATTCGTATTGGTACCTGTGGTGGTATTGGTAGCGATATCAAAATCCGTGACGTTATCTTTGCACAAGGTGCAAGTACTGATTCAAACGTAAACCGTGCGCGCGTTCGTGGTTACGACTTTGCCGCAATTGCTGATTTTGGTTTATTACTAAATGGTGTAAACGCAGCAAAAGAATTAGGTATTGAAGCGAAGGTAGGTAATGTATTTACAACAGATACATTCTATCAAGCAGATAACACTTTTTATCAAGAATTAGACAAGCTAGGCGTACTTGCTGTTGATATGGAAACAGCTGGCATGTACGGCGTAGCCGCTGAATACGGCGCAAAAGCGATGGCACTATTTACTGTAAGTGACCACGTAATCACTGGTGAAGCAACACCAAGTGAAGAGCGTCAAAGCACTTTTAACGAAATGGTTAAAATTGCTTTAGAATCAATTTAAATAAGTTCCTTGGTAACGTATTCACTGAAATTTGGAAACACGCCCAAAGTGAAGTGAGACTAACCTCAAAGCCGCATTTATGCGGCTTTTTTTATAGCTGCCTGTTTACCTCGCGTAAAATCCTGCTCGCAACTTGCAACCGCCCCTTAAAACTTGAAAATTCAACTAATTGTTGCCACTTTTAATAGAGGAACAACAATTGAGGATGTGTATGTCTAATTGGGTTGAAGCTAAGGTTAAAGACGTTAAATGGTGGACTGAGTCATTATTTAGCTTAATCGTTAATGCCGATGTTGAGCCATTTACGGCAGGGCAGTTTACTAAGTTAGCTATGCAAGTGGGTGATAAACGTGTTGCACGCGCATACTCTTATGTGAATGCGCCTAATAATCCCGATCTTGAGTTTTATCTTATTAACGTCAAAGACGGCCAACTTTCTCAGCAGCTAGCACAATTAAAACCAGGTGACTCAGTTACAATTGAACGTCGCGCCACAGGTTTTTTTACCCTTGATGAAGTACCTGGCAGCGAACAACTTTATATGCTGAGTACTGGTACAGCGCTTGGACCTTTTATTTCAATATTAGAGCAGGGTGAAGTGTGGCAAAAATTTGAGCATGTTCACCTAGTGCATGGTGTTCGTTTTAACGAGGACTTAAGCTATCAAGAGCGTATTAAAGCGCTTCAGCAACAGTACCCGAACCTTTACTATTCACCCGTAGTCAGCCGAGAGTCAGCCGAAGTAGGTTTTAATGGCCGGATCACAGATGTAATTAAAGACCATCGTTTGTTTGATGTAATAGGGCATCCTACTGTACCTGATACCGCACAGTTTATGATTTGCGGTAATCCAAAAATGGTAAAAGACACCACAGCTATTTTATTAGAGCTGGGTTTTAGCCGCAACAGACGCCGCGAACCTGGGCAGATAACAGTAGAGCAATATTGGTAAAAAACTATGCCAAGCAGTCATAATTTGCTACCTTAGCGCCTCAATCAGGCATGATGCATTTAGGAAAACTATGAAACCGTTATTTTTTGCAATCAGTTTATTATTCTCTTGGCAGTCAATTGCAAGTGACGAAACAGTAGAGCAAGTCCAACCTCAAATTAGCAATGAACAAAAAGCCGAAAAGAAGGACGTACCTAGCTTAGAGTTTATTGAAGAAAAGCCTGCAACAGAACAAAAATCAGCGTCTGAAACTGAAACAGCGAAAGCAACAGCCGAAAAAACTCAAAGCAGCGATGAGCAAAAAGCCACCGCAGAAGCTTTAAAAGCGGCTGCAGAAGTTGATGACAGCAAAGTGCTAGGCACGCAAACTCCCGCACCTGCAGAGCAACCAAAAACAGTTGCTGAAAAACAGCAAGCAGTTGCAGAAGCTGAAAAAGCCGTTAACCAAGCTAAAGAAGCCCTTACAGCTAAGCAGCAAGAAAAAGCGCGTCAGTCACGTGAATCGATGGCGGTGATTGAACAGCTGATTGCAGCTTATAATGCACGAAACATCGATGCATTCATTAAGATGTATGACGAAAACGTAGAGTTTTATACATTCCCGAATGAGTTGATGTTTAAAGGTAAAGAAAAGCTTATTGCTCGATATGGCATCATGTTTAAAAAGCTAAAGTGCATTAAGTCATCACCAATTAAACGCATTGTGCTTGGCAACATCGTGATTGATCATGAACTCTCTGAAACATGTTCACAAGACCCCAAAGTCGTCGACAAGCGCTCTGAGTTTGTCACCAGCTATAAAATAGAAAATGGTAAAATAACCAAAGTGTTATTCTTCCGTTAGAAAAAAGAGCAGCTTAGCTGCTCTTTTTTTATGGGTGAAAGTTAGTTGAATTCAAGTTGCAAGGGGAAAGGCGAAAGTTACGAGGTACTAGGTAGCTGCGATTTTACATCGCGTCCCAGCGCCTAGAACCTAGAACCTAAACCCTAGCGCCTATGACGCGGGATAAACCCGCTGCTACATGGGTTTCGGCTAAGCCATTTCGTTTAACAACGAATTAAAGCTGTCGTTGTCGTGCAGGCTGGCAAAAGCGCTTTCGTGTAATAGCTCGTTACGAAGGTTTGGAGAATACTCAAGTGCCATGCGAATGTCTGCCATTGCATCAGCATGTTTATGCAGTAATGCATACGCACAAGCACGTTGCCAGTAGGCATAGCCGTAGTCGCTATCAATTTCTAGCGCTTGATTACAAAGTTCAATGGCTTCACCTGTTTCGTTAATTTCTAATAGCGCATCCGCTTTATAGGCAATTGCTTCAACGTCTTCAGGTTTACGCTTTAATATTTCGTCAAAAATCTCGATCTTATTCGCAACATCGCTTTCTAAGTTGGCACGCATCCATAAAGAATGAACTTCGTTAGTGATCGAGATCTTTTGTTGGTTTAATAAGATCTCTTCAGATCGCTCACGTAACTTTTCTTCAAGTACTTTCAAGCGATCTTCGTATTCTTGTGTAATCGCACTAACACGTGTGTTTACAATGTCTTCTACTTTGTTTTTTACGTCACGCAGGGAATTCCAACCAACTAACACCAAAATTGAAGCTGTAATAGTAATAATGAAAAACACATTATTAATGGTGTCTGTTGTATAAGTAATCGCACGATCTGCGGTATCAAGTTGTGTATGAGCTACTTGCTTAGTTACGTCTTCGCGTAATTTTTGCTGGTCTTGGCGCACTGCTTTTAATTCATCAAGAATATAACGCTCTAACAATGGCTTATACATTGGTTCTTGAAGCTTATCGAGAGCTTGTTGCTGCTCAACATCGGTTAACGCAGGGCGGTTTTCAGGTTCATTTTGAGCAACTGCAAAAGTGCTAAAGCTCATTAAAAATGTGATTAAAATTAAGGTATAACGCATGAGATATTAATTTTTGATGATTTCTAAGGTAACTGTAACATGCGTTAGCACTGTGGACTAGGCAAAAAAAAACCAGCTCGGGGGAGAGCTGGCCAAACTGCTTAAACAACATAAAGTCGTAAAGGGTATTAACAGGAGTTGGGTACAATATACTCTTATTTATCTGAACAACTACTTAATACTAAATGAGTTTTTAAAAACTTATATTCATTCTGTCAGATTTATAATGTTCGTCTAGACTTAAAGTGTCGTAAAACTAAAAGGTGAGAGTATGCGCCAACAACTAGTCCAACTGCTGTATGGAGTATCAATTTCTTCCGATCTTGACAGTGGCAATGTTGAATTAGCTGAACGCTTAATTCTGAATGCGGTACTAGATGGCCTTGAAATTGGCAGAGCAGGGATATGGTTGTTAAATGCCGAAAATACCGCGATTGAGTGCCGATTACTACTTGATAGAGAAAACGGCAAAGAAATTCAAATGTTAGTATTGCCTCGTGATGCATATCCAGCTTATTTCAAAGCACTCGATACCCAGCGTACTATCACCGCAGAGGATGCTCATACTGACCCTGCCACCTTTGAGTTTAGTGAAAGCTACTTAAAACCACTTAATATTGGCGCTATGTTAGATGCACCAATTCGCTATAAAGGTAAAATGATCGGGATATTTTGCTGTGAGCATATAGGTGGACCAAGGCAATGGACAGAAGATGAATGCTCCTTTATTGGTGCATTAGCTGACTTATATGGCAGAGCACTCTCAGCACAAGAGAATGAACGCATGAATGCTGAGCTTGAACGTGCTAATCTGCATTTAGAGCAACGTGTTGCAGAGCGTACTCGTACCCTTGAAAAAACCTTATCTGAGCTTACTGAAATGCAAGAAAAACTAATTGAAGCCGAAAAAATGGCGTCACTTGGTAATCTCGTGGCGGGCATTGCTCATGAGGTAAATACGCCTATTGGCATCGCTGTAACAGCAAATAGCTCGGCTAAGGATAAGCTAAATAGCCTTAATCAACTTATAGAGGCAAATACGCTAACAAAAGTGGCCTTACTTGAGGGTATGAATCATTTAAACGAGTGCATCAAAATTTCCTTTGCGAATCTTGAGCGAGCTGCAAAGCTCATTAGTGATTTTAAGCAAACGGCGGTTGATCAATCATCACTCAATTTACTCGAAACGAATATTAAAGACTATTTTGAAAACATTTTACACAGTCTAATGCCACTAACCCGCAGTAATAATGTTGAAGTGAACATTGACTGCGTTGATGATTTTTCGCTCATTACCGTTCCGGGAGCCCTTAGCCAAATATTCTTAAATCTTGTGAATAACAGCTGTGTTCATGGGTTTATAGGGCGTGAGCAAAATCGAATCGATATTACTGTAGGCATTGATGATGACACCCACAGCTACACAGTCACCTACAAAGACAATGGTCATGGCATGAGTGAAGATGTAATGCATAAAGTGTTCGAACCATTTTTTACTACTAAACGTGGTAGTGGCGGTAGTGGTTTGGGTATGTCGATAGTTTATAACCTTGCAACCCAAGCACTGCAAGGTGAGGTGAGCATTGATAGCATGCCTGATCATGGTGTTACGCTAACCTTTAAATTGCCGCAAAAACTCGCATAACTAATTAATATTTATACAAATTGAAGGCTAAATAATCTGGTGACTGGGTAATAAAATTAAAAATTAATCAGTTTGCTTAGCAAGACAAGAAATATCAGTGCATTTGTTGTCTTTACAAAATTGCTTAATACGCTTTTTAGAATATAAATAATTAATGCTGAAAGGCGTAATTAATAGTGCTATCCAAAACAATGCAGAGCTTCTGAAAATTAGCCCCACAAGCGACGCCACCACAAATCCCGATAACATCCAAATAGGTAAATGGGCGATAAAAAAGTTAATACTTAGCTGTCTAGCAACTTCAGGATTAATTGTTTTCATAAGGGCTACTCGCTGTAAAAAATACCCTTATAAAATGGACGCTTTAATAAAATGAATCAAATCAAATTTTCCTATCGGTGCAATCGATTTAAAACCATCTTTTGCATCTAGCTTTATTTAAATACAACTCCTATAGTTTCAAACAACAGGAACTTATTCGCTATTAGTTATTCATAACTAGTAGAAAATCTCTCTTTATGACGAAAGAGATAAATGTAATTTCTAGCGTTTCGTCATATTTTAGCTTTTTAGGAGCACGCAATGAGTAATGGAAAAACGGGCGGGTGCCCGGTAATGCATGGTAGTAATACTGTCACAGCTCAATCGAACACTGACTGGTGGCCAAACGCACTTAATTTCGACATTCTTCATCAACACGACAGCAAAACGAACCCTTACGGCAAAGACTTTAATTACGCAGAAGCATTCAAATCACTAGACCTTGAAGCCGTTAAAACCGATTTAAAAAACCTAATGACCGAAAGCCAAGAATGGTGGCCAGCCGATTGGGGTCATTACGGTGGTTTGATGATCCGAATGGCGTGGCACTCAGCAGGTTCATATCGTTTAGAAGATGGCCGTGGTGGCGGTGGTACAGGTAACCAACGGTTTGCACCGTTAAACTCATGGCCAGACAACGCTAACCTAGATAAAGCTCGACGATTACTTTGGCCAATTAAAAAGAAATACGGTAACAAGCTTTCTTGGGCCGACTTAATTATCTTAGCTGGTAATATGGCTTACGAATCAATGGGTTTAAAAACCTTCGGTTTTGCAGGTGGCCGCGAAGATATTTGGCACCCAGAAAAAGATGTTTACTGGGGCGCTGAAAAAGAGTGGTTAGCACCAAGTGATGGGCGTTATTCAAATGTAGCCAAGCCAGATACCATGGAAAATCCATTGGCAGCGGTACAAATGGGCTTAATTTATGTTAATCCTGAAGGGGTGAATGGTAACCCAGACCCGCTTAAAACTGCTGAGCAAGTTCGCGAAACATTTGCCCGCATGGCAATGGATGACGAAGAAACAGCTGCGCTGACAGTTGGCGGTCACACTGTGGGTAAAACCCATGGTAATGGTAGCGAAGAAAACGTTGGTCCAGAACCAGAAGCGGCCGATGTGTTTGAGCAGGGTTTAGGTTGGAACAACCATAATTCACGTGGTATTGGTCGCGACACCATGACCTCAGGTATTGAAGGTGCGTGGACAACTCACCCAACAAAATGGGATAACGGTTATTGCTACTTGCTGCTTAACTACGACTGGGAGCTTAAGAAAAGCCCTGCGGGTGCGTGGCAGTGGGAGCCAATTGATATTAAAGAAGAAGACAAACCAGTTGATGTTGAAGATCCATCAATTCGTCTAAATCCTATTATGACCGATGCCGATATGGCAATGAAGATGGACCCAACTTATCGTAAGATCATTGAGCGTTTTAACGATGATTTTGAATACTTTAGTGATGTGTTTGCTCGTGCTTGGTTTAAACTAACGCACCGTGACTTAGGTCCAAAATCACGTTATTTAGGTGCTGATGTACCAAGCGAAGATCTGATCTGGCAAGATCCGATCCCAGCGGTAGATTACACCTTATCAGACAGCGAAATTAGTGAACTTAAAACTAAGCTACTTAACTGTGGTGTAAGCCAAGCAGAATTAATTGCAACAGCATGGGATAGCGCCCGTACTTATCGTGGCTCAGACCATCGCGGTGGTGCAAACGGTGCACGTATTCGCCTCGCGCCGCAAAAAGATTGGCAGGGCAATGAACCAAAGCGTTTAGCTAAAGTATTAAGCGCACTTGAGTCAGTACAAGCGAGTTTAAGTAAACCAGTAAGCCTAGCTGATTTAATTGTACTTGGTGGGTCAGCTGCTGTTGAACAAGCCGCAAAAGCGGCGGGCGTTGATATAACAGTCCCATTTGCGCCGGGTCGTGGTGATGCCACAGACGAAATGACAGATGCTGACTCGTTCGACGTACTTGAGCCAATTCATGATGGTTTCCGAAACTGGCTCAAAGAAGAATACACGGTATCTGCAGAAGAGCTAATGTTAGAGCGTTCGCAATTGATGGGTTTAACAGCACCAGAAATGACCGCCCTTGTCGGTGGCATGCGTGTTCTAGGTACTAATCATAATGGTACTTTACACGGTGTATTTACAGATAACGTAGGCACATTAAGTACCGACTTTTTCGTGAACCTAACCGACATGGCTTATACTTGGAAGCCAATAGCGAAAGGCTATTATGACATCATTGAGCGCAGTACTGGTGTAACTAAGTGGACAGCAACGCGCGTTGATTTAGTATTTGGATCAAACTCAATCCTTCGCTCATACGCAGAGTTTTATGCACAAGACGATAACAACGAACGTTTTGTAAAAGACTTTGTCGACGCATGGGTGAAAGTAATGAACGCCGACCGTTTCGATATTTAACTTAAAATTCCGTTAAGTACAAAGGCCACACAGCTGAACTGTGTGGCCTTTTTTATTTAAAGAAGTTAGCGAGTTACAAGGGGAAAGGGGAAAGTTACGAGGGGAAAGAGTAAAGTTACGAGGGGAAAGAGTAAAGTTACGAAATGCGAGATGCGAGGGGAAAGTTGCGAGATGTAGGAGGCGTTTTAACGCCGAACAAGTAGCAGCGATTTTACATCGCGTCCTAGCGCCTAGAACCTAAAGCCTAGCGCCAAGGACGCGGGATAAACCCGCTGCTACATGTAGGCGTGAAACTTGTTTCGCGCGGCTGCGCGCTGCAAGCTCTTTTCGACATCCGATTCGGCACTAAAGTACCTCCTACAATGCCTCGTACAGGGCTTTCATAGCAGAGAAAAACTCTCGAACTAACCAGCCTCACAGCTCGACTGACATCTAACATCTGACGACTAAAAGCCAGCGATTTTACATCGCGTCCTAGCGCCTAGAACCTAAAGCCTAGCGCCAAGGATGCGGGATAAACCCGCTGCTACATGTAGGCGTGAAACTTGTTTCGCGCGTCTGACTGAAGGCTGATAGCTGAAAGTGCTTTTACTTCTCAATACCTAACCAATAACTGTTTTGGTATATGTTTTCTTCAACTTCTTTATCGCTGTAGTTATAGATACGTTGCCAAAACAGGCGGTCGAAAATGAATTTATCTGCATCTTTATGAATAATTTTAAAATTAATTAAAGAAGCATATAAATTTTCATCATCGCCTAACACATCATCCTTACAGCTAGAGTAATCAACTGCACTTGGGCACTGAGACATCATTGCAAAACTAATACTGTTATCAGCTTCAAATTGCCAATAGGTATTTGGCGTAAAGTTAGCTCTGTTTTCAAGGCCATATTGATCAGCATAATAAAAGCTGCCTTTACCATCATCATTTATAAACCAGTATGTTTTCAGGTTACCGCTGGTGTAGCCTTGACGTAAGTAGCTAAATAGGTGCTTATAGTCATCAAGAGTGATGGTTGAATCATCAATCACTTCCATGAATTCATACCCTAAGCGAGCCTGACGCTCTTCTTTATTTCGCTCGCGCACCATGAGTGTTTTACCATCAGGCAGAGTGAAAAATTGTAAGCTGGTATCTAGGCCATTGCCGGTTACCTTAACGGTTTCGCCATTATTGTCTAAGTTGTAATGCCACTTGAACGAGTCAGTACTTCTTGGCGTATTGAATGTTACCGTTGCAGTGTTGGCTGCTGTGATGGTGAAAAATGTTGGTAAATAACGAATCGTTAACCCTTCGCCTGTATCTGAATTTTTATTATTTAAACGACCAGTATACGTTTTACCCACTTTAAGATCAGGAACCGCAATAGGTGTCAGTTTTTGTAATGCAACAACCGATGTTTGCACCTTCATAGCTTCAGTTAGCTCTTCTGACTCAACAATATTCGCAGCGTCAGCTTCATCATGATAGCTAAGAACATGTTGTAGTTTTAGCACCGCAAAATCATCGAACTGCGCAACAACTTCGGCATTAACGAGGTTAAGGTCAAACTCTACATTCACCTCGTAGCCTTCTTTATTTAGCTGATTTGCATAGGTGTTCGTAAGAAATTTGTCGCCATTAATCGTTAACGTTTTACCTTGTAAGGTCGCCGAAAACTCTGCATAAGGGAATGATGTGGTACTGCCTGAAGCCGTCGAAATATAGCTTGCTATCGATACTTCAAAATAGCTCTCTTCACCTTCGGTATTTAAATGATTCACCGTGTGAAAAGTAGTGTGATCCATATCAGCATAATACGCAGAGCTAAGCTCTGTATTTGATTTATAAAGGGTAACTACTTCGCCTTTATCGGTTGAAACATTAAAAAGCTCAACACGAATAGCATCATCGCGCTTAGCCAACACTTCCATTTCAAGAAGAGCTTGTTGATTACACTCATGCAAGCAATCAATCGCTTGGGTATTTAATGCAATCACATCAGGATTTGACCATTCAAAACGGCTTAACTCACCATTTTGAGCAATCACCCCGGCATCTTCAGTAGCAAATGCCAGCTTTACGCTACCATCGCTTGATTGCCAGTTACCCATTACTTCGCTATTGCTAAGCTCAATCGGTTGCCATGCTGCACGGTTTTCGGCAACATTAACGGTTAGGGTATATTGGTTACTTGCTTTACCATCAGAGACTTCCACAGTAAAAGCATGGTTAGCTACTTCGAATAGGCTTGGCTGTGCACTAAAAGTTACTTGATTACTGCTGGTGGTTACATTTAGCCACTCTGGCTTATCAATAATCGTTGTAGTAACACTGTCGTTTTGCTCATCTTTTAAATCAACAACTAAATTAGCTGATTCAAGTGCTTTAGTAGAGAGAGTGAGCGAGCCAGAAAGCGTTGGTGCAGTATTTTGCTCTACTTTTACATCAGGCGTTTTATCTGTTGATGAACCGCCACCACAGGCTGTTAGAGCCAGAGTCAGTGCCGATACGCTGAGGAGCTTTTTCATTTAGGTCCCTTAAATTTATTGTTCTATTGAAGTCAAAGAAATTTAAGTTACCTAAAATGGGTAATTCAGTAAAGTGAATATATAACTGAACGTAAACAAAAAAGGTGAGCTAACTTGCTCACCTTTTCGAAGAAGGGGTTATTGCGCTTGTTGCGCAACATGGTCCATATATTCGTCAAACGTGCCCTGAAAATCGATAAGTTGTTGGTCTTTAATATCGATGATACGAGTCGCTAATGATGAAACAAACTCACGGTCGTGGCTTACAAAAATCAGTGTGCCTTGGTAATCTTTTAATGCGTTATTGAGTGCTTCAATGGCTTCCATATCCATGTGGTTGGTTGGCTCGTCCATAATTAGCACATTGATGTCTTGCATCATTAACTTACCAAACAATAGACGGTTCTTTTCACCACCCGAGCAGTTACGCGCTTTTTTGTTAGCGTCATCTGCGGTAAATAGTAAACGGCCTAACATAGCGCGTACCATTAAATCGTTGTGTTTAGCGGTGCGCCACTGCGACATCCAATCGAATAGGGTTAAGTCGTTATCAAAGTCTTTGCTGCTGTCTTGCGGACAATAACCAATGCTGGCATTTTCAGACCACTTAACTATGCCTTCGTTGCTTTGTAATTCATTCACTAGGCAACGAAGTAGGGTGGTTTTACCAACACCGTTTTCACCAATAACCGCAAGCTTAGCGCCAGCTTCAAGTAATAACTCACCACCACTGAACAGGGTTTCACCATCAAAGCCATGACCTAATTTAGTTAGCTCTAACGCTTGGCGATACATCTTTTTGCCTTCATCAAAACGTAGTGATGGACTAATACGACTTGATGCTTTTACTTCATCAAGTTTAATTTTATCCATGCGCTTAGCACGAGAGCTAGCTAGTTTTGCTTTTGATGCATTAGCACCAAAGCGGTTTACGAACTCTTGTAGTTCGTCTATTTCAGCGCTCTTCTTTGCGTTTTCAGCAAGCAGTTGTTCACGCTGCAAGCTTGAAGCTTCGATCCACTTTTCGTAGTTACCAGGGTAAATTCTAAGCTCACCGTAGTCGATATCGGCCATGTGAGTACATACCGAGTTTAAGAAGTGACGGTCGTGCGAGATGATAATCATCGTACACTTACGCTGGTTAAGCTCGTTAGCTAGCCAAGTAATGGTATGAATGTCGAGGTTATTGGTTGGTTCATCAAGTAGCAAAATATCAGGGTTTGCAAACAGTGCCTGTGCTAATAACACACGTAGTTTCCAACCCGGCGCAACGTTTGCCATTAAACCATAATGAAACTCTTGTTCTATGCCCGCTTGGAGCAAAATTTCTTCTGCACGGCTTTCTGCTGTGTAGCCATCCATTTCAGCAAAAATGCTTTCAAGCTCAGCTACTTTCATACCGTCTTCTTCACTCATTTCTGGTAGTGAATAGATACGGTCGCGTTCTTGTTTAACTTTCCAAAGTTCTGCGTCACCCATGATCACTGCATCAACCACTGTGTACTGCTCAAACGCAAACTGGTCTTGACTTAGCGTACCTAGCTTTAAACCCGGAGCAATTGACACATTACCAGAGGTTGGAACAAGCGCACCGCTTAAAATTTTCATAAAGGTTGATTTGCCGCAGCCATTTGCGCCAATTAAACCGTAGCGATTACCGTTACCAAACTTAGCTGAAATGTTCTCAAAAAGGGGCTCTGCACCAAATTGCATGGTGATATTTGCGGTTGAAATCAACGAATTGTTCCTAGAAAAATACTGACAGGGTTATGGGCGCAGCAACTGCGAAAATAAACAAGCAATAGGGTAAATAATAGGCCGCGGATTATACAGATCAGCCCCAAAGAACGCTATTAAAAAGAAGAAAGTTACGAAAATGAAGTTCGTAGGACTGGCTTTAGCCGGGAAGTGTCTTAAGTTACGAGGGGAAAGAGTAAAGGGGAAAGTTGCTAGATAAGAGATGCGAGGTAGTAGCGATTTCACATCGCGTCCCAGCGCCTAGAACCTAGCGCCCAAAACCTAGCACCTATGTTTCATTCGTAGGCGTGAAACTTGTTTCGCGCGTCTAAAAGCTGAAGGCTTAAAGCTCTTATTTTTGGTTCGGCACTGAAGTACCTCCTACAAGACCTCCTACAAATGAAACAAATATGAAAAAAAACCTGAAAATATATAAATATAGTTAATACTTTAGGGAAATCGGGCGATAATACTAAGTAATATGACAGTAGAGGTGGATTCAATGTCTGCAGGTATTTCTTTCAATAACTTGAGCATTACAAAAAAAATACACGCCATAACATGCATTGCTATAACGGCATTCGTGATCATAGTAGTAACTAATTTTATAGCGATGAATGACAACAAAATCTCGCTCGACGAGCTAGAGAAATCGTCATATCAGGTAGTTAAACTTA
Source organism: Pseudoalteromonas sp. NFXS39 (assembly GCF_040148775.1). NCBI lineage: Bacteria > Pseudomonadati > Pseudomonadota > Gammaproteobacteria > Alteromonadales > Pseudoalteromonadaceae > Pseudoalteromonas > Pseudoalteromonas sp. NFXS39. The sequence goes on along the minus strand of NZ_JAGDEC010000001.1, from coordinate 17,431 downwards.
CATCTGCAAACGTTGCGCTACTTGAAAAACTAGATGAGTTATACACTCAAGCGGTCACGTTTGGTGAATCAGACTTAGTTGATAGTGCTGCGCAAACGTATAAAACGATTAATGAAAATCTACAAAATATCATCAGCATTAACGACAGCTATGTGCATGCCGATACCAAAAAACAATTAGAGCTTTACGCACAAACCTCGTCGAGCATTGCAACCTCAATGATCGATGGTACTGCCGATTTCAGTAAAATTCAGCAGCAAGCACAGCAAAAAACACAGCAATATGAGGCTGTACTAGCAGGCTTTAAACAAGCACAAACTCGCGCAGATGATCGTTTTTTTGAACTGGTTCAAGCAACTAAAGCTCGTTCAGATAACGCACTTAATTTAATGCTTGTAGTGTCTGTTGTATCGCTGATCTTACTAATTGTTACCTCTATTTGGATTGCTCGTGGAATTGGCTCATCAGCAAGTGCTGCAGCAAATAACTTACGTCTATTAGCAGATGGTAAAGGGTCGTTAAGCACGCAACTTGAAGTACATGCAAAAGATGAGATTGGTCAGGTATCGATTAACTTCAACGCGTTTATTCAACTGTTAAAAGCTGCGGTACTTGAAGTAATAGCTGTTTGTGAACCATTAATGGAGAACTCAACGCGACTAGTGCAAGGTATGGAGCGAGCTGAACGCGCGACAACTAAACAAACATCAGATGCTGATATTGTTAAGCAGTCGATGGAAGAAATGCGTCAAAGTGTTGCTGATATCTCTCATTCGGCGGCAAACGCATCACAAGCTGCGCAAACAGCCGAGCGAGAGGTTGAGCAGAGTAAAACGCAAATACAGCGCTCTGTAACCGAATCTCGCACATTGAGTGAAGAAATAAATCAAGCTTCATCAACGATTAATCAACTAGCTAATGACACCAAAAATGTGACGCAAATCTTAAATGTGATCACCTCAATTGCCGAACAAACTAATTTACTAGCGCTAAACGCGGCTATTGAAGCCGCGCGTGCAGGTGAACAAGGACGGGGCTTTGCGGTTGTTGCAGATGAAGTGCGTGAACTGGCTTCTAGAACATCGCATTCAACAAACGAGATCAGAGAGCTACTTTCTACCTTAACAACTGCGGCAAGTGATGCTGTAAATGCGATGAATTCAGCACGAGACATGGCTACAAATAATGCAGAGGCTGCTGAAAGTACTGGGCAGTCTATTGATAAGATCTCTGAACAGATCTTAGAAATTAACGGTATGAACTCACAAATTGCAGCAGCAACTGAAGAGCAAACATCGGTTGCGAGCATGGTAGTCGAAAATGTGTCGAACATGCATATGTCATTTGAAGAAACGATGGACTCATTGTCGGCGGTACGTGATGTCGCGAAGAATCTTCATTACTTATCTGATTCACTACTCGACGCCACTGCAAAATTTAAAGTTGAGTAATTTAAGCGAATAAAAAACCAGGCAATGCCTGGTTTTTTATTATCAGGAGTTGGTACTTAAAAAGTACCAACCACTTTTACTTTGTCTGTGACTTTTGCAGCATCAATATAACCAATGGCGTCGCTGTTGGTAGCAACAAAGTCAATAACAGCTTGATCGTTGCCAAGTTTTTCAGGTGGAGTGCCTTTGCCTGTAAATACCAGTTTTGACCAATAAGCGTTTAGCTGGCTGCTCGACTTGCCAACCACCTTATCGTTAAACTCATCGCTTACGCTGTTGCCGTCTTGGTTTACCGGGTTTACTTTCGTGCCATCATCAAACGATTTTGCTTTACCGAGGTAAATCTTTTTGATTGTACCTTCATCAATAGCATTGCCATTTGCAGGGTTCACAATTACAGCAACGTCAGCAAAAGCTGCGTGCGAACATAAGGTGACCGCTGTAGCGATTAATAATTTTTTCATCATGAACTCCAATTAAAAAACTAAATCAACAGCAACAGCAACAACGTCGGTTTCTGTATCTGAAATGTCATCTTTAAAGCGACTGAAATCCACTTTTAAAGCGGCTGATGGGTGGAAGTCATAACGAGTACCAATGGTATACACATTGCTTTTCGCTTTTACGCCCTCAAGAACCTGATTAATACCGGCATTTAAAGCAGGTACTGTAGGTAGTGCGTTATAGCGGTTGCTATCGTGTTTGTCGTCGTTATTTTCGTAAGTTAAGTGCACAATCCACTCATCCATACGGTAACCAACAGATGTATAGTATTGAGTTTGTTTAGCAAGAGCGCTGTTTTCTACTTCAAACTCAGTGTATTCAGCGTCAAACAGAATGTTGTTGTAATCAATCGAAAAGCCCACTGCGAAGAAAGAGCCATCATCTTCGTCTACAGCAATATCATCTGCTTGATCAACAAAACCTGCGGCTCTCAGTGTTTGCTCTAGGCCATTAAGCGCAATACCCGCGTCAGTGTCGTTTTCAATGGCAATGCTTGTATCTGCTACAAAATATGCAGCACGGGCGCTGAACCAGTCATAGCTCATCGTCCAGTTAATACCTGCAATATCGTTAAGTTCTGTATCGCCATTAACAGATACCACTGCAATATTGCCATCGAAGCTACCGTAGATAACTTGGACTGTTGAGTCCCAATCGCCTAATTGCGTATTGTGTAAAAGGCTAATACCTTCATACGTTGAAAATGGTAAGTTATAAACAGACTGTGGCGGACGAACCCAACGGTAAGTGTAACCAACATCTAAAAAGTCTGAATAGCGATAAAAAGGAACGCGTAATTTACCCGCACTGACTTGTAGCTCATCAGTAAACTCATAGGTTAAATAAGCCCATTCAAACTCAGCATCAAAATCATCACTGCCACGAGCCACAATTTGTGCTGTAGCGCTTAGCTTCTCTTGTAAGTCAGCGGAGAGCTGTAATGCGAACATACTTTCGTTTTTAAACGAAATATCATCATCGTAACCATAGAGGGTTGCGTTGTCGTCAAGGGCTTTACCGCCGACAATTGAAGCGAAGCCGTTTATGCGAACTTCTGCCATTGTGTTTGCAGACACAAAAGCAGCACATAGAGCCAATGCAATAGGAAGTTTTTTCATTGTGTATCCCTAGTATTTAGTATGGAAATGTTGATTTCACTTAATATTATAGTCGTGCGTAGCGAAATGGGCGACACAAGTTACAGATAATTTGTAACTACATCAACGAATAAGTTGCTATTTTTACTAAAAAAGGGACTAAAAGTGGATAAAGTTGCGAGTTTCAAGTTTTAAGTTACAAGGGGAAAGAGTAAAGTTACGAGATTCGAGGTAGCAGCGATTTTACATCGCGACCTAGAGCCTAGCGCCCAAAACCTAATGTTTCTCGCGTAGGACTGGCTTTAGCCGGGAAATGCCTTAAGTTAGCAAGTTACAAGGGGAAAGAGTAAAGTTACGAGATTCGAGGTAGCAGCGATTTTACATCGCGTCCTAGAGCCTAGCACCTAATGACGCGGGATAAACCCGCTGCTACATGTAGGCGTGAAACTTGTTTCACGCGTCTGAAAGCTCTTGCTTTGTCGCAACTCGATTCTCGTTGTGCTTACTTACTCAAACTTACTAAAATCAACTTCTGGCAAGCTCTCAAACCCCGGGCGGGCGAAGAAATACCCTTGCATCAAACTTACGCCGGCTTGGCGTAACCATTGATATTCTTCAACTGTTTCAATCCCCTCGGCAAGGGCGGTTATGTTGAGTTCTTCAAACATAGCAATACAATGATTAACAATAACTTGGCGCGCTTTATTAAGGTGAATATCACGAATTAATTCCATATCCAGTTTAATAATATTGCTCTGAAAATCAGCCAATAAGTTTAAACCCGAATACCCAGAACCAAAGTCGTCGGTTGCGGTAATAAATCCGAGTGATTGGTAATATTCGATCACACGTTTGATATGTGTACTGTCTTCAACTTGCTCAACCTCGGTAAACTCAAACATAATTTGTTCTACCGGAAAGCCATATTGTTTAGCAGCTTCAAGGGTTGTTCTAATACAGCGCTCAGGCTTGTAAATCGCGTTAGGTAAAAAGTTAATACTCAAAATCGAATCAAGCTTCAGCTTAGCTGCAAGCGAAATAGCTTTAATGCGACAAAGCTGGTCGAAGGTATAGCGGTTCTCATCGTTAACTTGTGAGATAACAGAATAAGCCGACTCATTATTAGGCCCTCTAACCAAAGCCTCATAGCCAAAAATATGTTTATCGGTGCAATCAATAATTGGCTGAAAAGCCATTGTAAAATCAAAGCCAAGTTCTAAATTGTCTTTACAGTTATTGCAACCAGTAGGCTGGCAATGAGTTTGCTTGTCGTGCATGCTTACCTCAGACTAAAGTCTTCTTAATACATAATAGTGCTAGTAAATTGTCAATTGTGCAATGTTGTTGAGTTAAAAGTATAAAACTATAGGGAAAATTCGTAACTGAAGTTTTTCTCTGTGTAGCGATCAGCTTTTGTTTTTCGCACAAAGAGAAGTGAACGAGAAGGCAATGAGTGACCGAAATAGGCTGCTACTTGTTTTGTAATCTCTAAAGCGAAGCGTCTCTTATCCTCTTTGTGAGTATTATTTCTTCTATACAGCGCTTCGTTACTTACGCTTGAATATATAAAAATTTCCCGTTAAAAATACTTAAAATCAATTTGATATCTTTTTAGTACCTAGCTTTAATGATATTTTAGCGCCAAGCAATCTTGCCAATATAAAGGAAGTAAAATGGCATCCAAAACCGTCGAATACTACAACCAAAATGCACAAGCATTTGTAGATGCCACACTCGATGTAGACCTCAATGAACTTTACGACGAATTTTTACCGCTGATCCCAAAAAAAGGCGCTTTACTTGATGCCGGTTGTGGCTCTGGCCGCGATGCTTTCATCTTTAAAGAGCGTGGTTATAGCGTAGATGCATTCGATATCAGCCCTGCTATGGCAAAGCTGGCGTCAGAATACTTAAACCAAGACGTTGCAGTAAGCAGTTTTCAAGAGCTAAACGACGTTGCCAAATACGACGGCATTTGGTGCTGCGCAAGCCTTATTCACGTAGCAAAAAACGACTTAACCGAAGCATTCAACAACCTTGCCCGTGCATTAAAGCCACAAGGCATCGTGTATGTATCGTTTAAATACGGCGACGGCGAGCGCGAACACAACGGCCGTGAATTTACCGACGTAAACGAACAAGCCCTTGAGAGCATTATTAAAAACACCGACCTGTTTATTCTCAAGTCATGGCAAAGCGCCGATCAACGCCCAGAGCGCGCCACAGAAACATGGCTAAACGCCATTCTGCACAGAAGAACGATATAGTAGTTTAATGCGGTATAGCAGGTTATACCGCAATTCTCCCAATATTGTATGGGTTTTAAAGAGTGACTCTACCTAAAATCCTATATTTGCAATAGCTTTTCATGCTAGATTGTTCCTAAACTAAATAGCCAATATTCAAGCCACAACAATGCGTTATGAGCATAAATGGCAAATAAATCGGCGTAAACAGGGAACAGTTCATGAACTTTAATGCACTATTCAAAAGTACATACAAGGCTTGATTGATGATAGCCATGCAGCAGCAACTCGATTTTATTGCTTACATTCAGCGTATGCTGGTGGAAGGTGATTTTAGTGCTACCTATAAGTTTGCACTATTGCATGCGTTGGCTGATGTTTGTGTTGAGCAGCCAATGATGTATGAAGCTAGCGAGTTAAACATTGATCTTGCTAAGCTTGCTGAAAAGTTAATAGAGCTTTATTGGCACCATGCAGTGCCATTTTCTTCTGCCCATAGTGGTGAAAGTGCTTTACTAAAACAAAATTCGGGGGCGCAATCAAAGGTAATTGCGGTGCTATATGAGTGCCAGCAAAACAATATTCGTAGCTTACGCCAGCTCAAATTAAGCCCTTACTGGCACACTACTTACAAAGCAGCTTTAGATACTTTAAAAACAGGCCCGTTGTGGCGCTTACAAATTCTCGCCAAACAAGAAGAGTGCTTTTTATACCCACACACAAAAGGAAAAAGATATATCACTCTAAACGCAGGCATAGCCGCTTGTTTTAGACGCTTTTACGATTTAGTTGTCTATTTAGCTAAAAATGCATGGCTACAAAAGATTCAAAGCATTAAGCACAATCAAGCACTTATTGGCCCGCAAAGCCAACTGCATGACTTTTTATTTGGTTTCGACCGCGCAGCACTTAACAAAGCAAAACCAGTTTTAGTCGAAATACAAAAAGGCCAGTGCTTTTATTGTCAAAAGCCACTCACTAGCGCGATAGAAGTTGATCACTTTATTCCATTTGCCCGCTACGCTAACGATTTAGGTCATAATTTTGTTGCTGCCCATAGAAGTTGTAATAACAGCAAACGCGACTTTTTAGCAGCCCAGCTGCACCGTGAACGTTGGCAAGATCAAAACCTAGATCGTCACAGCCAGCTACTCACTGATGAACTAACTCGCTATTTTCATTGTGATGTAGACAAATCCCTTGCAGTAAGCAACTGGGCATACCAAGTTGCCAGCAGCAATGGCGCTAAACTCTGGCTAGCAAAGGATAGGTTCGAGTTGGCGGGAAGTAAAAATGTCCACGCGTTAGATCTAGTCGCGCAGACAAAGTACAAATATGATTCTTTAAGCTAATGCTTTAACCAACCGCTAACTTCCCTGCTTCATGCCACATTTCGCTTGGCATGGGGCTTACTAATTCCCATGTTATGTTCATTGGCTGGCTGCCGCTGTGGCTTTGATATTTAACCTCGCCATAGTTAACGAATCCCATGGTTCGGCCGTTTTCATCTTTGCTTTGTTCACGTACAAACAGCAAGATGGTTTTGCCTGTTTGTTGGTGCTGAATGTAGCTTAGACCGCGGCCGTGTTCTGGTCGGGCGCTGTTTTGCGTTTGCCAATGAAACAGAGTGGGGCTGATCGCAAAGTCATGGTATAGCGTTGTTGGCGAATAGGTTTTCTCGCATTTGTTGAGAGTTACAAAAAGTAATTCTAAATTTTGTTTTTTGAACTCTAATACGCCTTCACGTGCAGTCGATTTTTTATTAAACGTATGTGCACCAAATGCAGCTAATACTTGCTGGCGAGTGTAACGGCTGTGTAATTTTATTGCGTGATTAGGGAGGCACGTTAAATCACTTTCTTGTTGGTGAATACGATTTATTAAAAGCGTAATCACTTCTGATAACTCGTGTTGTAATAGCGGGTTTTTTAGTGCTTGTAAGCTTTGCTTAAGAGATTTAAATCCTAAACTTGTGCCAGTGTTATCCCAAAAATTGTAATGAGCCATTAGAGCGTATTGTTGATTTTGTTGTGTAGGTATAAAGCTAAAGTCGTTATTGCATAAATCTCTTAAGAAGCATAAATAACTGAGCGAATCACAGCTAAGTAATTGCGTATTTATAGCTCTGTAATAGGCACTATATATATCAACTTGATCTGCTGGAATATCATCGTCTTTTAACCAATGCCAACCGCCATGCTTTGTATCTTTCGGTTTATAAATATCTTCTAATGTGACTTGTGGGTTTATGCGTAAAAAGTTACTTAGTGTTAGCTTGTCGCTTGTATGATGAGAATAACTGTTTATAAGCTGTTGTAAACGGCGTTTGCTGTTTGTTGCTTGTTGTATATTACGTAAAATAGTTTTTTGCGTGCGTTCTTGCAGCTCAATACGACAGCCCAGCGGCAAGTGCGGAAAATTATTTTCTATTTCGGTTTTTATTGGCTGGTTAGTTTTGCCAATTAGAGCGCGAAACTTATTGGCAAAGTCGTATTCGGGGCGAGCGTTACCAACAAAGTCGAGTACGGTACAGCATTGCTTTTGACTGTTGTCGGGTAAACGTAGGCCACGACCTAATTGCTGTAAAAATAGCGTTAGGCTCTCGGTTGGTCTCAAAAAGAGCAGGGTATCTACTTCTGGAATATCGACTCCTTCGTTAAAAATATCAACAACGCAGAGTATGTGTATTTCACCTCGTCTAAGCGCCTGCTGTTTGTGTTTTCGTTCACTAGTATTTTTACTGGTAAGTATATCTGCACTTATACCTGCAAGGTTAAACTTACTGGCCATAAACTCAGCATGATCTTGGCTTACACAAAATGCTAATGCCTTAATAGCATTGATATTTGTAACGATGTCGTTGAGACTCGATATGATTTTATTCGCGCGGTTATTCTCGCCTGTATATAAATTACTAAGCTCACTAATATCGTAACGACCGCCCCGCCACGTTACCGTGCTTAAATCTGTATCGTCATCAAGGCCAAAGTATTGGAACGGGCATAAATGGCGCTGATTTATGGCTTCTGGTAAGCGGATCTCAGCGGCAATAACACCACAGAAATCTTCTAAAATATTTGCCCCATCTTGCCTTTCAGGTGTGGCCGTTAACCCTAATAAAATGTTTGGCTTGAAGCAATTCAGAATGCCACGGTAACTGTTAGCACTTACGTGATGCACTTCATCAATAACAATATAATCATAAAAATCAGCACTCAATTTTATGTTGTCGATTTGGTTGTTAAGGGTTTGAATTGAGGCAAATAATTGGTTGTATCTTTGAGGTTTGTAGTTGCCAACCCAAAGCTCGCCGAAATCATTATTTTTTAGCACACCACGATATGCGCTTTGTGCTTGAGTGAGGATTTCTTCTCGGTGAGCGACAAATAAAAAGTTGGCATTTGGTTTTTTGTCATACACAGTTTTAAAATCGAATGCCGATATAATAGTTTTCCCAGTGCCTGTTGCAGCCACCACTAAGTTTCTAAATCGATTATGAACGCTTCGTTCAACATTTAGTTTTTCTAAAATAGCTAATTGATGGGTTTTTGGAGTTATATCAAAATAGAACTGGTTGCTTGCTTGTCCTTTACCACGCTGTTCATTCAGTGAGTTTATTAGCTTTTCTTTACATTCAACTTTACCACTAAACAGCTCAAAGTCTGGTGATTGCCAGTAGGTTTCAAAGGTGCTTTTGGTTTTAGCGATAATATGAGGAATTTCTTGCGCGGTGATTTTTAAATTCCACTCAAGGCCGCTGGTAAGAGCCGAATGCGATAAGTTAGACGAACCAATGTAGCCAGTGTGAAAACCAGTGTTACGCATAAATAAGTAAGACTTTGCGTGTAAACGTTCTTGCTGATTGTTATAGCTTAGTTTTACTTCAGTGTTTGGCAGGCTTGCCAAAAACTCAACCGCTTTAGCATCTGTTGCCCCCATGTATGAGGTGGTGATAACTTTTAGTTTGTTACCTTGTCTTGTAAAGGCTTCTAGCTCACTTTTAAAAATCCGCAGTCCAGTCCATTTGATAAATGAAACGAGCCAATAAATGGTATCAGCTGATTTAATTTCTCTTTTAAGCTCAGTCTCAAGAGATAGGCCGGCATTTGCGCCACTAAATAACTCACTTTGTGTAAGACCTGTTAGTGGGAAAATGCTGCTTGAGTAGTCTTTGAGATTAGTGGCTACAGGGTTTTCAGTATTGAATAGAGCTGTAAGAATTTTGCCTTGGCTATCTATGAGGTTTTCATTGATTAGCTCATCGTCTTTAATATGATCTTTAAGCCATAAAACTAAGTTATTAGCTAAATCAATTTGTTCGCTTAATCGATCTTTAGAGTTGGGGATGGCATCAATCGCATGTGCGACTAATTTTCCTAAAAATCGAGCTAACCAAGTTGCGGCTTCGGCAGATTCTAGTTGGCGTTCTCCTACATAAAATTGCTTACGATCTAAATTCTGCTCAATCACTTGAGTAATAAGCTGCTCGTAAATGCCAACCTGTTCCATAAACCACTCCCTGTTATTTACAGCCAGTTTACTGAAATAGCTAATGAAAACAAGAAATAACTCATTGTTCAGTTGTAGGCGATTGCTGAGGTTTTTCCCGTGTTCACACCCGAAATTGAATTAATTATGAGTAATTTACAGCATGGATGCTGTTAAAAGCGTAGCTTGGCCACGGATGGCCTATCTACGCTGTTTACGTTCATTTAATTAATTCAAATTGAGGGAACAGTGTGAACCTCGGGGCGCCGAGAGATTCCAAAGAGAAGTCGGCGTTTACTTCTCTTTGGTTGCCGTCGCCAACGCGACATTATTAAATAATTGATGTATAAAGAGGGAGTTAACAGAACAAGGACCTGAAATGGATAACTTCATAGCACAAGGACTCAGCCTCTTATTTGTAATAGGAGGAATATATTCAATATTAGGTGTTATTTTTTTAAGAGTATGGCTTCATCAGAAGCAAGCCAAGTTACCTGTAGATCGAAAAAAATTTACTCGAGTAGCCGCACAAACACTTAACGATCAAGTAAACGATAAGGTCTTTAATGTTGTTGGTTACATAGGTTTAGCTGCATTGATTATTACAATGCCGTTTGCCCTCAAAGGGATTACCGAAATGTTGGCAAGCGGTCAATTGAACTACTTTTTTATAATTGTAATTATTGTCGGTTTAATTTACACCGCCAGAAAATCGTGGTTTGAATCAGACCAGTTAATTAAACTAAAACTAGGGCGAGACGCTGAGTTAGCTGTTGCATCTGAATTAATTGAGCTTCAATCTCATGGGTATCAAATATTTCATGATATTCAAGCTGATGGGTTTAATATTGATCACTTAGTTATTGGGCCTAATGGTGTTTTTGCGATTGAAACAAAAGGAAGGCATAAGCGCATTAAAGATGATACAAACTACAAAGTCCGATTCGAAAATAATCTACTAGCCTTTCCATCTTGGAATGAAAACAAGCCAATTGAACAAGCAGAAATACAAGCAAATTGGGTTTATAAATGGTTAAGTGAAGCAACTGGTTTTCAAACAAAAATAACCCCAATATTGTGCTTTCCAGGTTGGTTTATAGAGTTGAAGCAGCGACCACCATTTCCTATTGTTTCCCATAGACAGTTAGCAAAAACTATACTGTCGATGCGCCAAAACCAAATAGATGGAGCTATGCAAAAAGCTATTTGCTATCAAGCTGTGCAAAGAAGCTTAAATATTTCTAAGGTTTAATTGATAGAGACTAAATTTAATGCTTAGTTTGAGTAGGCAATTTGCATCGAAAGTTTTCTAAAGCAATTGTTTTAGCTAGCTTTTATCGAATAAGTACTTCCCTAGCTAACACATAGGGAGTAATTACAACCAAATTACACAGATGTAATGTTATGAATAAATGGATTTTATTACTCGCTACTTTGATTGCGAGTTTCAACACAGTTGCTGATGAGCAATATTCAAAAAGTCGCTGCGATAGTATTGAGGCTGAGCGCGAGGGTATTCGTAAAAGAATGAATCGTAGCTACACGGCAAGGCAAGGTGAACGTTGGAATCAGCGTTTAGATGAGCTTTTTACGCTGCTTGCGAGACACTGCAAACACCCAAAAAGAAGCTCTGGTAATGGCGGTAATTATACGTATCGCTCAAACCCTACCTCACTTTTAAACACCAAAGTACATAACTCTACGGTGTATTCAAATTCATATAATGACGATAAAAAACGCCATGCTTGGGGGCAATTTTATCAATTACCTGATCGCTGTAGAGCGAAGGATATTCAGCAGGCTGATTTTGTATGGTGTAGCGAAAATAAAGCTGAGCAAAAGGCGCTATTTGAATCGGCTTGGAACGGTAAAGCAAAAGCAGACAATAAAGATGTTGTTATTACAGTAAAGCCGACGATTACAGAAATAAATACAAATAAAGCCACAAACCAAGACGTGATAAAAAGCCCGATAATCGAAGCACCCGTTAAAAACGCTACGGCACCTTTAACTGATAGTGTTAGTCAGCAATCTAATAAGTTGAGTGATCTTAAAATTTGGCAATTAGCCTTGGCAGGCTTAGCGGCTATGTTGTTTGTGTTTGGTCTTTATCGTTGGTTTAAAGATTGAGTTGTTATACAGGCTAAAGCCCGACTTACGATGACTAACAACTACAGTTTCAACACCTCTCCTTGTAAACTCGGTGAGTCTGCAATACTGGTTTGGAGTTGTTCTATCAACAACTGGGCATTTGCTGATGGCGTGCGTGAATGTGGCCAAAGGGCGTAAATTGGCCTTGCAGGAATATTATGGGGGGAGTCGATATAACTAAAGTTGCTGGTGTCGTCTATACAGCAAATTTCACTCATGGGTAGCAAGCCAATGCCATAGCCTGCTTCAACCATTTTTCTGGCGATTGTAATATCAAAACAAAAGCTTATGTGTTCATACTCGGTTTTTAATTTGTTAAGTAAACCGCTGGGTAGTTGTGACTCTGAATAGGGCAGTATCAACCTTGATGTTGGGGCATCTTTCTTTGAAATTAGCTTTATTGCGATCATGCCTAGGCGCTTTTGAAAATAGCTTGAGTCTTGTTGTTCGCCAATGCGAATGGCTAAGTCAAAGCGTTTTTGGCTTAGTTGGCTGTTGGCATTACTTGGGTAAATGTGGAGATTTAACTCAGGGTTTGCCATTGCAAACTGATTAACCGCACCCATCAGTGGGCCTGCAATGATGTTTTGTGGGCACAACAGGTAAAACTCTTTTGCGGCGGGCGAGTTATTTAATTGCTCAAGCTGGATGTTAAGAGCAAGTACTTGCTCGCCTAACTCGTTATACAGTGATTCGCCTTTGGCGGTTAACACAATGCCTCGGGCTGTGCGTTGCAGTAATGGTTCGGCGAGCTTTTCTTCTAACGCCTGAATGCGCCGTGATAGGGTCGATAGATTCAGTCCTAAATCTTTTGCTGTTTGGCTCATGCTTTTACGGCGCGCTATTTCAATAAATAAATGCAGATCATCCAGCATACGACTCCCTCAATCTTAGTTTGCATTTTCGTGACTGTTGCCACTTGCGTTGTACAAATATAGTAACGCCAAGGAGGACATATGAAAATTCATTTTACTTTTACTGCGGCATTTTCGTTTTTAATGTCGTTTTTACTTTCGGCATGGGTCACTTATGTCAACTTAGGGCTGAGCGATACATTTTTTCTAAGTTGGATGAAGGCGTTTGCCAATGCGTGGCCTGCTGCGTTTGTGGTGGCTTTTACGGTCGCCCCGCCAATTCGGGCATTGGTTTTAAAGTTATTTAGTGAGGAGTCAGTATGATTAATATCGTGGCAAAAATTACCCCAAAGGCGGCATTATTTGACGACTGTAAAGGGCGTTTACAGAGCATATTAGCAGCCACTCGCGCAGAACCTGGTTGTAACCGTTTTGAGCTGTTTGCGAGCAAAGAGCAGCGTTGTTTGTTTTTAGTTGAGCAGTTTGAATCGCAAGCCGCCCTTGATGAGCATTATGCTCAGCCCTATACCAAAGCGGTGTTCGCGTTTTATGAAAATGCTTTGGCGGAGCCGGTTGAGGTAGAGGTGGTGGAGGAGTTTTAGATTTAATATTCACAAAGAGGATAAGAGGCGCTGCGCTTTAGAGGAAAGATTAAACTGGCTTCTATGGTTAACTAATTGTCTTCTCGCTCCCTTCTCTTTGTGTATAAAGATATTTGAACCACAGAGGGCACCGAGGCGCTGCGCGCTACACAGAGAAACTTAATGCACAAAGAGATTATGAGGCGCTACGCTTTAGAGACAATTAACTAATTGGCTTAATTAGTATCTCATTGTTTTCTCATTCACTTCTCTTTGTGAATAAAGATAATTGAACCACAGAGGGCACCGAGGCGCTTTGCGCTACATATAGAAGGTAATTTCACAAAGAGGTTATGAGGCGCTGCGCTATAGATAACTCCTTGTCTTCCTCTATGCTCTCTATGTCCTCTGTGGTTCGAAAAAAGATCTAGCAAACCGCTCGTTTCTTCATTTAAACGCACGAAACACGTTTCATACATACAGAAAAAACTAGGCTACTGGGGAAGTACTGCTATTCGTAGCCTAGTTTAACAAGGTTGAAAGGGTTACAGCATATAGAGAATTTGCTTGGTTTTTTTTCGGGTTAAACAAGCGGCCATTGGGCGTTTTGCAAACAGCTTGGCTGAGACAGTATGCTCTTTGCCCATGTATTGGTTGTGCAGAGTTTGCACATTGACTTTGCAGGTCACCGAATTTGTGTTTTCTACATAACGAATTTCTACTCGTTCTACTTTTTGAATTAAGTTTTTATAAGGGTAGCCTTCATCGGTATCAAGCTGCGTTATTACCGGTTGATTGGCATAACTAAAGCTTGAGGCACACAAAAGTAATAAAATAATTAAGTATTTCATGGTGGTTGTCCTTGTCTTGTTGCGGTTGGCTGTATGAGTATTACTTGTGTTACGACTACTGACAAACAATTAAAAATTCCCTATGCTTAAGTTTTTATTAACCATGAGTGCGTATGCAGTTACCTCCATTAAAAAGCCTTTGGTACTTTAAGCACGCGGCAGAGTTAGGTAGTTTTAAGCTCGCGGCAGAGCAATTATTTGTTAGCCAAGCTGCGGTTAGTCAACAAATTCGCCTGTTAGAACAACAGCTTGATTGCAGTTTATTTACTCGTCATACCCGCTATGTAGAACTAACTCGCCAAGGCGAACAACTTTTACCCCATGTACTTAAGGGCTTTAGTCATTTGCAGGCAGGCGTACAGGCTGTTAGTCAAGATAGCCACCCAAATACGTTAAACTTAACTGTGTTACCTTCTTTTGCCAGTGGCTGGTTACTTGGTCGTATTAGCGATTTTCAAAACAAATACCCCAATATCAAAGTGCGTATAGAGCCTAGTGACCAACTTGCTGACTTTTCATCTGGACAGGTCGATTTAGGTATTCGATTTGGGCAAGGTAGTTACCCGGGTTTGCATAGTGAGCTTATCAGTGACGACAGCCTATTTTTGGCTTATAAACCTGGTGCCATTGATGTTCATAAGCCCCTAAAACCACAGGTTCTGGCACAAAAATTAATTAAAGATGTGTGCCCAGATGCAGAGAGAGGCTGGTTAACTTTGGCTCAGCAACTAGCTGTCAGTCCAGATGCGCTCCCCGCACTTGAAATCGATAATGCAGCATTGGTTATTCAAGCCACGTTAGCAGGGCAAGGTATTGCATTGGTAAGACGGCGCTTAATCGAAACTCAACTTCAACTTGGTCAGCTAGAGATTTATCCAAACTTTGAATATCAATGCCAATTTAAGTATTACCTTGCTGCGCCGCCCGATCATTTTAAATGGCAAAAAGTACGGCTGTTTAAAGCTTGGTTGCTTGAGCAGTTTGCTATGGATGATCAGCAGTTTGATAGTGGAAATAATCAATCTGAAGACTTTTAATGAGTATTGCTCGTGGGATATGTAAAAGCTTGCACTGGTAATTTATCAGTCTTTTAGGTGGGTTTAGCGCAGATTTCTTGCAGTTTTATTAGAAACTGCTAATCTGTACCCCTAACTTTTACAGTGACGTAAATTAATGATTAAACGGATTTTAATGACAACAGCGTTGTTGTTGCCTAGTTTTGTCTGTGCGCAGCAATCAACTCCTTCAGAAGCTTGCCAATCTATGCAAGCAGAACGTGTAGAGTTACAAATAGCCCTGCGCAAAACCAATCTTCTCGACAAAATTGAAGCTTATAAACAACGCATTCAAAGCTTGTCGGCACGAATATCTGAAACATGCTTTAGTGAAGAGCAAATAGCAGAGCTTAAATCGTCTTTGTATAACCCTGACATTAATGAGCTTGAAAACACTTTGGCAGAGCCACTAACTGAGCAAGCCTACATTAGCAAACAAGCTGCATGGGAGCGCTTTTATGTTATGCCGCCACGTTGTGCTGCTCGCTCACTACAGCTGCAAAATCTAGAGTCGTGCTTTGAAAATAAGCAAGTTCAGTTTCAGCAGTTTGATATGTTATGGCAGCAAAAAAATGCTCAACTTGCCCGAACAGAAGCAAAGCCTACTGACCCTTTTCATGAGTTTGTATTACCCAGTAAAGCTGAGCGCGCAAAAATTAGTATGGAACAAGAGCTAAAGCGCTACAGTTATGGTACAGATTCGTTTTTACCAACTAACATTATTGTGTTGTGTGTTTTAGCTGTACTGGTGTTTTTTGGTTTGATATTTGTGTTTCATTGGATAATGCGCCCACGTCCAATTGTAAAGTGAGCCAAATGGGAAGTTAGCGAGAGTAAAGGAGAAAGGTTCTAGGCAAGATAAACACTGTTTTTAGTCGTTAGATGTTAAGTGTCAGCCGAGCTGTGGGGTTGGTTAGGTCGGGTGTTCTCCTCAGCGATTTAAGCCTTGTAGGAGGTACTTTAGTGCCGAATAGAATCAAACATAATCCATGTAAACCTTTTCAAATTTTCTATATTCAGACGCGCGAAACAAGTTTCACGCCTACGGGGGAAGCATAGGCGTAAGGGTTTAGGCGCTAGGACGCTATGTAAAATCGCTGCTACAGACTCGCATCTCGTTTCTCGCTACTTTTCCCTCGTAACTTAAGACAATTCCCGGCTAAAGCCAGTCCTACGGGCTTTAGCCTCGAAACTTGTAACTTTCCCCTTGAAGCTTGCTAATTTTTATTACTCATCCGTTTTAAACTGTTTGGCGCGCTCTTCTGCGTCAATCAAGGCTTGTGACTTTGGCTGTTTGGATTTGCTTTCAATCACAGGCTTCTCGTCTGAACTGGGATCCCAAGCAGGGTCAAGTGATAAGTTGGCAAATGGGTTATGTGGCTTATCATCTTGTTGCTCTAACTCTTTATCAGCTTCTTTAAGCTCATCGTCGTCATTTAACTCTTTAGAAACATCAACCGTTTCTTCAATTGGCTGTGTCGGCTCTTCTAAACTAAATGAAGCGGGTTCATCTTGCAGCTCTTGCTCAAGTGCTTGTAAAGCTTTAGCTAAATCATCATCGCTAATATCGTCTTGAACAGCTGTTGTATTTGGTGCAGTGACTGTTTGATCTTGTTCAGTGAAATGATCAGTAAAAGATAAATCATCATCCATTAATGAAGATAAGTCATACTCAGGTACCTCATCTTTTGCAGGTTCATCATCAGCGGAAGGCTCTTTAGCTGAATATTCATCAAAACCAAACGATGAAGATGCAGTAAAGCTAGGCTCTTCTATTTCTGGTTTCTCAAGTTCGTCAATTTCAGGTTTTTCAAGCTCTTCTACCTCAGCTAAAACTGGCTCATCATCAGCGATAGGCTCTTTAGTTGAGTATTCATCAAAACCAAACGATGAAGATGCAGTAAAGCTAGGCTCTTCAATTACTGGCTTTTCAAGTTCGTCAATTTCAGGTTTTTCAAGCTCTTCTATCTCAGCTAAAACTGGCTCATCGTCAGCGATAGGCTCTTTAGTTGAGTATTCATCAAACCCAAACGATGAAGATGCAGTAAAGCTAGGCTCTTCAATTGCAGGCTCATCAAGCTCACTAATTTGAGGCTTTTCATGCTTTTCTATCTCAGCTAAAACTGGCTCATCGTCAGCGATAGGCTCTTTAG